>CALMJU010000001.1 GCA_937864465.1 uncultured Acidobacteriota bacterium
GGGCTGCGGCGGGAGCTGCGGGCGATCGACCTCACGGCGCTCGGCATCGCCGCGATCATCGGCGCCGGGATCTTCTCCATGGTCGGCACCGCGGTGAACGCGGGCGGGCCCGCCGTCGTCTTCCTGTTCGTGTTCACCGCGATCGCGTGCGGCTTCTCGGCGATGTGCTACGCGGAGTTCGCCTCGCGCATCCCGATCGCCGGCTCGGCGTACACCTACGCGTACTCGACCCTCGGCGAGCTCGTCGCGTGGATCATCGGCTGGGACCTGATCATCGAGTACGCCGTCGGGAACGTCGCCGTTGCGATCTCCTGGGCGAATTACTTCCGGACGTTCCTCGAGGGGATCGGGATCCGGATCCCGCTCTGGCTGTCGACCGATTACCGCACGGCGGCGAGGATCCCGGGGCTCTACGACAGCGCCCCGCACGTCCTCGGAGTGCCCATCGTCGTCAACCTCGTCGCGTTCGCGATCGTCGCGGTGGTCACCGTCGTCCTCGTCTGGGGCATCCGGGAGTCGGCTCGCTTCAACGCGGGGATGGTGCTCGTCAAGATCGTCGTGCTGCTCTTCTTCATCGTCGTCGCCCTCAAGTTCGTGCCCGTCTCGGAGATGACCCTCCGATGGGTCCCGTTCCAGCCGAACGGATGGAAGGGCACGCTCGCCGGGGCGGCGGTCGTCTTCTTCGCCTACATCGGATTCGACGCCGTCTCGACGGTCGCAGAGGAGACCCGGAACCCGACCCGCGATCTCCCGGCGGGGATCCTGGCCTCGCTCGTCGTGTGCACGCTCCTCTACATCGCCGTGGCTGCGGTGTTCACGGGCCTCGTCCCCTACCCCGATCTCGTCCGGAGGCTCGCCCACGAGCAGGCGGAGCCGCTGACGATGGCGCTCCAGCACGTGGCCCCGGGGGCGGTCTGGGCGAGCACGATCGTCGCGTTCGGATCGGTCGTCGCCCACACGGCGGTCCTCCTCGTGTTCCAGCTGGGCCAGCCCAGGATCTTCTTCGCGATGGCCCGCGACGGGCTGCTCCCTCCGGTCTTCGCCCGCGTGCATCCACGGTTCCGGACGCCGCACGTGACGACGATCCTCACCGGCCTGCTCGTGGGGGGGACCGCGGCGTTCGCCAGCATCGACGAGATGGTGGACCTCACCAACATCGGGACCCTGTTCGCCTTCGTGCTGGTCTCGGTGGGCATTCCGATCCTGAGGGTCCGGGAGCCGGCGAGGCCGCGGCCGTTCCGGGTCCCGCTCGGCCCCTGGCTGGTCCCCGGCCTCGGAGCCGCCTCGTGCCTCGCCCTCATGGTCTACCTGCCCCCGGCGTCGTGGTGGCGCTTCGTCGGCTGGCTGACCCTCGGCCTCGCCGTCTACTCGGGCTACGGCTACGCGCACAGCGCCGTCGGCGCGCGGCACGGCCGCCCCTCGAGGACACCCGGCGGCTTCCGGGCAGCCTCGCTGGGATTCCTCCTGGCGGCCGCGGGGCTCTTCGTGCTCCCCCACGACCTCCCTCCCGCGCGGGCCCTCGCCGCCGTCGTGGATCCCCGCTCGGAGGCGCACGCGCGCGCGGCGACGGGAGCCTCGCTGCTCGGTCTCGGTCTCCTGGCGGCATCCTTCGGGGCGCGGGCGGGGCTCCGGGCCGGCCGCCGCTGAGGCCGCGGAGGGGTCCGCGGAGACGCCGCCTGCGGGTCGTTCTCAGCACTCCCGGCGGGCCGAGGCCGGCGCGTGGCGCCCTCTCTAGAAGTTCTGCTAGAATCGAAACGGAGGTCGGCGATCGACTGCTGTGTCCGTAGAAGAGGAACTCCAAGCGGAAGCTTCCGTCGCCCTCGCTCGGGGAAATCGTCGGCCATTGGAGCGTCCATGATTCGTAGACCGCTCGCCTTCGTGCTGCTCGCGGTGCTCGTCGCCTCGCTGGCGGGATGCGATTCCGTCAAGTCCCGGTACTGGATGAACGAGGGGAACAAGCTCTACAAGGGCCAGAAGTACGAGGCCGCGATCGCGGAGTACGAGAAGGTTCTTGGGATCCACCCGGGGGACTGGGCGGCGAGCTACCAGATCGCCGTCTCCTATCTCGCCATGTACCACCCGAACTCCACGCACCCCAAGGACCTGGAGTACTCGCAGAAGGCCGCCGCCGCCCTCGAGAAGCTCCTGAAGATGAAGGCCCCCGACCAGGAGACGCTCGAGAAGGTCCGGGGCTTCTACGTCGGCCTCCTCCAGGCCGCGAACCAGACCGACAAGGCCGTCACCTTCTACGAGGGGCTCGTCCGGGAGAACCCCAAGAATGCCCTGTACACCGCGCAGCTCGCGCAGCTGTACGCCAAGAAGGGGGACTTCCCGAAGGCTCTCGAGTACTTCACGAAGCGGACGGAGATCGAGCCCAGCAACAAGGAGGCGCTGTACACCGTCGGCGTCGTCTGCTGGGAGCGATCCTACCGGGGCGGTCTCCTCGTTTCGGACGACGAGCGCAGGACGCTGATCGCCAAGGGAATGGACGCGCTCGAGCGCGCGGTGAAGCTGGATCCGGACTACTTCGAGGCCCTCTCCTACGTCAACCTCCTGCACCGCGAGAAGGCGAAGGTGCTCGCGAACGCGGGGGACCTCGAAGGGGCGCAGGCCGAGATCCAGAAGGCCACGGAAGTCACGAAGAGGGCGGTGGAGGCCCGCAAGAAGCAGCTGGCGGCGGCGAAGCCGAGTTGAGCTGAGCCTCCGGAAGGGCAGCGAACATGTTCGACAAGATGGTGGAAAGCCGCAAGGGCGGCGACGAACAGAGGTCGAAGTGGTCGTTCCCGGTCGCCCTGGGGCTCCATGCCCTCCTCGTCGGTGCGATCATCGGGGCGTCGTACATCATCGTCGAGGCCGTCCAGGACCCCGACCTCATGATCTCGTTCCTGGGGGCCGCCCCCCCGCCCCCGCCCCCGCCCCCGCCCCCGCCGCCCCCGCGGCGGTCCACGCCTCAGCAGCAGCGGCCGGTCGAGCCCGTGAAGCCAGTGATGCCGAACGAGATGGTGCAGCCGAAGGAGGTCCCGAAGGAGATCCCGAAGGCTCCCGAGGCTCCGGAGGATTTCGGCGGCGGTGACGGGGGTGTCGACGGCGGCGTGGAAGGCGGAGTCGAGGGAGGCGTGCCCGGCGGCGTCGTCGGCGGCGTCCTCGGCGGCGTCCTCGGCGGCGTGCTGGGAGGAATCGACGGCGGGACCGGAGGAGCCGAGCCGGTGCCGCTCGCTCCCGACATGGATCCGCCCGAGCGGATCCTCAAGGTCGAGCCGGTCTATCCCGAGATGGCGCGCAAGGCGCGCATCCAGGGGCGCGTGATCCTCCAGGCCGTCATCAACGAGAGCGGCTCCGTGGAGGACGTCACCGTCCTGAAGGGGAACCCGATGCTCGACGACGCCGCCATCGAGGCGGTTCGCAAGTGGAAGTACAAGCCGGCCCGCCAGAACGGCCGTCCGGTCAAGATCTACTTCACGATTCAGGTCGATTTCACCCTCAACTAGGGAGCCTCGAAAGCCGGCAGGAGCCGTACGCAAAGGAGTCAGCCCATGCAAATGTCCCTGGTCCAGATGTTTGCTCAGGCAGGATGGATGGCGAAGGGCGTCATCATCATCCTGCTGATCCTCTCGATCTACTCCCTCGCCGTGATGATCGAGAAGTTCCGCTCGTACCGTGCGGCCAAGCAGCAGTCCATCGAGTACCTGCCGGTGCTCGTCAAGAGCCTCAAGGAGGGGAACCTGCAGGTCGCGGTGGACAAGTCGAAGCAGTTCGGGAAGTCCCACATCGCCCGGGTCGTCCACGCCGGACTGCTCGAGTTCATGGCCCAGGGGTCCGAGGCGACGAAGAGCTACGACGTCGTCGGGGCGGTCGAGCGCGCGCTCGAGCGGGAGACGGCGATCACGTCGGCGGAGATGAAGAAGGGCCTCGGGGGGCTCGCGACGATCGGCTCCACGTCCCCCTTCATCGGACTGTTCGGCACGGTGTTCGGCATCATCAACGCCTTCACCGGAATCTCGATGTCCGGCTCCGGCGGCCTCGCTGCGGTGTCGGCCGGAATCGCCGAGGCGCTCATCACGACCGGCTTCGGCATCGGCGTGGCGATTCCCGCGGTGATGTGCTTCAACTACTTCACGAACCGGCTCGAGAGGTTCCAGGTCGAGATGTCGAACTCCTCCCAGGAGCTGATCGATTTCTTCCTCAAGAAGCACGGGGCGGCCTATGGCGCGGGCGCGAAGTAAGAAGCTCTCGGCTCCGGACGTCAACTCGGAGATCAACGTGACGCCCCTCGTGGACGTCATGCTGGTGCTCCTCATCATCTTCATGGTCGTGACGCCGATGCTCCAGAAGGGCCAGGCCGTGAAGCTGCCGTTGACGCTGAACCCCGAGAAGAAGGCCGAAGAGAAGAGCCAGATCATGGTCGTCATCAGCGCGACGAAGGATTTCTTCATCGACAAGGCCCGGATGAGCGAGGGGCAGTTCGCCGTCGCCATCAAGGAGGCGTACGAGAGGAACCTGAACGCGAGCGTCGTCCTCAAGGCGGACGCCAGGCTTCCCTACGGCGAAGTCAAGAAGACCATGATGAAGATCAAGGACGCCGGGTTCGGAAACGTCGGTCTCGTCACCGAGAAGCGCGAGCAGTAGGAGGGTCCGTCCATGGGAATGGCAGTCGGCAAGAAGGGCGGGCTCCAGTCGGACATGAACGTGACGCCCCTCGTGGACGTCCTGCTCGTGCTCCTGATCATCTTCATGGTGATGACGCCCCTGGCGCTGCGCGGCTACGACGTGCAGATCCCCAGGGACGCCGGGGTGGTGATCCCGCAGACCGACCAGACGCAGTTCATCATGTCGATCTCCGAGGCGGACTGCCCGATCACGGCGCCCCTGGGATTGCAGGGTCTCCCTCCGGGCTGCACGGTGCGGATCAACAAGGAGGTCGTCCGCGTGGACGCACTTCCCCAGAAGGCCGAGGAGATCTTCAAGAACCGCAAGAAGGAGGAGAAGATCCTCTTCATCGCGGCCCAGGAAAAGCTCAACTACGAAGGGATCATGCAGATCGTGGACCTGGCCAAGACCAACGTCCCCGATCTCAAGATGGGGATCGTGACGGACGAGAAGCTGGCCGTCTCCGGCGGTTTCGACAGCGCGTCCCAGTGATCCTGCGTGTCTCGCTGCGGGGGCGCGCGGCGCGCGCCCCCCGCCGCGTTCCCTCCTAGACTCCGCCCTCCCGCTTCCTTCTCTCCGCCAGAACGCTGTGACGCCTGCCGTACCCGAAGTAGATCACCATCCCGGCCAGCAGCCAGGCTCCCAGCCGCCACCAGTTCTCCACCGGCAGAGAGAACATCAGCAGGGCGCAGGTCGCGATCCCGAGGATCGGCACCCACGGGAAGAGGGGGGCGCGGAACGGCCGGTGGGCTCCCGGCTCGACGTACCGCATGACCAGGACCGCCGCGCACACGATCGCGAAGGCGAGGAGCGTGCCGATGTTGGTGAGCTCCGCCAGGATCCGGAGGGGCAGCAGCCCCCCGAGCACCGAGACCACGGCGCCGGTCAGGATCGTGGACTTCCAGGGCGTCCTGTACCTCTCGTGCACCGCGCCGAAGACGCCGGGCGGCAGCATCCCGTCGCGGGCCATCGCCAGGAGCACGCGGGGCTGGCTCAGCATCATCACGAGCAGGACCGACGTGATCCCGGCGAGCGCCCCCAGCGAGATCAGGAACTGCGCCCACGGGAGCCCGACCTGGCGGAAGGCGTCCGAGACCGGGGCGTCGATGTCGATCCGGTCGTGCGGGACCATGCCGGTGAGCACGGCCGACACGGCGATGTAGAGCACCGTGCACACGAGAAGGGACGCCACGATCCCGACCGGAACGTCGCGCTGCGGGTCGCGCGCTTCCTCGGCGTGAGTCGAGACCGAGTCGAACCCGATGTACGCGAAGAAGATGATCGCGGCGCCTGCGAGCATCCCGAGCGGATGTCCTCCGCCGTCCGTCATCCCCGAGAACGTCTTCCCGAAGAAGCTGACGCCGGTCCATCCGTACGGCGCGAACGGCCTCCAGTTCGCCGGGTCCACGTAGAACGCCCCGACCCCGATCACGAGGAGCACGACGGCGAGCTTGACCGCGACCATCGTCGTGTTGAACGTCGCGCTCTCGCGGATCCCCTTGACGAGGATCGCCGTGATCACGATCGTGACGATCACGGCCGGGAGGTCGAACGTCGCGCCGGTCGAGACGAACCGTCCCGCCGCGGGATCGTAGTCGAACGGGGCGAGGGCGAGCGCGCGCGGGATCTCGATGCCGAAGATCCCCAGGAAGTCCTGGAAGTAGTGCGACCAGCCGTGCGCGACCGTGGCGGAGACGACCGTGTACTCCAGGACCAGGTCCCACCCGATGATCCACGCGAACAGCTCGCCGAGGGTCGCGTAGGCGTAGGTGTAGGCGGACCCCGCCACGGGAGCCATCGAGGCGAACTCCGCGTAGCAGAGGGCGGCGAAGATGCAGGCGAGGCCCGAGACCGCGAACGAGACCACCAGTGCGGGGCCCGCCTTGTCGTGGGCTGCCTGCCCCGTCAGCACGAAGATCCCGGTGCCGATGATCGCCCCGACGCCCAGGCTCGTGAGCTGGATCGGACCCAGGATTCTGCGGAGCCTGTTCTCCCCCTTCATCTCCTCGAGGAGCAGCGCGAGCGGCTTCCTGGCGAACAGAGGGCTGGACACGTTCGACCTCCTCAAACCGGCTGCCTCCCGCCGCCTCTCCTCCAGGCCCAGTACACGGGAACCCCCGTCAGCACGATGACCAGACCCGGCCAGGTGGTCCGGCTCCGGTAGAGCGCCAGGACCACGAGGATCCCGGCCGCCGCGGCGACGTACGCGGCGGGGATCCAGGGGAAGCCGGGCGCGCGGTACGCCCGGGGAGCGTCCGGCCGCTTCCGTCGCAGCAGGAAGAGCCCGACGATCGTCAGCGCGTAGAACACGAGCACGGCGAAGACGACGTAGTCGAGAAGGTTCCCGTACAGGTTCCCGAACCGCTCGACCCCGCCGCCGTCCGGCCCGAGCCGGGTGCGCGGGAGGATCAGCGCCGAGGCCCAGATCCCCTGCCACCAGAGGGCCGCCCCGGGGACGCGGCGCCGATTGAGCCCCGAGACGCCGCGGAAGAAGAGACCGTCGCGCGCCATGGCCCAGTACACGCGGGCTCCCGCGAGGATCAGCCCGTTGTTGCAGCCGAAGGTCGAGACGACGATCGCCCCCGCCATCAGGGCCGAGCCCGCGGGGCCGAAGAGCGTCCCGAGGAGGAGGGTCCCGACGCGGTCCTCGGGCGCCTCCTGGATCGCCCGGAGGGGAAGCGCCGCGAGGTAGGACGCGTTGGCGAGGAGGTACAGCGTCGTGACGATCGCGGTCCCGAGGGCCATCGCGAGGGCGAGATTCCGGCGCGGAGCCTTCACCTCCTCGGCGGCGAACGTCACGTCGCTCCAGGCGTCCGAGGAAAAGAGCGACCCGACCTGTGCGAGCGCGAACGCGACGACGAGCCCGAGGAGACCGCCGCCCGCGCTCACGGAGGGGACCCAGCCGAGATCGGACCGGATCTCCGATCCGGCGAGAGGCTTCACGAAGGCCCCGAGGCTCCCCGAGATCGACCCACGGCCGGCGCCGAGGGCTATGCCGAGCACGATCACGGCGAGCAGCACGAGGACTTTCGTCGAGGTCAACGCGTTCTGGATGCGCTTCCCGAGACGGATCCCTCGCGTGTTCAGCCAGGTCAGCAGCAGGATCGAGACGATCGCGACCGCCTGCTGGACCGAGAGGCTTACCGCGTACCCTTCCGACAGCGATGCCGGCTCCACGAGGTACGTGTCGGCGGAGACCGCCGGAACGAGGACCCCCAGGAACCGGGCGAACGCGACCGCGACGGCCGCGATCGTGCCGGTCTGGATCACGAGGAAGAGGGTCCACCCGTAGAGGAACCCGAGCAGGGGCGAGTACGCCTCGCGCAGGTACACGTACTGCCCGCCCGCTTCGGGCATCATCGAGGCCAGCTCGCCGTAGGAGAGCGCCGCCGCCACCGTGAGGAGGCCGGTCGTGAGCCACGCCAGGAGGAGGAGGCCCCCGGAGCCGAGGAGCCTCGCCATGTCGGCCGACACGAGGAAGATACCGGAGCCGATCATCGACCCGGCCACGATCATCGTCGAGTCGAGGAGACCGAGGTCCCGCAGGAACCCCCGATGCTCCACTCGCTCCGCCCCTCCGGTCATGGCGGGCGATCCTACAACAACCGGGGACAACTGGGGTCAGACGTTACGTTCGTAACGATTTCGGAAGGAAACGGCGAGACACCGCTCCATTCGCGAAGGCGCCCGGGGTCAGTCTTCCCGATCGTGCCCCACGACGCTGCGGCCGGCCTGCGAACCTCAGGTCCCGGACCAGGCGGTTGGATGAGTTCCCGGGTTCCAACCCGGCCCCACCCATCTGTGGAATTCGATCGCCCTTCCGCGATTTTTCGGTAAAACTTTTACGCTGGTAACGTCTGACCCCGTGCGGGGCGTCAATACCAGTTCTTGTCCCAGGCGTGATGCTCGAGCCGCCGGAGCAGCTCCGGCGACAGAACCCGGCCGTCCGAGACCGCCGCGTTGGCGCGCGCGTGCTCCGGGCGCCGCATTCCTGGGATGACCGTCGAAACCTCCGGGTGGGACAGCACGAACCGGAGCGCCAGCTCCGGCAGCGTTTCGGCCTCGTCCCCGAGGAGAAGCCGCAGCGCGTCCGCGCGGCGGCCCGCCTCGGCCTTCCTGTCTCCCCGGAAGTACCGGTTCCTCCAGTCGCGGGGCGGGAACCGCGTGTCCTCGCGCACCGCCCCCGTCAACGCTCCCTCGTCGAACGGCACGCGCACGATGATCCCGAGGTCCCGCTCGCGGGCGAGATCGAAAAGGCCCCGCTCGGGAGAGCGATCGAAGACGTTGTAGATGACCTGGGCCGCCTCGATGAGCGGGTCGTTCAGGAGCTCGAGGGCCGTCTCGGGGGCGTGGTCGTTGATCGAGACGCCCCAGTGGAGCACCTTTCCCTCCCGCTTCAGGCGCTCGAGCGCGTCGCGAGTGTCGGGCCAGGCGGGGGAGGCCAGCCACGCGTCGTTCCAGACGTGGAGCTGCTCGACGTCGAGCGCCTCGACGCGCAGGTTCCTGAGCGACGTCTCGACACACTCCACGACCCACGCCGCGGGAAACGCATTCTCGAGCGGCGTCCCGGATCGCCCGGGCCAGACGTAGTCCTTCGGAGGGATCTTCGTCGCGATCGAGATCCCCTCGCGCCCCCCGCGCGCCCTCAGGACCTCGGCGATCGAGCGCTCGCTGTGTCCATCGCCGTAGACGAGCGCCGTGTCGACGAAGCGCACGCCCAGGTCGAGCGCCTCGTGGAGCGCCCGCCGCCCCTCATCGTCCTCGACGCCTAGCCACATGCCCCCGCCGAGGCCCCAGGCGCCGAACCCGACCTCGGAGACCTCGATCCCCGTGCCGCCGAGCTTTCTGCTCCGCATGCCCTTCCTCCGCGCGCGAGAGGCAAGAGTCTATCCTCACCGCGCGTGCGCCGCACCGCATCCGACCGCGAACCGCCGGCCGCGGAACGGGATCCGGCGGAATCCCCTTGACAACGGCTGCGCCGCCGGAATACAAATCGCCGGATCATCGTGCACTTCCTTCCGCGGTTTCGACCGAGCCGGAAGGAGGAGGAGTCGAAATGGTGCTCGTCCGCATGCGTCGTCCGCGCGCCGCACGCTCGCTGGGCTGCGCGGCCGCCTTCGTCCTGGTCGCCGCGTCCCTCGGGCTCCCGTCGGCGTGGGCGCAGCAGAAGGCGACGATCACGGGGGTCATTCTCGACCCCGCCGGCGTCCCCCAGCCGGGCTGCCAGATCGTGATCCGGGACCTCTCCTCGGGGATGGAGTTCCGGAGCGCCAGGACCGGCGCCGACGGCACGTACTCGGTCGACGTCCCGGTCGGTCCGCGCTACGCGTTTCTTTCGGTCGTCGATCCGGGGGGAGGCGTCCACCCGCTCGACCTCACGCCGCTCGCCGTCACGCTCCCCGCGCGGCTGACGAGGAACATCCGGCTCGTCCCGGCCGCCGCTCCCGCTCCCACGAAGCCCGAGAGGGCCCCGTCCGCGGTGCCGCCTTCGCCCGGAGCGACCTCGCCGGTCCGGAGCGAGGAAGAGAAGAAAAAGAAGAAGGGAGCGCCCTGGTGGCGCACGAACGGGAAGTGGGTCGGGGTCGGAGTCGGGGTCGTGATCGCGGGCATCGCCCTCGGGAACGACGACGACGAGCCCGCCAGCCCGTCGGAGCCGTAGGGCCAGGACGGGCCTCGCGGACCGCCCGGATCCGCAGCCTCAGCCGGGGGGCCCCCGCGCCTCAGAGCACCGCGTTGGCGAACGCGATGTACTGCGTGACCTCGAAACCGCCCTGCGCGGAGCGCCGGGGGAGCAGGAAGTTTCCGCGGCTCTGCGCGCGTGGGCGCCACTGGAACCGGAGAGGGATCGGGACATCGGCACCCGAAGCGACCTGCGTGGACCGCTCCTGGTTCTGGTCCGTCAAGCCGGCGAAGTAGTAGGTCCCGTCCGGCCTCGGGAACCCGTCCTCCCCGATGAGGTCGACGCGGAGCTCGTATTCCCGGTTCACCTCGAGAACCATCGCGAACTCGCCGCCGGAGCTCCCCGACGGGTCGCAGTCCACGCGGAGCACCTGCGTCTGGCCGACCACGCGGTATCTCCCGTCCTCGTCGGGAGCCACGGGGATCACCTGCACCTGTAAGGACATCGGGCTCGACGCCGCCGGCGTCTGGATGGCGCCTCGGACTCGGATCTCCCCTCCCTCGGCGAGAGCGCCGGGGAGAGCGACCGCGAACGCCAGCGCAACTCCCGCCGGCACCCACGCCCTCTCGAGCCCCACGCGGCACCTCCGATCCCCGGACCGACCGGTCCTCATGCTACCCCCGTGAACCTGCCGCCGGAAGTCCTCCCCCGGGGGGCCGCTCCGGCGCGAAACTTGACAGCCCCTGTCCGGTTTGCGTATCGTCCGAGCCTTCTCCCGCGCGGGGGCGCCGGAGAGGGTCCCGACCGTCGAACCCGAGCCCCGAGAGGAACGAGATGACGTCCAGAAGCCCGTTGGCCCGACTCGCAAGCCCCGCCGTGTGCGTCGCGGCCGTCGCGATCCTCCTGATCGCGGCGCCGGTCGCGGCGGCGGAGGACCGGCTCCCGACCCGTCACGGCGGCGAGGCGAGCCTGGTCCTCCCCGATCTCTCCCAGGCGGAGTTCCTCGGGACGGACGGCCACACGCTCCTCCTCTGGGGCCTCCTGGTCTGCGTCCTCGGCCTCGTCTTCGGCTGGGCCGCCATGGCGCACGTCCGGAAGCTGCCGGTCCACCGGGCGATGCTCGAGATCTCGGACCTGATCTACGAGACCTGCAAGACCTACCTCGTGCAGCAGGGGAAGTTCCTTCTGCTCCTGTGGGTGTTCATCGGGGCGATCATCGCCCTCTACTACGGTTTCCTGCAGCACTTCGAGATGCAGAAGGTCGTCGTGATCCTGCTCTTCAGCCTGATCGGGATCGGCGGCTCGTACGGGGTCGCCTGGTTCGGGATCCGGATGAACACGTACGCGAACTCCCGGACGGCGTTCGCGAGCCTCGAGGGGAAGGCCTATCCCCTGCACGCGATCCCCCTGCGCGCCGGGATGAGCATCGGGATGGCGCTGATCAGCGTCGAGCTCCTGATGATGCTCTGCATCCTGCTGTTCGTGCCCCGCGACTACGCCGGCCCCTGCTTCATCGGGTTCGCCGTCGGCGAGTCGCTCGGCGCAGCCGCGCTCCGGATCGCGGGCGGCATCTTCACCAAGATCGCCGACATCGGCTCCGATCTGATGAAGATCGTCTTCAACATCAAGGAGGACGACGCCCGCAACCCCGGCGTGATCGCCGACTGCACGGGCGACAACGCGGGCGATTCCGTCGGACCGACGGCGGACGGGTTCGAGACCTACGGCGTCACCGGCGTCGCGCTGATCTCCTTCATCCTCCTCGCCGTGCCGCAGGCCCTCGTCCAGGTGCAGCTCCTGGTCTGGATCTTCGTCATGCGCGTCATGATGA
Source organism: uncultured Acidobacteriota bacterium (assembly GCA_937864465.1). Taxonomy (GTDB): domain Bacteria; phylum Acidobacteriota; class Polarisedimenticolia; order Polarisedimenticolales; family JAIQFR01; genus CALMJU01. The sequence continues at coordinate 12,099 of CALMJU010000001.1, forward strand.
TCGTGGCGTCGGGCGGATCCTACATCTTCAACGCCGCGATCACGCGGGCGGTGCACGGCTCGCGCGAGAAGATGAACTTCGAGCACCCGCTGACCGTCCTCGTCTGGCTCACGTCGCTCGTCTCCGTCCTGCTGACCTACCTCGTCTCCTACCTGCTCATCCCGGATCTCAACGGCGACCCGACCCTCTGGTGGAAGCTCGCCACGGTCATCTCGTGCGGCACGCTCGCCGGCGCGGTCATTCCCGAGCTGGTGAAGGCGTTCACGTCGACCGGCTCCCGGCACGTCAAGGAGGTCGTCAAGTCGGCCCGCGAGGGAGGCGCCTCACTCAACATCCTCTCCGGCTTCGTCGCGGGCAACTTCAGCGCCTACTGGCTCGGGATGGGCATCCTCGCCCTGATGACCGTCGCCTTCCTCGTCAGCACGCAGGGGCTCTCAGCGATCATGATGGCGCCGCCCGTGTTCGCGTTCGGCCTCGTGGCGTTCGGCTTCCTGGGGATGGGCCCCGTGACGATCGCCGTGGACTCCTACGGCCCGGTCACCGACAACGCCCAGTCGGTGTACGAGCTGTCGGTGATCGAGCAGATCCCCGGTGTGGACCGAGAGATCGAGGCGAAGTACGGCTTCCGGCCGGCGTGGGGGAGCGGCAAGGCGCTCCTCGAGGAGAACGACGGGGCCGGAAACACCTTCAAGGCGACCGCGAAGCCGGTGCTGATCGGGACCGCGGTCACGGGCGCCACCACGATGATCTTCTCGATCATCGTGCTGCTGACCGACGGGCTGCGGCCCGAGCTGGTCACCAACCTGTCGGTCCTCCACGCGCCGTTCCTGCTCGGCCTGATCACCGGCGGCGCGATGATCTACTGGTTCACGGGGGCCTCGACCCAGGCGGTCACCACGGGCGCGCACCGGGCCGTGCAGTTCATCAAGCGGCACATCAATCTCGAGGGCTCGACGAAGGCCTCCGTCGCGGACAGCAAGAAGGTCGTCGAGATCTGCACGCAGTACGCCCAGAAGGGGATGTTCAACATCTTCCTCGCGGTCTTCTTCGGGACGCTGGCATTCGGGTTCTTCGAACCGTACTACTTCATCGGCTACCTGATCTCGATCGCCCTCTTCGGCCTCTACCAAGCGATCTTCATGGCGAACGCCGGCGCCGCGTGGGACAACGCGAAGAAGATCGTCGAAACCGACCTCAAGGAGAAGGGGACCGAGCTCCACGCCGCGACCGTCGTCGGGGACACGGTCGGCGACCCGTTCAAGGACACCTCCTCGGTCGCGATGAACCCGGTCATCAAGTTCACGACCCTCTTCGGGCTGCTCGCCGTCGAGCTGGCCGTTTCGCTCGCCGCCGACCGGGGCCCGGCGCTCGGGCGCATCCTCGGCGGGATCTTCCTCGTCGTCTCGGTCATCTTCGTCCTGCGGTCGTTCTACGCGATGCGGATCGAGACCGGCGAGGGCGCGTGACGGAGCGCTCCGCGGGGACGGCCGGGCGCGAAGCCGCGCACGGACCCGCGGAGCATCGCCGCGGGCTCCTGTTCGCCCTGGCCGCCTTCGGCTTTTGGGGGCTGATCCCGATCTACTTCAAGGCGGTGGGGTCGGTCCCTCCTCTCGAGATCCTCGCCCACCGCGTCGTCTGGTCGGTGCCGCTCGTCGCCCTGCTGATCCCGCTGTTCGGGAGCTGGGGGAGCGTGCGGGAGGCCCTCCGCTCGCGAAAGACCCTCGCGACCCTCGCCCTCTCCGCGACCCTCGTCGCGACGAACTGGCTGACGTTCATCTTCGGCGTCACGCGCGGCAGGATCCTCGAGACGAGTCTCGGCTACTACGTCAACCCCCTCGTCAACGTCCTCCTGGGGATGATCTTCCTGCGCGAGCGGCTGACCCGCCTCCAGACGGCGTCCGTCGCCCTCGCCGCGGCGGGGACGGTCCACCTCGCGCTGAGCTACGGCGCCCTTCCCTGGATCTCGCTGACCCTCGCCTTCACCTTCGGCTTCTATGGCCTCCTGCGGAAGACCGTTCGGATCGACTCCATGGGCGGCCTCCTCGTCGAGACCTCCCTGCTCTTCCCGGCGGCCGCGATCTATCTCGCCGTTCTCGGCGCGAAGGGCGCCGGCTCCCTCGGGACCGGGGGCCTCGGAATCTCGGTCCTCCTCGTCGCTGCGGGGGCCGTGACGGCGCTCCCCCTGATCTGGTTCGCGAGCGCCGCGAGGCGCCTCCCCTACTCGGTCCTCGCGCTCTGCCAGTACATCTCCCCGAGCCTGACCTTCCTCCTGGCGGTCCTCCACTACGGCGAGACGTTCACCCGGGCGCACGCGGTAGCCTTCTCCTGCATCTGGACCGCCCTGGCGATCTTCACCTTCGACATGGCGCACCGCAGGCGCTCCGGTTGATGGGAAGGGGCGAGTTTGCTATAACTCGCGCTCGCCTACCGTGACAGGCCGGCGTAGCTCAGTCGGTAGAGCGGCTGATTCGTAATCAGCAGGTCCCCGGTTCAAGTCCGGGCGCCGGCTCCAGGGAGATCTCGCGCGCTGGAGTCTTGTCGCGTCGCGGCGCGTGCCGGCCCTCGGTGTCCTGAAATACGGTGCCGGGCCTCTTGAAAACGCCCGAGGGCCGCCGTACACCAACACCTTCCCGGCCGACCGAGCCGGTGCCGTGATGCCGCGCAACTCCCCCCGGCCCTCACGGCATTCGAAACGCAGGGGGAGCATTGCGAGGCAAGGAGGTTCCATGAAGAGGCTGATGCGTCTGTGCGTCCTGTGCCTGATCGTCGCTTCCTTCGGGCTCGGCATGTGGGCCACGCTCGCGGATGCGAAGGGGTCGGCGCCGAACGTGGTATGCGAGCTCTTCTGCGAGGCGGGGACCACCCGCGTGTTGTACGAATGCTGCTGGTGGCCGAGCGGGAAGTACGTGTGCACGCCGATCGGCGTCTGTTGACGGCGCGACGAGGGAGCCTCACGTAGGGTTCCCCTCGGGTCGAGGCGGGGGGAGAAACGTCTTCCCCCGCTTCGACTCCCTCCTCGGCTCGAACGCTTCCCCCTCTTCTCGAAGACGAGATCCGACTCGGAGCCGTTCTCCGTCCGGGGCAAGAAGGCCCGGCGCCTGTTCCGGCGAGGACGCGCTGTAGGACGATCCGGTGGAGCGGCAGGTGCTCCGTCGGGACACCGGCACGCTCGGGAGATGGCGTGAAGTCGCCAGCGCCCCAAGGCACGAAAAAGGGGCGGGACCCCGTGGTCCCGCCCCCCGAGCGTGCGATCCGAGATGCGGCGCGGAGCGCGCCTCCCGGCTACTTGCAGACCAGCTTGCTCGGATGGCAGAAGCCGGAGCAGCACGCCGCGCTCGACGTGCACGGCTCTCCCGCGAGCGAGCACGACGAGGTGCCCGGATCGAGATACGGCGCCACCGAGGTCCAGTAGTAGGCCAGGGCCCCGTCGATCGTGTGGTTGTACACGTTGCACACGTCGGTGCAATCGCCTCCGCCCATGGGACAGCAACCGGTCAGCTGGCCGACGATCTGCCCCACCCCATTGACCACCGGCGAGCCGCTGCTGCCGCCCTCGGTGGCTCCGACGACGTCGTCGCTGTAGATCCACGGCCCGCGGTCCGCGCCCAAGCAGGTCGCGATCGAGGCATCGACCGCGTGCTGGGAGTACCCCTGCGGCGCTCCCGAGGGGTGGCTGACGCGGTGCATCTCCGTTCCCGACGTGAAGGCGATCGGCGCGTTGTTCCATCCGAGGTAGAGGCTGCCGGCCGGAGGCTGCCCGTTGAGCCGCAGCAGCGTGAAATCGCCGGTGCTCCCGGTCGCGACGACCGATGCGCCGTACACCGCCGGTGCGGGCGCCGGGTCGAACGAGGCCGTGCAGACGCTCGTCCCGCAGGGCACCCAGTACTGGAAATAGGCTTCCAGGTTGGCCGCGGCCTTGTCCTTGGCGATGCAGTGGTTGGCCGTCAGGAAGTAGGGAATCTGGGTGCTGCCGTCCGTGTCGGCGACGAGGCCCCCCGTGCAGATGTAGATGTACGGGACCTGGATCCACCGCATCTTCGCGATGGCGTACTTCGCCGCGGCGACCGCGGTGTCGCTCGTGCACTCGTTGTTCACGACGCAGTCGGCGTTGTACGTGCAGAGCGAGTCGGTCCCCTCCGTGGCCTTGGGAAAGTCCTGCGCCACGTGAGCCACCTCGGTGATCCGGAACGAGAGGCTCCGGAGGTCCCGAGCCCCCCCGTTGAATCGGAGCAGCACGATGCCGGTCGAAGAGGTCAGCGACTGCGACCAGAACTCGCCCGTATCGTACGGGCCGCCGCCCACGTAGGGACCGTACGCCTCACCCTCGCGGCTGAGGAAGTACATCTCCGCGCCCGCGGGAAGCGAAAAGTCCTCGAAGTGGACGCGAATCGCGAACGCCCCCTCCGCCGTCACGGTCGTCGCCCAGACGAAGCCGCCGTCCGCGGTGTCCCGCCGGACGCCGAGGGACAGATCGACCGGGACCGACAGCGACTTGACCACCCCGACCCGCATCGGCGTCGGCTGCGGACCGGCGACGTAGGGCGTGGCGAGGTCCAGCTTGTCCTGCTCGCTCAGGGCGACGCGCACCACCGATTGCCCCACACCGTCCGGAACTTGCGTCATCAGCCACGTGTGCAGCTGCCCCATCTGGGCGAAGTAGTCGGCCGGAGCGACTCCCCCGACCGCCAATTCGGGCCCCTTGCTGCGGAAGGCTTCGTCCCCGGCCCACGCCAGGCCTCCGCACGCGAGCGCCAGCGCGACCGCCAGGACCGCGCATCTCCACCCCCGATCCGGTAATCTCTTCATGCACGCACTCCTCTACGCCCGTCGCTCCGCCGCGGAGGGGCACCACACCCGGGCGCGGCGGAAGCGAAACCCGACTGCGCTGTCACCAAGGAGGCCGCCCCTCGCCGGGAACGCGGCCGCGGGGATGCTCCGCCCACTCGCCGCGGTGGGCGCTTGCATAAGGTTCGTGGCGGCCCGCGCGGTTCGCGGGCGTGCGCACGTCCATGCTCGAGTTTCCCCCAAAGACGCGAGCCGGGCGGGAAGGTACGCGAGCGATGCGGAAATCGCAAGGATTTTTTGTGGACGCCGTCGCCGAGGTCCGTGGACCGCGCGATCGGGCGGGGGACGAGCCTTGCCGTCCCCCGTCCTCAGCCTAGATTCTCCGTCGAGGTGCGCGATGAGGCTCCCTCGGCCCGTTCTATCGATCGTCTCCGGCACGCTCCTGGCGTGCGGCGTCCTCGCCGCCCCGCCGGAGGAGCCGCAGATCTACGAGTGCCCCGACGGCCACGGGAACGTGCTCTATCAGGACGAGCCGTGCCGGGAGGCGCCGGTCGACGGCGCCGCCGGGACGGGGCCGGCCGCGGCCTCAGAGCCGGGCGCGAGGCCCGCACCTCCCGCGGCGGAGCGCCGCGCCGTCGAGACGGCTCGACGCGACCGGCCTCCCCGAACTTCTCCGTCGCCTCCCCGCACGACGAGCGGGCCGTACGGATCCCCGGAGAGGACCTGGCAGGCGTTCGTCGCCGCGATCGGAAGCGGAGACGGCGCCGCAGCCGCCGCGTGCCTGACTCCGCGCGCCCTGGCGGCGCTGGGAGCGGACGCTGCGCCGCTCCCGGTCGCGGAACTGCGGCAAGCGCTGGGAGCGTTCACGCGGATCCGGGTGGACGGCGAGGTCGGTCCCTTCTGGTCCGTCCACGCCCTGCGCGCGAACCGTCCGCCGAAGTGGATCTTCTTCGAGCGCACCGCTCGCGGCGAGTGGAAGATCGCGGCGATCTAGCGCGCCGGGGATCTCTGCCCGCTTCGCTCGTCGAGCAGGTGCAGGAGCGCCAGGACCGGGTGGCGCCAGGGCATCCGCGGCCCGGCGTACCGCATCGCCGCACGGATCTCCTCCCGCATCTCCGGCCGGAAGCAGTGCACCGTGCATCGGAGACACGTCGGCTTGTCGTCGCGAAACGGGCAGCGCTCCACTCGCTGCCTCGTGTACTCCCACAGCGCGCCGCACCGGTCGCACCGTCCCGGGCCGCAGCCGTGCCGGTCCCGGCAGTGGAGGCCGATCATCGCCCGCACGGTCCTGAGCTCGCGGCGGATGCGGCGTTCCACGGCGGTCAGAGGACCCTCGTCGCCTCGGCCGGCCTCGGCACCTTGACGACCAGCATCCGGAAGACGCCTTTGCCGTCGTCGGCAAGACGGTGCGGGATGCGCGCAGGGCTCTCCACGAGGGCGTCTTGGCCGGCCCGCTCCGGCCCCTCTCCGATCTTGACGATCCCCTCTCCCTCTAGCAGCGGCGGGACCCGGACGGGAGAAGCTCTCTGCGCCCCGCCGCGGGGCCCGCGGAGGCGGAGGCGGTTGCGGGCGGCGCCGAGGCGCGATCGGCGATCGACGCCGGCGCGCCCCTCCCCGGCAAGCCGTACCACTGCGCGAGCGCGACCCTGCACGCGCCGGCCTCCTCCGCGCTCAGCTTCCCGTCGGCCTCGAGGGCCTCGATCTGCCGGAAGACGGCGATCCCCTCGATGGATCGATTCGCTCTGTCCATGTGCGTCGTCCCGCCGCGAGCCGTCCGGAGCATACGCCGGGGGACGCCCGCGGGCGCCGAACGGGGTTGCGTGGCCGCAACGACCGGCGGGAGCCCGCTCAGTCCGGCGCGATCCGCGGAGGAAGCCGCGTCGCGGGGCGGGATGCTTCCGGAATCCCGTACTGCTCCAAGATCTCCGCCGTGGCCCGCTCGAACCCCTCGGCGTCGAGCACGACGAGGCTGGCTTGCCCATTCGGCTTCAGTTCCACCGTGTGGAACCCGTCCTGCGGATGCCGGAAGGCCTCGGCCGCGGCGGCGATCGAGTCCACCGGACGGCCGACCGCTCCGCTCCCGCCGCGGGGACCGGCCCCTCGGCCCGCGGGACCGTCCAGGGGAGGAGTGCGATCGCCAGCGCCGCGGCGGCTCTCACGGGGCCAAAGCGTACGAGAGGCCCGGGCGCGATCGCAAGCGGCTCCCGCATCCTCGGCCTCACGTCACGCTGGTCCCGAGCAGCGCTCCCGTCCGCAGGGCCCTCTCGAACCCGAGGGTCATGATCCGCTCCAGGAGAGGACCGTACGACAGCCCGCCCGACTTCGCCGCGCTCGCGAACTCCCCTTCCTTCGAGATGTCCGGGTTCGGGTTCGCCTCCAGGCAGTAGGGATGCCCGTCCTCGCCGAGGCGGAAGTCGAGGCGCGCATACCCCGAGAGGCCGAGCGCGTGGTAGATCCGCCGGCTGATCCTGGCGATCCGGCCGGCAAGATCCGCGGAGAGGCCCTCCGCCTGCTGGGTCACGACCCCCCACCGCGCCTGGTACTCCGGGTCCCACTTGACCTTGCGCGTCGCGATGCGGGGCTCGTCGGGAGGCGCCTTCGTGATCAGGAGCTCCCACACGGGGAACGTCGCCACCCGGCTGCTCCCCAAGAGCCCGACGTAGAGCTCCCTCCCCTCCACGAACGTCTCCACCATCGCGGCCGTCTTCAGGTGCTCGTGCACGAAGCGGATCCTCTCCGCGAGCTTCTCGTCGCTCGTGACGACCGAGGCCTTCGCGATGCCGAGCGACGCCTCCTCGACGAGCGACTTCACGATCAGCGGGAAGCGCAGCCGGGCCGGCCGGCGGAACTTCCGCCCGATCGCGGCGACCGCGAAGGCGGGGGTGGGGATCCTGTGGTAGTGGAGGATCTTCTTCGAGAGCCCCTTGTCCCGCGCGACGACGAGCCCCCTGGGGTTGCACCCCGTGTAAGGCACCCGCAGCAGCTCGAGGTAGCTCACGACGTTGGTGTCGTAGAGCCCCTGCCCGTGGAACTCCTCGAGCAGGTTGAACACGATGTCGGGCTTCGACTCCTCGACCTGCCGGCGGAGCGGCGCCAGCTCGTCGCTGACGCCGACCTTGAGGACCTCGTGCCCGAGCCCCGCGAGCCCCCGCACGACGTCGCACTCCGTCTGGCGATCGAGCCTTTCCTTGTCCGAGAGGCTCGAGAGGTCGTCCGGGGGCACGAGGCTCTCGTGCATCAGGACGAGGACCCGGAGCTTCTGCTTCCTTCTCGTCATAGGACGTGCCACTCCCGGCGGCGATACAGGTAGTGCGACGCCCGGGCGGCGAGCAGGATGCAGAAGCGGAGCTTCAGCCGCCTCTCGCTCCCGACGGCGTGGAGCTTCAGCTCGCGGCAGCGGGCCAGCATCTGCTTGATCACCTGGTCCAGGGTGAAGACGTACTCCCCCGTCCAGCGGGAGACCTCCTCGCGGATCTCTCTCCGGTGCCGCCTCAGGAACCGGACGGCCGACTCCACGCCCCCGTGGGGCGAGACCGAGAAGATCCGGAGAAGGTCGGCGTCCCAGCGGCTCGAGCGGGGAGCCGCGTAGCGCTCCCGCTTGGCTACGTAGTGCTCGCGGAGCGTCTTCTTCAGGCGGCCGACCGGGTCGACCTTCTGCCGGCTGCGGCAGACCTGCCGGCTCCGGCGCACCTGCGCCATCAGCCGGTCCACGTACTCGAGCTTCGCGAGGGCGGGCCACCCCAGGTAGCGCGTCCGCCAGCGGGACGCGGGGTCCAGCCACACGGCGAACGTCTCGGCGAAGTCCTCGTCGGGATGGCTCTGCGCGTACCAGGCGTCCAGGTGGAGGACGTATCGCCGGCTCGCCGGATTCGGGCGATAGCTCGAGGGGTACCTCCGAGTGGACGATCCGAACGTCCGCTGCCAGTCCCTCCGCCAGTGGAGCGCGTAGGCGTGCTGGATCGCGTGGCCGACCTCGTGGCGCAGCAGCTTCAGGCACTCGACGCGCGTTCCCCCCTCGACCGAGAGCATCCTTCCCCGCTCGAGCCGCGTGAGACGCTTCGACACGAGGTAGAAGGGGACCGCGACGCCGGGGACGTCGCCGGGGGAGAACCACTCGTCCGAGAGCCAGAAGTGGGGCCGCAGCCGGATCCCGCGATCGGCCAGCTCCCCCAGGACCTGGCGGACGAGCCTCTCGACCCAGGTCCCGTCGAGCGTCAGCCCGAGATCGCGGATCGGGGTGTCGAGCAGGCGGCCCTGCGGCCACCTCTCCCACGCGTACCTTCGGTTTCGCCTCGGCATCTCCGGCCTCGAGAATACCAGATCGCGCGCGGGAGGTGGCCGAGGCGATCGTCGCGGGAGATCCGCGGGGCCGGGCCGGCGCGGGCCGTCAATAGTTGCTCGCCACCATCACGCAGGCCTGGTGCACGGTGCGGAACGGCGCCTTGCGCGCGAACTCGAGCACCGCGGCGTCGAAGCTCCCGTCCTGCAGCCACACCGCGGGGACGCCCGCCTCCGCCGCCTCGCCGAGGATCCTGAGGGTCGCCGGAGGCGGCGTCACGACGACCAGGAGATCCACAGGCGCATCGAGATCCCGTACGGAGCGGAACGCCGGGATCCCCTCCACCATCGGCTCCCTGGGATTCACCGGGACCACCGTGTACCCCTTGGACCGCAGGTTCCGGACGATGATGTTCCCGTACTTCTCCGGGTTGTTGCTGGCGCCCGCGACCGCGATACGCGTCCTCGGGTCCTTGCGCTTGAGGATGTCGAACACCTCGGGCGGATGGGGATCGGGTGGGGGCATGGGGCCTCCTCGGCGGGCCGGTTCCCCGCGGCCCGGGGCCGGCCCGGCCGGTGTAGATTAGCGCACGAGGAGCGGGAGGGCCCGAACGTGCGCATCGGCGTGGATCTCGGCGGATCGAAGATCGAGGCGATCGCCCTCGGCTCGGAAGGAGTGGAGCTCGACCGGCGCCGGGTCGCGACTCCCCCCGGGAGCTACGAGGGAACGCTCCGGGCGATCCGGGACCTCGTGGAGGGGGTCGAGAGCGACCTCGGCGAGAGGGGGACGGTGGGGATCTGCACGCCGGGAGCGATCTCCCCCGCCACCGGGCTCCTCAAGAACTCCAACTCGGTGTGCCTGAACGGGAGGCCGATCCTCCGCGACCTAGAGGCCCTGCTCGACCGCCCGCTCCGGCTCGCCAACGACGCCGACTGCTTCGCCCTCTCGGAGGCGATGGACGGCGCCGCCCGGAGTGCGCCCGTCGTCTTCGGCGTCATCCTGGGGACGGGGGTCGGGGGCGGGATCGTCGTGCAGGGGCGGATCGTGCACGGCCCCAATGCGATCGCCGGGGAGTGGGGGCACAATCCCCTCCCCGGACCCGAGCCCGGAGAATGGCCGGGGCCGCCGTGCTACTGCGGCCGCACCGGATGCATCGAGACGTTCCTCTCGGGCCCCGGGCTGGCCAGGGATCACGCCGAAGCGACCGGCGAGACGATCGCCGCGCCCGAGATCGCGGCACGGGCCGCCGCCGGCGTCCCCTCGGCCGAGGCGAGTCTCGCCCGCTACGAGGAGCGCCTCGCGCGCGCCCTGGCATCCGTGATCAACGTCCTCGACCCACACGTGATCGTACTGGGCGGCGGGATGTCGAACGTCGCCCGGCTGTACGAGAGCGTGCCCCGGCTCTGGACCCGCAGCGTCTTCTCGGACCGCGTGGACACGCGGCTCGTCCCGCCCATCCACGGCGACTCGAGCGGTGTCCGCGGGGCCGCGTTCCTCTGGCCCGCCAGCCGGGGGACCCCGGAGCTCTAGTTCCCGGTAGCCGGGGGCTCGCCCCCCGCCGCCGCGCCCTCGCTGGGGCCGCTGAAGGACTGCAGCGCCAGGTACCGGTCGCCGAACTTCTTCACGTGGTCGAGCTGCGTGTCGTACTGGTCGTAGTGGCGCTCCTCGTCGGCGACCAGCCGCTCGAAGAGCTGCTTCGACTGCGAGTCCCGGTTCGCGGCGCACTCGTTCGCCGCCTGGTTGTAGAACGCGGCGCTGTCGTCCTCCATCCGGACGCCCTTCTCCAGGATCTTCTGCGGGTCGACGATCTTGTCGACCTGGGCCGACGGGACCAGCTCGACGTCCCCCTCGAGGAACAGGATCCGCTCCGCGAGGAGCTCGATGTGCATCATCTCCTCGATCGCCGTTCTCTTGAACAGGGCCGCCAGCGGACCGTACCCGAGGTCGTCGAGGTGGAAGTGGAAGTACATGTACTGGTGCACCGCGTGGAGCTCGTCCGCGACCGCGCGATTCAGGAGGGAGATGCTCTTGCTCCTGTCCATGGTTTGCCTCCTCCGAGAAAGGGAAGAGGAAATTATGTCAGAATCCTCCCGCCGCGGCGAGAGGAGAAGGTCATGGCGGGTCTGAAGGCGTTCCTGGGGGTCGCGAGGGCCCCGTTCCTCCTGCTTCCCTTCACGCTGGTCGCATCCGGCGCGGCGGCCGGGGCGTACGCGGACTCGGTCCACTGGGGGCGGACGATCCTCGCCCTCGTCGGCCTCCTCGCGCTGCACGCGGCGGTCAACGCGTTCAACGAGGCGAGCGACATGAGGACGGGAATCGACCTCAGGACGCGCAGGACTCCATTCTCCGGGGGGAGCGGCACCCTTCCCGCCGGCCGGATGAGTCCGAGGACGGCGTTCCTCTTCGCCCTCGCGGTCTCCGGGGTCGGCCTCGCGATCGGGCTCGTGCTGCTCTTCGAGTCGGGACCGGTCCTCCTCCCGATCCTGGTCCTGGGAGCGGTCTTCGTTCTCTCCTACACGGACCTGCTCGCCCGGAGCGGCGTCGGGGAGCTCGCGGCGGGCCTGGGCCTCGGGGCCCTGCCGGTCCTGGGAACCGCGATCGTGCAGGCCGGGAGGATCGAGCCGGAGGCGGTCGCCGCGGCAGTCCCCGCGTTCTTCATGACGTTCAACCTCCTTCTCCTCAACGAGTTCCCCGACGAGAAGGCGGACCAGGAGGGGGGGAGGAGGAACCTCGTCCTCCTGATGGGCCGGAAGGGGGCGGCGCTCATCTATGTGGCCGCGGCGATCCTGACCCCCGCTTCGATCGCGGTCGCCGTGGTCGCGGGGGCGCTGCCGCCGCTCTGCCTCCTGGGGATCCTTCCCTCGATGCTGCTGGTGCCGCCGTTCCGCTGGGCGCTCGGGGACCGGGCGGGAGAAGTGCCGATCCCGGCCCTCGGAGCCAACGTCGCCTGGAACCTCCTGACGAACCTGACGGTCGCCGCCGCGCTTGCGTTTTCCTAGGGCCGCAGCCCGTCCGGGACCCCCCTGGACAGGAGGGCTGGGTCTGTGCAATCCTAGGCTGGGTTTCGGCCGCATTCTCTCGTACAGAAACGAAGTGTGATGCGCCCAAGCCAAGCGCCGAAGCGCAAGTGCGCGGTCCGGAGGGCCGGATCGCGGGCCGGGACCCGGAAAGGTTCCGAGGGGAACGATAGAGGAGCGGAATGGGCACGAGACTGTACGTCGGCAATCTTCCTTTCAGCGCGGACGAGGACCAGATCCGGGATCTGTTCGGCCAGAACGGCCGGACGGTCGCCGAGGTCAAGCTGGTGACCGATCGCGACACCGGCCGTCCTCGCGGCTTCGGGTTCGTCGAGATGGGGAGCCAGGAAGACGCCGACGCGGCGATCCGCGAGCTGAACGGCATGTCCTTCGGCGGCCGGCCGCTGCCCGTGAACGAGGCGCGGGAGCGCGAGCGGGGCGGCGGCGGCGGCGGCGGCTTCGGCGGCGGCGGCGGCCGCGGCCGGCGCGGCCGGGGCGGCGGCGGCGGCCGCTACTGCCGGATCGAGGGCCGGGGCGCGCTCGCGCCCCGG
>CALMJU010000002.1 GCA_937864465.1 uncultured Acidobacteriota bacterium
GAGAGCTTCGAGAGGTAATGGTGGACCTGCCTCGGCGTGCACCGGCACCGCCCGCCGCGAGAGCCTCGATGGCCGCACGGGCAGGGGTTCATCGACGCGACGAGGGTGAACCGCGCGGGGAGCGTCGCCGCCGCGTGGACCCGCGCAACCGTGATCTCTCCGTCCTCGATCGGCTGGCGGAGCGCCTCGAGGGCGTCCCTGCGGAACTCCGGCATCTCGTCGAGGTACAGGACCCCGTGCGTCGCGAGGCTCATCTCCCCCGGGCGGATGCGGGGCCCCCCGCCGGTGAGCCCGGCGGAGGAGATCCCGTGGTGCGGCGCGCGGAAGGGGCGCTCGCGGACCAGGCCGCGCGCGATCCCCGCCGCGCTCCAGACCTGCGTCACCTCGAGCGCCTCCCCGGGCGTCATCGTCGGGAGGATCCCCGGGAGGCGCCGCGCGAGCATGCTCTTCCCCGCGCCCGGCGGCCCCGAGAGCAGGAGGTGATGCCCCCCCGCGGCCGCCACCTCGAGAGCGCGCCGGGCCCCCGCCTGGCCCCGCACGTCCGACAGATCGTTCGCGTCCCGCGCCCCCTCGCGCTCGCGGAGCAGGCGCTCGACATCCTCCCGCGGCCCGGGCCGCCCGAGCCCCTTCGCGATCGCCGCGACGTCCGCGAGCGACCCGACGGCGACGGCGTCGAGGCTCGCGACGAGCGCCGCTTCCTGTGCGTTCGCCGCGGGGACGACGACGCGCTTCCGGCCGGCCCGCGCGGCCGCGAGCGCGATCGAGAGCGCTCCCCGCACCGGACGGACCGAGCCGTCGAGGCCGAGCTCCCCCGCGACGACGCTCTCGCCCGGACGGTCGTGGGGGATCTGCCCGTCGGCGGCGAGGAGCGCGACGGCGATCGGGAGGTCGAGCGCCGTCCCCTGCTTCGGGATCTCGGCCGGGGCGAGGTTGACGATCGCCCTCCCGTCGGGCAGGTCGAAGCCGACGTTGAGGAGCGCGGAGCGGATCCTCTCCAGCCCCTCCTTCACCGCGGAGTCCGGGAGGCCGACCGCCGCGACGAACGGCAGCCCTCCCCCCAGGTGGACCTCGACCTCGACGAGACGGGCCTCGACCCCGATCAGGACGGCGCCGGTCGCGCGCCCGAGCACGGAGCGCCTCGAGGAGAAGGCGGGAAGGGACCTACTGGGCGATCGTCAGACGGGTTCCCGGATAGATCGTCGTCGAAGGGGAGATGTTGTTGAGCGCACAGATCTGGTCCACCGTCACCCGGTACCGCCCCGCGATCCGGTAGAGCGTCTCGCCCCTACGGACCGTGTGCACCACGGCGGCGCTCGCGTCGCCGGCCGCCGGCGCGGCTTCCGGAACCGTTTCCCCGGACCCCGGAATCCTCAGCCGCTGGCCCACGCGGAGGATGGAGTGGACCCGGATCCCGCTGGCGGAGGCGATCGCCGCCGGCGTCGTCCCGTAGCGGCGGGCGATCTTGGCGAGCGTGTCCCCCGACCGGACCCGGTAGGCCGCGGTCGAGCGCGGGCTCGCCGGCTCGACGCTCTCCGGAGCCTGCGCGACCGCGAAGCCCGCCCCGGGGATCATGAGCTCCTGGCCGATCCGGAGCACCGTGCGCCTTCCCATGCCGTTCGCCGCCTGGATGTCCGACACCCGCACGCCGTACTTCCGCGCGATCTGCCCGAGCGTCTCCCCCTTCCGCACGACGTGGCGGCCCGAGGCTCCGCGCTCCGACTCGGGAACCGCGGAGAGCGCCGCCACCGTCGCCTCGGCGGCTCCCGCCGGCACGCGCACATCGACGGAACCCGCCGGAACCTGCTGTCGCCGGAGCGCCGGGTTCAGGAGCTTCATCATCTCGAGGTCGATCCCCGCGCACTGGGCGAGCACCTTGAGGTGGACCGGCCCCTCGATCCGGACCGTGTCGTACCGGATCGGCGGCTCGTAATCGGGGAAGAACCCGAACCGCTCCGGGTCCTTCGAGATCAGGGTCGCAGCGAGGATCGCGGGGACGTAGTTGGCCGTCTCCCGGTGGAGCATCCCCTTCTTGGCGAAGTACCAGAAGTCCCGCTGGCCCGTCCGGGCGATCAGGCGCTGGATCTTCCCCTCGCCGGTGTTGTACGCCGCGAGCGCCAGGTACCAGTCGCCGAACATCGCGTAGAGGTCCCGGAGGTATGCCGCGGCCGCCCGCGTCGCCTTCTCGGGGTCCGAGCGCTCGTCCACCCAGTAGTCGATGCGGAGGCCGTATCGCCTCCCCGTGCCCTGAATGAACTGGAAGATCCCCTTCGCCTTCGCGCGCGAGAACGCGTTCGTCTTGTACGCGCTCTCGACGTGCGCCATGTACGCCAGGTCCTTCGGCAGCCCCTCCTCCGCGAAGATCCGCTGGATCATCGGCAGGTAGCGTCCCGACCGGGCCAGCCCAGGGAGGAACTTCGCGCGATGCCGCTTCGAGTAAAAATCCACCCAGGAGAGCACCCGATCGTTGAACACCATCGGGATGTCGAACGCGGGCGTCGCGAGCTCGACGAGCGTGCGCTCGTCCTCGATCGCGGCCGCGCCGATCTCCGGCGACGTGATGTCGAGGTCGTCGAGGGGAGACGGCTCGATCTCGCCGGGCTCCGCCTCGGCCGACTCCACGCCCGCCAACCCCTCGGCGTCGAGGAGGGCGGCCTCGTCCCGGATCTCCGCCGCGAGATCCTCGAGCCTCGCGTCCGCGCCGGCGGCCGCGATCACCGCGAGCGCCGCGTCGAGCTCCTCCCGCGCGAGAGTCTCGTCGCCCTCGAGGGCGGCGCGCTCCGCCGCCGCCTGGTGGGCGCGCACGGCCAACACCGCCGCGTCCCAGGCATCCTCGCCCGCCGCGCCGCCGGGAGACGGCCCGGCCTCCCCGGGCAGCGTCTCCTCGAGGCCGGAAGCGGGCTGCCGCATCGGGGCGCAGCCGCCGAGCAAGGCCAGGATCGCGAGGAGGGCCGGGGCGAGGAGGAGGGGAAATCGGGTTTCCGGGGTGCCGGCCGGAAGCCTTCCCATCAGGGCTCCTCCACGAGGACGGGGGCGGTCCCGACTCCGGGGCCGCCGCGTTCAGGGCACGGCAAATCATAGGTGCCGACCCACTTACTGTCAACCCGAGGCGCCGCCGGGCGGCCGCTTGCGGCCTCGCGCCCGCCCCTCGGCACGGCCTCGCGCTCCCCCGCCGGCAACCGCCGCCTTGACACGCCGCCGCCCGCGCGCCTAATCTCCGTCGAGGCCGGGATCCGAAGCGCGGACCGGCGGCCCGTAGCCTCCCCTGGAGACCCCGATGGCGACCGAGACGAAGGAGAAGTCCAAGGCGATGGATCTCGCCGTGTCCCAGATCGAGCGGCAGTTCGGCAAGGGCTCGATCATGAAGCTGGGCGACCGCGGCCACGTCGAGATTCCGGTCATCCCGACGTCGTCGCTCTCCGTCGACTACGCCCTGGGAGTCGGCGGAATCCCCCGGGGCCGGGTCGTCGAGATCTTCGGCCCCGAGTCCTCGGGGAAGACGACGCTGGCGCTGCACGTCGTCGCCGAGGCGCAGAGGGCGGGAGGGATCGCGGCGTTCATCGACGCCGAGCACGCGCTCGACCCAGACTACGCCCGCAAGCTCGGCTGCGACGTGGACAACCTGATGGTCTCCCAGCCCGACTCCGGCGAGCAGGCTCTCGAGATCGCGGAGATCCTGATCCGCTCGGGCGCCCTCGACGTGGTCGTCGTGGACTCGGTCGCCGCCCTCGTCCCGAAGGCGGAGCTCGACGGCGAGATGGGAGACTCGCACGTCGGCCTCCAGGCGCGCCTGATGTCGCAGGCGCTCCGGAAGCTGACCGGCATCGTCTCGAAGAGCGGGACGGCGCTCGTGTTCATCAACCAGATCCGCGACAAGATCGGGGTGATGTTCGGGAACCCGGAGACGACGACCGGCGGCCGCGCGCTCAAGTTCTACGCCTCGATGCGGCTCGACATCCGCCGCGTCGGCGCGATCAAGGAGGGCGAGGAGACCACCGGCAACCGCACGCGAATCCGCGTGGTCAAGAACAAGGTCGCTCCGCCCTTCCGGAGCGCCGAGTTCGACATCCTCTACGGCGAGGGGATCTCGCGCGAGGGGGACCTCCTCGATCTCGGGACCGCGCACCGCCTCGTCGAGAAGTCGGGGTCGTGGTTCTCCTACGGAGATCTCCGGCTCGGCCAGGGGCGCGAGAACGCGCGGGTCTTCCTGCGGGACAACCCCGACCTCGCCCGCGAGATCGAGGCGAAGCTCAAGGAGGCGCTGGGGCTGGCGAGGCCCGCGCCGGCGCCGCCCGCGAGCGCCGTCGCCGAGCCCGAGCGGCCGAAGGCGAGGTCCCGCGCCTAGCGCGCCGCGCGCCTTGACGGCACGCCGAGGGGCGTGCAAAAATCCCGCGTTTCCTGCGATCGGCTCGGTAGCTCAGCTGGTAGAGCGAGGGACTGAAAATCCCTGCGTCGGCGGTTCAATTCCGTCCCGAGCCACCAGAACCCCTCAGAACCAGGTCTTGATCACGTCGAAGTAGATCACGATCGCGAAGAACAGCAGCAGGAAGGCGAGCCCCGCCTGCATCACCCGCTCCTTCACCTTGAGGGAGAAGTCCCTCCGGATCGCCCCCTCGAACAACAGGATCAAAATGTGCCCTCCGTCGAGCACCGGGATCGGGAGGAGGTTCAGGATCCCGAGGTTCAGGCTGATGATCGCGAGGAAGAAGAAGAACGACTCGACGCTCGTCATCGCGGCGCGCGAGAGCCGCGCGATGCCGATCGGCCCGGAGAAGTTCCG
>CALMJU010000003.1 GCA_937864465.1 uncultured Acidobacteriota bacterium
CCGCCCGCGGACACCACCCGGACACCCCGCACCCCACAATCTCGCGGCCACCGTGCGACAGGGCGGATCAGGCGCCCGGGCTCAGCGCTCGCATGCGCCCTACCTCCCGGATCAGCCTCTCCACCACCTCGTCGATCTCGTCCGGAAAGTTCCCCCGCCCCAGCCCGAAGCGGAGCGTGGAGTCGGCCTGCTCCTCCGTCAGGCCGATCGCCCGAAGGACGTGCGAGGGTTCCGAGTTCGCGCTCGATCCGAGGGAGCCTCGGGAGACGGCGACGGTGCGAAGCGCCTGGATCAGCGCCTCGGCCGACACCCTCTCGAAGGTCACGCTCAGGTTCCCCGGAAGCCCGACCGACGCGTCGCCGTTGCGACGCACGCCGGGGATCCCTTCCCGGATCCCCTCCCACAACCGGTCGCGAAGGGCCTCGATGCGCTCCCGCTGCGTCTCCATCTCCCGCGCGGCCGCCGCGCAGGCGGCTCCGAGACCGACCGCTCCTGCGACGTGCACCGTGCCCGAGCGCCGTCCTTTCTCCTGCCCCTCCCCGTGAAGGAGCGCCTCGATCCGCACCCCCCGGCGTATCACGAGCGCCCCCGCACCCTTCGGGCCGTGGAGCTTGTGGGCCGTGAGCGACATCAGGTCCGCTCCCAGGGCGCGGAAGTCGACCGGGATCCGGCCGACCGCCTGCGCCGCGTCGACGTGCAGCAGCGAACCCCGCTCTCCGCAAACGCCGGCGATCTCCTCGATCGCCTGGATCGTCCCGATCTCCCCGTTGGCGAGCTGGATCGAGACGAGGAATGCGGGAGCCTCGAGGGCACGGCGCACCGCACCGGGATCCACCCGACCTCGCCCGTCGACGGGGAGCACGGTCCGGCTGAGCCCCTCGCGCTCGGCCCACGCCGCCGGCTCGAGAACCGACGGGTGCTCGATCGCGCAGGTGACGAGGCGATCCCGTCCGGGCTTCCTCGCCCAAGCCGATCCCTTGATCGCCTGGTTGTTCGCCTCGGTCGCCCCCGACGTGAACACGATCTCCGACCGTCTCGCCCCGACGAGGGAGGCGACGCGCTCTCGCGCCTCTTCCACCGCAACGGCGGCCTCCGACGCCTCACGATGGGCCGCGATCCAGGGATCGGCGAACGCCTCCCGGAGGAACGGCGCCATCGCATCGACGACCTCCGGCAGCATCGGGGTCGTCGCGTGGTGGTCGAGATAGATTCGGCGCATCGCACCCATTATAGTGGCGGCGCGCGGCAGGACGGCGTGGGGAGTCCGCCGCGAGGACGAGGCGATGCTCGGACTCTACAACGCGCTGCTCCTCGCTCCCAGGGCGCTCGCCGCGGCGTGGGCGCCTCTCGCCTCGCTGCGTGACGCCGCGGCCGCGCGGGCCTGGGACGAGCGACTCGCGCGCGTCGTCCCGCCGGCCCGGCCGTCCGGGATCTGGATCCACGGCGCCTCCGTGGGAGAGGCGCATCTGGTCAGCCTGCTCGCCGAGGCGCTGAGACGGCGTCTCCCGGACCTCCCGCTCTACGCCTCCGCGATCTCGCCGACCGGCCGGTCGCGGCTGCCGGAGCCTCCCGCCGTGGACGCCGCCTTCCTCGCGCCGCTCGACTTCCGCGGTTTGCCCGGTCGCCTCCTCGACGCCCTCGCACCGCGAGCGCTCGTCCTCGTCGAGACGGAGATCTGGCCCAACCTCCTTCGAGAGGCCTCCGACCGCGGGGTCCCGGCCGCGATCGTCAACGCGCGGCTCTCGCCGGCGAGGATGACCCGGTATCGGAAACTGCGTCCCCTCTACGCGCCGCTCCTGCGCGGCATCGCCCGGATCGGGGCGCAGGGCCACGCCGAGGTCGCCCGCTTCGTCGCCGCGGGAGCGAAGCCGGACGCCATCGAGGTCACGGGGAACCTCAAGTACGACCTCCCCGCTCCCGATGCGGACGCCGCATCCCTGCGCCTCGGCCTCGGCCTCGCTCCCGATCGCCCGGTCGTCGCGGCCGGCTCGACGGGACCCGGCGAGGAGCGTCTCGTCATCGAGGCATTCCGGCTCGCCCGGAAGCGCCATCCGTCGCTCTTCCTCCTCCTGGCGCCGCGCCATCCGTCCCGCGCGGACGAGGCGGAGGCGGAGGCTCGCCGCGGCGGTCTCTCTCTGGGCCGCCTGAGCTCCCGCGCCGCCCAGGCCGGCGCGTCCGGGGACGGCGTCCTGGTCGACACGATCGGCGATCTCGCGTCGCTGTATGCTCTCGCCACCGCCGCCTTCGTCGGCGGCAGCCTGGTCCCGATCGGCGGCCACAACCTCCTCGAGCCCGCCGCCGCCGGCGTCCCGGTTCTCTTCGGCCCTCACACTCACCACGTGGCCGAGCTCGCCGCGGACGTGGAGGCCGCGGGGGCAGGCTTGCGCGTCGCGAGCGCGCGGGAGCTCGGCGAGGTGTGGAGCGCCCTTCTCGAGGATCCCCCGCGGCGCGAAGCGCTGGCGCGCGCGGGCGAAGCCCTCGTGCGGGACAACCGCGGCGCTCTCGAAAGGACGGTGGACCTCGTCCTGTCCTGCGCGAGGCCCTCGTGAGAGCGCCCGCGGGACGGCTCCTCCCTCTTCTCCTCGCGCCGCTCGCCGCCGCCTACGGCGCGGCCGTGCGCGCAAGGAACCGGCGATTCGACGGGCCGGACCGCGCCGCCCGGGCTCCCGTGCCGGTCGTCTCGGTCGGGAACCTCGCCGCCGGCGGGACCGGGAAGACCCCCCTGGTCGCCTGGATCGCGAGGCGGCTCCTCGCCGAGGGATGCCGGCCCGCCGTCGTCACCCGAGGATTCGGCGGCCGCGCAGGGAGCGGGCCGTGCATTCTCTCCGACGGCGCGGGGCCCCGCACGACGTGGGAGATCTCCGGCGACGAGCCCTATCTCCTCGCCCGCGCCCTCCCCGGGGTGCCGGTCGTCGTCGGCTCGGACCGCGTGGCAGGGGCCGGCGCCGCGGTCTCGTGCGGAGCGGACGTCGTCGTTCTCGACGACGGCTTCCAGCACCGCCGTCTCGCCCGGGACCTCGACCTCGTCCTGCTGGACTCCCGCTTGCCCCTCGGCAACGGAAGGCTCCTGCCCGCCGGCCCGCTGAGAGAGCCCCCTTCCTCCCTCGCGCGCGCCTCGGCGCTCGTCGCCACCCGCGCCCCCGACGGAGATCCGGCGGCGGTCCTCGAGATTGCCAGGCGGCACGCACCCGGAAAGCCGGTGTTCGCCTCCTCCCACCGCCCGGCGGGGTTCGTCGATGCGCGCGGCGTCGAGACCGGCAAGCCCGAGCGCGCAGTGGCCTTCTGCGGGATCGGGGACCCGGTTCCCTTTCTGGCGGACGTCGAGCGCGACGGCGTCGTCCTGCTGGCGGCGCGAGTCTTCCCCGACCATCACCCCTACGCCCCCCGCGAGATCCGGGGCCTCGCGCGCCTGGCGGCACGGCACCGAGCGCCGCTCCTGACGACCGAGAAGGACCTCGTCCGCCTTCCGCCGGAGGCCGCCGCTGCGGCGGGCGTCGTCGCGAGGCGCATCGAGGCCACGGTGCGCGAAGAGGCGGCGTTCGCCGCCCTCCTGCTCCGGGCGGCGAAGGGGGCGGCGCAATGAGGCGCGCCCGCTTCGCACTCGAGGCCGCCGTCTTCGGCGCGGCGATCCGCCTGGCCGCCTTCCTCCCCCGCCGCGCCCTGCTCGCCATCGGCGCCGCGCTGGGCTCGCTCGCCTGCCGCGTGGATCGGGAGCACACACGGATCGCGATCGCGAACCTCAGGACCGCCCTCGGCCCAGCGGTCGACGAGGAGGCGGCGCGGCGCATCGCGCGCGACTGCTGGCGCCACTTCGGCCGCATCGTGCTCGACGCCCTCGCCTTCCCGCGCCTCGACGCGGCCGCTTCCGCTCGCCTCGTGCGCTGCCGCGGGCTCGAGGACCTCCGCGCGGCGTACGCCCGCGGGAAAGGGGTCCTCCTCTTCTCCGCCCACTACGGCCATTGGGAGCTGGGCGCCGTCGCCCAGGGGCATCTGGGCTTCCCTCTCGCCGTCGTCACGCGCCCCCTCGACAACCCGAGGCTCGAGCGGATCCTCGCGCGCCTCCGCGGCCGGTCTGGAAATGTCATAATCCACAAGCGGAACGCGGTTCGCGAGATCCTGAAGGCGCTCCGCGCGGGGATCGGGGTGGCGATCGTGATCGACCAGGACGCCAGGGACCAGGGGGTTTTCGTCCCGTTCCTCGGCAGGCCCGCGTCGACGACTCCCACGCTAGCCCTGCTCGCCTTGAGGACGGGCGCCGCCGTCGTCCCGGTGCGGTGCGTGCCCCTCCCCGGGGGGACCTGGGAGCTCGCCTACGGCCCGGAGGTAGCGGTCGAGGACACCGGCGACCGCGACGCCGACGTGCTGGCCCTGACTGCGCGCTGCACCGCGATCGTCGAGGGGTGGGTGCGCGAGCGCCCCGATCTGTGGCTGTGGATGCATCGCCGGTGGAAGACGGCGCCCCCCGGAGGCATGACCGAGGCATGAGCGGAACCGGACGCCCCGCGATCGTCATGGACCGCGACGGGACCGTGTGCGAGGAGGTCGGCTACGTCAACCACGTCAGCCGGGTCCGCCTCCTCCCCCGCAGCGCGGCCGCGATCCGCGCGGCGCGGGAGGCGGGGTTCGCGACGGTTCTCGTCACGAACCAGGCCGGCGTCGCCCGCGGCTACTTCGACGAGTCTCTCGTCCACCGCGTCCACGAGAGGCTGCGCCGACTCCTCGCCGCAGAGGGAGCGGCGGTCGACGCGATCTACCACTGCCCCCATCACCCCGAGGCCGGGGAGCCCCCCTACCGCAAGGACTGCGACTGCCGGAAGCCGCGCCCCGGCATGATCCTGCGGGCCCGAGACGACCTCTCCCTCGATCTGTCCCGCTCGTACACGATCGGGGACTCCATGAGGGACGTCGAGGCCGGCCGCCGCGCGGGGACCGCGACCGTGCTGGTGATGACCGGCTACGGCCGGGGAGAGCTGGAGCACCGCTCGGGCTCCTGGAAGATGCGGCCCGACCACGTCGCGGAGGACCTCATGGACGCCGTCGCATGGATTCTCGCGCGGGAGAGGGAGGAGGCGCCGCGATGACCGCAGCCGCCCCTCCGGAGCGCTCGCGTCTGGAAGCGATCGTCGACCGCTTCTCCGGCCGGCGGGTCGCGGTGCTGGGCGACCTCGTCGCGGACGAGTTCGTCCACGGCGACATCGCGAGGATCTCCCGCGAGGCGCCGGTCCTCATCCTGGAGCACCGCCGCACGCTGGTCGTTCCCGGCGGGGGCGGCAACGCCGTGGCCAACCTACGAGCCCTCGACGCGTTCCCGCTCCCGGTGGGAGTCGTCGGGCGTGACGAGGCGGGCAACCGTCTGCTCGATCACTTCCGCCGGACCGGCGTCCCCGTCCGGAACGTCGTCGTCGCGCGCGGGTACGACACCCCCTCGAAGAGCCGGATCCTCGCCGGCGGGGTGCACACGCGCACGCAGCAGATCGTCCGGATCGACCGCGGCGCCGCGCACGGCGAGATCCCGCGCCCCGTCCGCGCCGAGCTCGCCGCCCGCCTCGCGCGGGCCGTCCGGGGGGCCGAGGGGCTCCTCGTCGCCGACTACGGCTACGGCGCCGCGAGCCCCCCCATCCTTCGCTCCCTCGGGCCCTCCCGCGGCATCACGACCACGGTCGACTCCAGGGGGCGGGCCGCGATGTTCCGGGGCGCGGCGGCCTGCACTCCGAACCAGGAAGAGCTGGAGCGAGCCGTCGGCGCCGACTCCCTCGGCAGCGCCCGAGCCGTCGAGCAAGCGGCGCGGGAGCTCCTGCGCCGCTCCGGAGACCGGGCCGTCCTCGTCACCCGGGGCGCCCGGGGAATGTGCCTCGTCGAGCGCCGGAGGCCCCCGATCCACATCCCGGCCTTCGGAGAGGGCGAGGTCGCCGACGTCACCGGGGCGGGCGACACGGTGATCGCGACGTTCACGCTCGCCCTCCTCTCCGGCGCCACCTTCGCCGAGGCCGCCTTCGTGGCCAACCTCGCCGCGGGTCTCGTCGTCATGAAGTACGGGACCGCGACCGTGGGCCGCGCGGAGCTGCGCTCCGCCCTCCGCGAGGCATGCCGCCGATGAGGAGCGCGGCCAAGGTCCTGCCCCTCGCGCGCCTCGCCGCGCGTCTCGTCCGACGGCGCGAGAGGGGACGGCGCGTCGCGCTCGCGAACGGCCTGTTCGACCTCGTCCACGTCGGCCATCTCCGCTACCTCGAGGCGGCGAGCGAGGAGGCCGACCTGCTCGTGGTGGCGGTCAACTCGGACGCGTCGGCGCGCGGGCTCAAGGGGCCGCCGAGGCCGATCGTTCCCGAGGCGGAGCGCGCCGAGATCGTCGCCGGCTTCGCGTGCGTCGACTACGTGACGATCTTCGACGCGCCCAGCGTCGAGGGGGTTCTCCGCGCCCTGCGGCCCGACGTCCACTGCAAGGGGACCGACTACACGGCCGATACCGTTCCCGAGCGGGAGATCGCTCGGGAGCTCGGGATCCGCATCGCGATCGTCGGAGACCCGAAGGGCCACTCCACCCGGGATCTCGTCGCGGCCCTGCGGGGGTCCGGGAGATCCTGACGGCGCCGCGGCCTCGGCCGGGCGGGCCTCAGTCCCCGCCCTTCCTCCCCTTGGGCGCGGTCTTCCTCGACGCCGCCTTCGGCTTCGCCGCCCTCGCCCCGGGCGAGGACTTCGCCTTGGCCGCCG
>CALMJU010000004.1 GCA_937864465.1 uncultured Acidobacteriota bacterium
TCGAACACGCGGCTGCGGGGTCCGGGGCAGCGCCCCGGAGGTTCCGGAATGGACGGGGGCCAGCCCCCCGGACCCCCCCCGCAACCGCGCGCCGCACGACCCGGTGAGTCTGGGTCGTGCGTCTCGCGGTTCCTACGGCGGACTCTCTCGTGGGGCTCCCAGCAAGATCCGCGTATGGAGCCGCGCACCGCACGACCCGGTGAGTCTGGGTCGTGCGTCTCGCGGCTCCTACGGCGGACTTTCTCGTGGGGCTCCGGTCGTGGAGCCCAGGACGGCTTCCCGGATTTCGCACGCTTGTGGCAAACCGGTGACGGTGATACAAAGCCCCCCACGGGTGGAGGCGTTCCCCATGCGCTGGATACCGAGAAAGGTGGAGTTCTTCGGGCTTCTGGAGCAGCAGGCGGAGATCGGCCTCAAGGGGGCGCGGATGCTCCAGGACTGCCTCCAGGAATTCGGGTCGCCGGAGGCTGTCTACCTCGCCAGCAAGCAGATCCACGACATCGAGCACACGGGGGACGACCTCGCGCACAAGGTCGTCGACCTCCTGAACAAGACGTTCATCACGCCGCTCGACCGCGAGGACATTCACCAGCTGACGATCAAGCTCGACGACGTGCTGGACTTCGTGGACCTGGTGGCGAAGCGCCTCGTGACCTACCGGATCGAGAAGCCGACGGCGCAGTGCATCGAGATCAGCCGGATCATCGTGCGGCAGTCCGAGGAGATCCTCGAGGCGGTCAAGCTCCTGCGCGACCTGAAGCGGGGCGACCGGCTTCTCCAGCAGTGCGCCCGGATCAACCAGCTGGAGAACGACGCCGACCAGGTGATGCGGGACGCGCTGACCGACCTGTTCAAGGACCACGATCGGGACCCGATCGACGTCATCAAGTGGAAGGACATCTACGAGCACCTCGAGGAGGGGACCGACAAGGCCGAGGACGTCGCCAACATCCTCGAGACCGTCCTGGTCAAGTACAGCTGACCGGGGGAGCCCCGTGCTCGACACCGTCCTTCAGGGGTCCGCCCGGTTCCTTCAGGACCTGGTCGTCATCGTCCAGAGCCCCTACGTCTGCTTCATCCTGATCGCCGCCCTGGCGTTCGACTTCGTCAACGGCTTCCACGACGCGGCGAACTCGATCGCGACGATCGTGGGAACCCGCGTCCTCTCGCCGTCGGCGGCGGTGGTCTGGGCCGCCTGGTGGAACTTCGCGGCGGCCTGGTTCTTCGGGGTCCTGGTAGCCAACACGGTCGCGAAGTGGGTCGAGCGCGAGTTCGTCACGCCCGACGTCATCCTCGCGGGCATCCTGGGGGCGATCGCCTGGGACCTGATCACGTGGCGCGTCGGCCTCCCGACCAGCTCCTCGCACGCGCTGCTCGGCGGGTTCGGAGGGGCCGCGATCGCCCTCGCCGGGACGTTCCACGGTGTCCTCCACGTCGGGAAGGTGATCTCCACCGTCGAGTTCATCGTCCTCGCGCCGCTGATCGGCTTCGTGCTCGCCCTCGTGTTCATCACGATCCTGATCCGGCTGCTCTGGAGGGCGAGCCCCGCCGGCGTGGACAAGTACTTCCGGGTCGTCCAGCTCGGCTCGGCCGCCGCCTACAGTCTCGGCCACGGCGCGAACGACGCGCAGAAGACGATGGGAATCATCGCCGCGCTCCTGTACGCGACCGTCTGGAGCGGCCAGCAGACCGCCTTCGACGCCGGCACCGTGTCGTTCCCGTTCTGGATCGTCCTGATCTGCCACGCGGCAATCGCGCTCGGAACGATGGCGGGAGGCTGGCGGATCGTCAAGACGATGGGGATGAAGATCACGAAGCTCAGGCCGTACGGCGGGGCGTGCGCGGAGACCGCCGCCGCGGCTTCGCTCTTCACCTCGACGGCGCTCGGCATCCCGGTCAGCACGACGCACACGATCACCGGCGCGATCGTCGGCGTCGGCGCGATCCAGCGCCTCTCCGCCGTGCGCTGGGGCGTGGCGCGGCGCGTGGTCTGGGCGTGGGTCCTGACGATCCCCATGTCCGGCATCATGGGCGCGCTGAGCTATTGGATCATCCTGGGGATCCGGCAGGTTTTCTAGAGGGGGCGCCCCCGCCCCCGGATCCCCCGCAGCCGCGCGCCGCACGGCCCTCCCCCAGCCTTCCCGTACAATGCCCTCGGAGGCGCCGCGATGAAGAGCGAGCCGAAGATCACATCCTCGCAGCTCGGGATCGGAGACATGGATCCCGCCGAGTTCCGCGCCGCGGCGCACCGCGTCGCGGACATCGTCGCCGACTACCTCGAGACGGTCGGATCGAGACGGGTCCTGCCCGACTTCCGCCCGGGGGACGGGAAGAGGCGCCTGCCCGAGGAGCCCCCGGCGTCCCCGGAGCCGCTCGAGGCGATCCTCGCGGACTATCTCTCCCTCGTCGAGCCGAACGTCACGCACTGGCAGCACCCCGGCTTCCTGGCCTACTTCTCGAGCGTGGCCTCGGGCCCCGGGATCCTCGGGGAGTGGCTCGCGGCGGGGCTCAACTCGAACGTCATGCTCTGGCGCGTCGCCCCGGTGTCGACGGAGCTGGAGCAGGTCGTGGTCGGATGGCTGAGGAGGATGCTCGGGCTTCCCGCTTCGTTCGACGGCATGTTCACCGACACGGCCTCGACGTCGTCGCTCACCTCGATCCTGGCGGCGCGCCACGTCCTCCCGGGGCTCGACGCGCGTCGGGAAGGGCTCTCCGGGAGGGAGGGTCTCGGGCGGCTCCGGCTCTACTGCTCGACCGAGGCGCACTCCTCGATCGAGCGCGCGGCGATCGTCGCCGGGGTCGGGCTCTCGGGCGTGCGGCGGGTCCCGGCCGACTCCGAGTACCGGATGCGGCCGGATGCGTTGGCGTCGGCGATCGCCGAGGACCGCGCGGCGGGTTGGTGGCCGTTCTGCGTCGTGGCGACGCTCGGCACGACGTCCTCGACGAGCGTGGACCCTGCGGACGCGATCGCGGAGATCTGCGAGCGGGAGAAGCTGTGGCTCCACGTGGATGCCGCGTACGGCGGAGCGGCCGCGCTCGCGGAGGAGTACCGGCCGCTGTTCCGCGGATGGGAGCGCGCGGACTCGATCGTCGTCAACCCGCACAAGTGGATGTTCACGCCGTTCGACGCGTCGCTTCTCCTCTTCCGCCGTCCCGAGGCGTACCGCGACGCCTTCCGCCTCGTCCCCGAGTACCTGAAGACCCCCGAGGGAGAGATCGCACGAAACTTCAACGAGTACGGGATCCCGCTCGGGCGCCGGTTCCGCGCGCTCAAGATGTGGATGATGATCCGGTGGTTCGGCGCCGGGGGAATCGCGGCGCGCGTCCGCGAGCACTGCCGGCGCGCGCGCGAGCTCGCTTCGTGGATCGACGCGGACCCGGACTGGGAGCGCCTCGCCCCGGTGCCGTTCGCGACGGTCTGCTTCCGCAGGAGGCCGGCGGCGCTCCGGGGGCGCGAGGGCGAGCCGGCGGTCGCGGCGGACCTCGACCGGACCAACGAGACGATCCTCGAACGGGTCAATCGGACGGGGGAGGTGTTCCTCTCGCACACGAAGCTGGCGGGCCGCTACACGCTTCGCGTCGCCATCGGGAACCCGCGGACGACCGGCGCGCACGTGCGCCGGTGCTGGGAAATCCTCCGGGAAGCGGCGGAAGGGGAGGGGGGAGCGGCTTGACAAGGAGAACGCGGCGGCGATAGGGTTTTTGCCCCGTCCGCGTCGGACGGTTCGTTACGGTAGGAGTGTTCGATGGGTACCAGGCTCTACGTCGGCAACCTTCCCTTCTCCATGGACGAGCAGCAGGTGCGCGAGCTGTTCGGGCAGAACGGACGGCAGGTCCGCGAGGTGAAGCTGATCACCGATCGCGAGACAGGGCGGCTCCGCGGCTTCGGTTTCGTCGAGATGGGAAGCCAGGATGACGCCGACGCGGCCATCCGCGAGTTGAACGGCCACGAGATCGGCGGAAGGCCTCTGACCGTCAACGAGGCCCGCGAGCGCGAGGGCGGCGGAGGCCGTCCTCCGCGCCGCTACTGACGGGCAGCGGCCGGGCGCCGGCCCCCGGTCGCCTTCTCCTCCGGTCCCCGTCAGGCGCCTAGGGAGTCGTGTGCGCGGCCTCCTCGCTGCGGCGCACCCACCGGCCCAGGCCGAGCGCGATCCCCGCGACGGCGAACAGGACGACGCCGGCGCCGAGCCCGTGGATCCAGAACACGAGCCGCGTGCCCTGCATGCTGACCGTCGCCTTGAGCGCCGGGGGGATGCTCCGCTCGTAGAGCCCGTAGAACCAGTTGCCGAGGAGCAGCCCGATCACGAGGCTCGCCACCAGCAAGCCGAGGATCACGATCGCCGTTCGCGACATTCCCGCCTCCAAATCGGGGACAGCAACCGAATTCAAATCGGTTGCCGTCCCCGATTCACGATTTACGACTTGCGTTCCTCGTCACCTGCGGCCTCCGCCACCGCCTCGATCCGCGCGATCTCGACGCGGGCGGCCGCGGGCGCGAGCCGCCTGAGCAGGCTCCGGTAGCGCGCGCGGCGGAGGCCGGAGCGGATCGCGGAGAGGCTCTCCCGGAGGGCGGCCACCCCGGCGACGTGGCACTCCCCGATGCGCGAGAACTCCGACCAGTGGACTCCCGCCACGGCCGGCTGGACGACGACGTCCGCGAGCGCGCGGCTCTCGTCGCGGAAGCGCCGGCCGCGCACCGCCATCACCCGCTGCAGGACCTCCGCCCCGGAGGATGGCTTCCGCGAGTCGCTCTCCGGCCCGACGTCCACGGCCAGGACGAAGTCCGCGCCCAGCTGCCGCGCCGCGAGCACCGGCAGCTCCTGGAACACGGCGCCGTCCACGAGGAGCGCGGAGCCCGACTCGACGGGGGCGAAGACGCCCGGGATCGCGCTCGAGGCGCGGATCGCCGTGCCCAGGTGCCCCTCGCCGATGACGACGTCCTGTCCCGCGTTCAGGTCGAACGCGACCGCGTAGAAGGGGATCCCGAGGTTCGAGAACGAGGCGGTGCCGACCAGGCGCTCGATGATCCTCCCGACGAGGACGCCGTCCACGACCGACCGCGCCAGGATCGTCCGGTTCCAGAGGAGGACCTTCCGCGCGGCGCCGATCCACTCGGAGAGGCGGGCCCGCCATCCGTCCCGAGCCTCTCCCTCGTCCGGCTCGTCGAACATCCGCTCGAGCGACGCGACGGCCTCGTCCGACACGAGCTCCAGGAACCTCGATCGCAGCGCCCCCGCGTCCGGCTCCAGCGCGTACGACCCTCCGACGATCGCTCCGAAGCTCGTGCCCACGATCAGGTCGGGCGCGAGGCCCTCCTCCGAGAGCGCGGTGAGCACGCCGAGGTGCGCGAGCCCCCGCGCCCCCCCGCCTCCGAGCACCAGCGCGGTCCGGAACGGGCGGAACGCCATGGGGACATTATAAGGAGGGGCAACCGCCAAAACGGTTGCTGTCCCCGAATTCCCTCATGGCAGGCCCGATGCGTTTCCATCTCGCGACCGGCGCGGCATGCCGACGGCCTGACAGGCGATCGCCCAGGGGCGAACATGGGGACGTCGAGTCCCGCACCGGTTCCGGGGAGTGGAATTCCCTTGACAGACTATTCTTCAGAGTGCATAATATGGGCGCACGCTGGGAGGTCGAGTACACGGAGGAATTCGAAGTCTGGTGGGACCCTCTCACGGAGGACCAGCAGGTGTCCGTCGATGCCTCGGTGCGGCTTCTCGAGAGGTACGGGCCCGCGCTCCCGTTCCCGCACTCGTCGCGGGCGCGGCGGTCGCGTCACGGGGGGATGCGGGAGCTGCGGATCCAGCATTGTGGGCGACCGCTCCGCGTCCTGTACGCCTTCGACCCCCGACGGGCCGCGGTGCTGCTTGTCGGAGGAGACAAGACGGGAGACGACCGCTGGTACGACGAGATGGTGTCCCGTGCCGACGTGCGGCTGGGCCGGCACCTCGAAACGTTGAAGCGGGAGGGCGAGGGCCGTGACGAAGAAATTCCGTGACCTGCGATCCGGGATGTCGGCCGAGAACCGGAAGAAGGCGGCGGCGCTCGCCGCAGGGATGGTCCGGGAGATGCCGCTACAGGAGCTCCGGGTCGCGCGCCGGCTTTCCCAAGAGGCCCTCGCCGCCGCCCTGAGGACGAGACAATCGAGCGTGTCGAAGATCGAGCGCCGCGCCGACATGTACGTGAGCACGCTGCGGAGCTACATCGAGGCGATGGGGGGGAAACTCGAGATCACCGCCCGGTTTCCCGACGGCATCGTCCGCATCGCGCAGTTCGGCGACATCGAGTAACGGGGACGGAAGCCGAAGTCCCCGCCCCGCCTCCCGGAACCTCCGGTACCTTTGCTCGAGCCGCTCCGGGTCCGGCCGCTCCGCCCGCGAGCGCGGGAGGAGGATCCGCTGCCCGTGCATGCCCCGGAGGCCG
>CALMJU010000005.1 GCA_937864465.1 uncultured Acidobacteriota bacterium
CCGGCGCTTACCCCGCCCTCGGACCCCCACCCCCCCCCCCCCGCGGCCCCGCCGCCCCCGACACCGTCCGCCCGGAGCGCAGCGCCCCTCGCGCCTCCTCCGGGAGATCCGGGAACGGGCCCCCCGCGGGAATCGAGGAGCCGGCGATCCTGCGTCCCGTCGCGTCGAGCAGAGACAGTCCACGCAGCTCCGCCCTCAGGGAGCGCCGCCGCAGCGTCTCGTCGGCGGAGGCCCTCGTCGCGGGATCCCGGCTCGCGGCGATCGCCTCCAGCCGGTCGCGGCCGATGTCCAGCGCGACGCGCGACGTGATCGCCGCCGCCCGCTCCCGCTCGGTCGCGTCCATGGCGGAGCGAGTCCTGAGGAGCATCGCGAGGTTCACGAGGTTCAGCGCCGCGAGGAACAGGACGAGCAGCACCAGCACCACGCGGACCTGGAACGCGAACCCGCCGAGCCGCACCCGCCCCGCCATGTCACGGCCCCCCGCGCAAGAGCTCCAGGTACGCCGCGAGCGCGGTCCTGGAGCCGAGCAGCGCGGCCAGGGCGGCCGGCGCGAGGAAGCACCCGAACGGCAGCGTGTCCTTCAGGCTCCGCCCCCGCAGCGGGATCATCGCGAGCCCGACCGCCGCGCCCGCGACGGAAGCGGCGAAGAGCGTGAGCAGGACGCCGGCAGGCCCCGTGAACGCCCCGACCATCGCCATCATCTTGACGTCGCCTAGGCCCATCGCCTCCACCCCGCGGAGCTTCTCCCAGACCGCCCCGATCCCCCACAGGACCCCCGCGCCGAGAGCCGCGCCCGCGAGCGCGAGCGCCGCCCGCCGCGCGCCGCTCCCCTCCAGGAACGGGTTGACCCAGGCGACGGCGAGCCCGACCGCGAGCCCCGGGAGCGTCACGGCATCGGGAAGGATCCGGTGATCGAGGTCGGTGAAGAACAGCACGAGGAGCGCCGCCGCGAACGCCGCGGAGACCGCGAACGAGGCCGAAAGACCGTACGCGGCGTGGAGCCCGACGAGCGCCGCCCCCGCAAGCGACTCGACCAGGGGGTATCGCCACGAGATCCTCGCCCCGCAGCTCGCGCAGCGGGCCCGCAGCGCGAGCCAGGAGAAAACGGGAACGTTGTGGAACCAGCGGATCGGCGTCCCGCACGCCGGGCACCGGGATCCCGGGCGAACCACGCTCAGGCCGAGCGGGAAGCGATGGATGCAGACGTTCAGGAAGGAGCCCAGGACGAGCCCCGCCGCGAGAACGAAGATCGAGGCGGCCGGCTCCGGCAGCGACGGCGTCATCGTCCCACCAGGACGCGCCCGGCCGCGCTCGACACGCGCCCGCTCGCGGGATCGAGCCGGTAGGGAGCGCCGTCCGGGTCGGTCGGAACGCTCGCGACGATCCCGCGCTCCGCGAGATCCCGGAGCCGCCGGGGGAACCGCCCGAAGCGCGCGCGGTACTCGCGGAGCCCCGCCTCGAGATTCGCGACGTCGGCTCGGATCGTCAGGTCGCGGATCTGCCGCTCGGCGATCGCCCTCGTCGCCGCGTCGCTCCCCGGATCCTCCAGGACCTCCCGCCACCCGGCGATCGCCTCCCGGAGATCCCCGTGCCGCGCGAGCATGCCCGCCCTGGCCCGTCGCACCGCGCTCGGCGCCCCCTCGACCCGCGCCGCCCGCCCGAAGTACCCGGCCGCGCGATCGTACTGCCCCGCGCGGTAGCACTCGAACCCCGCGAGGTACGCGAGCACCCACGCGTCGGGGTTCCGCTCGAGCCCCTTCTCGAGGATCCGCAGCCCCCCCTCCAGGTCCCCCGCCTCCACCGTCAGGATCATCGCGCCCAGCCAGTAGGGGTCGATGTAGCGGGGATCGAGGTCGGCGATCACGGTCCCGAACACATGCTCCACGAAGCGGAACCGGTCGGCGCGGCGGTAGTCGGAGTAGTACTGGATCGCCCAGAGGTACAGGAGGTCCGCCGCGAGCGGCGCGTGGCCGAGGGTCATCGCGCGCAGGTGGCGGCCGTTCGGCAGGTACAGGAGCGGCCGCCCCTCGCGCCCCGCCCCCTCCACCCGCGCGAGCCCCACCCGCGCCCAGCCCGCCGTTGCGACCGAGAGGGCCAGGAGCAGCGCGCCGATGCCGCGACGCCGGCTCACTCGAAGTCCCGCCGCGAGAAGACCGCGCAGGCCAGGACGAGCACAGCGAGCGCGTACGCCGCCCCGTACGCGATCCCGAGCGCGACGCGGGCGGGCGCGATCGGCAGCGCGTGCACGGCCTCGGCCTTGACGTCCAGGCGGTCGAGGTTGGGGACGATCGCGCGAGCGGCATCGCAGGCGACGCGGGCCGCCCCTTCCGGGAGCCTGCGCTTCAGGAGATCGAAGCTCCACGAGAGGTGGCCGGCCACGTACACCGCGACCGTCCCAACCGCCGCGAGGATCGGATTCGTGAAGCTGGAGAACAGGACGGCGAACGCTGCGACGACGAGCAGCTCCACGAAGATCATCACGATCCCGATCGCCACGGGGCCGGGGGCGCCGCCCCGGAGGACGACCAGGAGCGACAGGACCGCCCCCATGAGGCCGGTGTTGACGAGGAGGACCGTCGCGAGCCCCGCGTACTTCCCGGCGACGAATTGCCACCGGTGCACCGGGTGGACGAGCAGCGTGAGAACGGTCCGCTTCTCGATCTCCTTGAACACGAGCGACACGCCGACGAAGACCGCCGTGAGGAGGCCGAAGATCGAGACCGCGGACAGCCCGAGGTCCTTGACGATCTTCTCCTCGTCTCCCACCGTCAGCAGCGCCAGGAACCGCCCCGCTCCGATGACGAGGAGCGCGAACGCCAGCAGGAGATAGAGCACGCGGTCGCGGATCGCCTCGCGGAAGGTGTTGAGGGCGATCGCGCCGACCGTTGCCGCCGGGCCGGGCGCGGTGGGGCCACGGCCGCTCACGCCGCGCCCTTCGATCCCGCCCCGGGACCGATCTCCCGAAGGAAGAGCTCCTCGAGCGAGTCGCGACGCGGCCACACCGAACCGATCCGGCCGCCGCCTTCCTGCACGGCCCGGATCAGCTCCCCGAGCGAGGCCTCGTCCGGCACCTTCAAAAGGATCTCCTCCCCCGATGACGACAGGACGCTCCCCGGCAGCCTCCCGGGAGCCACGCCGGTGACGGCGACCTCGTACCAGAGCACCCGCCGCGAGACGGCGTCCTGCAGCGCCCCCTCGAAGCGGAGGGCCCCGCCGACGAGGATCGCCACGCGGTCGCAGATCGTCTCCGCGTCCTGGAGGATGTGGCTCGAGAACAGGACCGTGCGCCCCGCCGCGCGCTGCGCGAGGATCAGATCGCGGACGTCGCGCCGCCCCAGGGGATCGAGCCCCGACATCGGCTCGTCGAGGATCAGGAGATCGGGCTCGTGGAGGAGGGCCTGCGCCAGCCCCAGCCGCTGCACCATCCCCTTCGAGCACTTTCGGAGCGGCGTCCGCTCGCGCCCCGCGAGCCCGACCTGCCCTAGGACCTCCCGCACGCGGCGCCATCTCTCGCGCCCCGCGAGACCCCGGAGCCGGCCGTAGAAGTCGAGGAACTCCTCTCCCGTCAGATAGTCGTAGAAGTACGGGTTCTCGGGGAGGAATCCGAGGCGGATCCTGGCGGCCGGGTCGGACGGCGGCCGCCCGAACAGGAGGACGGTCCCGCGATCGGGGCGGAGGAGGCCGACCATCATCTTCAGCGTCGTGGTCTTCCCGGCGCCGTTCGGCCCGAGGAGGCCGAAGATCCCCCCCCCCTCGACGCCGAGCGTCAGACCCCGCACGGCGACGGTCCGTCCGACCCCGAGATGCCCCCGGAAGGCCTTCGTCACGCCGTCGAGCAGGACGACGGCGTCCCCCGAATCCGTCCCGCCCAAGACTTCCTCCCGCGTCCCCGGCTCCACCCCGGCCCCGGCGCCGCCCCCGGTGTCAATCTAACTCAGCGCCGCTTCGAATCAAGCACTTCCGCGTAGATCGCCTCGACCCGCCGGACCATCGCGCGCAGGTCGAACTCCTCGTCGAGCACGGCGGTCGCACGCTCGGCGCGCCGCCGCGCCGCGTCCGGATCGGCCGCGACGGACAGGAGGCGGTCCGCCGCCGCCTCGGGCCTCCCCGGCGGGACGAGCAGGCCGGTCTCCCCGTCCCGCACGACGTCCGGTGTCCCGTCCACCGCCGTCGCGACCACCGGGACTCCGGCGGCCATCGCCTGCAAGACGGCGCGAGGGAGCCCCTCGAAGCGCGACGTCAGCACGAACGCGTCCATCGCGTGCAGGAGGTCGACGACGTCCCGGCGCCACCCCAGCAGCCGGATCGAATCGCGCATCGAGGTCTCGCGGATCCTCCTCTCGACCGCCTCCCGGAGAGGGCCGTCCCCTGCGATGAAGAACCGGAAGCGCGGGTCCCGCCCGCGCGCGATCCGCGCTGCCTCGACGAAATCGAGCGGCGCCTTCTGCTGCTTCAGGCAGGCGAGGGTGCCGACGACGAAATCCTCCGGAGCGAATCCCAGCGACCGGCGCGTCTCCTCGCGCGGCACGGAGCCGCGCCGGTACGCTCCGGCATCGATGCCGCTCCGGACCAGGCGATAGCGCTCCGGCCGGGCGATCCCCGCCGCGATCCCCTTCGCGCGGTCGGACTCCGCGACCACGACGACGCGATCGGTGATCGCGCCCGCCGCCCTCTCGAGCGTCCGGTAGAGAAGGCGCAGCGGAGGCGGCTGCTCGTCGTGGAAGCTCCAGCCGTGGGCGGTGTGCACGACCGCGGGGACCCTCGCGAGCCGGGCCGCGACCCTCCCCACGATCCCCGCCTTCGAGGAGTGCGTGTGCACCACGTCCACGGCCCTCCGCCGCAGAGCCGCCGCCAGGCGGAGGAGCGCCACCGGGTCCCACAGCGGGTGCAGCGGGTGCCGGAGCCAGCCGACGAGATCCACCTCCGCGTCGGCGATCGCCCGGGCCTCTGGGTCGAGGATCCCGCCCCGCCCGGCGACGAGCCCGACCTCGTAGCGCGACCGATCGTGGTGGGCGACGCAGTACAGCGTGTTCTCCTGCGCCCCTCCCAGCTCCAGGCGGGTGATGACGTGAACGATCCTCCACCGCCTCACGCCCGCCTCGCCCGGTCGAGATGGAGCAGGATCGACGTCGCCAGGAAGAGCGGCAGGCCGTGGCTCGCGCCGCCCCGGAGGTGCCGATCGAGCATCGCCACCGCCGCAGGCTTGCGGATCGGCCCGCACGCGGAGGGCTCGGCGCTCCGCACCGTCTCCTCCACCAGCCCTCGCAGGGGCCCGCGGATCCACGCGTCGAGCGGCAGGTCGAATCCTCGCTTCGGCCGTCTCAGGATCTCGCGGGGGATCGCGCCCGCGAACGCCTCGCGGAGCGCGATCTTGGTCGCGCCGCCCCGGACCTTCTCCCGCTCGGGAAGGCGGGACGCCCAGGCGACCACCCGCGGATCGAGGTAGGGCACCCTCGCCTCGAGGGAGTGGGCCATCGAGGCCGAGTCGACCTTCGCCAGCAGGTTGTGCGGCAGCCACTCGCGGAGATCGGCCCGCAAGGGCGCCGCCGCCGAGGGGGTCCCCGCCTGGAGGTGCCGGCGAAACGACTCCACCACCCTGCTCTCCGCCGCGGCGAGGACGTCCTCGTCGAACAGCCGTGCCGCGGTCGCCCGGTCCACCGTGGAGGACCAGAGGAAATGCGCCCTCGCCGGGTCCCGCTCGGCGAGCGCGTCGAGCGCCTGCGGGGTTCTCGCCGGGAGGACGCGCGCGAGCCCGGGGGCGCGGGCCAGCGCCGGCAGGAACGGCACCCGTCCGGCCGCCCGGAACCGCCCCGCGTAGGAGTAGCGCCGGTAGCCTCCGAAGACCTCGTCCGCCCCCTCCCCCGTCAGCACGACCGTGACGTCCCGGCGGGCGGCGCGGGAAAGAAGGAACGTCGGCACGAGAGCGGGGTCCAGCACCGGCGCACCGAGATGCACGACGAGGCCGGGGATCTCGGATGCGACGTCGGCGGCGGAGACGGTCACCTCGTGGTGGCGGGCGCCGAACGTCTCCGCGGCCAGACGAGCGTACCGCAGCTCGCCGCCCCGGGGATCCCCTTCGAAGCCGACCGAGAACGTCTCGACCGGCATCGGGGAGATCCGGGAGAGCAGGGCGAGCACGACGGTCGAGTCAAGCCCTCCCGACAGGAACATGCCGAGCGGGACGTCGGCGACCGTCTGCCTGCGAACGGCGTCGGCGAGAAGAGGGCCGAGGGGCTCGTTCCGCGCATCGCCCGGCTGCTCCGCGGGCTCCGGGAGGTCGTACCAGGAGCGCCGCTCCTCGCGCCCCCTGCGGACGTGGAGGAGCCACCCCGGGAGGAGCTTCCGCACCCCCCGGCGGAGCGTCCGCTCCCCGGGGACGTACTGGAGGAAGAAGGCTTCGACCAGGGCTCCCTCGTCCACCGGCGCGCCGCCTCCCGCCGCCAGGAGGGCCCGCATCTCCGAGGCGAAGTCGATGCGCCCCTCCGCCTCCCGGTAGTACAGGGGCTTCACGCCGAACCGGTCGCGGGCGAGGAGGACCTCGTCCCGGCGCGCGTCCCGCAGGCAGAAGGCGAACATCCCGTCCAGGCGGTCGAGCATCGCCGTCCCGTGCTCCTCCCACAGGTGGACCAGCACCTCGGTGTCGGCACGGGTACGGAACCGGTGCCCGCGCCCCTCGAGATCGCGGCGCAGATCCGGAAAGTTGTAGATCTCCCCGTTGAAGACGACGGTGACCGAGCCGTCCTCGTTCGAGATCGGCTGGTCGCCGGTCTCGAGATCGATGACCCGCAGCCGGCGGATGCCCGCCGCGACCCGCGAGTCCGCGAACCGACCCTCGGAGTCGGGGCCCCGGTGCACGAGCGCGCGCAGCATCCCTTCCGCGCGCGACGCGTCCGGCGTCGCGGCAGTAAGGGAGATGGTTCCGCAGATCCCGCACATGGGAGCCTCCGTCAGGAAGCGGCGCGAAGCCGCTCCGCGACCTCGATCCCGTCGAGGAGGGCTCGCTCCATGTACGAGTAGGTCCACGCCCCGTACCTCCCGATCGCGTAAACCCCCGCCGCCTCGAGCGCGGGGAGGACGCGCGCCATCGCGCGCTGCCGGGCGCGGTCGAAGACGACGTATCCCGGATCGAGGAGAACCAGGTCGCGGACCAGGATCCGGTCGGACTCCTCGAGGATCCCTTCCCTCCGCAGTCCCGCGAGCGCCGCCGCCTCCAGCGCCTCGAGATCCGGCGTCTCCCCCCTCGCGAGCCCGATCTCGACGTAGAGCGAGGACGTTCCGGGCGGGGCGACCGAGTCCGAGAAGGCCGTCGGGAACCCGACGCGGTAGAACGGCACGTCGGGATCGGGGAAGTAGATCCAGTGCGCTCCTCCCCCGACGCCCGGCCGCTCGACGCCGAGGTTGAGGCACGCCACGACCGACCAGTCGAGGGACACGGCCTCCGCCGCGAGGTCCCCCCCGCCGCGAACCATCCCGAGGAACGCCGGGAGAGGAACCGTGAC
Source organism: uncultured Acidobacteriota bacterium (assembly GCA_937864465.1). GTDB lineage: Bacteria > Acidobacteriota > Polarisedimenticolia > Polarisedimenticolales > JAIQFR01 > CALMJU01. The sequence goes on from CALMJU010000005.1 coordinate 7,500, forward strand.
GACGAGCTGGTCGTAGCGGATCCTCTCCCCGCCGGCGAGCCCGACCTCGCGCGCCCCGAGATCCACCTCCACGACTCGCGCTCCGCAACGGATCGTTCCGCCGGCGGCGGCGAGGGCCGCGGGGAGGATCCCGATGCCGCCTCGGACCGGATACCGGAAGGTCGCGTTGTACCCCATCCCCTCGTTGCGAATCCCCAAGGCGCCGCGCACGATCTCCCGCGGGGTCGGCCTGGGGACCGACCAGGAGACCCAGTCGGCCGTCATCCGCGAGGGGGCCCGCCGGAAGAGCTTCGTGGCGTACGGGAAGAGGAACGCCTTCCCGATCCCGGACCCCAGCGTGGCGCGGACCCACGTCTCGAACGAGACGTCCTCGCCGTCCGGCCGCGGAGCCTCGAGGCTCTCCATGAATCCGACGAGGCAATCCTCGACGACCTCGGGAGGAAGGCCGTGGAGGTTCGCCTGGAACGGGAACGGCACCGTGACGCCGCGGGTCCTCACCCAGGCGCGCCGCTCGATCACCCGGAACGCATCCGGCAGGAGCTCGTCCACGAGCGCGATCGCCCGCGGGTCCCGCAGGTGCAGGAGGTGGCCGGTGTAGTCGAACCGGAAGCCTTCCGCCTCCCGCGTACGGCACAGCCCCCCCGGAGCGTCTTCCGACTCCAGCACGACGTGGGGGCGCTCCCGCAGGTGGTGCGCCGCCGAGAGCCCCGCCAGTCCGCCGCCGAGGATCGCGATCATCGTCCCTCGCTCACAGGCTCATGTCGATGCGCCGCAGGAACCACCCGAGCGCGAGCGCCGCCACGACCACCGCTCCGAGCACGCCCGCCGCCCCGGCGGCGTCGAGAAGGCTCATCGTCACCGCCGCCCCGCCGAGGAGCGCCGTGGCTCCGTAGGAGGCCAGCACCGTCTGCCTCGTCGACAGCCGCCACTTGCGCAGGCGCAGCGCCACGTGATCCGGGCTCCCGAGCATCACCGGCATGCCGCGACGCCAACGCACGTACACGACGAACAGCATGTCGAAGATCGGGACGCCCAGGATCATCGCCGGGGCGAGCGCCGCCAGGTCGTTGTTCCTCGTGTAGCCGTTGTTCATCGCGAGCGCGCCCAGGAGCAGGCCGATCAGGAGGCTCCCGGCGTCCCCCATGTAGATCCTGGCGGGCTCGAAATTGTACCGGAGGAAGCCGAGGCAGGCTCCGGCGAGCGCCGCCAGGAGCGTCGCCGATTCCGTCCGTCCGTTCCAGACCGCGACGGCGAAGAGGGCGAGGGCGGCCACGGCGGCCGTGCCGGCCGACAGGCCGTCCATGATGTCGATCAGGTTGAACGCATTGGTGAGCGCGAGCAGCCAGAGAATCGACAGCGGGACGGCGAGCCAGGGGGGCACGAACACGAGCTTCACGAAGATCCCCGCCTTGACGAGCACCAGGACCGCCACCGCCTGCCCCGCGAGCTTCGTCCAGGGGGGGAGCTGGCCGAAGTCGTCGAGAAGCCCGAGGAGGACGACGATCGAGCCCGCGAGCAGCATCGCGAGCACCTCGGCCCGGAAGCGCAGCGTGAAGGAGAGCGACAGCAGGAACGCGAGGTAGATCGCGATCCCGCCGAGATACGGCACCGGCTCCCGGTGCCGCTTCAGCCGCTCGTCGGGCCGGTCCACGATCCCGAAGCGGAGCGCGGCGACCCGGAGAGGCGGCGTCAGCCACGCGGCGAGCCCCGCCGCCAGACCGAACGTCGCTCCGTACGTCAGGAACTCGATCAACGGCGCTCCTCCGGGAGGTCCGCCCTCCGAGTGGGAATGTCGCGCCTCCCGCGCGCCGCGTCCAGCCGCCTCCGTTCGAGGGCGACCGGGAACGCCGACCGGCCGCGCCAGAGACGGCCGAGGACGCCCGGGGAGGTCGCGAGCAGCAGCGCGGCCGTGCCGATGTCCCGGGCCAGGATGAACGGGAGATCTCTCAGGTAGCCCCCCGGCGTGTCGTTCCGGAGGATCGTGAGGTACCGATTCTTCGCGACGTGATAGCGGGAGTCGGCGGAGCGAGCGAGCATCGCCCGTCCGCGCGCCCGCACCCTCGGATCCCCCGCGGTCGCCCCGCGCGCGTGCCACCCGACCGCGCGGTGGCGGTAGACCGCCCTCCACCCTGCCCGCCGCGCCCGCCACGCGAGATCGAGGTCCTCGTAGAAGGCGAAGAACGCCTCGTCGAAGACCTGTCCGCCCGGATCGGCCACCTCGTCGAGCATCGCCCTGCGGTAGACGGCGGCCGCTCCGCACGCCCCGAACACCTCCTCGTCGCGGTCGTACTGCCCCGCGTCCGGCTCTCCGTAGCCCCGGTCCACCGGCTGGCGCGAGCGCGCGAGCCTCTGCCCGGCGGAGTCCAGGGTCCTGCCGTCCGGCCGGAGGAGCTTCCCCGCGGCGATCCCGACCCCGGGATCCTCGAACGCCGGGAGGATCTCCTCGAGAAACCGCGGGGCCAGGCGCGCGTCCGGGTTCAGGACGAGCACGAACGGGCTCCTCGTCCGGGCGATTCCGAGGTTGTTCGCCTTGCAGTAGCCGAGGTTCGTCCTTTCGCCCACGATCTCCGCCTCGGGACAGGCCCTGCGCGCGAGGTCCAGGGTCGCGTCCCCGGATCCGTTGTCCACCACGACGATCTCTGCCGGCGGCCTCGCGAGCGCCGCCAGGCTCGCGAGGCACGGCTCGATCCACGCCGCCGAATTCCACGTGACCACGATCGCCGCCACCGGCGCCCGCGGTCCGGAAGGCCGCGCGGGTCCCGTCATCGCTTCACCGCGACGACGATGTCCTGGGACGACGCGCCGCCGGGCCGCCCCGACCATTGCCCGAACCGGATCGGCTCCACGATCTCGAGCCCTGCCCGGGCGTATCGAGCGCGCACGTCCGCCTCCCGGTACGCCACGGCGGACTCCGGCACCTTCGGGTCCACGACCCGGCAGTCCCCGAGGTCGTGCCCGAATCGGGTCGGGCTCGCCCCGCTCGCCATCCGCCGCTCGGCCTCCTCGTCCAGGAGGAACCAGGTGACGAGCGACCGGGCGCCTCCCGCCGACACCCGGGCGATCTCGGAGAGATAGCGGTCCACGGCCCCGGGCATCATGTGCGTGAAGACCGACGTCAGGAAGACGAAGTCGAACGAGCCGTCCGGGTACGGGAAGCGGAACTCGGACGGCGGGACGGCGCCACGCGGGCTGTACATCGGGATCTTCAGATCCACGTGCCGGAAGCGGAAGTTCGGGTGGAACGCCTCGATCCTCTCTCGGCACCATCGCACGTGCTCGGGAAGGGGGTCGAACCCGTCGTACGTCCCCTCGGAGCCGAGGAAGCCGATCAAGGGAATCGCCATCCTCCCCGCCCCGCAGCCCACGTCGAGGACGCGGTCCCCGGGTCGGAGCCCTCCGATCTCGACGAAGTGGCCGAGGAACTCCCTGCCGATCGCGTCGAAATCCCCGTCCCCGACGAACGCGATGCTCCGGGGGGGGCGGTCGGCGCGCCGCCGTCCGAGGATCCGGTCCACCAGGTCGACCGGGAAATACACGACGCGCCTCACGCCGGGCCGGTAGTAGAGCCGCCGCGCCAGGGAGCGCAGGGGCGGCGGGAGCCAGCGGCGCGCGAGCTCCTTCATGACGTCTCGCGCGAGTCCGGCCCCGCGGGGGGCCTCGGCGGCTGCGGGTACCTGGCGGCGTCCACGTGCGGATTCTACCCGGAGGAAGGCCCGGGATCGCGCCCCGCATCGAGGGCCCGCGCGCACGCGGCGAGCACGGCCCCCGGCGCGATCGCCCCGAACCCGTGGTCCGACCCGCACGACAAGTCGAAGCAGGGACGCTCGTGGTCGATCGGCACGGAGACCGAGAGGAAGCGCCGTCCGTCCTCGTACGGGAACGTCAGGGCCGGATCGGTCGGTCCGAAGACGGCGACCGTCGGGCAGGAGACCGCGGCCGCGAGGTGCGAAGTCCCCGAGTCGTTGGCCACGAGGAGCGAGGCCCGGGACAGCACTCCGGCGAGGGAAGCGAGCGAGGTCTTCCCCGTCAGGTCGCCGGGGGGGCGCCCCGCGGCCTCCGCCACCGCTCGCGTGACCGGCGCGTCCTCCCTCCGCCCGACCAGGACCGTCCGGACACCCCTCGACGCGAGGCCGTCGCACACCGCCGCGAATCCTTCCGCGCGCCAGCGCGCCTCGGCCCGGTTCGAGCCCGGGGCCACCACGGCGAAGGGCTCCCCCGCCCGGAGCCCTGCCGCGAGGCAGAGTCGCTCCGCCTCCTCACTCGCCCCGCCCGAGACCGCGAACACCGGCCGCCGCCCCCGGGGAGGAGCGCCCGCCGCCGCCGCCAGCTCCAGCGCGAGGTCCAGCATCGACCGCCGCCGCTCGTAGGGAATCGAGTCGGTCAGCAGCCGCTCGAGCCCGAGTCCGGAGAAGCCGAAGCGGCGCCGCGCAGCGGGAAGCAGGTAGGCGAGCGCCACCCTGGGGTCGCCCCGGAGGTCGAGCGCCCAATCGTAGGGACGCCGGCGCAGGGCGGCGGCGAGCCCGAGGATCTCGCCCGGAGCCGGCAGGTCCCCCCGCCGCGGGTCGTACCACGGGGCCGAGGCCTCGATCACGCGATCGACGTGGGGGTTCCCGTCGAGAGCCGCCCGCCCCCACGCCCCCGCCAGCGCGTCGATCCTCGCCCCGGGATACGACGCTCGCAGCGCGGCGATCGCGGGCGTCGACATGAGAACGTCGCCGAGATGGTCGAGCCGGACGACGAGGATGGACGCCGGGCGCTCCGGCGCCGGCCCCCGGGGAGCCGCGGCGCGGAGCAGCGGGAGGACAGGCGCCGCCGCGAGATCCATTCCGAACGCGATCCACCGCGCGCGCCTCGAGTAGTTCCTGTAGCTCGCCGGCCCTCTCACGGGGAATCTCCGCCGCCGATCGCGGCGCGGTACACGTCGAGCGTCCGTCGCGCCGACTCTTCCCACGTGTAGCGCGCCGCGCGTTCCGCCCCCGCGGCGACGCGCGCCCGCCGGAGATCCTCATCGCCCAGGAGCGCCGCGATCGCCTCGGCCCACCCGGCCTCGTCGTCCGGCTCGACGAGCTGCGCCGCGCCGCCGAGAACCTCGCGGAGCGCCCCCGCCGGCGACGCGACGACGGGGCAACCGGCGGCCATCGCCTCGAGCGGCGGGAGTCCGAACCCCTCGTAGCGGCTCGGGAACACGAAGGCCGCCGCCCCACGGTAGGCCTCGGCCAGCTCCTCGTCCGTGAGCCTTCCCGGGGCGACTACGGCCTCCTCGAGCCCCTGCGCGCGCGCACTTCCGAGGAGCCCCTCCCGCCGCGGCCCCTCCTCCCCCGCCGCGACGAGATGCACGCCGATCCCTCCTCGTCGGCAGCGGGCGACCACACCGAGGAGGAAGTCGACGTTCTTCAGGGGATCGAGCCCCCCGACGTACAGGACGAACGGTCGCGGCCAGCGCGCGGGCCTCCCCTCGCCGCGGGGCGCGGCGAGCGCGGGGGAGACCCCGTTCGGGACCACGACGACTCGCGCCGGATCGATCTCGTAGCGATCGAGCAGCTCCCGGCGCGTCGTGCCCGACACCGCGATCACCCGGTCGGCGCCCCGCGCGCTCCGGAACGTCCTCCGGAACGCCGCGCGATGGCGGAGGGAGAGTCCCTCCGGGTGGACGTCCGCGGCGAGGTCGTGGACGGTGAGCACGAGCCGCACGCCGCGGAGACCCGCGCGGGGAAGGGCGTAGACGGGCGAGTGGTAGAGCCCGAAGCCCTCTCTCCGCAGCAGCGGCGGAAGCAGGACCCTGTCGGCGAAGCCGATCCCCCTCCGCGGGCCCCGGTAGGGCACTCGCTCGATTCCGAGCGCCGTCGCCGGGTCGCCCCACGAGAGGCCCCCGAGCCTCCAGCCGCCCGGGAGAATCGGGCGGAGCGCGGCGACGATCTCCCGCGTGTACCGCCCGACCCCTCGCCCCGCGCTGGCGGTCTCGAGGCAACGAAGATCGATGAGGATCCTCACGCGGCCCCTCCCGCGCCTCTCCCGTGGGAGACGTTCCTGCCTGCGGCGCGCCTCCGGGCCGCGCCGGCGGCAAGGGTAGGTCGGCCGCCCCCGGAGTTCAACCGGGCGCTTCCGGCGCGCGCGAACCGCGGGGAAGTTCGGCTACGATGTCCGCGTGGCGAGCCCGTGTCTCTCGGTGGTCATCCCCTCGCGCGACGGCGCCGCGCGCCTGCCGGAGACGCTCGGCTCCGTCGCCTCGCAGGACGTCGGGGGGCCGGTCGAGATCGTCGTCGTCGACGACGGATCCGCCGACGCGACGGCGGAGACGGCCGCTGCCGTGCCGCTCCCCTGGGGCGCCCCGAGGATCGTCCGTCACGGCGCGAGCCGGGGCCGCGCCGCGGCGCGCAACACGGGTCTCCGCGAAGCGACGGCCGCGGTCGTCGTTCTCCTCGACGACGACATGACGCTTCTCCCGGGAGCGCTCGAGACGCATCGGGCCCACCACCACGGGAGCCCGGGCTCGGTCGCCCTCGGCCGCGTCGTGCTCGCGGACCCTCCCCGGGAGACCGGATTCTCCCGCTTCCTCCTGCGCGAGGAGCGGGAGCGGGAGCACGCGCTCCTCGAGCATGCCGGGGACGTGCCGTTCCGGCTCTGCTTCACCGGCCATCTCTCCGCGGACAGGGCGGCGCTCGTCCGGGCCGGCGGCTTCGACGAGAGCATCGCCCGATACGGGTTCGAGGACATCGACCTCGGTTACCGTCTCCGCGAGCTCGGAGTTCCGGTCCGCTATCTCCCGGAGGCGCGATCCGTCCATCGCGCGTTCATGACCGACCTGGACCGCTACCTCGCGCGCCACCGGGAGGCAGGCCGCGTCGCGAGGCAGCTCGCCGCCCGCCACCCGGCGGGCCCCTTCCGGGAGTACCTTCGCGTCGACGCGCCGGCCAGGCTCGGGATCGGAAGCGCTCCCGCGGGGCTCGTCGCCCTCCGGCTCGCCCATCTCCTGCTGCGGTCCCGGGCGGCGCGCCGGGCGCTAGGCTCGCGCCCGGCCGGAGCGGCGGGCCGCCTCGCGCTCCGGGGAGCGGAGGCTCTCGGCCTCGAGCGTCTCGCTCACTTCGGCTATCACGTGGCGCGGGACGTCCGCTACTTCCAGGGCTGCTTCGACGACCCGCCGGAAGGATCTCCGCAATGACGAGGCCCCCCCGCCTGTCCGTCGTCGTGCCCACCTGGAACGGCCTCGCCCTTCTGCGAAGGCACCTCCCCTCGCTCCTCGCGGCATGCCGGGAGATGGACGGGGAGGTCGTCGTGTGCGACGACGCATCCTCCGACGGTACCGCGGAGGATCTCCCGAGGGAATTCCCCTCCGTGCGCCTCGTGCGCCGCGAGCGCAACGGCGGCTTCGCGTGCGCCGCGAACGACGGGATCGCCGCCGCGCTCGGCGGGATCGTCGTCCTGGTCAACAACGACGTGGAGATCCTGCCCGGATGCCTGCCCCTCCTCGCGGACGCCCTCGAGCGGGAGCCGTCCGCGTTCGCGGCCGTCCCGAGTCTCGTCCGGCCCCGGACGTCGGAGGAGGAATCCGGGACCCGGATCCGGTGGCGTCTCGGCGTCCTCTCCACGTCCATCGGGACTGCGACCGGCGCCCCCCCCGATTACGCATGCGGCGCCGCCATGGCCGTCCGGAGAGAGCGGATCGTCGCCCTCGGCGGCTTCGATCCGCTCTACGCCCCCTTCTACTGGGAGGACGTCGATCTCTCGTTCCGCGCCCGGCGGCGCGGCGCCGTCATCGCGCTCGTCGAGAACGCCCGCGCGCTGCACGATCACGGAGAGACGATCGGCCCCCGCTTCGAGCGGAGAGAGGTCGCGCGCATCTACGAGCGCAACCGCCTGATCTTCACCTGGAAGAACGTGCTCGACCCGTCGCTCTGGCGCCGGCATCTCGCCGCGCTCCCGTGCAAGGCGGCCTGGGACGCCGTCGCGTATCCGGCGTTCCTCGCGGGCCTTCGCGACGCGCTGCGCTTGCGCCGGCCCATCCTCGCCGCACGCGCCATCGAGAGATCCGTCGCGCGGCCCGTCGCGGACCGGGTCCTTCTACGGCTGTGAGCCGGGGGAAGGTCCCGGCTCGCGGGGTGGCTCCGCGCCCCTCGTCCCGAGCGTGAGGAGCCGGATCTCGTACGCCGATCCTTTCGGATGATCCGCCCACCTCCGGGCGGTCCGCTCGGCCTCCCGGAAGCGAGCCTCGGCCGCCCGGGCCGCTCCCGGCCCCCCTGCCGCCAGCACCGCCTCCGCCAGGAGGACCTTCGCAGGGACCGCCTCCGGCTCGATCCGTAGCGCCTGCTCCGCCGCGCGGCGCGCCCCCTCGGGGTCCCCCGCCTCCAGGAGGAACCGTCCCTTCTCGATCGGGAGGAACGGGTCGTGCCGGGCGAGGTCCGAGGCGGCGTCGAACTGCCGAGCCGCCCGCTCCCGCGTGGCCTCGTCCCGGAACAGCGTCACGCAGGCCAGCGCCTCCACGCGCGCGATCCCCCGGCGATAGCGCGCGTCGGCGGGCTGCAGGCGCACCGCCTGCTCGGCCGCCTCGCGGGCCGCGGCGTACCCCGCGACATCCCAGGATCTCCCGTCGCCCGACAACGCCTCCGCTCGCCGCAGCCACAGATCCGGATGCCGGGGATTCGCCGACAGCGCGAGGGAGAGCCTTCGCTCCTGCTCCGCGTCGAGCGTCCCTCTGGGCAGCCCGCGCGCCGCCTTCCACGCCGCGTACGTCGCCGCGTCCCCGACGGCGAACGCCACCGCGAGCAGCGCCGCGGCCGCCGCGCGGACGACGCGCCCCGCGCGCCGCCCCGCCGCACGGGGCTCCGAGGCCGCCGCCCCGAGCAGCGCGGCCGCGAGGAGGTGGATCGCCGGCCTCTCCCCGAGATTTTCAACGAGCGCCTGCGTGGCGATCGCGACGAGCGCCGCCATCGCTCCCGCGATCTCCGCCGGGTCCGGCGCCGTGCGCAGCGCTCCGCGGGCCCTTCGCCACGCGAGCCACAGTCCGAGGAGCGCGACTCCCGCGGCGGGGAGGCCGAACTCGGCGAAGAGCCGCAGCAGGTCGGAATGCGTGCTCCGGAACCGCTTCGCGTAGCGGAGCGGCCCCCGGTCGATCGGGAAGTTGAGGTTCGCTGCGGCCGCCTGGAACTGCCCCGGTCCGGTGCCGAGCCACGGCGACTCTACGACGGCCTCGGCGCTCGCCCGCCAGATCTTCAGCCGGTGGTAACGGAAGGGATCGTCGCGCTCGAAGCGGTGCGCCACTCCGATCCCCATCGCGACCACGACGGCCCCCGCGATCCCGGCGAGGAGAAGGCGCCTTCGACCCTCGATCCTCCGAACCAGGCGCGGGAGCAGCCAGGCCCCGCCGGCGGCCAGGCCGAGCAGGGCGCCCCTCGATCCCGTGAGGACGAGCGCGACCACGATCGGGAGCGCGAGCGCCCCGCGCGCCGCCGCCCCCCTCGGCGAGCGCCAGGCCCCCGGGGCCACGACGCCGACGAGCAGCACCGCGACGAGCCAGGCTGCGAGATGGCTCGGATTCAGGAACGAGGCCGCCGGCCGCAGGTCGCCCGAGAGGCGCTGCGCCACCGCCCAGGTGCCGAGCGCGGCTCCACCGGACAGCAGCGGCAGGGAGAGCGCTCCCGGGAGGCTCCGCCCCGAGCGCGCCGCCAGGAACGCGATCGCCGCGAAGGCGCCGATCTCCTGCAAGACCAGGAGCGCCGCGTACCGGTACGGGGCCAGCGCCGCTCCGAGGAACGCCAGGAGCGCGAACCCCGCGAGGGCCGCGCCGATCCCTCCCGGGAGCGCCCAGCGCTCCTCGTCCCGGCCGCGGGGCAGCGCCAGCGCCGCCGTCAGGAGCGCCGCCACGGCCGCGTGGGTCACCAGCAGCCCCTCCGGAGAGGCTCCCCCTTCGAAGAGCGTCGAGAGGAGGAGCAGCGCCGCCAGGCCGCACGCCAGAGGGTGCCGCGTCACGGCGGGACCTCCGACTTCCCGGCGGCCGGGAGCCGCCGCGCCAGCTCCTCGCGAAGCCGACGATGGTCCTCGCTTCTCGGGTACAGCCTCGCCGCCTCGGAGACGTCGGCGAACGCCCCCGGGAGATCCCCGGACCGGATCCTCGCCGTCGCGCGCAAGACGCGAATCCCGGGACGGGTCGGCGCGAGCGAGACCGCGCGGTCGGCCTCCCGCAGCGCCTCCTCCACCCCCGCGTCCCCGTCGCCCGGAGCCGACGCGAGCAACGCCTCGGCGCGGGCGGCCGCCGAATCCGGGTTCCAGGGAGCGAGTGCCACGGCCCGAGCCGTCTCCTTGAGGGCCTCCGCGAGATCTCCGCGCGCAACCGCCTCGCGCGCCCGGTACCTCGCGTTCCACGCCGGCCCCGCCGCCGCGAGGATCGCGGCGGAGGCCACCGCTGCCGCCAGGAGAACGGCCCGCCCTACGCCCCGCGCCTCTCCGTCCGCCTCCCTTCCCTCGCTCGGGCGGCCGCCGGACAGGACGCCGCGGAGAAGAGCGGCGAACCAGAGGGTCGACGGGAGCAGCGCGGTGAAGTCGCCGAGGTTCTGGATCGCGAAGGCGCCCAGCGCGACCCTCGCACCCGTTCGCCACGGCTCCTCGCCCGCCCCCGGTCTCGCCCACACCGGCCCGAGGAAGAGGAAGAAGAAGAGGGCGCTCACCACCGCCCCGGCGGGCAGCCCGATCTCGGCGGCGAGATGGAGCGGCAGATCGTGCGCGAACCGCGTCTCGCCGTCCCCCGTCCGCAGGTACGCCGGGAGAGCCGAGCCGAACCCTCCCGGCCCCACGCCGACCCACGGGTGGTCCGCGGCCATCGACGCGGCCGCCCGGAAGTTCCCCGCGCGGAGCCGCCAGGGGCTCTCGGGGTCCGAGGCGTTCAGCACCTCTCCGCCGCGAGCCACCGCGACCGCGAGAACGACGAGGACCGCCGCCGCGGCGAGAGCGGCGACGGTCTTGCGGGCCTTCCCGCGCCGCAGCGCCAGGAGGACCGCGGAGGCCGCGAGCCCGGCCGACGCGGTCGCCGACTCCGCCGAAAGGATTCCGGCGACCTGGATGCCGCAGGCGATCGCCAGCGCCGCGCGGCGCCAACCGCGGCGGGACGCCGCGAGCCCGACCGTCACCGCCAGCGCCATCGCGAGGAACCCCGCCATCGCCGCGGGAGTCGAGAACCCGGCGAAGGCTCGGCCCTCCGACAGTCTCGTCAGCACGGCCTCCCGGTCGGCGACGGGGACGCCGGCCTCGATCCGCGCCGCCAGAGTGTGGAGGCCGTACAGCTTCTGGAACGCCGCGTGAGCGCCGACGATGCCGCCGGTCACCGCGACCGTGACGGGAATCCACCGGCTACCGCGCGCCTCCTCCGGGAGCCTCGCGGCGGCCGAGCCGGCGGCCGCCGCGAGCAGCGCCATCGCCGCAGCCTCGAGCGAGGAGGGCGGCCAGCACGTCGCGAGCCCCGCCGCAAGCCCCGCGGCCCCGAGAAGGAGCCCGCCCAGGACGTCCCCTCCCGCCGTCGGCGCCACCAGGACGAGAAGGGCGAGGAGCGCGGCGGAGGCGGCGAGGGACTCCCCCCGCACCTCCGGAGGCAGCAGGGGGAGGACAACGAGCAGCGCCACGAGAAGCTGGCGGGCGGCCGTTCCGGGACGATCGAAGGTCATCGCCCGCGGCGCATCACTCGGGGGCGGCCGTGAATCGGCCGTTCACGAGGACGATGTCCCGGAAGTAGTCGTCCCGGGTCGCGACCGAGATGTCGTCTCCGTCGATCCCGTCCTTGCCGAGGGAGGCGAGCGTGTAGTTCCCCGCTCCGTCCCGCCGGTACCGGAAAGGATGCCGCCAGCGATCGGAGGTCGGGACGGGGCGGCCCCCCAGGGAGCCGAGCGCCGCCCGGAGGCCGGCGGACCCGCTCGCGTCGTCCGGGAGGAATCCTCGGGATGCCGCGTACGCCTCGATCCCCTTCGCCACGGCCCGCATGTCGGCCATGGTCGCCCGCTGCCTGGACCTGTCGACGAGACTCACGAGGCCGACGACGGCGATGCAGAGGATCACGGCGAGGAGCGCGAGAACGACGGTCAGCTCGACCACGGCGTAGCCGCCACTGCGCCCCGGGCTTCCGCGTCCCATCGCCTCCCCGTTCCCCCGCGCGCTCGCGATCCGCGCCGCGACTTCGTGGTCGGCCGGGTTGGGGGAATTCTACATCAAAGGGAGGGCCGGACATGAAAAGGCGGCGGGGGCGCCAAGCCCCCCCGCCGCCTTGAATGGAACCGTTACTGCTGGACGCCCTCGGGCCAGGCCGCGAACTGCCCGTTCATGAAAACGATCGGGAAGTCGAAGCCCGTGGTCGCGCCCCACTGGACGCCCGTCAGGTCGCCGCCGTCCTTGCCGCCGGACGCGAGCGTGTACCCCAGCGCGTCGGAGTTCACATAGAAATCGTAGCGCCAGCCGTCCTGAAGCGGCATCGTCCGGATGTAGATCGGCACGACGCTCGTCGTCGTGTTCGCCAGAGTGGCGATGTCCGTCACGGCCGGGTAGTAGTTGTTGTCGATGGCGTACTGCTCGACGGCGGTGCCGATCGAGCGGATGTCGGCCATCGTCCGCTTCTGCTTGCCGCGGTCGATCGCGTTCAAGAGGTTGGGGATCGCGATGGCCGCGATGATGCCGATGATCGCCACGACGATCAGCAGCTCGATGAGCGTGAAACCTTTGCTGTTCCGGTTCTTCATATCGCTTGGCCTCCTTTCAGGTCCGTTCCGGGAAAGAGCAAGGGCGGTGCCACGTCGGCCCGTCCTGGCCCTGGATCCAGCAACTGTCGATTTTACAACGCATTGGAGCCACACACCCATTCTTCGACGCCGCGCGCCGCCTCCGCCCGCGAGAGAGATTGCCGCGCCGCGTCGCCCGAAGCGGGAATCGGTGACACCCCACGTCACCGCGCTCCTTCCCCGGCCGTGGCCGGCCACGAGCCGGCCTCCTCTCCCGGCGGCACCGCCTCGCCGGAGGAGGCCCCTTCCCGTCCCGTGAGCCCGTACTTCTTGGCGAAGTAGCGGAAGGAACGGAAGGTCATGCCCAGGATCTCCGCCGCCCGCGTCTGGACGCCGCCCGTACGCTCCATCGCCTCGACCATGAACCGCTGCCTCAGCTCCTCCAGGTGATGCTCGAGGTCGACGCCGCCGTCGGGAAGCGCGATGTCGACGCCCGCGCGCTCGCTCCCCCCGCTCCGCACCTCCCGGGGCAGGCTCTCCGGCTGGACGACGTCCGCGCTCTCGAGCGCGACGGCTCGCTCGACGACGTTCTCGAGCTCCCGGACGTTCCCCGGCCAGCGGTACGACTCCAGACAGTCCATCGCGGCCTTCGAGATCCCGGCCAGCGGCTTCCCCATCTGCCGGCGGTACTTGTCGAGGAAGTGCTCCGCGAGCGCCGGGATGTCCTCGGGCTTCTCCCGGAGGGCGGGCATCCGGATCGGAATGACGTGGATCCGGTAGAAGAGATCCTCCCGGAACCGCTTCTCGCGGACCATCTGCTCGAGATCCTGGTTCGTCGCGGTGATCACCCGGACGTCGACGTCGATCTCCTCCGTTCCCCCGACGCGACGGATCTTTCGCTCCTGCAGCACCCGCAGCAGCTTGATCTGCATCGCCGGCGAGGTCTCGCCGATCTCGTCCAGGAAGATCGTCCCCTGGGCCGCGGCTTCGAACAGGCCCTTCTTGTTCGCGGTCGCCCCCGTGAAGCTCCCCTTCATGTGGCCGAAGAGCTCGCTCTCAAGGAGATCGTCAGGAAGCGCCCCGCAGTTGATGGAGACGAAGGCTCCGTCCTTCCGGCCCGAGTTGTAGTGGATCGCCCGCGCGATCAGCTCTTTCCCGGTTCCGGACTCGCCGGAGATCAGGATCGTGCTGCCGGTCGCCGCCACCCGCTCGATGAGATCGAAGATCGCCCGCATCTTGGAGCTCCGTCCCACGAGCCCGTCGAAGCGGTACTTGCCCTGGAGCTGGGCCCGGAGGCCGCGGTTCTGGTCCCGAAGCGCCTCGTTCTCGGCGGCGAGGCGCTTCTGCTCCATCGTCTTCCGGACGACGGCCTTGACCTCGTCGAGATCGAACGGCTTCTCGACGTAGTAGAGCGCCCCCTCGTTGAGAGCCTCGATCGCGACCTCCTTCGAGCCGAAGGCCGTCATCAGGATCACCGCCGTCCCGGGGACCGTCCTGCGGCAATGCCGCAGGAGGTCGAGCCCGGAGAGGCCCGGCATCGAGATGTCGCTCACGATGAGGTCGAACGGGTCGCCGGGGTTCCGGTCCACGAGCTCGAGCGCCTTCGAGCCCGACTCCGCGGTCTCGACCGCGTACCCCTCCTTGCGCAGCATCAGCGCGAGGAGGTCGCGCATGCTCTTCTCGTCCTCGGCGACCAGGATCCTGTTCAAAGGGCGGCTCCTCCGGCGACCGTCCCCCTGGAAGCGGGGCCCGCCGCCGAGCGCGCGGACGTCTCGAGAGGGATGCGGATCCGCACCGTCGTCCCGCTGCCGGGGCGGCTCTCGAGGCTGATCCGACCCCCGTGCTCCTGCACCAGCCTGTAGACGATGGCGGCGCCCAGGCCGGTACCTTCCTCGAACCGCCCGTGGAACGGCTGGAAGTAGGAGTCGACCTCCTTCTCGTCCATTCCGACGCCGTCGTCCTGGAACACGATCTCCACGTGGCGGTCCTCTTCCCGGGTCTTCAGGTCGAGCGACAGCGTGCCGCCCCCAGGCATCGCCTTCAGCGCGTTCGTGGCCAGGTTCCAGAAGATCTGCTTCATCCGGTCCGGGTCGGCGTCGCAGCAGACCGCGGCCCCGTTCCACCGCGTCTCGATCCTGTGGCCCGGACGGAACTCCCGGCTCCTGCGGAGGAGCTTCAGCTGGTCCTCGAGCAGCTTCACCAGATCGCACCGCTCCGGAGCGAAGGTGCCGGGCCGCGCGAACGTCAGGAAGTCCCCGATCGTCCGATCGAGCCTCTGGGATTCCCGGAGGATGATGTCCATCAGCTCGAGCGTCTCCCCCTCCGGCCGCAGGCTCCCCTTGAGGTACTGGACCGCGCCGCTGACGGCGGCGAGAGGGTTCCTCAGCTCGTGGGCCATGCCGGCGGCCATCTCCCCGAGGGCCGCCATCCTCTCCTTGAGCCGGACCTCCTGCTCGAGGGCCTGGATCTCCGTGAGATCCTGGAAGATGAAGATGTAGCCGAGCGGGTTCCCCGCACGGTCGTGCAGGTTCGACACGGCGAACCCGAGGAACAGGTGGCGCCCGGCCGGGGTCTCGAACCACCGCTCGAACCGGTGGCGCCGCTTCTCGCTCAGGCGGACCAGGATCTCCTGGAGGAAGCCGGGACCCGTGCCGATCCAGTCGTCGACGGGACGTCCCAGGATCGCGGAGGCGTCGAACCCCGTGATGTCCGCGGCCCCGCGGTTCATGAAGTTCACCCGCCCCTCGAGATCCGTCGTGACGAGACCGCTGTTGATCGACTCGATGATGTTCTCGTTCAGCGCCTGCAGGCGCGCCACGGTGCCCCGCCTCTCGGCGAGCTCGTCCCCCTGGGAGCGGAGCCGCTCCGCGAGATAGCTCGCGAGGAGCGCCACGGCGACGAAGGCGACGAGGTGGGCGACGAGGAAGTAGCCGGCCCGGCCCGGCTCGGGCGCGACGCCCGCGCTCGCGGCGAAGCCGAGGCGAGGGATCCGGAGAACGACGAGCGCCGCATACAGGAGCCAGCAGATCCCCGCGAACAGGAGACCGCCGCGCCTGTAGAGCATCAGCGAGGCGACCGACACCGGGAGGACGTACAGGAACGACATCGGGCTGTCGAGGCCTCCCGTGATCTGCACGAACGCCGTCAGGCTCACCGCGTCGCCGAAGAGCTGCAGGTGCACGAAGGAGCGCCGGCCGGCGAGCCAGCGGTCGAGGGCCGCGTAGACGAGGACCATGCCGTAGACGACGGCGGTCAACAGGAAGAGCGGCCGCAGCGTCTCTCCCGGGCGCAGCAGCAGCTCGATCGCGAAGGCCGAGATCAGCAGGGCCGTCACGGTGACGACCCGGAGGATCATCAGCCAGCGGAGCTGCCGTTCCGTCTCGCTGCGGTCCATGCCCCCCCCGGCGGAGGCGGGCGCGGGCCCGCCCCCTCTCCACGCGGAGATCAGCCGATCTTGCTGATGAGGTCGAACATCGGCATGTACATCGAGATCACGATGCCGCCGATGACGACGCCCAAGAACATGATCATGATCGGCTCCAAAAGGGCCAACAGGTTCGCCGTGGCCTCGTCCACCTCGTCGTCGTAGAAGTCCGCGATCTTGTTGAGCATCGATTCGAGTGCCCCCGTCTGCTCGCCCACGGCGACCATCTGGACCACCATCGGCGGGAACACGTCGGTGTGCTTCAGCGGCTCGGAGATCGTCTTCCCCTCCTCGATGCTCTTCCGGGTCGTCATGATGGCGTCTTCCACGACCGAGTTCCCCGCGGTCCGCGCGGTGATCGAGAGCCCCTCGAGGATCGGGACGCCGGAGGAGACCAGCGTTCCGAGCGTCCGGCAGAAGCGGGCCACGGCGATCTTCCGGAGGACCGATCCGAGCACGGGAAGCTTCAGGAGCAGGCCGTCGATCACCCTCCGGCCGGCGTAGGTCTTGTGGTAGCGGTTCAGCGCGAACACCCCGATCCCGATGGCGCCGAACACGAGCCACCACCACGAACCGATGAAGCGAGACATCGCGATCGTGATGCGCGTCGGGAGCGGGAGCGTCGCTCCGAGCCCCTCGAACAGGGTCGCGAACGTCGGGATCACCTTCCAGAGGATGACCCACACGACCCCGATCGCGATCAAGATGACCGCGACGGGGTAGACGAGGGCGGAGCGGACGGCGGAGCGCAGCTTCACGATCTTCTCGATGTAGGTGGAGAGACGCTGGAGGATCGTGTCGAGGATGCCGCCCGCCTCCCCCGCCGCGACCATGTTGCTGTAGAGGTCGTCGAACACCTTCGGGTGCTTCCGGAGGGAGTCGGCGAGGGTCGCGCCCGACTCGACGTCCTGCCGGACCGCGAAGAGAACCTTCTGGAACGCGCGGTTCTCCTGCTGCGACGCGAGGATCTCCAGGCACTGCACGAGCGGGAGCCCGGCGTCGATCATCACCGAGAACTGCCGCGTGAAGATCGCGACCTCCTTCGTGGAGATCCCGCCGCCGAACCTCGGGAGCGCGAACTCCTTCCCCTTCTCGGTGACGGCGGTGACCATGATCTGCTGCTTCCTGAGCGCGGAGACCACGGCATCCTTGCTCTCCGCGACCAGAACGCCTTCCTGAACCTTCCCCGCGCGGGTCCGACCCTTCCAGGTGTAGTTCGGCATGCTCGACTCCTCCTCGCCCGGTCCGGAATCACTTGCCCGGCTGGCGGCGACCCGGGGCCGCCGTGGCCGCCGTCGGCTGGTAGACGAGCCCCGCACCGCGGTTGATCATCTCCTGCAGCTCGTCCGGGTTGGAGCTCATCGAGAGCGCCAACTGCAGGGAGATCTGCTTCTTGAAGTGCAGCGTGGCCAGGGACTGGTTGAACGTCTGCATCCCGAACTGGTTCTGCCCGGTCTGCATCGCGGAATAGATCTGGTGGACCTTGTCCTCGCGGACCAGGTTTCGGATGGCCGAGTTCGGGATCAGGATCTCCATCGCCAGGACGCGCCCGTGACCGTTGGCCCTCGGCAGGAGCGACTGGCACAGGATCCCCTCCAGCACGAAGGAGAGCTGCGTCCGGATCTGCGACTGCTGGTGGGCCGGGAACACGTCGATGATCCGGTTGATCGTCTGCGCGGCGGAGTTCGTGTGCAGCGTGGCGAAGGTGAGGTGGCCGGTCTCCGCGATCCGGAGCGCCGACTCGATCGTCTCGAGGTCCCGCATCTCGCCGATCAGGACGACGTCGGGGTCCTGGCGGAGGACCGACCGCAGGGCGTTGCCGAACGAGTGCGTGTCGGCGTGGAGCTCCCTCTGGTTGACGAGGCAGCGCTTGTGCGAGTGCAGGTACTCGATCGGGTCCTCGATCGTCACGATGTGCTCGTGCCGCTCGTTGTTGACCTTGTCGAGCATCGCCGCGAGCGTCGTCGACTTCCCGGAACCGGTCGGACCCGTGACCAGGATCAGCCCCCGGGGCTTCTCGCAGAGCGACGCGACGACCTCGGGGAGCCCGAGGTCCTTGAAGTTCCGGATCTCCCACGGGATCGTCCGGAAGGCCCCCGCCACCGCCCCTCGCTGGAAGAAGACGTTGGCCCGGAACCTCGCGAGCCCCTTGACCCCGAACGAGAAATCGAGCTCGAGCGTCTCCTCCAGGCGGTGCTTCTGGTTGTCCGTCAGCACGCTGTAGACGAGCTGCTTCGTCTCGGAGGCGGTCAGCGGAGGGAGCTGCAGCGGCACCATCTTGCCGTCGATGCGGACCTGCGGCGGCGAATTCGTCGTGACGTGCAGGTCGGTCCCCCCCTGGTCCACCAGGGTCTTCAACAGCTGGTGCATCGTGACGCCCATCGCCTCTCCTCGCCGGCGGCCCGAGCGCGCCGGCCCTCCCTCAGAGCACCGTTTCTCGGAGAACTTCCTCGACCGTCGTGAGGCCGTCGCGCAGCTTCTGCAGACCCGAGGCGCGCAGCGACAGCATCCCCTCCTCGATCCCCTTGCGCCGGAGCTCCATGGCCGACGCTCCCGAGAGGATCAGCTCGCGGATCTCGTCCGTGATCTCCAGGACCTCGAACAGGCCGAGCCGGCCCCGGTACCCCGTGTTGTTGCAGTTGGGACAGCCGCGTCCCTTGTAGAGCTTGAGCTTCGGAGCCTCCTCCATCGGGAACCCGATGTCCACGAGCGCCTGCGTCGGCATGCGGATCTCGTCCTTGCACTCCTTGCAGATCTTCCGGACGAGGCGCTGCGCGCAGATCAGGTTCACCGACGTCGCGACGAGGAACGGCTCGATCCCCATGTTCATCAGCCGGTTGATGGTCGACGGGGCGTCGTTCGTGTGCAGGGTCGAGAGGACGAGGTGTCCCGTGAGCGCCGCCTTCACGCCGATCTCGGCGGTCTCGAAGTCTCGGATCTCCCCCACCAGGATGATGTTCGGGTCCTGGCGAAGGAACGCCCGCAGCGCCGTCGCGAAGTTCAGGCCGATCTGCTCCTTCATCTGGACCTGGTTGATGCCGTGCAGGTTGAACTCGACCGGGTCCTCCGCCGTCAGGATGTTCGTCTCAGGCGTGTTGACCCGGGCGATCGAGGAGTAGAGGGTGTTCGTCTTGCCGGACCCGGTGGGGCCGGTCACGAGGACCATCCCGTACGGCTTCAGGATCGCGCGCTCGAACTTCAGGAGCGATTCCGGCTCGAATCCGAGCCTGGTCATGTCGAGCACCAGGTTGTCCTTGTCGAGCAGCCGCAGGACGATCTTTTCGCCGAAGAGCGTGGGCAGAACCGAGACGCGGTAGTCCATCTCCTTGTTCTTCCCCTGCAGCTTCATCTTGATCTTGATCCGGCCGTCCTGCGGGAGCCGCTTTTCCGAGATGTCGAGCTTCGCCATGATCTTGAGCCGGCTCGTGATCGCGTCCTTCAGCTTCAGCGGCGGGTGCATGATCTCGTAGAGCACGCCGTCGATCCGGAAGCGGACGCGGAAGTCCTTCTCGTACGGCTCGATGTGGATGTCGGACGCGCTCTTCTTGATCGAGTCCGTCAGGACGATGTTGACGAGGCGGACGACCGGCGCTTCCTCGGACGCGCTCTCGAGCTGGTGGGCGTCGAGCTCCTCCTCCTCCTCGAGGAGCTCCAGCGCTTCCGTGTCCGCCTCCGCCATCTCGTCCATGACCTTCTTGAGCTCGATGGCGTGGGTGGAGCCGTAGTACTTCTCGATCGCCTCGCGGATCGCCATCTCGCTGGCGACCACCGGCTCGACCGTGTAGCCGGTCATGAAGCGGATGTCGTCCATGGCGAACACGTTGGTCGGGTCCGCCATCGCGATCGTCAGCGTGGCGCCCGTGCGGTTCACGGGCAGGACGAGGTACTTCTGCGCGACCTCGGAGGGGATCAGGTTGATGACCGACTCGTCGATCTCGAAGTGCCGGAGGTTGATCGAGGGGACCCCGTACTGCTCCGAGAGGAGCTGGGTGATCTCGTCCTCCTTGACGTACCCCAGCTTGACGAGGTTGTACCCGAGCTTCCCCCCGTTCTTCTTCTGGGCCTCGAGCGCCTCCTGCAGCCGCTCCTGGGTGACGAGCCCGGCTTTGAGGAGCATCTCTCCCAGCTTGACCGCCATCGAAGCTCCCTGGCCGTGCAGCCCGCGATCAAACTCCGCCCGCGGCGCATCGGTATAGTGCGTTAACTGACTAGGCTATAATGCAGTTAGACATCCCCGCTTTGCCGATCACGCAGATGCGAATGTAGCTCCCGTGAAAATAATTGTCAAGGAAGGCCGCGAACTGACAATTTCCAACACTCCGAGGCCCGAGGCGGCGGACTTTTCGGCCTATTCCGGGATTCGACCGTCGACGAAGCCCTCGCCGTGCCGCGAGGTCCGGAGGAAACGGGACCGGACAGTAGCGGGGCTAGGGTTTCTTCGCCCCGGGAGCGAACCGCGCCATGAAATGGGTCGAGAGGCGGCCTCGGACGAAGTCCTCGTCCGTCAGGATGCGCTGGTGCATCGGCACGCTCGTCCGGATCCCCTCGACGACGAACGACTCGAGGGCCCGGCGCATCCGGAGGATCGCCTCCCCCCGCGTGTTCCCGTGCGCGATCACCTTCGCGATCATCGAGTCGTAATGCGGCGGGACGACGCACTCCGCGTAGCAGGCGGTGTCGACCCGGATTCCGGGCCCTCCCGGCAGATGGAACGCCCGGATCTTCCCCGGGCTCGGAGTGAAGCGCTCGGGGTCCTCCGCGTTGATCCGGCACTCGATCGCGTGGCCCGAGACGACGACCTCGTCCTGCGTGAACGAGATCGGCTCTCCCGCGGCCACCCGGATCTGCTCCTTGATCAGGTCGATGCCGGTGACCATCTCCGTCACCGGGTGCTCGACCTGGATGCGCGTGTTCATCTCGATGAAGTAGAAATCGCCCTTCGAGTCGAGGAGGAACTCGACCGTGCCCGCGTTCACGTACTCGGCCGCCCGCGCCGCCTGCAGGGCCGCGGCGGCCATCCGCGCGCGAAGAGCCCCGTCCAGGGCCGTCGAGGGGGACTCCTCGAGCAGCTTCTGGTGCCTCCGCTGCACCGAGCACTCCCTCTCGAAGAAGTGGAGGAGGTTGCCCTGCGCGTCGCCCAGGATCTGGAACTCGATGTGGCGAGGCTCGACGATGTACTTCTCCAGGTACACGTCCGGAACGCCGAACGCGGCTCCGGCCTCCGTCATCGCGGCCTCGAGCAGCTTTCCCATCTCCTCGATCGAGGAGACGATCCTCATCCCGCGGCCCCCGCCGCCGGCGGCCGCCTTGATCAGGACCGGGTAGCCGATCTCCTCGGCCAGCTCGAGGGCGTGCTCCTCGTCCCGCAGGAGGCCGTCGCTGCCCGGAAGGACCGGGACCCCGGCCTCGATCATCGTCCGCCGCGCCTCCGCCTTGTCCCCCATCCTCCGGATCACGTCGGGGCCCGGACCGATGAACGTCAGGCCGCACTCCCTGCACACCTCCGCGAAGTGCGCGTTCTCGGCAAGGAAGCCGTAACCGGGGTGGATCGCCTCGGCCCCCGTGATCTCCGCGGCGGAGATGACGGCCTGCACGTTGAGATAGGAATCCTTGTTCTGCGGCGGCCCGATGCAGACGTCCTCGTCGGCGAAGCGCACGTGGAGCGAGTCGGAGTCGGCCGTCGAGTGCACGGCGACGGTCCGGATCCCGAGCTCGCGGCACGCCCAGATGATCCGGAGGGCGATCTCTCCGCGGTTCGCGATTAGGATCTTTCGGAACACGGCGCCTCGCTCAGGCCATCGGACGAAGCTTGAAGAGCGTCTCGCCGTACTCGACCGGCTGGCCATTGGCCACGACGACCTCGACGACCTCGGCGTCCATCTCGCACTCGATCTCGTTCATCAGCTTCATCGCTTCCACGATGCAGAGGACCTGCCCCTTCGCCACGCGGCTCCCCACCTCGACGAACGGCGGGGCACCCGGGCTCGGCGCCCGGTAGAAGGTCCCGACGATCGGCGACGAGACCAGGGCCAGGCCGTCGTCCGCCGGGGCCGCCGGGGCGGGCGCGGCAACCGGCGCCGCCGCGGAGGGCGGCTCCGACCCGTCCCGCGCCTGCGACGGCAGAGACGGCGAGGCGATCACGAGGGGCGCCGCCGCGCCCTTGACGAGACGGAGCTTGAACCCCTCCCGCTCCAGCTCGAAGGTCGTGAAGCTACTCCTGGAGATGATCTCGATCAGGTCTCGGAGCTCTTTCGGTTCCACGCCTGGGGTACCTCGATTGGAACGATCGAAGGCAGGAGCCTACCACCGCCGGTGGCGGAGAGTCGAGCCGCGGGCGTTGTGCACGGGGAACCGGAGCGAAATTAGGGCAAAACGGAGAGATCCTCAGGTCTCGAGCTCGGGCCGGACCCGGGAGGCAGCCTTCCGGAGCTCGAACCTCGCCCGCCCGAGGCTCCCCCCGGGGGCCAGGACGACGAGGAGCCCGTACTCGCGGGTGACCAGCCGGAGCAGGACGACCCCTTGCTCCGAGGTCATGATCAGCTCCACCGGCTCCCCGAGGCCCGTCTCGGCGTTCGCGAGGCGCGCGCGGCGCTCCAGGTCGGTCCAGCAGGCCGCGACGAGATCCCATCCCGGCCCGGACGACTCTCCCGCCGAGGAGACGATCACCCCGTCCATCCCCACGAGGAGCGCGACCCGCGCACCGCCGACGGTCTCGACCAAGGACGCGAGAGCTTCATCGAGCACCGGTCACCCCCCGTGATTCCCGGACCCGCGCCAGGAAGGCCTCGAGCCGCCGGCGAACGCGCCGCGTCTCCCCGGCCTCACCGCCGCCGAGCGCCGCCTGAAACCGCCCCCGGATCTCCGATGCCCTCGCCGGTCGCGGCGGGGCCAACGGCTCCTCCTCCCGCTCGGCGAGGCCGGTCCCGCGGAGATCGCCCAGTTCCTCGAGCAGGAGCCTCGCCTCCGGGTCGTCCGGACTCTCGGCGAGGATCGCCCGCAGGATGGCGCGGGCGACGTCCGCGTCCCCCTGAGAGGCTCGAAGCCTCGCGTGGGTCACCGTCGCCAGCCGCGACTCACCGCCTCCGCGCTCTCTCACGTCACCGGCTCGACGCGGGCGCCCCCCGGACGGGCGCTCTCCCTCCGGAGAGCGCCCGCGGGGACCCCGGGGTCCCCGCGCGCGATCTACAGGACGCTACAGCTCTCCACCGAGAGCGTGGCCCCGCCCGGAGGCCCCGGCAGCGACTCGACGGCCGTGCCGTCTACGAGCTTCCCCCGGAACGTGACCATGAGGTTCGCGCTGTGACCGGCCCGGTCCGCGGTCATGTCCCCGTACCGGATCGGCAGGAACGATACCGTGCCCTGGGCATCGCACGGGATCAACCCCGCCGCGCTCATCTCGATCGGCCCCACCACCAGGCCGTCGTCCCAGCTGTAGGTCACGGACACGCTGTCGATCACGGCGTCGGACATCGGGGACTCCGCGAGCTCCGACTTCGGGAGGCTCACGAGCGTCACCGACACGCCGGTCGGCAGCTGGAACACGCAGACTCCTTCCTCGTTCGTCGTCGTGATGGGCGGGATCGGTGGAAACGTCCCGATCACGAGCACGACGTTGGCGCTGTCGCCGTCATCCACCGTGCCTTCGGCGCAGGCCTGCAGCGCCAGGACGAGCCCGACCGCAAGAAGAGCCCGGAGGATTCGGTTCGTTCCGCGCATGGTCAGACCTCCGCTACCCGACCTTCAGAATCTTGGGGGTGAGGAAAATCAGGAGCTCCCGGTTCTCGTTCGTGATGTTCCGGGTCTTGAACAGCCAGCCGAACACCGGGATCTTCCGGAACCAGGGCACGCCCTGCTCGCTCGACGCCTCGTTGACCGTGAAGATGCCGCCGATCACGGTCGTGCCCCCGTCCGCGATCAGGATCTTGGTCTGCGCCCGCTGCGTGTTCACCGCGGGGACGTCTCCCACGCGGTTCGAGAAGTCCGGCGAGTTGTTCTCCAGCTCGACGTCCAGGATGATGGTCCCCTCCGCCGTGATCTGCGGGGTAACCCCCAGCCGGAGCGACGCCGACACGAACTCCACGTTGATCTCGGTCGCCGTCGTGTTCACGACGGGGATGCGCACGCCCTGCTCGATCTCGGCCCGCTCGTTGTTCTGCGTGGCGATCTTCGGCGAGGAGAGGATCCTCCCCCGGCCGTCCGTCTCGAGCGCGTTCAGCGCGAGGTCGAGCGTGAACGAATCGATCACGTTCCCGAACTTGAACGCGAGGTTGCTCGCCCCGCCGCTCCCGGGAAGGTTCAGCCCGTACTTCACGGAAGCGTTGTGCGGGAACGCCAGCGAGGTGGACGTCCCGCGCGAGGCGTCGGCGATCGCCGAGAAGCCCCACGTCACGCCGAAGTCCTGGACGAACTCCCTCGAGGTCTCGATGATACGGGCCTCGATCATGACCTGCGGCGTCTCGGAGTCGAGCGTCGAGATCAGGACGTCGACCGGCTCGACCCGCTTCGGAATGTCGCTGATGATCAGCGTGTTCGTCCGGTCGTCGACGATCACCTTCCCGCGCGCGGACAGCACGCCGCCGTCGCGGATGACCCGCTCGACGTCCTTCGCCTTCGCGTACGAGAGGGTCCTCGTGATCGTCGTCGGCTCGACCTCCAGCTCCTTCGCCTCCTTGAGCTGCTTCCTCGCCGCCGCCTCCGACGCGAGCTTCTGCGTCGAGGCGATCCGGATCACATTGTCCTCCATCACCTTGTCCAGGCCGTTGTTCTTGAGGATGATGTCCAGCGCCTGGTCCCAGGGCGTGTTGTCGAGGACGATCGTGACGCGCCCGTCCACGCTGGGATCGAGCACGAAGTTCAGTCCCGAGATCTCGTGGAAGAGCCGGAACACCTGCTTCACGTCGGCGTCCACGAGGTTGAGGGACAGTCGCTTCCCCGTGTACTGTCTCTCGTCGACGGCGATCGTCTTCGTCTCGAACGACGTCGCGGGCGGCGGAACCCGGGCCGGCGGCGGCGGCGGCGCGGGGGCTTCCTCCGGCTCCGCCGACTCGTACACCGGAGTGGCGCGGAGCAGCAGATCGAGCGACTCGGCCGGCACCGTGCGCGCGGGAGCCTCGGCGACCGCAGCCGCCGGGGGATCCGCGGGCTCGGCCACCGCCTCGGCCACCTCCGCCGTCGCCTCGGCCGCCTCGGCCGCCGGGACGGGAGCAGCCTCCTCTGGAGGCGCCGGGGGCGCGGGAGCCTCTGCGACCGGCGCGGCCGGCTCGGCGGGGATGCCGCCGAACGCAACCACGAGGTCCTTGCCCCGCTCCTCGATCCGGTACGGGACCGCGCCCTCGAGGTCGAACACGACCCTCGAGACCGGATCCGGCTCCACCCGGTACTGGCCCACGCGGATCCGCTCGACTCCTCCGGTTCCCACCGGAACCTGGCGCGTCTGCACCCGGCTGTTCACGCCGGGCAGGTCGAGCACCAGCCGCCGGGGGGAATCGAGCTCGAGAGTCTCGTAGCGCAGCGCCCCGTCGCCGGAGATCGTGACGACGGGATTCCCTTGGGCGTCGGAAGAAACCGTCACGGCCATCAGGTCTCGTGCCGCCCCGGCGTCCGACGAGGCCCAGGGGGATCCCACGGCGGCCGACGCGACGAGCGCCAGGGCCGCGAGGATCGACATGCCGTGCTTACTCATTGGCCTTATCCTCCTCCAGCGGGACCAGCCTCTTGACGACGTCCCGATAGGGCTTGATCAGCCGGGGGTCGTCAACCTGCTGGCGGAAGGTGACGTTTCCGGCCTTCGGATCCACCGAGATCAGGGTCGCGTCGTACACCTCGTCGCCGACCCTGAGGAAGTACCCCTTGTTGTCCGAGCCCATGAAGAGCGAAACGTCGCCCCCCGACGGGTCGCGCACGATCCCCACCAACGAGATCTCCGAGACGAGCATCCCCGCCACGCCCTTCGGCCTGGGCCCCTTCCGGCGCACCGTGAGCTCCTCGTAGAGCGAGCGGAACGGGTCGCGACGGCCGCCGGGGTCGTACGAGAATCGCTGGCCGCTCAGGATCTCCTCCTGCTGGCGCAGGATCGTCTCGACGGTCTTCTCCCCTTCCTGCATGGCCTTCTGGGCGCTCTTCTGCGCCTCGGAGGGGGCCGCCGTCCCGGCCCCCGCGGGCCGCTCCTGCGGGAACGCGGGGGCGGACGCCGCGACCAGGAGCGTCAGCGCCGCAGCCGCCACGATCCAGACCCATTGCCGACGGCTCATGGCTTGCCCTCCTCGGCCCTCTCGCCCGCGCGCTCCTCGTAGACGAACGTCGTGGCGGTGAAGCTGGCCGAGATCGACCGGTCGCCTCCCTTGCGGAGCGCGGCCAGCCTCAGGTTGTCCACGTTGATGATCCGGGAGTACTTGCTCACCCGATCGAGGAAAACCCCGAGATCGTGGTAGCGGCCCGTCACGTCCATGTCGATCGGGAACACCTTGTAGAAGTCCACGGGCTTCAGCTCGCCCGGGGCGAACGACTTGAGGTCGAGGTTCGACTGGTCGGTCATGTTCTTGATCCACCGAAGGAGGTCGCCCGTCTCGGGACCCGTCGGGAGGATCTGCTGGATGTCCCCCAGCTTCCGCTGCAGGTTCCCGATCTCCCGCTCGAACTCCGGGAGCTTCTGCTCGATCGCCTGGCCCTCCCGGATCTGCCGCTCCTTCTCGGTGTACTCCGACCGGTAGCGCGCGATCTGCGCGCCCATCCCTTGGATCCCGGGCCACAGCCAATAGGCGACGCCGACCAGAAGGGCCGCGAGAACGACCATCGTGAGGACCTGTGCGTAGAACGGCAGTCTTTGCATCGCTTCGACTCCCCGTTACAGCCTCGCCGGTGAACCCCCGCCGCGCGCCGCGCCCGGAGCCCGGGGGCCCCGTCCCGGCGCCCGGCCACGGTCGATCCCTACCCCTGCGGACCCTGCTCCGCCGGCTGCGCCGGCTCCTTCGGAGCGGGCGCGGAGAACTTGCAGCTCAGCGAGAACGAAACCCCCTCCGGGACCTCCGCCGTCTTCCCGAGCACGACGTTGCTGAAGAAGCCGGACGCCAGGAGGTTGTCGTAGAAGTTCGAGACGGCGTTGTACGTGGTCGCCCGCCCCGAGATGCTGATCTGGTTCGCGTTCGCGGTCATCTTTTCGAGCCAGAGGAAGTCCGGCAGGTTCTTCGACACCTGGTCCAGGATGTGGACGGGCACGGACTGCTTCTTCTTCAGCTCCGTGATCAGGTTGATCTTCTGCTCGAGGAGCTCCTTCTGCTTCTTGAACAGGTCCGCCTTCTGCCGGACCTCCTGGAGACGGACCAGCTCCTTGTCCGCTGCGACGATTTTCCCCTTCCAGGAGCGGATGTCGGAGGCCCGCAGGAACCACCAGGTCCCAGCGACGATGAATCCCAGGGCGAGGATCCCCGCCAGCAAGAGGTTCTGGGTCCCGCCGAGCCCCTCGATCTTGAGGGTCGGAGCCTTCGTCTTGACCGGCTTCTTCTCGGCCAGGAGGTTGATCTTGATCATGGACTCAGTCCCCCATGCGGCGGAGAGCCAGGCCGACGGCCACCGAGGCGGTGGGCGCCATCTCGTTGAGCAGCTCCGGCGTGACGTCGCGCCCGGCCGGCGGGACCTTCCGGAACGGGTTCAGGAACTCCACCTTCGTCCGGAGACGCTCGGCCAGGGCCTCCTTCAGGTGGACCGACTGCGACGCGCCCCCCGTCAGGTAGAGCCGGTCGAGCGGCTCGTCGGCGGCGGAGATCTGCTTGAAGAAGTCGAGCGTCTTCTGGATCTCCGCGCCGATGTCCTCGTTGACCGCCGCCAGGATCGGCAGGACCCGCTCGTACGGGATCCCGTCCACCTCCTCCCCGCGCTTCAGCTGCTCGGCCTGGTCGACGGAGAGGGTCAACTCCTTCTGGATCGCATCGGTGTACTGGTTCCCGCCGATGTTGATGTCGCGCCAGTACACGGACGTGCCCCCGTGGAGCACGCTGATCGAGGCGACGGCCGCCCCGAGATCGACGAGCGAGATGACCTGGTGCGGCTCGAACTCGTAGTTCGCCTCGAAAACGTTCTGCAGGGCGAAGGTCGCGATGTCCACGGTCGCAGGGGTCAGGCCCGCCTGGCTGATGACGCTGGCGTAGTCGTTGATCTTGTCCTTCTTCGCCGCAGCGAGAAGGACGTCCATGTTCCCCTCGCCCGAGAGGCTCGATCCCTCGAGGATCTGGTAGTCGAGGTTTACGTCCTCGATGGCGAACGGGATGTACTGCTCCGCCTCCCAGTGGATCGACTCCGCCAGCTCCGCCTCTCCCATCGTCGGCAGGCTGATCCGCTTGACGATGACCGAGTGCCCGTACAGCGCGGTGGCCACGCTCAGGTTCCGCACGCGGAGCCTCTGGAAAAGACGCTGGATGGTCTCGATCACCAGCTGCGAGTCCATGATCGCGCCGTCGACGATCGCCTCGGCCGGCAGGGGCTCCCATCCAAGCTTGGTGATCTGGTATCCCCGCCCCCGGCCGAGGTCCTTCAGCTCCGCGACCTTGACGGAGCTGTCCCCGATGTCCAGCCCGACCAAGTTCCGGCTGCGTCCGAAGAGCATCTTCCCCTCTCTTCCCCGAGGCGCCTCGGGAGGGCAAAACCTCAAGTGGAACGTTAACCTAGGCCATTCTCTCGACTTGAGTCAAGCTCCGAGGATTCCAGGGATTCGAGCGCCGATGCTTCCGATATCGTCCGCGATGTCATCCCCTCGAAGCCCAACGTTTGGGTCCTCTCCGGCCCCGCAACGACCCCGGGGACGCCGGGAGATCTTCCGGGTTTTACGGACCTTCCGGATCCGGGGCCGAGGTCAAATATAGGAACGCACAGGCCGAAAGCAACCGTGCCCCCAGGGCCGCGCCCGATACGAAACCCCTCCCCCCGAACGGGGGCGGCCCCGCCGGGCGCATCGGCGCCCCGCCGGGCCCGGAGGGCCCGCGCCTTGACAGCCCCTTCCCGCTCCAATAGCATGTCGGCTTTGCGCGGCGGGGTTCCGTCGAAGCGGTCTTGTCCCGAGGTGATCCGATGGCTCGAGTCTGCGAGATCTGCGGAAAGAAGACGATCTTCGGCCGGAACGTCTCCCACGCCCACAACGTCACGTCGCGGCGGTACCTTCCGAACCTTCAGAAGATCCGGGTGCGGATCGAGGGGGGCGGAACGCGGCGGGCCCGCGTCTGCACGCGGTGCCTTCGCAGCCGCTCCGTCGTCAAGGCCGTCGGCTAGGCGGCCGGTCGGGGTTCGCCGCCCGGGGCTCAGATCGCGATCGCGTCGATCTCCACCCGCGCGCCGCGCGGGAGCCGGGAGACCTCGACGCACACGCGCGCGGGGGGAGGGCTCGGCATGACCTCCCCGTAGACGCGGTTCACGGCGTCGAACTCTCCCAGGTCGGTCAGGAACACGGTGGCGCGGACGATCCGGTCGAGGCCGCTCCCGGCCGCCTCGAGGATCGACCGCAGATTCTTCACGCACTGCCGCGTCTGCTCCTCGATCCCCCCCTCGACGATGCTCCCCGTGGCGGGGTCGAGCGGGATCTGCCCCGAGACGAAGATCAGGCCCGAGGCGACGATCGCCTGCGAGTAGGGCCCCACCGCAGCGGGGGCCTTGTCGGTCCGGACGGCTCGTCTCATCGTCGTCGCTCCCGTTCGCGGCCGGGCTCCCGTCCCCGGGCGCGTCAGCTCAGCAGGCGCTGGACGCGGCGGACGCCGTCGACCTTGCGGATGCGGTCCATCACCCGCCGCATCTGCTGCCGGTCCGCGACGTTGAGAACGAGGGTGGCGCGCGCGTCGCTCCCCTCGTCCGTCCTCGCGTCCATCGTCTTGATGTTGCTCTTCTCCTCGGCGACCGCCGACAGCACCTTCGCGAGCACCCCGGGCCGGTCCTCGATCTCGACCCGCAGGCGCACCTCGTACACCGCCGCGCCGTCGGAAGACCCGGCCCACTGGACCTCGATCCGGCGCTCGGAGTCGAACATCAGCCTCTCTACGTTCGGGCAGTGAACGGAGTGCACCGACACGCCCTTCCCGCGCGTGATGTAGCCGACGATCTCCTCCCCCCGAACCGGGTTGCAGCACTTCGCCAGCGTGATCATCACGTCGTCGAGCCCGCGGACGGCGATCGCCTTCTCGCCGAGCCCCAGCGCCCGCTTGACGACGCGCGCGACCAGGCCGTCCGGCCTCGGCTGCAGCTCCTGCTCGGGGACGACCGCTCCGAGGAGCGACTGCGGCGTCAGCCGGCCGTGCCCGACCGCCGCGAAGAAATCGTCCAGCTCGGCGAGCCCCATCCGACGCAGCGCCTCTCCGACCGCGGGATCGTCCGTCAGCGTCCGGACGGGAACGCGGTACTTCCGGAACTCCTTCTCCGTCAGCTCCCTGCCCAGCGCTACGGAACGGGTCCGCTCCTCGGCCTTGAGCCATGCCCGGATCTTGCTGCGCGCCCTCGTCGTGCGCACGATGGCGAGCCAGTCTCGGCTCGGATGGCTCGACGGCTGCGTGAGGATCTCGACCATGTCCCCGTTCTGCAGGAGGGTCTTGAGGGGCACGATCCTTCCGTTGATCTTCGCGCCGACGCAGTGGTGGCCGACCTCCGTGTGGATGGCGTACGCGAAGTCCACGGGGGTTGCGCCCCGCGGGAACGACAGCACCTTCCCCTTCGGCGTGAAGCTGTACACCTCCTCCGGGTAGAGGTCCACCTTCACCATCTCGAGGAACTCGCGGGGGTCCTTCAGGTCCTGTTGCCATTCCAGGATCTGCCGGAGCCACGCGACCCGCTCGACGTCCTGTCCCGAGAGGCGCCCGCCGCCTTCCTTGTATTGCCAGTGCGCCGCGATCCCCTCCTCCGCAATGCGGTGCATCTCCGGGGTGCGGATCTGGACCTCGAACGGCTGCCCCCGGTCGCCCATCACCGAGGTGTGCAGCGACTGGTACATGTTCGGCTTGGGCATCGCGATGAAGTCCTTGATCCGTCCCGGCACCGGGCGCCACAGGGCGTGGACGGTCCCCAGCGCCCCGTAGCAGTCCTTCACCGACGCCGCCAGGATGCGGAAGGCGACGTAGTCGTACATCTGATCGAGGTCGATGCCCTGCCGCTGGATCTTCCTCCAGATCGAGGTCGTGCTCTTGATGCGCCCCCGGATCTCGGCCTCGATCCCCTGCTCCGCCAGCGCCCTCTCGAGCCGCTCGCCGGTCTCGCGGATGAACTGCGCGCTCGCCTCCTGCCTCGACTCGAGAGCCCGGGCCAGCGCCTCGTGGGCCTCCGGCTCCAGATGCCGGAACGCGAGGTCCTCGAGCTCCACCTTGATCCGCCCGATCCCCAGGCGGTTCGCGAGGGGCGCGTAGATCTCGAACGTCTCCCGCGCGATCCTCTCTCGCCGATCCGGCTCGAGGTACTCGAGCGTCCGCATGTTGTGCAGCCGGTCCGCCAGCTTGACCAGGATGACGCGGACGTCGTCCACCATCGCCAGGATCATCTTGCGCAGGTTCTCCGCCTCCGCCTGCTCCTGGCTCGCGAAGCGGAGCTTGGAGATCTTCGTCACGCCGGCGACGATGTGGGCCACGTCCTCGCCGAAGTAGCCGGCCACCGCCTCGATCGTGGTGAGCGTGTCCTCGACGACGTCGTGGAGGAGGCCCGCCACGACGCTCGCCGTGTCGAGCCGGAGCTCCGCCAGAGCGTAGGCGACCTCGAGGGGATGGACGAGGTACGGCTCGCCCGAGCGCCGCACCTGGTTGCGGTGCTCCCTCGCGGAGAACACGTACGCCCTCCGGAGGAGATCGAAGTCCGCCCCGGGGTTGTACGCCTCCACCGCTTCGAGGATGTCCTCGAATCGCCGGACCATGCGCGCGACGCCCTCCCCGCGGGGGGATTATACGCGCCGCTGCGCCGCGCCGTCGGGCGCGGTCACGAGGATCGCGACGTCCTGACTTTCCGCGCGCCTCCCTGGGACGCGGGAGCCCCGCCCGACCCGCGCTCCTTTCGCCCCGGGAACCACCGCTGCCACTCGACGAGGATCGGGCTCGCCACGTAGATGGACGAGTACGTGCCGATCACGATCCCCGTTACGAGGACGAACGAGAAGGGCCGGAGCGCCTCCCCGCCGAGGAAGAACAGGGCCAGGACGACGAACCATGTGAGGAGTGAGGTGATGACCGTCCGGCTGAGCGTCTGGTTGATCGACTCGTTGATCGTGGCCGCCAGGTCACCCGGCCCGCGCACCCGGAGGTTCTCCCGGATCCGGTCGAACACGACCACCGTGTCGTTGATCGAGTATCCGATCAGGGTCAGGAAGGCGGCGATGACGGGGAGGCTCATCTCGAGCCGGAAGATCGAGAAGAGCCCGAGCACGATCAACGTGTCGTGGACGAGGGCGAGGACCCCGGCGAGCCCCCACTGGAACTCGAACCGGATCCAGATGTAGACGAGGATCCCCGCCAGGGAGCCGAGGATCGCGAGGAACGCCTTCCGGATCAGCTCCTTGCCGATGACGGGCCCGACGTAGGACTGGCTCCGCACCGCGAAGGGACCCGCGAACGTGCGGGACGACATCCACTCCGAGACCGCGGGCGTCATCCCCGGAACCCCGCCGAGGTCGGCGGGAGAGCGGAAGATCGCCCGCTCCCGCCGCGCCTCGACGATCGCTTGCGCGAGCGCGGCGGCGTCGTCGCGGGCGATGTCGGGGTTCGTCTCGAGGAGCCGGTCCAGCGTCGGCGCGTCCGCGATGTTCAGGTTCGCGAGCCCGGCCGCGAGCTTGGACCGGACGTCCTCCGGCCGCAGCGCGCTCACGATCCGCGGAGTCAGGTCCTCTTCCTCCTCCTGCGAGACGAGCGCGATCCGGATGTAGACCTCGTTCTCCTCCGGCCGCCCGATGGTGGTCACCACGTGGTTCGTCAGGCCGGCCGCGGTGAGCGCCCCCCGCACGTCCTGGAGACGAGGTCTCTCGACGTACTTGACCTGGACCTCGGTGCCCCCCGTGAACTCGATTCCGTACCGGAGCCCGCGGACCGACAGCACGACGATCGAGCAGGCGACGAGCACCATGGAGACGGAGATCCATCTCCGCCGCCAGCCCATGAAATCCACGTTCGGGTTCTTGAACAGCTGCAGCACGGCATCCCCCGGCTGCGGGCGGCGCCCGCCTCAGATGCTGAGAGACTCGACCGGCTTCCCCTCGCCGAGGACGAGCTCGAAGATCACCCGCGACACGAAGACGGCGGTGAACATGGAGAAGACGAGGCCGACCACGAGCGTGACGGCGAACCCCTTCACCGGCCCCGTGCCGTACATGAACAGGAAGAACGCCGACACGACCGTCGTCACATGCGTGTCCACGATCGTTCCGAACGCCCGAGAGAAACCGAGGTTCACGGCGGACCGGACCGTCTTGCCGAGCCTCAGCTCCTCCCGGATGCGCTCGAACACGAGCACGTTGCTGTCGACCGCCATTCCGACGGTCAGGATCAGCCCCGCGATCCCGGGCAAGGTCAGCGTCGCGTGGAAGTACCCGAGCGCTCCCATGACGAGGACGACGTTGAGGAGGAGCGCGACGACCGCGTTGACGCCGGAGAGCCTGTAGTACGCGAGCATGAAGAGCATGACGGACACGAACCCGACGAGCGACGCGATCAGCCCGGCGCGGATCGAGTCCCGGCCGAGCGAGGGCCCCACCGTCCGCTCCTCGATGATCGTCACGTCGGTCGGGATCGCGCCCGACCGGAGCTTCAGCGCCAAGTCCTCCGCGGTCTCGAGGCTGAACCCGCCCTCGATCATCCCGGAGTCGCGAATCGTGCTGCGGATCACCGGAGCCGAGATCACCTGCTTCGTCTCGACCCCGCCGAGGACGATGGCCATGCGCCGGCCGACGTTCTCCCGGGTCGCCGCCTCGAAGCGGCGGCCCGCATCCTGGGTGAGCTCGAAGTTCACGACCGAGTCGCCCCACTGGTTCTGGCCTCGGCGCGAGCTCCGGAGGTCGTTGCCGACGACCGTCGAGACCTTGTTCAGCGGCCACCAGACGGTCACGATGCCGCCGCCCTCCCGCGCCGGGAGCCTCTGCGGGTACAGCTCGGTGTCGGCCGGCAGGCTCCCGCCGAAGAGCCGCAGGACCTCGTCCTTCGACGCCGGAGGCATCCAGCCCCCGAAATCCGCCGTCCCCGGAGGGTACGTCACCGTCTTCCACTCCAGGACCGCCGGGTCCTGCATGACCTCCTTGGCCCTCTCCGGGTCCTCGACCCCCGGGAGCTGGATGAGGATCCGGTCGCCTTCCATTCCCTCCTTCTGGACCGTCGGCTCGCGGACGCCCAGCTCGTCGATCCGGTTGCGGATCGTCGTCAGCGTCATCTCGACCGCGCGCTCCTCGATCGCGGCGCGCACCTCGAGCGGCATCGTGACGCGCCACGCGCCCGAGCCCGCGTCGCGGATCTCCCACTGCCCGAAGAAGTCGTCGAGGACTTTCCGGACGTCGCCCCGCCGCGCGGGATCGGTCCCCTGGACATCGAGGACGCCGACGTCGGGAGAGCCGACGGATCCGAACGTCACCCCGCGCTCCTTGAGCGCCTGCCCGATGCGGCTGATCGCCAGGTCCATCTCGTACTTGACCGCGGTCTTCGTCTCGACCTGCATCAGGATGTGGGAGCCCCCTCGCAGGTCGAGCCCCAGGTTGATCTTCTCCGCAGGCGGGTACAGGTAGAACACCGCCGCCGCGATCACGGCCAGGATCAAGGGAACCTTCCAACCGAGCTTCTTGGACATCGGATGCGTCCTCTCGAAGTCGCCCGCGCCGCGAGCGCGCGTCACGACCCCTGCTGCTGGAGCCCCGCGACCGCGTGCTTCGCCACGTCGATCGTCACCTGGTTCGCGACTCGGAGCTGGACGACGTCCTCACCGACCCCCGCGACGGTGCCGTAGATCCCCCCCTGGGTGATCACTCGGTCCCCCGGCTTCAGGTTCGTGAGCATCTCCGCGTGCTTCTTCTGCTTCTTGCGCGCCGGCGCGATCAGGAGGAAGTAGAAGACGACGAAGATGAGCACGAACGGCGCCAGCTGGAACAGGAAGTTGGGTTGGCCCTGGGTGCCGGCCGGCGGAGCCGCTGCGGCAAGAAACCCGGACGATAGCAGGAGCATGCCTTTGGCCTCCTCGCGTGAGACGCCGCTTGCCGCCCCGCGGGCGGCTCTTCAAGGCCCCGGCGGAATGCGTGCAAACGAAACGAACGCAGGATTTTGCCCCACGCAGGCGATCGCGTCAAGGACGCCGCCGGGAGCCCCTGGCCCTGGCCGCGCGGGCGTAGCGCTCCGCCAGGCGCTCGAGACTCTCGGCGCTCGCCTCGAAGACTGGGGGAGCGTCGGCGGGGCGTCCCGCCCCCGCCTCCCCCGCCCGCGGGGTGGCGCGGGGAGGCCCCGGAGAGACGGCGGCGGCGGCGAACTCCCCGAACGGGCTGGAATCTCCCGCGACGCGGAGCCGGACGCGCCGGATCCCGGCGCCCGGTGCCTCGGCGGCGAGCCGGCCCGCGAGCCGCCCGGCGCTTCGCGAGAGAACCTCCGCCCAGCGACGGTCCGGAGCCTCGATCTGAAGCGTCCCTCGAGCCACGCGGATCGGCCCGAGGCGTCTCGCGAGGGCTTCTCCCGCGACCCGCCTCCACGCTTCTTCGAGCACGAGCTCTCGGACGCGCCTCGGCGGCAGGCCGGTCCCCGCCGGCCCGAGCTCGCGGAGCGAGCGGAATCCGCTACCGGGGGCCCGCCGTGCCATGGCCGGATTCTAACCGACCTCCAGCTGCCGCTATAATGGCCGGCGGGAGGCCGAGCCGTGAGCCACTGCCGTTTCCGGACGAGCTGGGGTGGGGTCCTATTCTGCCAGGATCCCGTCTACCTCGAGGGCTTCTGCAAGTTCCACTACCAGGCCCTCGAGCGCGGCGAGATCAACGAGGCCGGAGTGCTCCACGAGAGGCTGAGCGACCAGGCGAGGAGGCGCGAGATCAACCTCCACGGGATCCGTCCGCCCGAGGGGATCTACCTCGAGGACTGATCCCGGGCGCTGCCGGCGCCGGGATCCCCGGCCCGCGCGTCGAGCCAGCTCTGGAGGATCAGCACGGCCGCCATCGCGTCCACGACCTCCCTGCGGCGGCGGCGCTTCACCCCGTCGGACAGGAGGATCCGCTGCGCCTCCGCGGTCGTGAGCCTCTCGTCCCAGAGCACGACCTCGACGTCCCCGGAAAGCTTCGACCGTAGCCGCTCCGCGAAGCGCTCGGCGTGCTCCGCCCTCGCGCCCCGGTCGCCGGAGAGCAGCAGCGGGTGCCCGACGACCACGAGCCCGGCGCCGTGCTCCTCGACGAGGGCGCGGATCGAGAGCGCGTCGGAGGACTCGCCGCGCCGCCGCAGGAAGCCCAGCGGCTGCGCGGTGACGCCGAGCGGGTCGGACACCGCGAGCCCGATCCGGACCTCTCCGAGATCGAGCGCGAGGACCCGGGCGCCCGAGCCCCTCACGATCCCGGTCCGGTCGCGCCCTTGGCCGCGGGCCCGGTCGCGGGTGCCGCGCCCGCCGCGCCGGCGATGCCCACCAGCGCATCGCGGACGAACTGCGCCGTGTCGGGATCGTCCGGATAGCGGGTTCCCAGAAAGTACATCCAGCTCTCGGCCGACCGGATCCGCTTCGCGTCGTCGAGGAAGAAGCGGGTTTCGCCCACGCGCCTCCCCTGGCTCTGCGTGTACACGATCGAGGTCCGCCCCTCGGCCTCCTCCACCGCGGTCAGGGCGCCGCCGTACGCTCCGGCGACCAGATCGATTCCCGGAACCTCGCGCGCGAGACGCTTGGAGTCGTCCCGGCTCATCGCCGCCAGCAGCACCACGACGTCCGAGGCGCCCCGGACCTCGTCGATGTACCTCCGCACCATCTCCACCGGCGGCGCGATGGAGAGGTTGGCGCCGTCCGGACCCGACTTGAGGAACAGAGGATTGAAGCGCACCACGCTCATCACGCCGACCTTCACCGGCGGCTTCCCGCTGCCGCGCGGAGCCTCGATCACGGCGTAGGGACGGAACGCGGGCTCCTTCGTGTCGGACCGGACCACGTTCGTCGAGAGGAGCGGGAACGAGGCCTTCGCCGTCCTCCGGACGAACTCGGCGTAGCCGAGCGCCAGGTCGCGCTCGCCGATCCCGGCGGCCGCGCACCCGATCCTCCCCATCCCCTCGAGCAGCGCCGCCGTCCTCGCCGCGCCCACGGCGGTGGGCGCGTCGGTGAAGTTCCCGGCGTCGAGCAGGACGACCGCCGCTTCCTGGAACTTCGACTCGATCTGCTTCTTCAGCCAGGCCCTCCGGGCCAGCCCTCCCGCGGGGAAGGTCTTTCACCCGCAGGGTTCGAGATAGCCCAGGACGTCGCCGGTGTAGAGGAGGACGAGATCGGGCGCGTTCCCCGGAGCGACCAGCGCGCCTCCCAGCGGCTCGAGGCGCCGCCCGGTCGAGGCCGCCTGGCCCTCCGCCGGCTCCCCTGCGCCGGCCGCGGACGGCACCACCCCTGCCGCCAAGAGCGCAGCGACGAGAATTCCGCCCGCCCTGCTCGCTGCCCGCATCCGACCTCCGCCCCCCCCGCCGCTCCGCCGCCTGCGGCCTAAACGCTCGCGCCAATTATAGGAACGGGGTCCGGCCCGCGCCAGGAAGCCCGCGACCTTGACACGCTCGCTCCCCGCGGCGACAGTGGGCGCCGCTCGCCCCACCGAGAGGGCAGGGAGACCTTCCGGGTGCCCGAGAAGCTGTTCCTCGCATCCGCCTCGCCTCGACGCATCGCGATGCTCAGCGAGGCGGGGCTCCGCCCGATCCCGCGCCCTTCCGGCATCCCCGAGATCCCGCTTCCCGGGGAGTCGCCGGCCGATCACGTCCTGCGGCTCGCGGAGGAGAAGGGGCTCCACGCCGTCCGCCTCCTGCGGGAGGAGGACGAATTCGGGGTCGTGCTCGCCGCCGACACGGCGGTCGTGCTGGCCGGGGAGATCCTCGGCAAGCCGGCGGACGCAGGCGACGCG
Source organism: uncultured Acidobacteriota bacterium (assembly GCA_937864465.1). Taxonomy (GTDB): domain Bacteria; phylum Acidobacteriota; class Polarisedimenticolia; order Polarisedimenticolales; family JAIQFR01; genus CALMJU01. Next base: position 45,640 of record CALMJU010000005.1, read on the forward strand.
CTCCGGATGCTGCGTCTCCTGTCGGGACGAACCCATCGTGTGCTGACCGGAGTCTTCCTCGCGAGGTTCCCGGGCGGCGGGAGCGCGCGCGCGGTGGAGGAGACGCTGGTCACGTTTCGCGCCTACGACGAGACGGAAGCCCGCCGCTACGTCGAGACCGGAGAGCCTCTCGACAAGGCAGGGGCCTACGGGATCCAGGGAGCGGGCGCGGCCCTCGTGCTCGCCGTGTCGGGCTCCTACTCGAACGTGGTGGGCCTTCCGATGGAGGCCCTCCCCGCCCTGTTCCGGAAGGCGGGCGTCTCCTGGCCCGCCGGGGCCGCCCGCCCGTAGCGTGCGGCGGGGGCGCCTCCCGACGCGGCCGTCTTTCCCAGGACCCCGCTAGGGGCGGAAGCGCAGCTTCGGCTTCCTCGCGGCGCCGGTCTCGTCGAGCCTCCGTACCGGGGTCGTGTGGGGCGCCGACCGCACGAGATCCGGATCCGTCCTCGCCTCCTCCACGATCGCCCGGACGGCCTCCACGAACGCGTCCAGCTCCTCCCGGCTCTCCGTCTCCGTCGGCTCGATCATCAGGGCCCCGTGGACGATCAGCGGGAAGTACACGGTGGGCGGGTGGAAGCCGTAGTCCATCAGCCGCTTCGCCAGGTCCAGCGTCTTGATCCCGGTCTGCGCCTCGAGGTCCCGGTCGGAGAACACGACCTCGTGATACGAGGGAGAGGAGTACGGGAGGTGCAGCACCCCTTCGAGCCGCCGTCGCACGTAGTTCGCGTTCAGGATCGCCGTCAGGCCGGATTCCCGGAGCCCCTCGGCGCCGAGCGACCGGATGTAGGCGTAGGCGCGGACGAGCATCCCGAAGTTGCCGTAGAAGGAGCGCACGCGCCCGATCGCCTGCGGTCTGTCGTAGCCGAGCCTCCTCGCGCCCGGAGCGCCGCTCACCCGCGGAACCGGGAGGAAAGGCTCGAGATGCCGCTTCACCGCGACGGCCCCGGCGCCGGGCCCCCCGCCCCCGTGCGGGGTCGAGAACGTCTTGTGCAGGTTCAGGTGCATGACGTCGACCCCCGCGTCGCCCGGCCGCGTGATCCCGATCATCGCGTTCATGTTGGCGCCGTCCATGTAGAGCATGGCGCCGTTCTCGTGCAGGACCCGGGCGACCTCGGCGATATCCTCCTCGAACACCCCGAGCGTGTTCGGGTTCGTCGCCATCATCGCGGCGACGTCTCCGACCGCCGCGCGCCGTCTCAGGGCGTCGAGATCGACGCACCCTCGCGCGTCGGAGGGGATCTCCTCGACGGCGTAGCCGGAGAACGAGGCGGTGGCCGGGTTCGTCCCGTGGGCCGAGTCCGGCACGAGGATCACCTTCCGTGCGTCCCCGCGGGCCTCCAGGCAAGCTCGGATCAGCAGGATCCCCGTCAGCTCCCCGTGGGCCCCCGCGGCCGGCTGCAGCGTGACGGCGTCCATCCCCGTGATCGTCGCGAGCAGCGACTCGAGCCCCGCGAGGAGATCGAGGCAGCCCTGCGCCAGCGCGTCCGGCGAGTAAGGATGCACTCTCGCGAAGCCGGGAAGGCGGGCGGCCCACTCGTGGACCTTCGGGTTGTACTTCATCGTGCACGAGCCGAGCGGGTACAGCCCCCGGTCGATCGAGTAGTTCAAACGAGAGAGCCTCGTGAAGTGCCGCACGACCTCCGGCTCGCTCAGCTCCGGGAGGCCCTCGACCCGCTCCCGGAGGATCTCCGGCTCCGCCTCGGGGGGCGCGGGGGGAACGTCGAGGGGGATCGGGTCCACGCCCCGGCGCCCCGGGCGCGACTCCTCGAAGACCAGTCCCAGCCGGTCCCGGATCCTCCGGGCCCTGGCTTCCGGACCTCCGGCGGCGCCGGTCATCGCAGCACCTCCTCGAGCGCCGCCGCGTAGGCGTCCACGTCCTCGCGGCGCGTCCGCTCCGTCACCGCGACGAGGATCCTTCTCTCGGCCTCCGGGAACCACCTCGCGAGGCCCACGCCCCCCAGAATGCCGCGCGCCCGGAGCGCCTCGAGCGCGTCGGACGCGGGGCCCGGCAGCTCGAGCGCAAACTCGTTGAACACCGGCCCCGAGAAGGCGCGCCGGACCCCTCGGACGGAGGTCAAACGGGAGATCGCGTAGGACGCCTTGGCGGCGTTCGCGCGCGCCACCTCGCGCAGCCCCTCCCTCCCGAGCAGCGAGAGGTGGATCGTCGCCGCGGTCATGCACAGCCCCTGGTTGGTGCAGATGTTCGATGTCGCCTTCGCCCTCCGGATGTGCTGCTCGCGCGTGGACAGCGTCAGCACGAAGCCGCGGCGTCCCTCGGCGTCCGTCGTCTCCCCCACGATCCGCCCGGGCATCTGCCGGACGTACTTCTCTCGCGCCGCCATGAAGCCGAGGTACGGCCCGCCGAAGGAGAGCGGGTTCCCGAATCCCTGCGCCTCCCCCACGCATACGTCGCATCCGAGCCCGCCGGGGCCGCGCAGGATCCCCAGGCTGTATGGCTCCGCCACGACGGCGACGGCCGCGGCCCCCGCCCCGTGCGCCGCCTCCGCCACGCGGTCGAGCCGCTCGATCACGCCGAAGACGTTGGGGCTCTGCACCGCGACGCCGGCGGTCCGGCTCCCGACGGCCGCCGCGAGCGCCTTCTCGTCCACGCGGCCGTCCGCGGCGTGCGGAACGACGTCGATCGCGAGGCCGAGGTTGCGGAAGTACGTCCGCGCGGTCTCCAGGTACTCGGGGTGCAGGGTCGCCGCCATCGCCACCCGGTCGCGACCGTGGGCCCGCTGCGCCATCAGGAGGGCCTCCACGGTCGCGGTCGCGCCGTCGTACAGGGATGCGTTGGCGACGTCGAGCTCCGTCAGCATGCAGATCATGCTCTGGAACTCGAAGATCGTCTGGAGGGTCCCCTGGCTGATCTCCGGCTGGTACGGCGTGTAGGAGGAGTAGAACTCGGTCCGCGAGATCAGATGATCCACCGCCGAGGGGACGAAGTGATCGTACGCGCCCGCGCCGAGGAACGAGCGGTAGCAGCCGGTCGAGGCATTCCGCATCGCCAGGGCGCTCAGGTGCTCCTGGAGCTCGGCCTCGGAGAGCGCCGGCGGAAGGTCCAGCGCCGACCGAAGCCGGAGCGCCTCCGGGATCGTGGCGAGCAGGTCCTCGGGACGCTCGAGGCCGAGGGCCTCGAGCATCGCCCGGCGATCCTCCGGGCCGTGGGGCAGGTAGCGCATCATGTTCGCCTCTTCCGTGCGCGCGGCGGCGCCGGGATCACTTGCCGATCAGGGCCTCGTAGGCGGCGGCGTCGAGGAGGCCGCCGGCCTCCGCCGGGTCGGAGAGCGTGAGCCGGCAGATCCAGGCGGAGCCGTGGGGATCGTGGTTCAGCTTCTCCGGCGAGTCCGCCAGGGCGCCGTTCACCTCGGAGACCGTCCCGCCGACGGGCGAGTAGATCTCCGAAACGGCCTTCACCGACTCGATCGTGCCGAGCGTCTCGCCCGCTATCACGCTCCGGCCCACCTCGGGGAGCTCGACGTAGACGATGTCGCCCAGCTGCTGCTGCGCGAAGTCGGTGATCCCGACGGTCCCCGTTCCGCCCTCGACCGCGACCCACTCGTGCTCTTTCGTGTACCGGAAATTCTTCGGGACCATGCCGCTCCCTCCTGAAACGCCGGATCGCCCGGCGCCTTCGCCCGCGAACGCCGTCATCGGGCGCGCTTGTAGAACGGGGTGGGAACGACCGTCGCCGGCTCCCTCCTCCCCCGGATCTCCACCTCGAAGCGCGTTCCCGGATCCCACGCCCCCCGCGGCAGGTAGACGAGCCCGATGTTCTTCTTCAGGAACGGGGCGAAGCTTCCGCTCCGGACCGGGCCCGCGGCCTCCCCACCGACGAAGGCGGGGTAGCCGTGGCGCGCGACGGCCCTCCCCTCGGTCTCGAACCCGACGAGCTTCCGCCGGACCCCTTCCGCCTTCTGCCGCGCGAGCACGTCGCTGCCCACGAACGGCCCCTTCTCCAGCTTCACGATCCAGCCGAGGTCCGCCTCCAGGACCGTCGTCGTGTCGTCGATGTCGTTGCCGTAGAGGGCCATCTTCGCCTCGAGGCGGAGCGTATCCCTCGCGCCGAGCCCGACGGGAACGATCCCCGCGCGGGCGCCCTCCCCGAGGATGGCGTACCAGATCCTCTCCGCCGCCTCGGGAGCGCAGTAGATCTCGAAGCCGTCCTCCCCGGTGTACCCGGTGCGCGAGAGGATGCACGGGACGCCGCACACGTCCGTGCGGACGAACCCGTAGTACCGGATGGGCGACGGGTCCTCCGCGGAGAGCTCCTTCACGATGGCGAGAGCCTGCGGCCCCTGGATCGCGATCTGCGCCCACTCCTCCGAAGCGTCCCTCGCCTCGACGTCGTACGACCGCGCGTGCTCGAGCACCCACGAGACGTCCTTCGGCGTGTTCGCGGCGTTCACGACCAGGAAATAGTCGTTCTCCGCCATGCGATGCACGAGCAGGTCGTCGATGAACGCGCCGTTCGGCGTCATGAGGGCGCTGTACTGGATCCGGCCCGCAGCGAGCTTCGACACGTCGTTGCAGGTCAGATGCTGCAGGAACGCGAGCGCCTGGGGACCGCGGACGGTGATCTCCCCCATGTGGCTGACGTCGAAGAGACCCGCCCGTGTCCGCACGGCCACGTGCTCGTCCATCACCCCGGTATACTGAACCGGCATGTGCCAGCCTGCGAACGGCACCATCCGCGCCCCCGCCTCGACGTGCGCTCGATGGAGGGGCGTCTGTCGCAATCCGGGCTCGATCGTCACGGGAACCTCCCTCGGGGTCGGGCGAATTGGGCGCGATGGTACCACAGCGCGAAGAAGCCGGCCGCGCGCGCCCGGACCGCCGGGCGCCGCGGCGGGCCGGCGCATCGTCCGATCCCGGGAGGGCGCGCGGCGGGCCGGCGGCGGGTCGAAGAAGGGGGCGATCGGTGGGCGGGATGCGCGCGGCGGTGCCGGCCGCGCGGGCGGGCCCGCGACGCGCCCGGGCGCGCCG
>CALMJU010000006.1 GCA_937864465.1 uncultured Acidobacteriota bacterium
GTGTAAGGCAGGTGCTCTACCGACTGAGCTAACCGCCTGGGATCCGGATCCCTGTCCACCTTAGCCCAAACCGGCCCGGTCGCGCGACGCCTTGGAGGCCGGGGGCCGACCTCTCTAGAATGACCCGCTCATGGAAGCACAGGTCCCCAGCGCGGCGATCCAGGCGGCGGACGATTCCCGCCGGGCGGAGGCGGCGAGGCTCCTGAGGCTCGCGGCGCCGGTGGTCGTGGCCTACCTCGGCACCGTCGCCATGGGGGTCGTGGACACGATCATGGTCGGCCGCCTCGGCGCCGGGGCGCTGGCGGCGGTCGCGCTCGCGAACACCTGGACGTTCGGCCTCGTCATCGTCGCCCTCGGGGCCGCGCGCGCCCTCGACCCGATCGTGGCCCAGGCGCACGGGGCCGGGGACCGGAGGACCGTCGGCCTCGGCTTCTCGCTCGGACTCTCGATGGGGATGCTGCTCGCGCCCCCCGTCATGGTCGCCCTGGCGTTCGCGGAGCCCGCGCTGTCCCTCCTCGGGCAGCCGCGGGAGCTGCTGCCGCCCGCGGGGGCGTACTGCCGCGCGCTCATCTGGGGGGTGCCCGGCCTCCTCGGGTTCGCGGTCTGCCGGCAGTACATGCAGGCGCTCGGCCGGATGCGGCCCGGCACGGTCGCGGTGATCCTCGCGAACTTCGTCAACGCGGGGCTCAACTGGGTCCTGATCTTCGGGAAGCTCGGTGCGCCCGCGCTCGGAGCGCTGGGATCGGGCTACGCGACCGCGGTCTCGCAGTGGTTCATGTTCGGGGCGATGCTCTGGCTGGGGCGGGACAGCGTCCGCGGACACTGGCTCGGCTGGCGCGAGAGGCTGGCCTGGCGCTCGCTCGGGCGCGTCCTCGGGATGGGTTCCTCCCTCGGCTTCCAGACCGGCTTGGAGGTCTGGGCGTTCCACGCGGCCGGGCTGATGATCGGGTCCCTCGGCGCCGTCCCGCTCGCGGCGCACGCGATCGCGATGAACCTCGCGACGTTCTCGTTCATGGTGCCGGCGGGGCTCTCGGCCGCCGCCGCGACGCGGGTCGGGCACCTCGTCGGCGCCCGGCTCGCATGGGGCCGCACGGCTCGCGTCGCGGTCGCGCTCGGGATCGGCGTGATGGTCGTCCCCGCGGTCGCGTTCGTGCTGGCCCCCAGGGTCCTCGTAGGCGTGTACACGTCCGACGCGGCCGTAATCGCGCTCGCCGCGATCCTCCTCCCCCTCGCGGGCACGTTCCAGCTGTTCGACGGCACGCAGGTCGTCGCGTTCGGCGTGCTCCGAGGGGCGGGCGATATCCACGTGCCGTCCGCCGCGAACATGGTCGGGTACTGGCTCGTCGGGCTGCCGGTCGGGTGGCTGCTCGGCTTCCGGCTCGACCAGGGAGCGCCCGGCGTCTGGATCGGGCTCGTCCTCTCGCTCGCGGTGATCGCCCTCCTCCTCCTCGGGAGGATCGCGTGGGTCCTTCGCCGCGCGCGCTTCGTATAATGGATCGACGTCGCCCCGTCTTCGAAGGAGGCCCGGTGGCTTCGATCGTCTCGCGTTCCTTCCCCATCGCGGCGGCGCTGTCGCTCCTGCTCGCGATGTCGCCCGCGTCCCGGGCCGCGGACGAGGCCCCGCCTCCGCCGGCGCGGGAGGGGGGCACGTCGAGGCTCGAGGGGACCGCGAGGATCGGCCGGAGGACGCCGGCCGTCGGCGCGACGGTGTCGGTCCGGCCGGAGGGCGGTGCGACGCCGATCCGGCTGACGACGACGGACGAGAAGGGCCGGTTCCGGTTCGACGGGCTCTCGGACGGCGCGTACCGGGCCGACTTCCGCCGGGACGGGCTGGCACCGGTCGTCAAGTCCGGGATCGAGGTCCGATTCCCGTTCCGCACCGTGATCGAGATCACCATGCAGGCGGGGGGCGCCCCGGCGGGTGGCGGCGCCCCCGCGCCGCCCGCGGGCGTGGGGTCGCACACGCTGCGGGGCGTCGTTTCCATCCTGGGCGCAGGCCCCGCGCCGGAGGCGCGCGTGCGGCTCCTCCGGACGGACGGAAGCCACGATCCCCGGTTCGCGCTGACGGGGCCCGACGGGAGCTTCGCGATCGACGGCCTGCCCGGCGGGCCGTGGCGGATCGAGATCCTGGGAGCGGGCTACCTGCCGATCCGGACCGATCTCGAGATCGCGGGCGACGTCGCGGTCGAGGCCAGGCTCGTCGGCCAGCCGGCCGATTATCTCCCGCCTCCGCTCGACCTCCTGCCGCAGGAGAGGCCCGTCCCGCCGCCAGGCTGGTAGGGCGGGAAGCGGCCGCTTCTCGATCTACTGGGCGGCCGACGGTGCCGCTGAGATGTCGGCCCTGAGCTTCGGATCCACCTTCAGCCCCTGCGCCTCCGCTCGTGCGAGAGCGCTCAGGGCGTCTTCGGACCGCCCGGACTTCCAGTACGCGATCGCGAGGTTGACGTAGGAGGGGAGATGGAGCGGCGAGTACTTGACGGAAGCCTCGAAGTAGTCGATGGCTCCGGCCAACTCGCCGAGGCGGAACAGGGCGTTGCCCGCGTAGTAGTCGATCTGTCCCAGCGGGTTCGTCAGCTCGACCGACGTCGGGAGCGGCCCGTCGCTGATCGCGAGCTGCTGCGCCCGGTTGTAGAGCTTCGCCTGCGCCATCGGAGCAGCACCCGACTTCGAGCTGGATATCGCGACCTGGCTCGATGCGTCGGCAAGGCGCGCCATCTCGTCCATCTTGGCGTTCTCGTTCTGCTGCGCGCGCCGGATGACCTCGTTCGCGTACTCGATGTAGGCGGTCTCCGCGCGCTGAAACGCCGCGTAGGCGTCCTTGTACCGTTGCTCCGCCATCGCCATCTGTCCGAGCCCCACGTGCGCGTCCGGGAAGTCGGGAGCGATCTCCAGCGCCTTCCGGAACAGTCCGCGGCCTTCCTCGACCCGTCCCGACTTCAGCGCCTCCGTGGCCTGCGTGCACAGCTTCCTCGCCTTTTTCGTGTCCGAGGCCCTACCGATCTCCGCGCTCTGCACGGAAACGACCGAAAACGCCAGGATCGCCATGATCCAGCACCGGTACTTCATGAGAGGTGTTCCTCCATCGACTGCCGCGATTCGCATCGGCTCCGCCCGCGGTTGCCTGGTGCCGGCATCGGCGGCGGGCGGGGTGCGGGAAGGATAAGGCGGCGACAGGATGCGGGTCAATCGGGCTGGATGCCCGTGCGTCAGGGCTGCGCGGCCGCCGCCGCGCGGACCGCGAAGAAGCCGCGGCGCGCGCGGACCTCGACGCCGGGACGCCGCGACTCGACCTCGACCGGGATCCACCGCCCGTCCCAGGTCTTGTTCGCCGTCGAGTAGGCGAGGAAGTACTGCTTCTTCAGCTCGTCCGCGATCCGCTGGTAGACGCCTCCGAGCTCGGCCGCCTCCTTCACGAAGAAGGCGCGCCCGCCGGTGACGTCGGAGAACTCCTTGAGGACGTTCTTCCGACCGGTGTCGAGCAGCCCGACGCCGAGGCCGATCCCGTAGATCAGGACGTTCTGCGCCTTCGCCTCCTCGAGGACGCGGTCGTATCCGAACTGGCTCGACGTGTCGTCGCCGTCCGAGAGGAGCACGATCGCCTTGCGTCCCTGGATCCCCTTGAGCTTCCGGAAGGCGGCGTGCAAAGCGTCGTAGATCGCCGTGGCCCCGATCGGCTCCGTGCTCTCGATCGCCTCCTTCAGCGGGGCGTGGTCGGCGGTGAAATCCTGGAGGAGGAAGACCTTGTCGTCGAAGGCGATGACGAGCGCGCGGTCCTCCGGCCGCAGCGTGTCCACGAACGAGCCGGCGGCGGCGTGGACCTCCTTCATCCGGTCCTTCATCGAGCCCGACGTGTCGAGCAGGATCGCCATCGTGACCGGACGGTCCTCGGCGGAGAAGTCGGTCAGCGCCTGCTCCTTCCCGTTCTCGAGGATGCGGAAGTCGTCGGGCCCGAGCCCCGACACGAAGCGGTCGTCCCGGTCGATCGCCGTCGCCCACAGAATGACGCGGTTGACCTCCTCGAAATAGGCGACCTCGATCTTCCGCGTGACGACCGCGTCGCTGACCCGCACCCCCTCCTTGTGCCAGGCGATCGCCCGGATCACCCAGGACTTGGGGACCTCGCCGAAGTCGTGGACCGTTTCGTAGGGGGGCTCGCGGTCCACGAACACGACCGTGTCGCCGATCAGGAACTCCACGCGGTCCACGTCCGCGGGGTCCGCGATGCGGACCCGCGCGGCGATCTTCGTCCGGCCGAACACGACGTCCTGGTTCTTCGGGCTCTCGATCTCGACCGAGAACCCCTTCCGGCGCTCAGCGTCCTGTGCGGCCGAGAAGGTCGGAAGGAGAAGCGGGATCGCGAGGGCGAGAAGCGCCACGCGGTTCCGACGGCGGAATGTGTTCGTGGGGCTCACGGAAGAGTTCCGAAACGTAGCCGCGTCTTCGAGCGGCAGTCCTCTGCCGCTCGAAGGCGTGGCAGCGGGGTCCGGGGCGGCAGCCCCGGGTTCTCCGGAGCGGACGGAGGTCGCCCTCCGGACCGGCGACTCGAGGCAATCATGTTCCCCCCTTGTCGCTCGGAACCGCCGGGACGGTCGGGGGCTCGATCGCTCCCGCCGACGCGGCCGGGGGGAGGGCGCCCGGGGCGATCTGCTCGACGATGCGGCGGACGCGCTCGACGGCTTCGTCGTCGGGGTGCGCTTCGACGAACGCCTTGAACTCGCGGACGGCTTCGTCATCGCGCCCGAGGCGGAGGAGGGACGCCGCGAGGTAGAGGCGAGCATCGGCGTGGAGGGGATCCTTGCCGAGGGCGCGACGGTAGGCGAGGACCGCGCTCTCGTCGTCGCCGAATCCCGCGAAGGCGATCCCCTCGTCGAGGTCGAGGTCCGCGCGGCTCGACGCGGCGGCCAGCTCCGAGTACACCGGCTGCGCCGCCCGGGGGCGCCCGGCTCGCAGGAGCGCGTAGGCGAGCCTCTCCCGGTCCGGGGCGGTCGCCGCGTCCTGGAGGAGAGCCGCGGCCTCGCTCCACATCCCCCGCCGCGCGTACACCTCGGCGAGGGCGTGGCGGTCCTCGGGCGTCGCGGCGTCCGCCGCGACGAGCGGCTCGATCCGCGCGGCGGTGTCGCGCTCCGCGACGATCTCGGCGTGCCGGGCGGCCAGGCGCGCTCTCGTCGGCGTCTCGAGGTCCGACGCCGCGAGCACGGACTCGATCTCCGCGAGAGCCCCCGCGTAGTCGCCTCGGCGCCGCGCCAGCTCCGCCATGCCGGCGCGCGCCTCGGGGTTCCCCGGGTCGAGGTCCAGCGCCTCCCGGAACGACGCTGCCGCGCCCGCCGGGAGGTCGAGGTCGAGCTGGATCCGGCCGAGCGCCGCCCGGTGCTCGGCGACCTTCGGCTCGAGCGCGATCGCCTTCCGGATCGAGGCGACCGCCTCGTTCCGGAGCCCCATGCGGCCGTAGGCGACCCCGAGGCGGGTCAGCGCGGGGGCGAAGTCGGGCCTCGTCGTGACGGCCTCGAGGAGCAGGCGGACGGCGTCGTCGCGGCGATCCTGCCGGAGGTAGAGGTCGGCGAGGTGCACGTAGGCCTCGGCGTACCCCTTGTTGATGGTGATCGCGCGCCGGAAGTACTCGAGGGCCTTCTCCTCGTCGGCCTTGCTCTCGTACGTGCGCCCGATCCCGTCGAGCGCCGGCGCGTACTCGCCGTGGAGCTTGAGGGCTCGGACATAGGAGGCTAGCGCCTCGTCGGCGTCTCCGCGCTTGAGCCACGCGTCGCCCAGGGCGACGTGCGCCTGGACCTGGGACGGGTCGAGGTCGAGGGCGATCTCGAGCGCGGCGACCGCCTCCGGGAACCGGCGGGCCGCGTGGAGCGCGAGACCGAGGTAGTAGTGGGCCCGGAACGAGTTGAGGGCCGTCCCGGCGGCCGCCTGGAGCTTCTCGACCGCCGTCGCGTAGTCGCCTCGCTGGTAGGCGGCGACGCCCTCGCTGAGGTCGCGGAACGAGGCGGTGCGGACCTCGGCGGATTTCCCGGCGAGGGCGGCGAGCGCCCAGGCCAGGAGGAGCGCGACGGGAACGGCCCGGAATCGGCGCGACATCGCTCCGAGTCTATTCCGGGAGGGCCTCCCGCGCATTCCCGCCCTCCGGGCGGGCGCCGGTGTCGCGCGTGATCCGCCCGTCCCGGATCTCGACGACGCGGCTCGCTCGCCGGGACAGGGCGGCGTCGTGGGTGATCACGACGATGGTGCGGCCCTGGCGCCAGAGGTCTTCGAAGAGGGCCATGATGTCGCCCCCCGAGGTCGAGTCGAGATTCCCGGTCGGCTCGTCCGCCAGGAGGATCGCCGGGTCCATCGCCAGCGCCCGGGCGATCGCGACGCGCTGCATCTGCCCGCCGGACAGCTCGGTCGGCTTGTGCTCCATGCGGTCCTCGAGCCCCACGCGCGCGAGGACCTCCTCCGTCCTTCGCTTCCTCTCCTTCGCGGAGACGCTTCCGAACAGGAGCGGCAGCTCGACGTTCTCGTAGGCGCTGATCTGCGGGAGAAGGTTGAAGTTCTGGAACACGAACCCGACGCGGCGGTTGCGCACGGCGGAGAGCCGGTTCCGATCGAGGCCCTTGACCGGCTCGCCCAGGAGGTCGTAGTCGCCTCCCGTGGGGGTGTCGAGGCAGCCGATCAGGTTCATGAGCGTGGACTTCCCCGATCCGGACGGCCCGACGATCGCGACGAACTCCCCGCCGCCGATCGCGAGGTCGATCCCCCGGAGCGCCTCGACCCGCACCTTCCCGGTGTCGTAGACCTTGGTGATCCCCTCCATGCGGATCACCGGGCCGCCGTTGCCGTTCCCCTTGCCGTTCCGCTTCCGGAAGACGTGCATGGCAGGCTCCGTTCTCACTCGTACCTGAGCGTCTCGGCGGGATCGATCGAAGCGGCCCGCCGAGCGGGAAAGTACCCTGCGAGGAGGCCGACGAGCCCCAGGATCGAGGCGGTCGCGATCCCGATCGGGACGGAGAGCGTCGGCTTCCCCAGGAACTCGAGCGCCTGGTTCCCCTCCACGGGGATCATGCCCAGGAGCACGACGACGACGATCGCCGCCAGCATCCCGAGGAGTCCCCCGACGAGCGTGTAGGCGAGCGACTCGAGGACGATCGGCCCCGTGATCCACCCGGGCCTGGCCCCGAGCGCCATCCGGACGCCGATCTCCCGCGTCCTCTCCTTGACCGTCGCGTACATGATGTTCGCGACGCCGACCCCGCCGATCAGGAGCGTCAACGCGCCGATGATGCCGAGGAAGAGCTGGATTCCGATCGCGATGTTGCGGATGACGTCGGCCTCGCCGGCCGTGTTCCAGATCCCGAACGCGCGCTCGTCCGTGGGGTCGAACCCGAGCCTCGTCCCGAGGACCTCGCGGAACCCCCGGATGACCGCCGGCATGTCCTCTCTCCGCTCCGGCTTGAGCAGGACGACCGTCAGGAATTCGTATCCGTACTGCGCTTTGAAGGTCGTGATCGGAACCAGGGCGTGGTCCGCGTCCGGCCCGCCGTACATCCCCATCTGGAGCTTCTTCTTCATCACGCCGACGACGGTGTACGGGGTCCCGTCCACCAGCAGCTGGCGGCCGACCGGCGGCTCGTCACCGTACAGCTCCTTCGCCAGCTCGTCGCCCAGGAAGACGACGCGGCGCCGCTCGCTCTCGTCCATCGCGTCCAGGAACCGGCCTCCCGCCTGGGGGATGTGGTTCCGGATCTCGCCGTACTCGAAGTTCGCGCCGATCAGGCGGGAGTTCACTGTCTTCCGGCCGTTCGTCAGGCTCGCGCGCCAGTTCGTCATCTCGCCGACGCAGGTCTCGAGGCCCTGGACCCGCCGGCGCACGACTTCGACGTCCTCGAACCGCGCCCGGATCGGGCGCCCCGCCGGGAGGCCGCGCCAGGGCTTCCCGGTCTCGCCCGGCCAGACGATCGCGAGGTCCGTGCCCATGCCGGCCCGCGCCTTGACCAGCTGCCGCTTCAGACCCTCGCCGAACGCCAGGAGGAGCAGGAGCGCGAGCGACCCCCACGCGATCGCCATGACGGTCAGGAAGGCGCGCTTCCGCTGGATGCGAGAGGCCCGCGCGAAGAGCCGGAAGACGAGTCCGATCCGAGGTCGCTCCATGCTCCTGGCCTCACGTCTTCATCGCGACGACGGGGTCGAGGCGGGAGGCGTCCCGCGCCGGGAAGTAGCCGGCGACGATCGCGACCGCGCCCAGGAGTCCCGCCGTCGTCGCGGTCACGAGGGGGGACAGGACGGGCCGGCCGACGAACTCCGTGAAGCTCTCGGGAAAGACGGCGCAGATCGCCGCCGAGATCGCGAGGCCGACGGCGCCCCCCCCGGCCGTCAGGAAGATCGTCTCCAGGAGGAGCTGCCCCAGGATGGACGACGGCCTCGCGCCGAGGGCCATCTTGATCCCGATCTCGCGCGTCCTCTCCTCGACGACGACGTTCATGATGTTCGACACGCCGATCCCGCCGACGACGAGCGTGAGCGAGCCGACGATCCCGAGGAAGAGACGGAAGGCGAGCATGAACGTGTCGAGGAACCGGAACATCTCGGTCGTGTCCCAGAGCGCCAGGGCCTCCTTGTCCTCGGGATCGAACCGGTGCCGCGCCGCGAGGATCCGGCGCACGCCGGCCTTCAGGCGCTCGGTGTCCGCGTTCGTTTCCGCCTTGAAGATGAAGTTGTTGACGTAGCGCTGTCCCGTCAGGGCGCGCATCGTCGAGGCGGGCGCGAACGCCTTCCCCTCGTCCCTCCCGCTGTAGCTCGAGTCCTGCGACTTCTTCTTCAGCACGCCGACGATCTGGAAAGGGGACCCGCCGAGCTGCACCGTCTTCCCGACCGGGTCCGTCGAGCCGAAGAGGTCCTTCGCCAGCTGGTCGCCGAGGAAGAGGGTGCGCCGCTTGTCGCGCTCGTCGAGGTCGTTGACGAATCTCCCGCCCGCCGCGGGGACCAGGTTGCGCATCTCGCCGAAGATCGGCGAGACGCCCGAGACGTCCACCGCGAGCGTCCGGGTGCCGTAGACGAGCTTCAGGGTCGAGGCGTACTCGCCCGAGATGCCGAGGAGCCCGCCCGCCCTCGCGCGCAGCATCTCGATGTCCTCCTCGTCGAGGCGGATCCGGCGGCCCTTGCCGAGCCCCTCGAACGGCTTCGACGTCAGGGAGGGCCAGGCGATCACGATGTTCTCTCCGAGGCCGGCGGAGCTCTTGACGAGCTGCGCGTGCATTCCCTGGCCGAAGGCGAGGAGAAGGCTCACGGCGACCGTCCCCCAGACGATCCCGAAGGCGGTGAACGCCGTCCGCAGCTTCTGGCTCCGCAGGTCGCGGGAGAGCTGCCGGAGCGAGGCGCGAAGGCTCATGGCGGTCCGCTCAGCCCTGGATCTCTCGGGGCGGGCGCTCGACGACCTTGTCCCCTTCCTTCAGCCCGTCGAGCACCTCGACGTTCAGCCCGTCCGAGAGCCCGGTCCGGACCTCGGTCTTCTTGGGGAGGTCCTTCGGGCCGATCCCCGGGATCTCGACGAAGGCCTTCTTCCCGCCGTCCTCGAAGGTCACGAGCCGCTCCGGGACGAGGAGCACCTCCTTCTTCTCCCGGATGACGACGTCCGCGTTCGCCGAGTACCCGGCGCGCAGCACCGTGCCGGCCGACGGATCCAGCTCGATCTCGACCTCGAACAGCTTGGCGTTGTCCTTCTCCTTGGCCTGCGGAGCGATGCGGCTGAGACGCCCGGTGACCGCCGCCTCCGGAAGGGCCCCGATGCGGAAGCGTACGGGGAGGCCGACGTCGAGCTTCCCCACGTCGATCTCGTCCACGGTTCCCTTGAACACCAGGTCCGACATGTCGGCGACCGTCGCGAGCTCGGTGCCGGCCTGGTACGAGGTCAGGGGGACGACGGGATCGCCGGGGTTGACCAGGCGCTCGAGAAGCGTGCCCCCCGCCGGCGCGCGTACGACCGTCTCCATCGCGGCGCCGCCGCCCGTGACGCGTCCCTTCCGGATCAGCTCCAGGCTGTCGCTCGCCTGCGCGAGGGAGATCCTCGCGGAGTCGAATGCCTCCCTGCGGGCGTCCAGGTCGCCGCGCGAGATCACGCCGGTCCGGGACAGCTCGTCCGCCCGGTCGAAGTCGGCCTTGGCGCGCGTGTAGGCCGCCTGGGCCAACTCCACCCCGCGCTCGGCCTCGATCAGCTCCGCCGGAGTGGGATCGGGGACGATCTCGAAGAGCGGGTCTCCGGGGATGACCGCCTGGCCGACCTCGGCGCTGCACCGCTTGACGATCCCGGAAACCTTCGACTTGACGTGGAACTTGAGCCGGGGCTCGATCTGCCCGACCGCGACCGCCTTCTCCGTGATCGCCCCCCGGGCGACGTCGACGAGCTTGATCCCGTCGGACCCGGAGTCGCGGCCGCGGAGCCACGCATAGGCCCCGATCGCCGCCCCGCAGAGAAGCGCGAGGAGGAAGAGGATCCTCACCAGCTTGCCCATCGGTCCCTCCCTGGATTCCGGCCCGGACGGCGGAACCGCCGCCGTCGGGAGGTGGTACGCGGGAGCTCCCGGCCTGGTTCTCCACGGTGGCCGCGAGATTGTGGGGTTTCGATGGCCGGGGACCGACAGGAGCGGGCCGGGGAGGGGAAGCCTGTGCGCTGGCAGGAACGGCTCGCCGGCGTCGATGCGCGGGACGGCGGAGGGGGCGGCCGGGATGGGGGCAGAAGGGCGATCGGCAGCGGCCAGGTCGTACGCTCTCGACGGCACGCTCTGGCCGGCGCGTGGAGACGAGAAGCGCGACGGGTGTGCCCGCAAGAAAGCCCGAAACGGCGCGATCCGCCGCCGCGATCGCCCGCCGGCGGACACCCCCCGGACACCCGTCACCCCACAATCTCGCGGCCACCGTGGCGTGGGAGCAGTCGCGGCCTATATTTCCCCCCGGCGGGCCCTCAACCGGTCCGGCCGAACTCGGCGGCGAGAGCGCCCCCGGTCCTCAGGGAGCGGGCGGCTCGGAGAGCGTCTCCCGCCGACCGCAAGGGGGGACCAAGGGTATGAGACGGGGCAGCCGGGGGTTCACGCTGATCGAGCTGCTCATCGTCGTGGCGGTGCTCGGGATCGTCGCGGCCATCGCGATCCCGAACCTGCTCAACGCGATCGATCGCAGCAAGCAGAAGCGGACCATGGTGGACATGCGGTGCATCGGCACGGCGGTGGAGTCCTACGCGGTCGAGTTCAACGTGTACCCGAGCGCCGGCGACATCCAGACGCTGGCCGACGTGACGACCAACGTCGTGCCGGTCTACGTGAAGGTCCTCCCCCTGCGAGACGGGTGGCAAAACGACTTCTACGTGAGCTCGACGCCCGAAGGCTACACGATCGCTTCCGGCGGCAAGGACGGGGGCGGTCTCGCCGGAGTCGTCTGGGGGCCGTTCCAGGAATTCGAAAATCCCATCGTTCTCATCGGAGGGCAGTTCGCCGCCTGGCCGGAGGGCTCCCAGCAGTAGCTCGCGGGGCGGCGGGGCGGAGCGCCCCGTCCTTGACGGAACGCACCGCTTCGGATACACTTGCCGGGCGTCCAGGCCACGTTCTCTCGTACAGAAGCGAAGCGCCGCACGTGGCGGAGCCGGGTGCGAAGGGGGCTCGTTTCGGCGCCGCCCGGATCGGAGGCCGCGAGCCGGTTCGAATCCGCCGGGCCGGGGAGGCCGACATGACCAGACAGTCCACGGTTTTTTCCGTCAACGACCGCGTTCGCCACGCGGTCTACGGGCTCGGGACGATCCGGGAGATGAACTCGCAGTACACGACGATCGTCTTCGACGAGCACGGGCTGAGAAAGTTCGTCGCGCACATGGTCCGGATGGAGCACAGCGATACGCCGGCGCCCGCCAAGTCCTCCCGGACGAGGAAGGGGAAGACGTCCCGGTAGGCCTCCGGGGGCCCCCCGCCGGTCACGGTTCGCCCAGCACCCCCTGAACCCAGCGGAGGTCGTTGACGGCCACCCGGTGGTCGCGTCGGGCGCGGGCGAGATTGGCGCGGGCCTGGACGAGGTTCACCTGCGCGTCGTCCACGTCCAGGCGCGTCTTGACGCCGTACTCGAACCCCTCCTCCGCCATCTCGCGCAGCCTCTCGGCCTGCCGCACGGTCCCCCGCAGGGCGCTCAGGATCTCCTCGGCCTCCCGCGCGGCGTCGAGCGCGACCCGGACCTGGAGCGTGACCGACTCCTCGAGCTTCGAGAGCTCGATCCTCGCCGTGTCCACGTCGCTCCGGGCCTGCTGGACCCTCCCCTGGGTGCGGAAACCGTCGAAGATCGGGAAGCTCACGGTGAGCGCGGCGCTCCACGCCACCGGGCGGACCTCGAGGTCCCCGGCCGCGAGCGAGCTCCTGCCGTAGGTCCCGCTGACGTCCATGCGCGGCCTGAGACCGGCGCGCTCGATCGTCAGGATCTGCTCGAGGCCGCTCACCAGGAGACGCTGCTGGGTGATCTCCGGCCGCCTCGCGAGGGCGGCCGTCTTCGCCCTCTCGTAGTCGGGAAGCTCCGCCTCGCCGGGGTCCGGCGTCCCCGCGACCTCGATCTCGCCTTCCTCCCGCCCGAGCAGGAGAAGGAGCCGCTTCTTGGCGGTCCGGATCGCGTTCTCCGCCCGGATGAGACCGGGCCTGGCGTTCTCCTCCGCCACCTTCGCCGCCAGCACGTCGTAATCGGTCGCCGTCCCCAGATCGAGCTTCTTCCTGGCCTCCTCGAGGTGCCGCTGCCTCTGCTCGAGGTTCTCGCGCGCGATCGCGAGGATCTCCTCTGCCAGGATCACGTCGTAGAACGCCTCGGTCACGGCGCGGCGGGCCGCCTGCCGGTAGAACCGGAGCTGCTCGCGGCCGGCGTCGACCCCGATGTTCGCGCCCCGGATCGCGGCGGCGATCTTGCCCCAGTGGAACAGCGTCTGGGTCACCGACACGCTGTACGAGGTCGTGTCCTGGTCCTTCGGGAACAGGCCGCCGGAGAACTCGTAGAACGTCTCGTCGTAGTCCCGTCGAAGCGCCCCTCCGATCTCCACGCGCGGCAGGGCCTGCGCGCGCTCCTCGACGTAGCGCCCGCGGATCCAGTTCTGGTACTCCCGCGCCTTCTGGACGTCCCGGTTGTGCTCCTCGGCGATCGCGAGCGCCCCCTCGAGCGTGAGGACCTCCGCAGCCGCGGGGGTGGCGAGCGCGCCCAGCGTCGCTCCGACCGCCAGAAGAACCGGTGCCGCGCGGCCGATCATCGCCCCGCCTCCCCGGTCCACCTTCGGTGGACCCAGGCTCCGAAGTCCTCGAGCGCCGTGTACACGACCGGAACGACGAGGAGCGTCAGGAGCGTGGAGGTCACCAGCCCTCCTACGACCGCGCGGGCCATCGGGGCCCGGAACTCCGCCCCCTCCCCGATCCCGAGAGCGAGGGGCAACATCCCGAAGATCATCGCGAGCGTCGTCATGAGGATCGGCCGCAGCCTCGTCCGTCCGGCCGTGATCAGCGCCTCCCGCCTGGCGACCCCTCGCCTGCGGAGGACCTTCGTGAAGTCGATCAGGAGGATGGCGTTCTTCGTGACGAGCCCCATGAGGAGGATCAGCCCGATCAGGGACATGATGTTGAGCGTGTCCCCGGTCGCCAGCAGCATCCCGGCCATCCCGACGATGGAGAGCGGGAGCGACAGCATGATGGCGAGGGGATCGATGAACGACTCGAACTGGGCGGCCAGGATCAGGTACACGAAGATGACGGCGAGGAACAGCGCCTCTCCCAGGTAGCCGAACGACTCCACCATGATCTCGGTGTCGCCCGACAGCGCGATCCTGTATCCCGGGGCGAGGTCCATCCGGCCCGCGATCTCCATCGCGCGGCTCCCCGCCGTGCCGAGTGGGAGCCCGTCGAGGTTGGCGCTGACGACGACCTGCCGCATAAGGTCCTGCCGCGCGATCTCCGACGGAGAAACGGTCCTCTCCGCCGCGACGAGGTCGCCGACGCCGACGAGCGCCGGGGGACCGCCCTGGACCGGGACGGCGAGCTTGAGGTTCTCGACGTTCCGGATGTCCTGCCGAAGCGGCTCCGGCAGGCGAACGCGGACGTCCACGGCCTCGCCCTCCTCGTCCTCGTACGTCGTGACGACCCGGCCTCCGACGAGCGCGCCGATCGTGCGGGAGAGCGGCATCGTTCCGAGGCCGAGGGTCGACGCCTTCTCCCGGTCGACGCGCAGGCGGTACTCGGGCAGGTCCTGCTCCATCGTGACGTCCAGGTCCACGATGCCGGGGACCCGGTACAGCTCCTCCTTGAGGGCCGCCGAGTACCGCTTGAGCAGCGGGATCTCCTCGCCGCGGACGACCGCCATGAACGGCTTCTGCATCTGGTCGGGATCCTCCTCGATGGAGAGGACGATCCCGGGGACCGTCCGGAGGCGCTCCCGCATCGCGTGCATCAGCTGCCGCTGGTCGCGCTCGCGCTCCGACCGGCCCTTCAGCTTCACGTACACCATCGCGTCCCGGACCGTGTCCTGGTCGCGCGCCCCGATCGTGGCGTACGTGCGCTCGACCTCGGGGAAGCCGCGAACGACGTCGAGGACCTTTCGGATCCGCCCCTTCGTCTCGTCGATCGAGGCGTCGGGGGCCGCCCGGAAGCGGACGACGAACTCGCCGTGGTCGTAGGAGGGCATGAACTCGCTCTCGAGCGTGGCGAACACGACGAGACCCGCCGCGAAGGCGGCCCCGGCGATCGCGAAGACGGTCCAGCGCCGGTCGAGCGCCCACCCGACGACGGCCCTGTATCCGTCCGCCGTCCTCTCGAACCAGCCGTTGAACCGGTCCAGGATGCGGGCGAGGAGATGCCGCCGCCCCTTCCGCTCGATGTCCGGATCCGCCCATCGGGAGGACAGCATCGGGTCGAGCGTGAACGAAACGAAGAGGGAGACGGCCACGGCGAACGCCACGGTGAGCCCGAACTGGAAGAAGAAGCGGCCGATGATCCCCTTCATGAACGCCACGGGGACGAAGACGGCCACGACCGACGCCGTCGTGGCGAGGACCGCCAGCCCGATCTCGGAGGTCCCCTCGCGCGCGGCCGTGAAGTGGTCCTCTCCGCGCTCGAGATGGCGCACGATGTTCTCCCGGACCACGATCGCGTCGTCGATGAGGAGGCCGATGGCCAGCGAGAGGGCCATGAGCGTCATCATGTTGAGGGTCATCCCGAGAAAGTGCATCGCGATGAACGCGCTGACGACCGAGATCGGCAGCGTCAGTCCGGTGATGACCGTCGACCGCCACGAGTTCAGGAAGCAGAAGACGATGAGGATGGTCAGGAGCCCGCCCAGGACGAGCGTCGTCTGCACGTCGCGGAGCGACTCGCGGATGAAGTAGGACGCGTCGCGCACCACGGCGATCTCGACCCCCGCGGGCAGCTCCCCGCGGAGCCTCTCGACCTCGCGCGTCACCTCGTCCGAGACCTGGACCGTGTTCGCCTTCGACTGCTTGAGGATGTCGATGGCCACGGCCGGCACCCCGTCGACGAGGGCGAGGGAGCGCTCCTCCTCGACGCCGTCCACGATCTCCGCGATCTCGCCGAGCGTGATCGGGTGGCCCCCCCGCTGGGCGATCACCATCGTCCGGAACCCCCGGACGTCCTCGGGCTTGCCCGAGATCCTGAGGGGCATCTCCGTCCCGTCGCGGTTCATCCTCCCGAGAGGGGTGTTCACGTTCTCGGAGCCCAGTCCCGCGAGGACCTCGTCCACCCCCATCCCGAGCGCCTCGAGGCGGACGGGGTCCACGAGGACGCGCACCTCGCGCGAGGAGGCCCCCACGAGCTTGGCCTTGCCCACTCCCGAGATGTTCTCGATGCGCCGCTTGATCCGCCGGTCGGCCAGCGTCGTGAGGTCCCGCGGCGAGAGGGTCTCGGACCGGACCGCGAGGGAGAGGATCGGGAAGGAGCCGAAGTCGAGCTTCTGGATGACCGGCTCCTCGATCGTCTCCGGGAGCTCGTTCCGGATCGCGGTGATCTTGGACCGCACCTCCTGCGACGCCTCGTTGATCCGGACCTCGAGCTCGAACTCGATCATCACGTTCGACAGCCCCTCGTACGAGGTCGAGTAGACGTGCCGGACGCCGGCGATCGGGTTCACCGCCTCCTCGATCTTCCGCGTCACCTCGCGCTCGACCGCCTCCGGCGAGGCGCCCGGGTACTCCGTGAGGACCGAGGCGATCGGGATCTCGATGTCGGGGAACAGCTCCACGGCGAGGCGTCGGTAGGAGAACGCCCCGAGCGTCACGAGGGCGAGCATCAGGACGGTCGCGAAGACCGGCCGCCGGATCGAGAGGTTCGAGAGGAGCATCGGTCACGCTCCGGCGGCGACGGCGTGGACCCGGTCCCCGTCCCGGAGCTGGAACGCTCCCCGCGTGGCGACCGCGTCCCCCTCGGCGACGCCCTCGATCACCTCGACGCGGTCCCCGTTCCCGGCGCCCGTGCGGACCGGGACGCGCCGCGCCGCGCCGTCCTCGACTCGGAAGACGTACGCCTTCCCCGCCTCGATGTCCCACCCGAGGAGCGCCGCCTTCGGCACCTGCAGCACGCCCTCGCGGGAGGCGGTGACGATCCGTCCCTGGCAGAACAGCTCCGCCTTGAGAAGGCCGTCGCGGTTCCGGACCTCGGCGACGACCTGCACCGCGCGGCTCGCCGGGTCCGCGGAGGGGTTGATGAAAGAGACCCTTCCCTCGAAGACCCGCCCGGGCAGCGCGTCCGTCGTGAAGGAGAGCGGCTGGCCCACGGCGACCGCGCGGATCTCGTCGGAGGGGACCGTCACGGTCAGATCGAGCCGGGAGGTGTCCACGATCCGGAACATCGGGCCGCCCCCCATGCTCTCGACCCGGTCTCCCGCGCTGACGCCGCGATACGCGATCACGCCGTCCATCGGGGCGCGGATGACGCACTTCTCGAGACGCGCCTCGGCGGAGGCGAGCAGGGCGCGGGCCGCCCTCGTCAGGGCCTCGGCCGCCTCGAGCGCCGATCGGGCGTCGTCGAGCGCCTGCGCGGTCAGGAGGCCGGCGCCCTGGAGCTTGACGGCGCGCTCGTACTCCCTCCGCGCGCGCGTCTCTCCGACCTCCGCCTCCAGGACGGAGGCCCGACGCGCCTCGACGGCGGCCTGGTCCTCCCGCGCGTCGAGACGGGCGAGCACCGTTCCCTTCACGACGGGAACCCACTCCGTCACGAAGACCTCCGCCACGACCGCGGTGACCTCGGATTTCAGGTCGGCGCTGAACTTCGGCGCGAGCGTTCCCACGACCCTCACGCTCTCCGTCAGCGGCGCTCGCGTCGCGGAGACGGTCTCCACCGCGACGGGCGGCTTCTCGGCCTTCGCGCTCTCCCCGCCGCCCGAGCACGCGGCGGCCAGCAGGGCGGGGATCCCCAGCGCGCACGTCACGAGACTCCGAGTCGTCTTGTCCATGGTTTCCCTACGGGCGCTCCCCGGCTCTCATGCCGCGGAGCACGACGGTCAGTGTCCGGTTGAGTCGCTCCCTCCCGCATCCGCGCCGCGGGTGGAGCATCTCCGTCTCGGAGACGGCGTTGAACGCCCCGACGACTGCGAGCGTCATCCCCTCCTCGTCCGCCCCTCCGAGCTCCCCCCGCTCGACGCCGATCCGGACCAACCGCCGGATCGAGTCGACCAGCTGCTCGTGCACGGCGTGGAAGTCGAAGAAGGGGGCCCCCTGCGGAGGGCCGTAGAGGATCGAGTGGACCAGGCGGACCAGGTCGAGCCTCCGCAGGAACAGGTCGTGGAGCGCGGAGCAGAGCCGGCGAAGCTGTGCGTCGACCGGCTCGTCGCAGGGGGCGAACGAGTCGAGCAGCGACCGGAATTCCTCCATCGCCTCGCGCAGGGTCTCGAGGTAGATCCCTTCCTTGCTCCGGAAGTGGTAGTAGAGGACCGGCTTGGTCACTCCGGCCGACTCGACGATCTCGCGGACGGAGGTCGCGGCGTAGCCCTTGCGGGTGAACAGGCCGATCGCCGCCGCCGTCAGCCGCGCTCGCGTCGCGGCGTCGGGGGCCGCCTGGGGCATCGCGGGCATTCCCGGTCTCTCCACCACTGCGCACCTACCGCCCGGTAGGTATAGCGGGCGGCGCACGGTGCGTCAAGGG
>CALMJU010000007.1 GCA_937864465.1 uncultured Acidobacteriota bacterium
AACCGGATCCGCGCTCCCACCCCCACCAATCCCACAATCTCGCGGCCACCGTGGGTCGGCCTCGGTCGGCAGGCCGCGGGCCGCCACGTCCGTGTTACGATGCGCGCCCAGGCGCCGGAAACGCCGGCCCGAACGCGGATCGGCGGGGGTGTCGCCGTGCAGGGATCACGGGTGGGCGAGAGGGCTCGGCAGCGGCTGGCGGCGCTCCTGCGTGCGGACCGGCCGGAGGCCGAGCGCTGGCTGAGCCGGATCCGGGAGATCGGAGCGGTCGAGGGGATCCCGTCGTTTTCCGAGACGGTCCGGCTCCTGACCCACCTCGACGTCCCGGACGGCGAAGCCCGAGCGCTGCTCGGGGAGGTGCTCCGGCACCGGGACGAGCTGGCCGGCTTCCTCGGCCGCGACCCCGGGCTGAGGGTGGCGGCGATCGACTACCTCTCCAACGTGGACCGGCGGCTCGTCAACCCGAAGATCGTCGAGATGTCGGAGTTCGAGCGGACCGCGAAGTCCGCCTCGACCGACCCGCTGACGCGCCTCTACAACCGGCGGTTCTTCCGGGACGCGCTCGACCGCGAGGTCCGGCGGAGCCGCCGCTACGGCGTCGGCCTCTCGCTGGTCATGTTCGACATCGACGACTTCAAGCGGATCAACGACGCGTTCGGCCACCTGTTCGGGGACCTCGTTCTCGAGCACGTGGGGCGTCTCCTCCGGCGCTCCGTCCGGGAGGCGGACGTGGCCTGCCGCTACGGCGGGGAGGAGTTCGCCCTGATTCTCCCGGAGACCGACCGCCTGGGCGCTCACGCGGTCGCAGCAAGGATCCGCGTCCGCATCGAGTCGAGATTCGCCGCCGAGCCGACGGGAGGGCGAACGGTCGCGGTCACGCTGTCGGGCGGCATCTCGACGTACCCCGAGGATGGCCTCGATCCCGACGTCCTCGTGTCGCGCGCCGACGAGGCGCTGTATCTCGCGAAGCGCGCCGGGAAGAACCGCATCACCCTCTTCCACCACGAGAAGCGCCGCTGGGTGCGATTCCCGGCGCGTGGGGGGGCTCGGGTGCGCGTCGAGGGGGAGGGCGAGAGCGGGGCCTCCCGGGCGACCGCCGTCAACGTCAGCCGGAACGGGGTGCTCATCGAGACGGCGGACCCGCTCCCGCCGGCTTCGCCCGTCCGGGTTCACCTGGGACGCGGCGAGGAGGAGTCGCGCTCGGACGGCTGGGACGTCCCGGGCCGGGTCGTGCGCGTCGAATCCGCGTCCGGCTCCGGGTCGCGCTTCCGGATCGGGGTCGCCTTCGATCGCCTCGTTCCGGAGGAGTGCCTTGCCGCGCAGGCCGAGGGCCCGCGGCGGCCCGCCGCGAGGGCGGGGCGAGGGGGCGCGCGTTGATCACCCGGGAGGAAGCCGATCGCCTGCGCGAGCAGCTGTTCGAGGCGCTCTCGGAGGACACGCGCAACGCCGAGCGGCTGCTGTCCCGTCTCGACTCGATCACGCAGGAGACCGGGGTGTCCGCGCACGCGGCCCTCCTGCTCGTGCTGACGCAGCTCGCGTTCGAGGACGGCCAGGCCCGCGCGCACTGGGAGGGGATCCTCGCCCATCGCCGAAGGATGGCCGAGGCGCTCGGGCGCGACGCGGGGCTCAGGGTCGCGCTGCTCGACTACTTCCTGAACGTCAACCGCAGGCTCTCCCAGCCGATCCTGATCGACCTCGAGCTCTTCGAGGACGAGCAGCGGAGCGCCTCGGTGGACGTGCTGACCGGGCTCGCGAGCGAGCGGGCGTTCCGTTCGGAGGTGCAGGGGGAGCTCCGGCGCGCGAAGCGCTACGGCCTCTCCGTCCCCCTTGCGCTCTTCGACCTGGACGACTTCGCGCGCGTCAACCGCGAGTTCGGGGACCTGGTCGGCGACCGGATCCTCAGAGAGACCGGCATCCTCCTGCGCAACAAGATCCGGGACATCGACGTCGTCGCCCGTCCCGGGGAGGACGAGTTCGCGCTCATCCTGCCGGAGACCGACCGCAACGGGGCGCTCCTCGTCGCCGAGCGCTTCCGGTGGGAGGTCGAGTCGCACTTCCGGAAGCGGGAGGTCTCGGGCCGCCCGGTCGCGCTGACGGTCTCGGCAGGCATCGCCTGCTACCCGGAGGACGCCCGGGCGCCCGAGAGCCTGCTGGAGCGGGCGGCCCAGGCGCTCTACCGGGCGAAGGCGGAGGGGAAGAACGCCGTCCAGGCCTGGAGCCCCGAGCGCCGCCGCTTCCTGCGCTTCGAGGTCGATCCGCTTCGCGTCGAGGTCGAGGTCGTCGCGCCGCGCCTGCCCGGGCCGGCCGTCGCGAGGAACCTCTCGCGCAACGGCATAGTGTTCCGCAGCCCCGAGCAGGTCGACGTCGGGGAGGAGATCGAGATCCGCATCGGCGGGGCGGCCGGCGAGGCCTCTTCCGAGACGACTCGCCTGCGGGGGCGCGTAGTGCGCCTCGAGGAGATCCCGGAGCCTCTCGCCGGTGACGAGGAGGAGGTGCCCGCTCTCGCCGCCCACGAGCGGTTCGACGTCGGCGTCGCCTTCGACCTCGACTGGGGCGACGGCGAGGGCGACCTGCTCGCCTTCCTCGAGAAGCTGCAGGCGGGGCGCGGGCCGGACCGTCCGTGATTCGACTCGTCGCGATCGACACGTCCACGTGGTGGGGCGGGCTGGCGCTCGTCGAGGGAGGCGAGGCCTTCCCGGAAGCGAGGACCGTCGCGGAGGCCGGCCTGCTCGTGCGCGACTCGCACGCGGCGCATCTCCTGCCGCTCCTGGAGCGGCTTCTCGAGGAGGCAGGGTGGCCGGTCGCGTCCGTGAACGCCTTTGCCGCGACCCGCGGACCCGGCTCGTTCACGGGGATCCGCGTCGGGCTCGGGACCGTGCGCGGTCTCGGCCTTGCGTCGGCGCGCCCCTGCGTCGGAATCGGGACGCTGCAGGCCATGGCCGAGGCGTTCGGTCCGGCGGAAGGAGATCGGGTTCCGCTCCTGCCGGCCGGCCGGGGAGAGGTCTTCGGAGCCCGCTACGATCCTGCGTCGAGCCCGCCCGTCGAGATCGTGGCGCCATGGCTGGGCCCGGCGGCGCGGGCACTCGAGGGGATCCCGGCGGGCGCCGGGCCGGTCGTGTTCGGGGCGGGCGCCGACGCGGCCGCGCTGGCGGCGGCCGGCCTCCGCGGGGTGGTTCGACGGCCGCCGGCCTCGGTCGCCGCGGCCGCGGGGCGTCTGGCCCTCGCGCGGCTGGCGGAAGGCGCTCGCGACGGAGACGGGCTCGCCCCCAGCTACCTGCGGCCGCCGGACGCGGAGCTCGGCGGGGCGCGCTGACCGGACGGGGCCGGGGATGACGGACGACCCACGCCGGCGAGACCCGCGGCAGTTCGAGATCTCTCCGATGCGAGAGACGGACCTCGACGGCGTGCTCGCGATCGAGGAGGCGTCGTTCCCCGTCCCGTGGAGCCGGGAGAGCTTCCGGTTCGAGATGCACGAGAACCCGTACGCCTGGAACGTGGTCGTGAAGACCTCGGGCCTCGTCGTGGGGTTCGCGTGCCTGTGGGCCCTCGACGAGGAGCTCAAGATCAACAACATCGCGATCCATCCGGACTGGCGCGGCCGGGGGCTCGGGACGCGGCTCCTACGCTGGATCCTCGACTTTGGCAGGTCGGAGGGGTGCGCCGAGGCCACCCTCGAGGTCCGGCCCTCGAACGAGGTCGCGCGCACCCTGTACCGTCGCCACGGGTTCGAGGAGGTCGGCCGCCGCAAGGGGTATTATCGGGACACGCACGAGGACGCGATCCTGATGACCGCGAAGCTCGCGCCGGAAGGAGACGGAGCGTGAAGCTCGACCGGGACGCCTGGCCGTTTCTCGGAGCGCTGGCGGCGGCGACCGCCGCCGCGGCCTGGTGGTCTCCCTGGGCGGCGCTCGTCCCCGCGGCCCTCCTCGCGTTCGTCGCCCAGTTCTTCCGCGACCCGGAGCGCCGCCCTCCGGACCGCCCGGGAGCGCTCCTCTGCCCCGCGGACGGTCGAGTGATCGCGGCGGGCCCGGACCGGATCTCGGTCTTCATGAACGTCTTCGACGTCCACGTCTGCCGGAGCCCGTGCGCGGGACGGGTCGTCTCGGTCGAGCACCGCTCCGGCAGCTTCGTCTCCGCGTTCCGGGACGCCGCTTCGGAGCACAACGAGAGGACCGAGATCGTGGTCGAGGGGGAGGGGGGCCGGGTCCGGTTCGTCCTCGTCGCCGGCCTCGTCGCGCGGCGGATCGTCTGCCGGGTCTCCCCGGGCGTCGGGGTCTCGGCCGGAGAGCGCGTCGGGTTGATCCGCTTCGGCTCGCGCGTCGATCTCGACGTCCCGCCGGGCGCCGCGCCGCTCGTCCGGGTCGGCGACCGGGTCGTCGCGGGCGAGACCGTCCTCGTCGCGCTCCCGCCCGCGAATCGGTATAGTTGACGGACCATGACGGGACCGGAGCGGCCGCGACTGCGGCGGGAGAGCCACCGCTTCCGGCGGGGGACGTACATCCTCCCCGCCTGCTTCACCATCGCCAACCTGTTCTGCGGCTTCTTCAGCCTCGTCGAGGTCTCCCGCGGC
This sequence comes from uncultured Acidobacteriota bacterium, assembly GCA_937864465.1. GTDB lineage: Bacteria > Acidobacteriota > Polarisedimenticolia > Polarisedimenticolales > JAIQFR01 > CALMJU01. The sequence goes on from CALMJU010000007.1 coordinate 4,571, forward strand.
CGGTTCGATCGGGCCGCCATCCTGATCGTGGCGGCCGCGATCCTCGACGGCCTCGACGGGCGGATCGCGCGGCTGACGAACACGACGTCCGAGTTCGGGCTTGAGTTCGACTCGATGGCCGACATCGTGTCGTTCGGCGTCGCGCCGGCGTTCCTCGCCTACCGGTGGGCGCTCCTCCCGCTCGGCCGGCTCGGCTGGCTGACGGCGTTCCTCTTCGTCATCTGTGCGGCGACGCGGCTCGCCCGGTTCAACATCCAGCACGGCTCGGTCGACCGCCGCTGGTTCCTCGGCCTCCCGTCGCCTCCCGCCGCGGTGTCCATCGCCTCCATCGCCTTCGCGTTCCCCGAGATCCCTACCGAACGCTGGATCTCGGGCGGGCTGGCGCTCACGATGGCGGCCGTCGCGCTCCTGATGGTCAGCCGCGTGCGCTACCGATCTTTCAAGGATCTCGACCTGAGGAATCGCCGTTCATACACCGTCGTGCTCCCGCTCGCGGCGGGCCTCGTCGCGGTCATGACCCATCCGAAGGGCGCCCTTCTCGTCATGAGCGCGACCTATCTGGTGTCCGGCTTGGCCGCCCTCGCCGTGTCGCTCGTGGAGCGGAGGGGGTTGCGAGCCGCCGTGAGGCGCTCCGATCCCGACGAGGTCCCGCAAGATGGCCCGGAATCTCCCTGACGGCGCGGGGCCGGCGACGGTGGCCGTCGTCGGCGCGGCGACGGCGGCGGGCTCGCTCGTCCGCGAGGCGCTTGCGGCGGCCGGCGTCCCCGGCCCCCGCGTGGACCTGTTCGGGGCCGGAGGAGGCGGCGCCGTCCTGAGCGAGTACGCCGGGGAGGCCCGGCTGATCCAGCCGCCGGACCGAGACGAGGTCGGCCTCCACCAGGTCGTCTTCCTATGCGAGGTGTCGGCGCAGGCGGCTGCGATCGCGGCGCTCGCGGGCCCCGGCTGCCTCGTCCTCGACATGACCGGGGTGTACGCCGGCCCGGACGGCGGGCCCCTCGTCGGATCCGCGGCCGGGCCGGTCCGAGGGGGGGACGCCGGGCTCCTCCCGGTCGCGCATCCGCTCTCGATCGTTCTTGCGGACCTCCTCGGTCCGATCGACCGGGCGCTCGGCCTGCGCGGGGCCACCGCGATGATCCTGAGGCCCGCGGCCGACTTCGGAGAGGCGGGGATCGAGGAGCTTCGCGAGCAGACCGTGCGGCTCCTGCGATTCGAGAGGACGCCGCGCGACGTGTTCGGGGGCCAGCTCGCCTTCAACGCGATCCCGCAGGCCCGGCTTCCGGGGGACGAGGCGGATCTCGATCGCCGGATCGCGCGCGAGGTCGCCTCCCTCCTCGGGTGGCCCGGGGGAAGGCTCGCGCTGCGGTGCGTCGCGGTCCCGGTCTTCCACGGCCACGCCCTCAGCCTGAGGCTCGACCTCGCCTCCGCCTCGACCGTCGACGGCGTCCGGGCGATCTTCGGAGCGGGCGGCGGCGTGCGGCTCGCAGCGGCCGGCTCGAAGTGGACTCCCCTCGGAGCGCCCGAGGACCGGCGGACCGACGTCTGCGAGGTCGTGGAAGACGGCCTGGGCGGATACTGGATCTGGGCGATCGCGGGCGCGGCGGGGCGCGCGTCGGCCGAGCGCGCCGTGAGCGCGGCGGCGGCGCTCGCGGATCTCGGCGTCTCGGAGGGGAAGCGATGAGGAATCTCCGGCTCGCGGCGGCTCTCGGGCTGGCCGCGGCGCTATGGCTCGCGGCGGGGACGGCCTGCGCGCAGGAAGCGGCACCCCGGGCGGAGGGCGCTCCGGGAGCGGCCGAAGCGCTCGACGCGACCATCTCGGTGGAGAAGGCCCTCCTGCAGGAGGACCTCACGGCGTTCGAGAAGGCGTCGGCCGACCGCACGCAGGCGACCGCGAAGCTCCAGGAGCTGTACTCCGCCCTCGACGCCGCGCTGCTCCGGGAGGACGCGCAGGCGGCGCAGGCGATCGACGACGTCTTCTCGCAGATCGACGCGGGGGAGCGGGAGCGCTCGGCCCTCCTCGCCGCGGAGCGCTCCGTGATCGAGAGGATCCGCGAGCGCATGCACAGGATCGATCTCCTCGAGGAGCGGGCGAACGAGCTCCGCACGCGCGCGGCGGAGGCGGCGGGACCGCTGACCGCGCAGTGGGACGTCCAGCTCTTCCCGATCCGGCAGCGCGGGACCTTCGCGCTGACCCAGGCGGGCACGATCGTCAGCGGGACGTACGTCCTGGAGGGGGGGTGGAGCGGCAGCCTCCGGGGAACGCTCGTCAACCGGAAGGTGTACCTCGAGAGAATCGACTCGAAGCTCGGACGCTCGGGAGAGTTCGAGGGGTACCTGTCCGCCGACGGGACGCAGATCCGCGGCACGTGGCTCCGCTACGACGTGGCGGCGGAGGGGGGGGCGAGCGGCCAGTGGTCGGCGACGCGCCGGACCCAGGAGCCCTGAGGCGGCCGTGCCGCTCCCGTACGAGCCGTACCTCGCGCTCCGCTACCTGAGGTTCCACCGGGGGCGCACGTTCCTCTCCGTCATCACGCTGATCTCGGTGGCCGGGGTGACCGTGGGAGCGGCGGCCCTCGTCGTCGCGCTGGCCCTGATGACCGGCTTCCAGCAGGACGTGAGGACCCGCATCCTCAGCGGGAGCTCCCACCTCACGGTCGTCGGCGCGACGGCCCCGACCTTCGGCGGGGTGGACGGGATCGTCTCGAAGCTGCGCGCCCAGCCGGGGGTGCGCGCTGCTGGGCCCGTGCTCCTGAGCCGCGCGATGATCGTCAACGAGATCCTCGGGAGCCCGGCGTACGTCGAGCTGGAGGGGATCGACCCCTCGTGCCACGGGCGGGTGCTCGGCTGGGAGCGGGACGACCCGCTCGCGGGGCTCGCTCGCGAGACGGGGGGACGCGACGGGATCGTGCTCGGGGAGGAGCTGGCCGCGAGGCTCGGCGTGCGGCAGGGGGACCGGGTTCGCGTGCTCGTGCCGAAGGTGTCGCTGACCCCGTTTGCGCCGATCCCGAGGAGCCGCGTCCTGAGCGTCGCGGGGACCTTCCGGACGGAGGCGTTCCCCCTGAGCGCCGAGCGCGCCTACGTCGCGATCGACACGGCGCGGAGGCTGCTCGACGAGCCCGGCCGGGCGTCGTGGGTCGAGGTCCGCCTCGAGGCCTTCCGCGATCTCGAACGGGTGAAGGGGTCGCTCCGCGACGCGCTCGGCGGCGAGTGGATGGTCGTGGACCTCATGGAGCTCGAGCAGAACCGGGAGCTCCTGAAGGCGCTCAACACCGAGAAGGTGATCCTGTTCCTCGCGATCGGGCTCATCGTGGTGGTCGCCTCGCTCAACATCGTCTCGACGCTGATCCTGATGGTGGCGGACAAGATGAAGGAGATCGGGACGCTGACCTCGATGGGGGCGAGGCCCCGCGGGATCGCGCTCGTGTTCGTTCTCCAGGGGCTCGTGATCGGGATCGTCGGAACCGCCCTCGGGCTCGTCCTCGGGGCGGCGCTCGCCTGGTGCGCGGACACCTACCGGTGGATCCAGCTCGACCCGGAGGTGTACTACATCACGCACGTGCCGTTCGCGCTGCGATTCCAGGACGCGCTCTTCGTCGCAGCGCTCACGCTCTCCGTATCGCTCCTCGCGACCGTCTACCCCGCGCTCAAGGCGGCCCGGCTCGATCCCGTCGAGGCGATCCGCCATGAATGAGACTCTCCTCGCCGCCCGCGGCCTCGCGAAGAGCTACCCCAGCGGTCCGCGCCGGATCGAGGTCCTGCGAGGGCTCGACCTCGACCTCGGAGAGGGGGAGGCCGTCGCGGTGGTCGGGGAGTCGGGCGTCGGGAAGTCCACGCTCCTCCACCTCCTCGGCGGGCTCGACCGCGCGGATTCCGGGTCGCTCCGGTTCCGGGCGCGCGAGATCCTGGGCGCCGAGTCGGCGGAGGTGGCGGACTACAGGAACCGGCATGTCGGGTTCGTGTTCCAGATGCACCACCTCCTGCCCGAGTTCACGGCGATCGAGAACGTCGTGATGCCGTTCCGCATCGGCCGCAGGCTCGCGGGGGCCGAGGAGCGCGCGCGGGAGATCCTGGGGCGGCTCGGCCTCGCCGAGCGGGCGCACCACGTCCCGGGCGCCCTCTCGGGGGGGGAGCAGCAGCGGGTCGCGATCGCGCGCGCGGTCGCGCCCGGCCCGGCGCTGGTCCTCGCCGACGAGCCGACCGGCAACCTCGACCCGGCGACCGGGAGCGCCGTCTTCGCCCTCCTGCGCGAGCTGCAGCGCGAGCGCGGCTTCGCCCTCGTCGTCGCCACCCACAGCGAGCGCTTGGCGCGCGGCTGCGACCGCGTGCTGAGGCTCGAGGAGGGAAGACTGCGGCCGCTCGGCGAGACGGAGGTGCGCGGGTACTTCGAGGGGGAGGGGAGCACCGCTCCGGGTGCGTGATCGCCGCTCCCCGGCCCGCGCCACCGGCGCCCGACCGCTCCGGACGCTATGCTATAGTCCGAGGCATCCGACCGGGCCGCCACGCGGCCGGGAGCGCACGGGCGATGTTCGAGAAGTTCACCGAGAAGGCGAAGCGGATCCTCTTCCTCGCCCGCTACGAGGCCGCGCAGCAGGGGGCGAGGACGATCGGGACGGAGCACGTGCTCCTCGGCCTCCTCAAGGAGGGCGAGGAGACGACCCGCGAGCTGTTCACCCGCGCGAACGTCTCGATGGACCTCCTGCAGGCGGAGCTGGAGCGCGGAGCCCCGGCGCGCGAGAAGCTTTCGACGAGCGTCGAGGTCCCCTTCGGCGAGGACACGAAGCGGGTGCTCCAGCTCGCCGAGGAGGAGGCCGAGCGCCTCATGCACCCGCAGATCGGCACGGAGCACCTCCTCCTCGGCCTCCTGCGGATGGAGGACGCGTCGGCCGCGCGCATGCTCGCCGAGCGCGGCATGCGGCTCTACGCGGTCCGCGAGGACGCCGTCGCCATCTTCAAGCGCCGCGCCCTCCCCAGGAAAAAGAAGGAGACGCCGTTCCTCAACGAGTTCGCGCGCGATCTGTCCGATCTCGCGGGGCGCCGCGTCTTCGATCCGCTGATCGGCCGCGAGGCGGAGCTCGAGCGCGTCATCCAGGTCCTCTCGCGGCGGCGCAAGAACAACCCCGTCCTCCTCGGGGAGCCGGGCGTGGGGAAGACCGCGATCGTCGAGGGGCTCGCCACGCGGATCGTGGACGGCGAGGTTCCGCCGTCGCTCCTCCCCAAGCGGATCCTCGCTCTCGATCTCTCGCTCGTCGTCGCGGGCACCAAGTACCGCGGGCAGTTCGAGGAGCGCCTCAAGGGGATCATCGCGGAGCTGACCGGCTCCGACGACGTGATCATCTTCATCGACGAGATCCACTCGCTCATCGGCGCCGGCTCCGCGGAGGGCTCCCTCGACGCGGCCAATATCCTGAAGCCGACGCTCTCCCGCGGCGAGGTCCAGTGCATCGGCTCCACGACGCCGAGGGACTACCACAAGTACATCGAGAAGGACCGGGCCCTCGTCCGCCGGTTCCAGCCGATCGCGATCCGGCCGACGACCGAGGAGGAGACCTACACGATCCTGGAGGGCGTGAAGGAGCGCTACGAGAGGTTCCACGGCGTGCGCTACTCCGAGGCGGCGGTCCGGGCGGCGGTGTACCAGTCGAACCGGTACATCACCGACCGGTTCCTCCCCGACAAGGCGATCGACGTGCTGGACGAGGCCGGGGCGCGGGTCAAGCTCGCGAAGCGGATCTCCTACGCGGAGATCAAGAAGACGGAGCAGGAGCTGAGGCGCGCCGTCGACGGGATGAAGGGGGCGCTGGCCCGCAAGGACTTCGACGAGGCGGTCGCCTATCACGATCAGGAGGTGACGCTGCGGCGCCGGACGGACGATCTGAACCGCCGCTACGAGGACGAGTCGAACCGGATCCTGGACGTGAGCCGGGCCGACGTCGAGGACGTGATCGCCCGGTGGACCGGCATCCCGGTTCAGGCGGTCGCCGAGGAGGAGATGGACAAGCTCCTCAACATGGAGGAGTACCTCCACCGGCACATCGTAGGCCAGGACCAGGCGATCTCCGCGGTCTCGAGGGCGATCCGGCGCTCGCGCGCGGGCCTCAAGAACCCGAGCCGCCCGATCGGGTCGTTCGTCTTCCTGGGGCCCACGGGGGTCGGGAAGACCGAGGTGGCCCGCACGCTCGCCGAGTTCCTGTTCGGCTCCGACCGCGCGCTCACCCGCTTCGACATGTCCGAGTACATGGAGAAGCACGCCATCGCCAAGATGATCGGGTCTCCCCCCGGCTACGTCGGGCACGAGGAGGGGGGGCAGCTGACGGAGCGCATCAAGCGGAAGCCGTACAGCGTCATCCTGCTGGACGAGATCGAAAAGGCGCATCCGGACGTGCTCAACATCCTGCTCCAGGTCCTCGAGGACGGGATGATCACGGACGCGTACGGCGAGGTCGTGGACTTCAAGAACGCGCTGGTGATCATGACCTCGAACATCGGCTCCCAGCACGTCGGCCGCACCGGAGGGCGGATGGGGTTCAAGGCCGAGGACCGGGCGCAGGCCTTCAAGGACCGCCGGGACCTGGTCATGGCCGAGGTCAAGAAGACGCTGTCGCCGGAGTTCCTGAACCGCCTCGACGAGATCATCGTCTTCGACGCCCTGGACGAGGAGCAGCTCGAGGCGATCGCCCGCATCCTGGTGAGCAAGGTGAACGCGTCGCTCCGGGATCGGGGGATCGAGATCATGGTCGGAGACGACGTCTGCGCGTGGCTGGTGAAGACGACGTGCCAGGACCGGTCCTACGGCGCCCGGCCGCTCCGCCGCGCGATCCAGAGGTACATCGAGGACCCGCTTTCCGAGGCCCTGATCCGAGGCCGCTTCGGCGAGGGGGGCCCGATCGAGGTCCATCTCGAGGGGGGCCAGCCGGCCTTCCGCGCTCCCGTCGAGGCGCCCCCCGCCTGAAGCGGTGCGGGCTCGGCGGGAATCCGATCCGGGACCGGGCGCTCCCGGCGCTTCGAAGGTAGAATGGCGACTCTTCGGTGCCGCCCGGCGGCGCCGGGGGATCGAGCCGAACGCGGAGCCACGAGGAAACGCCCGGCGCGGCGCCGGAGCGCGAAAGGTCGAATGAGCCGCGTCCTCAGGAAAGCGATCGTCGCCCTGACCCTCGCGCTGGTTCCGCTCTCGGTGCCCGCTCCCCGCGCCGCCGACCCCACGGTCGAGGAGATCCACGTCCAGGGGCTCGTCCGCATGACCAGGGACGCGGTCCTCCACGTCCTCGGCGTCAAGGTCGGAGACCCGTACGACCCGGCCAAGATCCGCTCCCAGTTCCGCAAGATGTGGGGCCTCGGGGTCTTCAGCGACATCTCGATCGAGGCCGAGGACGGACCGCAGGGCGGCAAGGTCCTCATCGTCAAGATCAAGGAGCGCCCGGTCCTCACCTCGCTGAGCTACGAGGAGAACAAGGTCCTGACGCGCACCCAGATCGAGGACCGGCTGAAGGAGAAGAAGATCCGCTTCGACGTCGGGAAACCGCTTTCCCTCAAGGGGCTGTTCGAGGCCGAGTCGGCGATCCGGGACTACCTGGGGGAGAAGGGATACCTCGACGCGCAGGTGTCGCACCGCCTCGACCGGCCGACCGAGAGCACGGCCGCCGTGCATTTCTCGATCCGCCCCGGCGGGAAGACGCGCATCCGGAGCATCCGGTTCGTCGGGAACCAGGCCTTCAGCTCGCGCAAGCTGCAAGACCAGCTCAAGCTGACGCAGGCGTGGCGCTGGTGGTGGCCCTGGTCGGCCAAGAACCTGTACCACCCGGCGAAGTGGGAGATGGACGTAGGCTCGATCCGCGACCTGTACGAGAACCACGGCTACCTCGACGTGGACATCCGGCCCCCGGTCGTGGACGTGCGGGAGATCGTGAAGGAGGCGAAGAAGAAGCCGGCCGAGGAGACCGCGCCTTCCGCGGCCCAGGCGGCGCCGCCTCCGTCCGAGGAAGAGGGGCTGTCCCCGAAGGAGATCGCGAGGCGCCGCGAGAAGGAGAGAGCCCGGGAGGAGAAGGCTCGGAAGAAGGCGGAGAAGGAGCGGCAGAAGGCGGAGCCGAAGATCAAGCGCTGGGTCGAGCTCACGGTCCAGATCGCCGAGGGGCCGCAGTACCGGGCCGGCGACCTGACCGTCACCGGGAACACCGTCTTCACCGACGAGCGGATCCGCGCGATGGTCCCGATCCGCAAGGGCGACGTCGTCAACATCGGGATCCTGAAGATGGCCTCGGACGCGATCACCCGGATGTACGGGGACCGCGGGTACTACCTGGCGACCGTGGTCCACCAGCGCCAGAGGAACTCCGAGACGAAGGTCGCCGACCTCCAGATCTCCATCAACGAGGACAAGCCCTACTACGTAGCGAGGATCGAGTTCGCCGGGAACACCTTCACGCAGGACAAGGTGCTGAGGCGGGAGGTGCCCGTCCAGGAGGGCGAGCTCTTCAGCCGGAGCCGTCTCGATCTCGGGGTGTCGAAGATCAACCAGCTCGGCTACTTCCAGGCCAAGGACCAGCCGATCGTCGAGCCGCTCCCCGGCGAGAACCGCGTGCGGATCACCGTGGAAGGGGAGGAGCAGAGCCGGAACGAGATCCAGGTCGGCGGAGGGTACAGCGGCCTCGACGGCGCCTTCTTCACCGGCTACTTCTCGACCCGGAACTTCCTCGGCCGGGGGCAGGTCACCTCCCTGTCGGCGCAGGTCGGCGGCCGGGCCACCCGGTACTCGGTCTCGTTCCTCGAGCCGTGGTTCCTGGGCCGGCCGAACAACCTCGGGTTCTCCCTGTTCCGCCGCGACTACGATTACGGAAGCTCCCTCAAGAGCAGCAGCGACGGGCTGGGCGTCGTCATCGGGCGCCGCTTCGGGTACTACACCAACATCCGGCTGAGCTACAACTTCGAGCGCGTGGAGTCGACCGGCTTCTCGGTGAGCGGAGGGGTCGCGGAGAACCGGATCGCGAGCCTGACTCCCACCTACGGGTACTTCCGGATCAACAACCCCTACCGGCCGACCCGCGGTTGGTCCCTCGACTTCCTCGCGCAGTTCGCCGGGGGCCCGATCGGGGGCGACTCGGACTTCTGGAAGCCGGTGGTCCAGTACTCGGGCTACAAGCGGGGGCCCTTCAGAACCTACTTCGGCCTGCACGCGGAGGCCGGCCAGATCCGGGCCTGGGGCTCGAACGAGAACCCGACGACCGCCGAGGTCAACGGGATCCCGCGCTTCTCGCGCTTCTGGATCGGGGGCGACTCGCAGGGGCCGCGCGTGTTCGAGACCCGCACCGTCACCCCCCTGCGATTCGTCCGGCTGGACTACGCGGGGCGCATCGTCGAGATCATCCGGGACCCGACCGGCGTGCCCGCCGACGACTTCGACCGGAACGGAGACGGGATCCTCGACAGGAACGACCTCGTCGAGGTCGGCGGGGATCGGTACTTCCTGGCGCAGGGAGAATGGGTCGCCCCCCTGGGGGACACCGTGGAAGCGGCGTTCTTCCTCGACGTCGGGAACTCGCTCTTCGAGGACACCCCGTGGGGATTCGACGACGTGCGCGCCTCCGCGGGGCTGGAGATGCGCTTCTACCTGCCCGTGTTCCCGGTCCCCCTCCGGCTGATCTACGGCTGGCCGCTCCGGAAGATCAACGAGGACCGGACGAGCAACTTCATGTTCTCGATCGGACGCAGCTTCTGATGGTACAGTCTCCGGCCGGAGCGGCGCCGGGCGCCGAGCGCGCGCCCCGGCTCGAGCGAAAGGAAGGTAGGTCGATGAAGCGAATCGCGATCTTGGCTCTCGTCGCGGCGGTTGCCGCGATGGCGTCCGTCCGGGCGCAGGATCCGGCCCCGACCCGCATCGGCGTCTTCGACGCGCAGAGGCTCTCGGAGGAGACCACCGAGGGGAAGCGGATCCAGGCGAAGCTGAACGCGTTCCGGGACGCGAAGCAGGCCGAGCTCTCGGCCAAGGAGAGGGCGATCCAGGAGATCCAGGAGAAGCTCCAGGCCCAGTCGCTCTCGCTCTCCGCGGAGAAGCGCGGCGAGATGGAGAAGGACATCCAGAAAAAGGCCCTCGAGCTCAGCCAGGCCCGGGAAGCCGCCCAGCGCGAGATGCAGATGGAGGTCGCCGAGGCGGAAAACGGGTTCCGCGACAAGCTCGTGGCCGTCGTCGAGTCGTTCGGGCGCGACGAGAGCTTCGCCGTGATCCTCGAGCGGAGCCTGGTCGCCTACATGAGCCCGTCCCTGGACGTCACGACCGCCATCGTGGACCGGTTCAACCGGCTCACGCCGCCGGAGACGCCGGCCGCGCCGGCCCCCCCGGCCGAGCTGGAGAAGAAGTAGCGGCGCCGCCCTCGGCGCCGCCCGGGAACTCGCGACGGGAGAGGAGCGCTTGCACAGGCTCGGGGACCTCGCCGCTCGAGTCGGAGGGCGGGTCCTCGGCGACGCTTCCCGCCGGATCGGCGGGATCGCGACGCTCGAGGACGCCGGCCCCTCGGACCTCGCCTTCCTGACGAATCCGAAGTACCGGAAGGCGGCGGGCAGGACTCTGGCCGGGGCGGTCCTCGTCGGCCCCGGCGTGGAGATCGCGGGCAAGGACCTCCTCGAGGCGCCCGAGCCCTATCTCGCCCTCGCGGAGCTCCTCGACTTCCTCCACCCGGCCCCGCCGCGGACCCCGGGAGTGTCGCCGCTCGCCGACGTGGACGGGGGTGCAAGGCTCGGGGCGGAGGTCTCGATCGCCCCCTTCGCGGTCGTCGGCGCGGGCGCGTCGGTCGGGGACCGCGCGACGGTCGGGGCCGGGAGCGTGGTCGGCGAGGGGGCGGAGATCGGCGAGGACACGGTGCTGCACGCGCGCGTCGTCCTCTACCCGCGCACGCGGGTCGGCGCGCGCTGCATCCTGCACGCGGGCGTCGTCCTCGGGGGGGACGGGTTCGGATTCGCCTCGTCGAAGGGAAGGCACCGCAAGGTCCCGCAGCTGGGCCGCGTCGTCGTCGAGGACGACGTCGAGATCGGGGCCCAGAGCGCTGTGGACCGGGGGACCCTCGGGGACACCGTGATCGGGCGCGGGACGAAGATCGACGACCTCGTGATGGTCGCCCACGGCGTCCGGGTGGGACCCGACTGCCTCCTCGTCGCGCAGTCGGGGATCGCGGGAACGAGCCGCCTCGGGCGGGGAGTCGTGCTCGCGGGGCAGGCCGGCGTCGCCGGGCATCTCGGCCTCGGCGACGGCGCCGTCGTGGCGGCCAAGTCGGCGGTGTTCGACGACGTCGCCGAAGGCTCGTTCGTCGCCGGGATCCCCGCGGTCGACCACCGGGCGTGGAAGAAGGCGCAGGCGGCGCTGCGGCGCCTTCCGGACCTGCGGGCCGAGGTCCGGGCGCTCAGGCTCCGGGTCGAGAAGCTCGAGAGGGAGAGGGAGGGCTGATCGTTGCTCGACATCAAGGCGATCCTGGACAGTCTGCCGCACCGCTACCCGTTCCTGCTGGTCGACCGGGTGGTGGAGATGACCCCCGGCAAGCGGATCGTCGCGATCAAGAACGTGACGTTCAACGAGCCGTTCTTCCAGGGGCACTTCCCCGGAGAGCCGGTGATGCCCGGCGTTCTGATCATCGAGGCGCTCGCCCAGGCGGGGGCCGTGCTGATGCTCCACGACTTCGCCGACCGGCACGCCAAGCTCGTGTACTTCACCGGCATCGACGACGCCCGCTTCCGCCGCGTCGTCGTGCCCGGGGACCGGCTCCGGCTGACCCTCGACGTGCTCCGGCTACGGTCCCGCGCCTGCAGGATGAAGGCGGTGGCGGACGTCGAGGGGGAGGTCGCGGCCGAGGCGGAGATCTTCTCGGCGATGGTGGACCGCTCGTGAGCGACGCGTCCGGGACGCGGATCGACCCGCGCGCCGTCGTGGACCCGGCGGCCCGGATCGGCGAGGGGGTGCGCATCGGCCCCTACTGCGTCGTCGGCGCCGGCGTCGAGATCGGCGACCGCTGCGCGCTCGAGTCCCACGTCACGGTCCGCGGCGGGACCGTGCTCGGGCCCGACAACGTCGTCGCGCCCATGGCGGCGATCGGCGGCGATCCCCAGGACCTCAAGTACCGGGGAGAGGAGAGCCGCCTCGTCGTCGGGAGCCGGAACAGGATCCGGGAGTTCGTGACCCTCAACCGGGGCACCGCGGGCGGGGGAGGCGTCACCTCGATCGGGGACGACAACCTCGTCATGGCGTACTGCCACGTCGCGCACGACTGCCGCGTGGGGAGCCGCTCGATCCTCGGGAACGCGACGACCCTCGCGGGCCACGTCGAGATCGGGGACGACGCGAACGTCGGGGCGTTCACCGGCATCCACCAGTTCTGCCGCGTGGCGAACCACGCCTTCATCGGCGGCTACTCCGTCGTCACCCAGGACGCCCTCCCCTGGGTGATCACGGTCGGCAACCGCGCGACCACCCACGGGATCAACCTCGTCGGTCTGAAGCGGAAGGGATATCCCGAGGAGACGATCGAGGCGATCAAGGCCTGCTACGCGACGCTCTTCCGCTCGAAGATGCTCCTGAAGGACGCGATGGAGAAGATCGAGCGGGAGCTCGGGCGGTTCGAGGAGATCCGCTACTTCCTCGATTTCGTCCGCACGTCGGAGCGCGGGGTCTGCCGTTGACCCGAGGTCCGGAGGGCGCGAGGGGCCGCGCCCCGGCCGAGGGCGATCCGGTCCGGGAGTTCCTGCGCGGCCGCGTCGAGGCGGGCTCGATGCCGGGCGCCGCCTGGCGCGTCGAGGCGGCGGGCCGCGTGCTCTCGGCGGGCGCGGTCGGACACGCGGTCCTGGCTCCGTCGCGGGAGGCCGCGGCCCCCGGCACCCCTTACGATCTCGCGTCGCTCACCAAGCCGCTGGCGACGGCCGTCCTCGCCCTCATTCTCGAGAGGGAGGGGAGGCTCGATCTCGCCGCTCCGGCCCGGCGATGGCTCCCCGAGCTGGCGGGGAGCGAGTGGGCCGAGGCGCCGCTCCTCGACCTCGGGGCGCACCGGGCGGGGCTGCCCCCCTGGCGGCCGCTCTATCTCGGGGCCTCCACGCCGGAGGGGTACGCGCGGGCCGTCGCGCGCGAGGAGCGGGCGGCGCCGCCGGGAGCGACCCTGTACTCCGACCTCGGATACGTGCTCCTCGGGATCGCGGTCGAGCGGGCGGCCGGGGAGCGCCTCCCCTCGCTGTTCGACCGTTTCGTGTCGCGGCCCCTCGGGCTCGGCGCGATCGGCTTCGCGACCGAGCGCGGGCGATTCCGGGCTGCGGCCGCGACGGAGGCGGAGCCCGAGTTCGAGCGCCGCATGGCCGGGGAGGACGGCGAGGGGTTCGCCTGGCGCGCCTCGATTCCGCGGGGCGAGGTGCACGACGGGAACGCGCACGGCCTCGGCGGCGCCGCGGGGCACGCGGGGCTGTTCGGGACGGCCGACGACGTGGCCGCGCTCGCGCGCGCCGTGGTCGGGCGGCGCCTCCCGGGCCTCGACGCCTCGGCGGCCCGGCGCCTCCTGCAGCCGGTCGCCGGGGAGGCGAGCCGCC
>CALMJU010000008.1 GCA_937864465.1 uncultured Acidobacteriota bacterium
AGGACGGGACCTACGTCAACTTCCAGGGGCGGGCGCAGAGGGTCCGCCGCTGCCATCGGCCGAGGGGCGAGGGGCGGCCCGGCTGGCGCGTCGCCTCCGACCTCGCGGCGGCCGCCGGCATGGCGGATCCCGGCTGGGCGTCGCCCGGCGACGTCCTGCGGGCCCTCGGGGAGGCGGTGCCGGCGTTCGCGGGGCTCGACGCGGCCGCTCTCGGCCTCCTGGGCGCGAAGAGGGGATGACCGTGAGCGACCTCGTCTTCGACGTCATCGTGTCGCTCGTGAAGATCGGCGCCGTCATCGCCGTCCTGTTCACGGTGGTGTCGATCATGACCTGGGTCGAGCGCCGGCTCTCGGGCCTCATCCAGTTCCGATGGGGACCGAACCGGGTCGGGCCGCTCGGGCTCTTCCAGCCGATCGCCGACGGCGTGAAGTTCCTGATGAAGGAGGAGATCGTTCCGGCCGAGGCCCACAAGCCGGCCTACGTGCTGGCCCCGGCGATGGCGCTCGTGCCGGCCCTGTGCGCGTTCGCGGTGATCCCGTTCGGGCCGACGGTCGAGGCGTTCGGGAGGAAGGTACCCTTCGCGATCGTGGACATCGACGGCGGGATCCTGTTCGCGTTCGCGGCATCCTCTCTGGGGGTCTTCGCCATCATCACGGCGGGCTGGGCGTCGAGGAACAAGTACGCCCTCATGGGGGGCCTCCGGTCCTCCGCCCAGATGATCTCGTACGAGCTCGCCCTCGCCCTCTCCGTGATCGGGGTCCTGCTGGTGTCGGGGACGCTCCGGCCGATGGCGATCGTGGAGCGCCAGGCGGGGTGGTTCTGGAACTGGAACGCCTTCGCGGGCGGCTGGCAGATCCTCGGCTTCCTCGTCTTCATGATCGCGGGGTTCGCGGAGACGAACCGGGCGCCGTTCGACCTGCCGGAGGCCGAGTCGGAGCTCGTCGCCGGCTACCACACCGAGTACTCCTCGATGAAGTTCGCGATGTTCTTCATGTCCGAGTACATCAACATGACGACCTCCGCGGCGATGGCGGTCACGCTGTTCCTCGGCGGATGGCAGCTCGGCTTCCCGGTCCCGTTCTCCGGCTGGCCGCTGTGGGCGCTCCAGGTCGCGGCCTTCTGGGCGAAGGTCGGGGCGCTCCTCCTCTTTTTCGTGTGGGTGCGGTGGACGCTCCCGAGGTTCCGGTACGACCACCTCATGAACCTGGGCTGGAAGGGGCTCTTTCCCCTCTCCCTCGCCAACGTGATGCTCACGGCGGTGCTCGCGGCGCTCGGATGGGTGCGCCGGTGACCGCGGCGCCGCATCGAGGGTGAACGGAATGGAAGCGATCGCCTTCTATGTGCTGGCGGTCCTCGCGGTGGCCTCGGCGATCGTCGTGATCGTCCACCGCAACCCGGTCATGAGCGCGCTCGCGCTCGCGGTGAACCTGGTCACGATCGCGGGCTTCTACCTCGTCCTCCGGGCCCAGTTCGTCGCGCTCCTCCAGGTGATCGTGTACGCGGGCGCGATCCTCGTCCTCATCGTGTTCGTCATCATGCTCCTGAACCTCCGCGAGGAGCTCAAGGCCCGCTCGCCGGGCACGTTCCAGAAGTGGCTCGGTCCGATCCTGGCGCTCGTGTTCGCCGTGGTCCTGGGGCGCGCGATGCTGGCCCACGCGGCGCCGTCGTTCCCGGCCCCCGTCCCGGGCTTCGGGACTGCGGCGGCCCTGGGGATCGATCTGTTCTCCAGGTTCTACTACCCCTTCGAGGTCGTCTCGCTCCTCCTGGTCGTCGCCATGGTCGGGGCGGTCCTCCTGGCGAAGAGGAGGCTCTGATGGAGCCCCGGCTGGTCCTCGCCGTTTCCGCGGTCCTCTTCACGCTCGGGGTCCTCGGCGTGCTCTTGAGGCGCGGGGCGATCACGATCCTCATGAGCGTCGAGCTGATGCTCAACGCGGCGAACCTGGCGTTCATCGCGTTCTCGCGCCAGGCGGGCACCGCGGAGGGGCAGATCTACGTGTTCTTCGTGATGACGTTGGCCGCCGCGGAGGCGGCGGTGGGCCTCGCGATCGTCATCGCCCTCTTCCGGCTGAAGGGGACGACGGACGTGGACGAGGTCAGCCTCCTCAAGTGGTAGGGCGGGCCATGCTGAAGCTCATCGCGCTCATCCCCCTCCTGCCGCTCCTGGGCGTCGCCGTCAACGGCCTCTGGGGCGCGCGGATCTCGCGGCGCGCGGTCGGCCTTGTCGCGTGCGGCGTCGTGCTCGCGTCGCTCCTCCTCTCGGCGGGTGCGGTCTGGGAGCTCGCGAACCTCCCGCCGGGAGAGCGCCACACGGAGGTCTCGATCGGCACCTGGCTCCCGCTCGGCGAGGCGGCAGGCGTCTCCCGGCCGCTCCGGATCGACTGGGGGTTCGCCCTCGACCCGATCTCGGCGGTGATGATCCTGGTCGTCTGCGGCGTGGGCTTCCTGATCCACGTCTACGCCACGGGGTACATGGCCCACGAGGAGGGGTTCGCCCGGTTCTTCACGTACATGAACCTCTTCGTGTCCATGATGCTCACGCTGGTGCTCGGGTCGAACCTCCTCGTGATGTTCGTCGGATGGGAGGGGGTGGGGCTCTGCTCCTACCTCCTGATCGGGTTCTTCTACGACCGTCCGTTCGACGAGCGGACGGGGATGAGCTGCGCCGACGCCGGGAGAAAGGCCTTCCTGACCAACCGGATCGGCGACTTCGCGTTCCTGATCGGCGTGCTGTACCTCGCGACGACCTTCGGGACCTTCGGCTTCCGCGAGATCGCCGAGGCGGTGGCGCACGGGGGGCACGGCGGCGCGCTGCTCGCCGGGGTCGGGATCCTGCTCTTCATCGGGGCGTGCGGCAAGTCGGCGCAGATCCCGCTGTACGTCTGGCTCCCGGACGCGATGGCGGGCCCGACGCCCGTGTCGGCCCTGATCCACGCGGCGACCATGGTGACGGCGGGCGTGTACATGGTCACGCGGATGTCCGCGCTCTACGCCGCGGCGCCCGCGGCGATGGCGGTCGTCGCGGCCGTCGGAGCGATGACGGCGATCTTCGCCGCGACGATGGGCGTGACGGCGACGGACATCAAGAAGGTCCTGGCGTACTCGACCGTCAGCCAGCTCGGGTACATGTTCGCGGCGGCGGGCGTCGGGGCCTACGTGGCGGCGATGTTCCACCTGATGACCCACGCCTTCTTCAAGGCGCTCCTCTTCCTCGCGGCGGGAAGCGTCATCCACGGCCTCGCCGGCGAGCAGGACATCCGGCGGATGGGGGGCCTGCGCGAGAAGATGCCGGCGACCTTCCGGACGTTCGTCGTGGCGGCGCTCGCCATCGCGGGCATCGTGCCGCTCGCGGGGTTTTTCTCGAAGGACGAGATCCTGTGGGGCGCCTGGGCCTCCGGGAACCGGGGCGTGTGGCTCGTGCTCGCGACGACGGCGGGCGTGACCGCGTTCTACATGTGGCGGCTCGCGTTCCTCGTCTTCTACGGGAAGTTCCGGGGCGACGGGCACGCCTGGGAGCACGCGCACGAGTCCCCGCGGTCGATGACCGTCCCGCTCATCGTCCTCGCCGCGCTGTCGGTCGTCGGCGGCTGGATCGGGATCCCGAAGGTGCTGACGGGCTCCGTCGACCTGAACTTCTTCCACCGATGGCTCGCGCCGGCGGTGGCCGGGCCGGGCGCGCACGGCGCCGGGGAAGCCGCGGCGCACGGGGCGGGGACCGAGGTCGGCCTGATGGCGCTGTCCCTGGCGATCGCGCTCGCCGGGATCGGCCTCGCGTTCCTCGTGTACCGGCGGAAGGAGGGGAGCGCCGACAGGCTCGCCGTCGCGTTCGGCCCCGCCTACCGGACCCTCCGCAACCTCTACTGGGTGGACGAGCTGTACGACGCCGCGGTGATCCGGCCGTTCTACGCGCTGTCGCGCGGGTTCGCGGCGTTCGACCGCATCGTCGTGGACGGTCTCGTCAACGCGGCCGGGGTCGGCGCGGACATCACAGGGCAGGTGGTCAAGCTCTTCCAGACGGGCTACGTGAGGAACTACGCGCTCGTCTTCCTCGCGGGGGCGGTCGCCGTCCTCCTCTACCTCGCGTCTCTCTAGGGGTCGCCATGGCGGATTTCGACCTCGTCCTCGTGCTTCCCGCGACGGCGCTCGCGGCCTTCGCGCTGCTGACGCTCCTGTTCGCGCCCCTGTTCCGCGGCCAGGGGAGGGCGCTCGGGGGGGTCGGCCTCCTCGGCATCGCGGTGTCCGCGGCCGCGACCGCGAGACTCTGGCCCGCGGCGGGAGCGGGCGCCCGGATCGCCACGGCCGGCGGCATGGTCCGGGTGGACGCGTTCGGCCTGTTCTTCACGCTCGTGCTGCTCGCGATCGGCGCCCTGACGGTCGTGGCGTCGTTCCGGTTCCTGGAGCGGGAGCAGGCGGACCACGGCGAGTTCTACGCCCTGGTCCTCCTCGCCCTCGCGGGCATGGTCGTGATGGTCCAGACGACGCACCTCCTGATGGTGCTCGTCGGGCTCGAGGTGTTCTCCCTCGCGCTCTACGTCCTCACGGGCCTCACGCGGGGACGGGCCCGGTCGGTCGAGTCCGCGCTGAAGTACTTCCTGCTCGGCGCCTTCTCGTCGGGGTTCTTCGTCTACGGCCTCGCGCTGCTGTACGGGGCGGCCGGGTCGCTCGACCTGGTCCGGATCGGCGCCGCGGCGGCCTCCGATCCGTCGCCGATGCTCTGGATCGGGGCTGGGCTCGTTCTGGTCGGGCTCGCCTTCAAGATCGGCGTCGTCCCGTTCCACCACTGGATCCCGGACGTGTACCAGGGAGCGCCCACGAACGTCGCGGCCTTCATGGCGACGGCGACGAAGACGGCGGCCTTCGCCGTGCTGCTCCGGTTCCTCGTCGGCGCGTTCGGGCCGAGCCACGAGGCCTGGGCGCCTCTCGTGACCTGGCTCTCGATCCTCACGATGACGGTGGCCAACCTCGTCGCACTCGCGCAGACGAACGTCAAGCGGCTCCTGGCGTACTCGTCGGTCGGGCACGCCGGGTATCTCATGATCGCCCTCGTCTGCCGGCCCGAGGACGGGGTCCGCGCGATCCTCTTCTACCTCGTCTCCTACGCCTTCATGACGCTCGGCGCGTTCCTGTGCGCGGCCGCGGTCGGGCGCGGGGACGCTCGGAGCGAGCCGGGGTACGATCTCGGCTCGTGGGCGGGCCTCGGCTGGCGCCGCAAGGGCCTCGGCGTCGCCATGTCGCTCTTCCTGTTCTCGCTCGCGGGGATCCCCCCGACGGCGGGGTTCCTCGGCAAGTACGTGATCTTCCAGTCGGCCATGCGCTCGCACGAGTACCTGCTCGCCGTCGTCGGCGTCCTGAACGCCGTCGTGGCGGCCGGCTACTATCTCCGCGTCGTCGTCGCCATCTGGATGCGCGAGCCCGAGACGGAGGAGGAGCCGTATCCCGTGCCTGTTTCCCTCGCCGCCGTGCTCGTCGCCGCGGCGGCGGGTGTGCTCGTTCTCGGGCTCGTCCCGGGACCGCTCCTCGACCTGCTCGGCCGGTTGGCCGCGGGCCTCGTCTGAGAAGCGGGGCGCCGCCGGCCCCCGGATCGAGAGGAAGGCCTTCGAGAACATGAGCCCCTCCGCGATGCGGCCCGCGGTCGCGAAGTCGAGCCTCGCCGTCGCCTCCTGGCAGGAGTGCCTCCTCGTCCTCGTCCGGGCGCTCCACGATGCCGGAAAGGTCGCGACCGTGGACGAGCCTTACCGGAGCCTGCTCGAGCGCGAAGCGGTGGCGAGCACCGCCCTCGGCGGCGGGATAGCGCTCCCGCACGCCCGGACGCCGGCGAGCCCGGAGGCGACGATGGCGGTGGCGCGTCTCGTCCCGGCGGTGGACTTCCGCGCCCCCGACGGCGCGCCCGTGGACCTCGTCTTCCTGCTCGTCGGCCCCCCCGAGGCGCCCGGCGAGCACGTCCGGATCCTCGCCAGGGTCGCGCGCCTCGCCCAGCGCCCCTCGGTGCTGGAGGACCTCCGCGCCGCGCGCGACGACGATCGCTTCCGCGCGGTGCTGGAGCGGGAGCTGTAGGGGCGGGGAAGGTCAGGCCTTCCCGCCCCCTCCGATCGTCGCGAGCGTGGATCCGGTCCTCGCCGGCGCCGGGATGCGGAGCTCGCGGTAGCGCCTCCAAGCGGCGACCGCGCAGCCGATCCCGATCAGGAACGTGCCCAGCCAGAGGATCCCCATGAGCGGCTTCGTGCTCGCCTCGACGATCAGCGTCTCGGGAGTCGCCGCGATCGCGCCGCCGCCGGCGTCCAGCTCCACGATCCCTTCCTCGACGGACATCCTCCGAAGGGTCAGCGTCGTGCCGGGGAGCGTGGCCGGAGAGACCGGCGTGCCGCGGAGCTCGCCGTCCACCACGCCGAAGGGGAGGCGCACCGTCTCGCTCCTCCCGCCGCTCTCGATCCGCACTTCCGCGTCGACCGACATCCCGTGCCCTTCGCCGCCTCCGGTCTCGAACCGGAGGAACGTCAGCGTCGCGTCGCCGAGGGCGGCGGGCGATCCGCGCTCCAGCCGGAGGAGAGGGCCGGACTGGGGCACGTCGAGGCCGAGCGGGGACACATAGACGTCGCGCCCGGTCTCGCGGAGGATCGCCGGGAAGCGCATCGTCTGCGGGCGTCCCTCGGCGTCCTGCCCCTTGTGGTACATCCTCACGTCGAGCGTGACCTCGTCCTCGCCGGGGCGCAGGACGGCGACGCGCCAGCGGTCCCTCGGCTCGGACCCGTCCACGTGGCCGCGATAGGTCAGCGTCATCCCGAGGGTCTCGACCGGCCGCCCGATCGGGAGGCGCACCTCGCCGCCGCGGCCCCACCCGCCGCTCGCCGCGATCCCGACGAACATCAGCGCGAGGCCCAGGTGCGCGATCGGGGCCCCGGTCTCGAGCGGCCTCTTCGGAGCGTCCGAGACCAGTCGCACGGCGCTCGCAGCCGCCGCGAGGAGGGCGGCGAAGAACAGCGCCAGGGAGGCTACGCCGCGGTATCCGAGGGCCGCGGCCGCCGCGGTCGCGGCGGCGGCGACCGCGAACGAGAACGCCGTCTTCCTCGTCCAGGTCCTCGCGGGAGCCGCGACCCAGCCGAGGAACGGCGCGAACCCCAGGAGGAGGAGCAGGAGGACGTAGAGCGGCAGGTTCCAGCGGTTGTACCAGGCGGCGTCGTAGGTCCCCGGGGAGCCGAGGAGCGACGACGGGATCGGATAGGTCGTGCCGTAGAAGACGACGAGGGCCGAGACGACGAGGGTCGCGATCACGACGGCCAGCACGGCCGGCCATGCGATCTCGGGCTCGACGGGGGAGGCCGCGATTTGTCCCCGCCGGAGGAGCCCGAACGCCCCGGCCGCGAGGACGATCGCGAGGATCACGAGGAGCATCGCGTTGATCGGCGTGTCCCAGAAGCCGGTCTCGGCGGCGAACGAGTGCACGGAGAAGTTCGCGAGCACCCCCGTCCGCGTGAGGAACGTCGAGTACAGGACGAGCCAGTAGACGAGGATCGCGAGCGCGAGGTTCGTGCGCTTCAGGCCGCCGGTGGCGCGCTGGACGAGCAGGCCGTGGATCAGCGCGGCGCCGACGATCCACGGGATCAGCGAGGCGTTCTCGACCGGGTCCCAGCCCCAGTAGCCGCCCCAGCCGAGCGTCTTGTACGCCCAGAAGCCGCCGAGCACGATCCCGACGCCGAGCGAGAGAAATCCGACGAGGCTCCACCGCAGGGCCGGGCCGAGCCACCGCTCCTCCTGCCGCCGGAAGAGCGCGACGAGCGCCAGCACGCCGGGGATCGTCATCGCAGCGTACCCGACGAAGACCGCCGGGGGATGCGTCGCCATCCACGGATCCTGGAGCAGCTCGTTCAGCCCGAAGCCGTCGGCGGGGACCGGGCTCGCCAGCCGGAACGGGTTCCCCCCGGTGCGGGTGCCGGGGAGCTCGATCATGAGGCCGATGAGGAAGCCGATCGTCGGCAGGTAGAAGCTCATCACCGTCGCAGGCTCCCACGAGCGCTTCCGGAACAGGGCGTACCCCATGAGCGAGGCGACGAAGGCCCACAGGAGGAAGGTCCCCTCCTGTCCTCCCCAGAAGGCCGAGACGAGGTAGAGGAGCGGCAGGTCCCTCGACGAGTACCGCGCGACGTAGTCGTAGCGGAAGTCGTGCGAGAGGATCGCGACCATGAGGAAGACCGACGCGAGCCCGAGCACCACGGTCATCCCGTGGTACGCGAGGCGGAACGTCGCCTCGGCCCCCTCCCGGCCGCGGCTCCACCGCACCGCCGACACGAACGCGACGGCCGCCAGCGCGGCCGCCATCCAGATCGCAAGAGTTCCTGGCGTCATTCCCGTACGGTACAGGGTCAGACGTTACCAGCGCAACTGTTTGCGGCGTCCTTTCGTCGTATCTCGCAGGGGATCAAAGAGTTAGGCGTGTGGGTGTCGAACCTGGCCCCGTACCCGACTTGGGAAGATCAAGAGAACGAAGGACTTCTCTCTCGAAGGGTAACGTGGGTAACGTCTGACCCCGTTTCGGTTCCGCGCTAAACTAGGCAGGAAGGTCCTTCGCCACGGGGGCGAACTGGATTCGACGGGAAGGAAGAGGCGGGAGTAGCACGCCGAGGGCCACCTCCTCGTTAAACCGGTGGGTTTAAACACAGCCAACGACAACTCGCTGGCTTTCGCGGCTTAAGCCGTGACGTCTCCCCGGCGGCCCTCCCGAGGCGGCCGGGCGAGGCGACGACGAGTCGGGATGGTTCCCCGGCGACGCCCGTAACCGGGGAACGAGAACTACGGGCTGGCCGACCTCCCATTTGCCGCTCAGCGGGAGGCCGGCGAGATAAAACACGAGCCGGCTAAGCGTGTAGAAGCTCCCGTACGAACCTTTTCGGACGCGGGTTCGATTCCCGCCGCCTCCACCAACGCTTCTGCCTTGCGGGAGCGGTGCCTCCACCG
>CALMJU010000009.1 GCA_937864465.1 uncultured Acidobacteriota bacterium
TCTCGGTGGAGGCACCGCTCCCGCAAGGCAGAAGCGTTGGTGGAGGCGGCGGGAATCGAACCCGCGTCCGAAAAGGTTCGTACGGGAGCTTCTACACGCTTAGCCGGCTCGTGTTTTATCTCGCCGGCCTCCCGCTGAGCGGCAAATGGGAGGTCGGCCAGCCCGTAGTTCTCGTTCCCCGGTTACGGGCGTCGCCGGGGAACCATCCCGACTCGTCGTCGCCTCGCCCGGCCGCCTCGGGAGGGCCGCCGGGGAGACGTCACGGCTTAAGCCGCGAAAGCCAGCGAGTTGTCGTTGGCTGTGTTTAAACCCACCGGTTTAACGAGGAGGTGGCCCTCGGCGTGCTACTCCCGCCTCTTCCTTCCCGTCGAATCCAGTTCGCCCCCGTGGCGAAGGACCTTCCTGCCTAGTTTAGCGCGGAACCGAAACGGGGTCAGACGTTACCCACGTTACCCTTCGAGAGAGAAGTCCTTCGTTCTCTTGATCTTCCCAAGTCGGGTACGGGGCCAGGTTCGACACCCACACGCCTAACTCTTTGATCCCCTGCGAGATACGACGAAAGGACGCCGCAAACAGTTGCGCTGGTAACGTCTGACCCTGTACCGTACGGGAATGACGCCAGGAACTCTTGCGATCTGGATGGCGGCCGCGCTGGCGGCCGTCGCGTTCGTGTCGGCGGTGCGGTGGAGCCGCGGCCGGGAGGGGGCCGAGGCGACGTTCCGCCTCGCGTACCACGGGATGACCGTGGTGCTCGGGCTCGCGTCGGTCTTCCTCATGGTCGCGATCCTCTCGCACGACTTCCGCTACGACTACGTCGCGCGGTACTCGTCGAGGGACCTGCCGCTCCTCTACCTCGTCTCGGCCTTCTGGGGAGGACAGGAGGGGACCTTCCTCCTGTGGGCCTTCGTCGCCTCGCTCATGGGGTACGCCCTGTTCCGGAAGCGCTCGTGGGAGCCTGCGACGGTGATGAGCTTCTACCTGCCGACGATCGGCTTCCTCATCGGCCTCATGATCGAGCTCCCCGGCACCCGCACCGGGGGGAACCCGTTCCGGCTGGCGAGCCCGGTCCCCGCCGACGGCTTCGGGCTGAACGAGCTGCTCCAGGATCCGTGGATGGCGACGCATCCCCCGGCGGTCTTCGTCGGGTACGCTGCGATGACGATCCCCGGCGTGCTGGCGCTCGTCGCGCTCTTCCGGCGGCAGGAGGAGCGGTGGCTCGGCCCGGCCCTGCGGTGGAGCCTCGTCGGATTTCTCTCGCTCGGCGTCGGGATCGTGCTCGGCGGCTTCTGGGCGTACAAGACGCTCGGCTGGGGCGGCTACTGGGGCTGGGACCCGGTCGAGAACGCCTCGCTGATCCCGTGGATCGTCGGCGCCGCGCTGATCCACGGCCTGCTCGTCCAGCGCGCCACCGGCGGCCTGAAGCGCACGAACCTCGCGCTCGCGATCCTCGTCTACTGGCTCGTCCTGTACTCGACGTTCCTCACGCGGACGGGGGTGCTCGCGAACTTCTCCGTGCACTCGTTCGCCGCCGAGACCGGCTTCTGGGACACGCCGATCAACGCGATGCTCCTCGTGATCCTCGCGATCGTCCTCGCGGCCGGGGCGTTCGGGCTCCTCCGGCGGGGACAAATCGCGGCCTCCCCCGTCGAGCCCGAGATCGCATGGCCGGCCGTGCTGGCCGTCGTGATCGCGACCCTCGTCGTCTCGGCCCTCGTCGTCTTCTACGGCACGACCTATCCGATCCCGTCGTCGCTCCTCGGCTCCCCGGGGACCTACGACGCCGCCTGGTACAACCGCTGGAACCTGCCGCTCTACGTCCTCCTGCTCCTCCTCCTGGGGTTCGCGCCGTTCCTCGGCTGGGTCGCGGCTCCCGCGAGGACCTGGACGAGGAAGACGGCGTTCTCGTTCGCGGTCGCCGCCGCCGCGACCGCGGCGGCCGCGGCCCTCGGATACCGCGGCGTAGCCTCCCTGGCGCTGTTCTTCGCCGCCCTCCTCGCGGCGGCTGCGAGCGCCGTGCGACTGGTCTCGGACGCTCCGAAGAGGCCGCTCGAGACCGGGGCCCCGATCGCGCACCTGGGCCTCGCGCTGATGTTCGTCGGGATCGCGGCGAGCGGCGGGTGGGGCCGCGGCGGCGAGGTGCGCCTCCCGATCGGGCGGCCGGTCGAGACCCTCGGGATGACGCTGACCTATCGCGGCCACGTGGACGGGTCCGAGCCGAGGGACCGCTGGCGCGTCGCCGTCCTGCGCCCCGGCGAGGACGAGGTCACGCTCGACGTGAGGATGTACCACAAGGGGCAGGACGCCGAGGGACGCCCGCAGACGATGCGCTTCCCGGCGATCCTCCGCGAGACCGGGCGCGACGTCTATGTGTCCCCGCTCGGCCTCGACGTGCCCCAGTCCGGCCCTCTCCTCCGGCTGGAGCGCGGATCGCCCGCCGCCCTCGGCGACGCGACGCTGACGTTCCTCCGGTTCGAGACCGGAGGCGGCGAAGGGCACGGGATGTCGGTCGACGCGGAAGTGCGGATCGAGAGCGGCGGGAGGAGCGAGACGGTGCGCCTCCCCTTCGGCGTGGTGGACGGCGAGCTCCGCGGCACGCCGGTCTCTCCGGCCACGCTCCCCGGCACGACGCTGACCCTTCGGAGGATGTCCGTCGAGGAAGGGATCGTGGAGCTGGACGCCGGCGGCGGCGCGATCGCGGCGACTCCCGAGACGCTGATCGTCGAGGCGAGCACGAAGCCGCTCATGGGGATCCTCTGGCTGGGCACGTTCCTGATCGGGATCGGCTGCGCGGTCGCCGCTTGGAGGCGCTACCGCGAGCTCCGCATCCCGGCGCCGGCGAGGACCGGATCCACGCTCGCGACGATCGGAGGGGGCGGGAAGGCCTGACCTTCCCCGCCCCTACAGCTCCCGCTCCAGCACCGCGCGGAAGCGATCGTCGTCGCGCGCGGCGCGGAGGTCCTCCAGCACCGAGGGGCGCTGGGCGAGGCGCGCGACCCTGGCGAGGATCCGGACGTGCTCGCCGGGCGCCTCGGGGGGGCCGACGAGCAGGAAGACGAGGTCCACGGGCGCGCCGTCGGGGGCGCGGAAGTCCACCGCCGGGACGAGACGCGCCACCGCCATCGTCGCCTCCGGGCTCGCCGGCGTCCGGGCGTGCGGGAGCGCTATCCCGCCGCCGAGGGCGGTGCTCGCCACCGCTTCGCGCTCGAGCAGGCTCCGGTAAGGCTCGTCCACGGTCGCGACCTTTCCGGCATCGTGGAGCGCCCGGACGAGGACGAGGAGGCACTCCTGCCAGGAGGCGACGGCGAGGCTCGACTTCGCGACCGCGGGCCGCATCGCGGAGGGGCTCATGTTCTCGAAGGCCTTCCTCTCGATCCGGGGGCCGGCGGCGCCCCGCTTCTCAGACGAGGCCCGCGGCCAACCGGCCGAGCAGGTCGAGGAGCGGTCCCGGGACGAGCCCGAGAACGAGCACACCCGCCGCCGCGGCGACGAGCACGGCGGCGAGGGAAACAGGCACGGGATACGGCTCCTCCTCCGTCTCGGGCTCGCGCATCCAGATGGCGACGACGACGCGGAGATAGTAGCCGGCCGCCACGACGGCGTTCAGGACGCCGACGACGGCGAGCAGGTACTCGTGCGAGCGCATGGCCGACTGGAAGATCACGTACTTGCCGAGGAACCCCGCCGTCGGGGGGATCCCCGCGAGCGAGAACAGGAAGAGCGACATGGCGACGCCGAGGCCCTTGCGGCGCCAGCCGAGGCCCGCCCACGAGCCGAGATCGTACCCCGGCTCGCTCCGAGCGTCCCCGCGCCCGACCGCGGCCGCGCACAGGAACGCGCCGAGCGTCATGAAGGCGTAGGAGACGAGGTAGAAGAGGATCGCGCGGACCCCGTCCTCGGGCCGGCAGACGAGGGCGATCATGAGATACCCGGCGTGCCCGACCGACGAGTACGCCAGGAGCCGCTTGACGTTCGTCTGCGCGAGTGCGACGAGGTTGGCCACCGTCATCGTGAGGATCGAGAGCCAGGTCACGAGAGGCGCCCAGGCCTCGTGGCTCGGCCCGAACGCGCCGACGAGGAACCGGAGCAGCACGGCGAAGGCCGCCGTCTTCGTCGCCGTCGCCATGAAGGCCGCGACGTTCGTGGGCGCTCCCTGGTACACGTCCGGGATCCAGTGGTGGAACGGGACGACGCCGATCTTGAAGGCGAGCCCGACCAGAACGAGCCCAGCCCCGATCCAGAGCATCGGCGACGGATCGGAGGCCGCCGCGGCGCCGATCCGGACCAGGTCGAGCGACCCGGCCGCCCCGTACAGCAGCGCGAGGCCGTAGACGAAGAACCCCGACGAGAAGGCGCCGAGCAGGAAGTACTTCAGCGCGGACTCGACCGACCGGGCCCGTCCCCGCGTGAGGCCCGTGAGGACGTAGAGCGCGAGGGAGAACACCTCGAGCCCGACGAGCACCATCAGGAGGTGCGTCGTCTGGACCATCACGACCATGCCCGCGAGGGCGAGGAGGACCAGGGCGTAGAACTCGCCGTGGTCCGCCTGCTCCCGCTCCAGGAACCGGAACGACGCCACGACCGTCAGGGCGCCGATCGCGAGCAGCACGAGCGTGAAGAACAGGCCGAACGCGTCCACCCGGACCATGCCGCCGGCCGTGGCGATCCGGGCGCCCGCTCCCGCCGCGGGCCAGAGTCTCGCGGTCGCGGCCGCGGACACCGCGATGCCGAGGAGGCCGACCCCCCCGAGCGCCCTCCCCTGGCCGCGGAACAGGGGCGCGAACAGGAGCGTCAGCAGCGCGAAGGCCGCGAGCGCCGTCGCGGGAAGCACGAGGACGAGGTCGAAATCCGCCATGGCGACCCCTAGAGAGACGCGAGGTAGAGGAGGACGGCGACCGCCCCCGCGAGGAAGACGAGCGCGTAGTTCCTCACGTAGCCCGTCTGGAAGAGCTTGACCACCTGCCCTGTGATGTCCGCGCCGACCCCGGCCGCGTTGACGAGACCGTCCACGACGATGCGGTCGAACGCCGCGAACCCGCGCGACAGCGCGTAGAACGGCCGGATCACCGCGGCGTCGTACAGCTCGTCCACCCAGTAGAGGTTGCGGAGGGTCCGGTAGGCGGGGCCGAACGCGACGGCGAGCCTGTCGGCGCTCCCCTCCTTCCGCCGGTACACGAGGAACGCGAGGCCGATCCCGGCGAGCGCGATCGCCAGGGACAGCGCCATCAGGCCGACCTCGGTCCCCGCCCCGTGCGCCGCGGCTTCCCCGGCGCCGTGCGCGCCCGGCCCGGCCACCGCCGGCGCGAGCCATCGGTGGAAGAAGTTCAGGTCGACGGAGCCCGTCAGCACCTTCGGGATCCCGATCCAGCCGCCGACGACCGACAGCGCGGCGAGGACGATGAGCGGGACGGTCATCGACCGCGGGGACTCGTGCGCGTGCTCCCAGGCGTGCCCGTCGCCCCGGAACTTCCCGTAGAAGACGAGGAACGCGAGCCGCCACATGTAGAACGCGGTCACGCCCGCCGTCGTCGCGAGCACGAGCCACACGCCCCGGTTCCCGGAGGCCCAGGCGCCCCACAGGATCTCGTCCTTCGAGAAAAACCCCGCGAGCGGCACGATGCCCGCGATGGCGAGCGCCGCCACGACGAACGTCCGGAAGGTCGCCGGCATCTTCTCGCGCAGGCCCCCCATCCGCCGGATGTCCTGCTCGCCGGCGAGGCCGTGGATGACGCTTCCCGCCGCGAGGAAGAGGAGCGCCTTGAAGAAGGCGTGGGTCATCAGGTGGAACATCGCCGCCACGTAGGCCCCGACGCCCGCCGCCGCGAACATGTACCCGAGCTGGCTGACGGTCGAGTACGCCAGGACCTTCTTGATGTCCGTCGCCGTCACGCCCATCGTCGCGGCGAAGATCGCCGTCATCGCTCCGACGGCCGCGACGACCGCCATCGCCGCGGGCGCCGCGGCGTAGAGCGCGGACATCCGCGTGACCATGTACACGCCCGCCGTCACCATGGTCGCCGCGTGGATCAGGGCCGACACGGGCGTCGGGCCCGCCATCGCGTCCGGGAGCCAGACGTACAGCGGGATCTGCGCCGACTTGCCGCACGCCCCGATGAAGAGCAGGATCCCGACCCCGGCGAGCAGCGCGCCGCCGTGCCCCCCGTGCGCCACCGCCTCGGCGATCTCGCGGAAGCCGAAGGTCCCGAAGGTCGTCGCGAGGTACAGCACGCCGATCAGGAACGCGAAGTCGCCGATCCGGTTGGTCAGGAAGGCCTTTCTCCCGGCGTCGGCGCAGCTCATCCCCGTCCGCTCGTCGAACGGACGGTCGTAGAAGAACCCGATCAGGAGGTAGGAGCAGAGCCCCACCCCCTCCCATCCGACGAACATCACGAGGAGGTTCGACCCGAGCACCAGCGTGAGCATCATGGACACGAAGAGGTTCATGTACGTGAAGAACCGGGCGAACCCCTCCTCGTGGGCCATGTACCCCGTGGCGTAGACGTGGATCAGGAAGCCCACGCCGCAGACGACCAGGATCATCACCGCCGAGATCGGGTCGAGGGCGAACCCCCAGTCGATCCGGAGCGGCCGGGAGACGCCTGCCGCCTCGCCGAGCGGGAGCCAGGTGCCGATCGAGACCTCCGTGTGGCGCTCTCCCGGCGGGAGGTTCGCGAGCTCCCAGACCGCACCCGCCGAGAGGAGGAGCGACGCGAGCACGACGCCGCACGCGACAAGGCCGACCGCGCGCCGCGAGATCCGCGCGCCCCAGAGGCCGTTGACGGCGACGCCCAGGAGCGGCAGGAGGGGGATGAGCGCGATGAGCTTCAGCATGGCCCGCCCTACCACTTGAGGAGGCTGACCTCGTCCACGTCCGTCGTCCCCTTCAGCCGGAAGAGGGCGATGACGATCGCGAGGCCCACCGCCGCCTCCGCGGCGGCCAACGTCATCACGAAGAACACGTAGATCTGCCCCTCCGCGGTGCCCGCCTGGCGCGAGAACGCGATGAACGCCAGGTTCGCCGCGTTGAGCATCAGCTCGACGCTCATGAGGATCGTGATCGCCCCGCGCCTCAAGAGCACGCCGAGGACCCCGAGCGTGAAGAGGACCGCGGAAACGGCGAGGACCAGCCGGGGCTCCATCAGAGCCTCCTCTTCGCCAGGAGGACCGCCCCGACCATGGCGACGACCAGGAGGAGCGAGACGACCTCGAAGGGGTAGTAGAACCTGGAGAACAGATCGATCCCCAGGGCCGCCGCAGTCCCGAAGCCCGGGACGGGGGCCGGGAACGACGGCGCCGCGTGGGCCAGCATCGCGCGCCCCAGGACCACGGCGAACACGAGCGCCAGGATCGGACCGAGCCACTTCTGGAACGTGCCCGGCGAGCGGGCCTTGAGCTCCTCGCGGAGGTTCAGGAGCATGATGACGAACACGATGAGGACGAGGATCGCGCCCGCGTACACGATCACCTGGAGGAGCGCGACGAACTGGGCCCGGAGGACGAGGTAGAAGCCCGCGATCGTGACCAGGTTCACCGCGAGCGCGAGCGCGCTCATGACCGGGTTGCGGTGGACGATCACGACGATCGCCGAGGCCACCGCGAGGACCGCCAGCACATAGAAGGCGATCGCTTCCATTCCGTTCACCCTCGATGCGGCGCCGCGGTCACCGGCGCACCCATCCGAGCGCCGCGAGCACCGCCGTGAGCATCACGTTGGCGAGGGAGAGGGGAAAGAGCCCCTTCCAGCCCAGGTTCATGAGGTGGTCGTACCGGAACCTCGGGAGCGTCCACCGCACCCACACGAAAAAGAGGAGGAGCGCCCCGACCTTCGCCCAGAAGGCCGCGACCTGGAGCGCCCACAGCGGCCAGCCGGAGAACGGGACCGGGAAGCCGAGCTGCCATCCGCCGAGGAACAGCGTGACCGCCATCGCCGCGGAGGTCGTCATGTTGATGTACTCGGACATGAAGAACATCGCGAACTTCATCGAGGAGTACTCGGTGTGGTAGCCGGCGACGAGCTCCGACTCGGCCTCCGGCAGGTCGAACGGCGCCCGGTTCGTCTCCGCGAACCCCGCGATCATGAAGACGAGGAAGCCGAGGATCTGCCAGCCGCCCGCGAAGGCGTTCCAGTTCCAGAACCACCCCGCCTGGCGCTCCACGATCGCCATCGGCCGGAGCGTCCCCGACACCAGCAGGACCCCGATCACGGAGAGGGCGAGGGCGAGCTCGTACGAGATCATCTGGGCGGAGGACCGGAGGCCCCCCATGAGGGCGTACTTGTTCCTCGACGCCCAGCCCGCCGTGATGATGGCGAAGACCCCCAGAGAGGATGCCGCGAACGCGAACAGGATCCCGCCGTCGATGTCCACGATCGCGAAGGGTACCTTCCTCCCGAACGCCTCGACCGTCGGCCCGAACGGGATCACCGCGAACGCGCACAGGGCCGGCACGAGCGCCATCGCCGGGGCCAGCACGTAGGCCGGCTTGTGGGCCTCGGCCGGAACGATCTCCTCCTTCATCAGGAACTTCACGCCGTCGGCGATCGGCTGGAAGAGCCCGAGCGGCCCGACCCGGTTCGGTCCCCATCGGAACTGGATGAGGCCCGAGAGCCGGCGCTCGACCCAGGTCATGATCGACACCACCGTGAACAGGACGGCGATGACGGCGCCGATCTTCACGAGCGACACGATGACGTCGAAGACGAGGTCGCTCACGGTCATCCCCTCTTCGCGCCCAGGAGGCCGAGCGCCGCCGCGTCGAGCCCCGCGAGCGCCGGCACCGCCTCCCCGAGGGCCCGCAGGACGTCGTCGGGCGACGCCCAGCCGGGATCCGCGATCCCGGCGGCCGCCGCGAGGTCGGAGGCGACGCGCCATCCGGGCCGCCCCTCGCCCCTCGGCCGGTGGCAGCGGCGGACCCTCTGCGCCCGCCCCTGGAAGTTGACGTAGGT
>CALMJU010000010.1 GCA_937864465.1 uncultured Acidobacteriota bacterium
TGATTCTCAAAACCTAGGGGCCGCTGCCTGATGCTTTTCTCACAGTTAGGAAAACACCGCGACGGCGTGCTTCTACCGGCTGCCTGCGGCTTCCTCTTTCGGGCTGGTCGGGAGGGCGGGATTCGAACCCGCGACCACCAACCTCCAAAGTTGGCGCGCTACCGGGCTGCGCCACCTCCCGGCCGGAGCCAGCGCCCGGAGTCGAACCGGGTACCTGCCGATTACAGGTCGGCCGCTCTGCCGCTCGAGCTTCGCTGGCGATCGCTCGCTGTCCGACGCTCTGGATTATCCCCCGTCGGCGGTCGTGGAGCGCCGCCTTCGATTTCGCACCCTCGCCAAGACCTCGATCCGGACCCCGGGGGCCGGGTGCGCGGGTCTCACCCGCGGCCCCGGGTGCGCGCGGGCGGTCGCGCACCCTCCTCTTCGGAGAGGGAGGGCCCCGACTCGCGCGCGAGCCACAGGACCTGGCGTGCGATTCCCCGGAGGATCTTGACGTCCCCCGGAGAGAGCTCCGCCCGGCCGAAGATCCGCCGCAGGCGTCGCATCATGCCGTCGGAAGTGTCCCTCTTGAGGAAGCCGCAGGCCGAAAGCGCGGCCTCGAGGTGACGGTAGGCGACCTCCCGGCCTTCGTGGTCGGCGAGCGGTTCCGTCGCCCTCGCGCGCACCGGCCCCGCGAGGGCCAGCCGGGTCGTGTAGGCGGCGAGCAGCACGGCCTGGGAGAGGTTGAACGAGCCGTGCTCGGCCGAAGCCGCGAGGTGGACGAGATGCGTGCACCGGTCGAGCTCGGCCTCGGTGAGCCCGGCGTGCTCCCGGCCGAACACGAAGGCGATGTCGCCCCTCGCGACGAGGTCCGGGAGGCGCGGAGCGATCTCGTCGAGCCGGAAGTTCGGTCGCCGCCGCTTCCCCCGTCGGCGGCTGGTGCCGAGCGCCGCGACGGTCCCGCCGAGGGCGGAGTCGAGGTCGGCATGGACGCGGGCGGATTCCAGCACGCCCGCCGCCCCGACCGCCATCCGCCGGGCCTCCTCGGAGAGCGGGTCGCACTCGGGAGCGACGAGATCGAGCCGCAGGAAGCCGACGTTCCGGATCGCCCGCGCCGAGGCCCCGACGTTCCCCGCGGACTGCGGTCCGACGAGCACGAAGCGGACCCGCTCGGGGTCCTCGAGGCCCGGCTTGCTCATGGGGACGCGAGAATAGCAGAACCTGCCGCCCGGCTAGGGCCCCGCCCCCGGATCGTTCTCCTCCGGCGCGGCCTCGAGGCTTCTCGTCGAGCGCCCGACCGGCTCCACCGCGGGAATGTCCCGGGCGGTCGCCGAGCCGAGCTCGCGGAAGCGGCGGGCGGCGACGAGGACGCGCCGCTCGAACGAGCCGGCCACGTCGTCGAAGGCCCTCACCGCCTTGTCGAGGTGCGAGCCGAGCCCCGTCAGGTGCCCGGCCATCACGCGGAGGCGGTCGTAGAGGTCGGCGCCCAGGTCGCGGATCTCCTGCGCGCTCTCGGCAATCCGCTCCTGCTGCCAGCCGTAGAACGCCGATCGAAGAAGGGCGATCAGCGTCGTCGGGCTCGCGGGGATCACGAACCGGTCGACCCCGAACTCGATCAGCCCCGGATCGTGCTGGAGCGCCGCCTGGAAGAACGTCTCTCCGGGGAGGAACATCACGACGAACTCCGGCGCCGGCCGGAACTGATCCCAGTAAGACTTCCCCCCGAGGCGGGCCATGTGGTCGCGGACCTGCCGGGCGTGATCCTTCAAGCGGGCCTCGCGCGCGGCGTCGTCGACGGCCTCGAGCGACTCGAGGTAGGCGGCGAGCGGGGCCTTGGCGTCCACGACGACGTGCTTCCCTCCGGGGAGCCGGACCACGAGATCGGGACGGAGCCGCCCGTCCTCGGTCGCGGCGCTCTCCTGCTCGACGAAGTCGCAGTGCTCGAGCATTCCCGCCATCTCGACGACCCGCCGGAGCTGGATCTCGCCCCAGCGCCCGCGGACCTGCGGCGCGCGAAGGGCCCGGACGAGTCCCGCGGTCTCGGACCGAAGCTCCTTCTGGGTTTCGCCCAGCGAGCGGACCTGCTCCCTGAGCGCCTCGTAGGCGCCCGCGCGCTCCTTTTCGACCGCCCGGAGCTTCTCCTCGACCTGCCGGAGCGCCTCCTGCACGGGGGTCACGAGGTCGCCGATCGACTTCTGCCTCCCGGCCAGGTCGTCCCGCGCGGACGTCTGGAAACGTTCCAGGGACTCCTTCGCGAGATGCAGGAACGACTCGTTGTTGCTCCGGAGCGCTTCGGCGGAGAGCGACCGGAACGCGTCCCGGAGGGCAGTCTCGGCCCGCTGCACGACCTCGAGCTTCTCCGCCGCCGACCGCCGCTCTCCCTCGAGCTCCGCCGCGAGCTTCGCGAGCGACTCCCGCGCCGCCGCCGCCTCCGCCCGGAGCGTCTCGACGGCCCGCCCCCTCTCGGCGAGCGTCTCGTCGAGCCGCGCCGCCTGCGCGGTCCGCTCCTCGAGCCTGGCCCGGAGGCCGGCGGTCTCCTCGGCCGCGCGGGCCGCCACCTCCCGCTCCGCGCGGGCCCTCGCGAGCCGGACGAGCAGCCCTCCGAGCGCTCCCCCCGCGAGAAACGCCAGGACGGCGGAGATCGTCGTGTCCACGATCCTCCCCCCGGGGCCCGGATCGCGCCGCCCGTCGCCACTTGCCGCGCTCCGCCCGCGGCGCAAGAATACATCGACCGGCGGCGCGGAGCGCGGGCGGAACCGCGGCGAGGCACGAAGGGCCCGGCTCCCGGCGTCCGAAGGGTGATCATGGCGAAGCACAGAGCTCTGCGGTGGGGGATTTGGTTTCTCGTCGTGCTGGGCGCCGCATCGGCAGCCGGCTACTGGTACTGGAGCCGCGAGAGGCAGAACGGGGAGGAAAAGTACCGCACGGAGGTCGTGGACCGGGGCGACGTCAAGATGACGGTCACCGCCACCGGCTCCATCTCGGCGGTGATCACGGTGCAGGTCGGGAGCCAGGTCTCGGGGATCATCAGCCGCCTCTACGCGGACTTCAACAGCGAGGTGAAAAACGGCCAGCTCCTCGCGGAGCTCGACCCGACCAGCTTCCAGACGATCGTCGCCCAGCGGCGCGCGGACCTCCTCCAGAACGAGGTCCAGATGCGGAACGCAGAGATCTCGTTCCACCGGCAGGAGCGGCTCCTGCGCGAGAACCTCGCCCCGCAGTCCGATTACGACGCCGCGAAGGCCGTCTACGAGGCCGCCCGGGCGCAGGTCGAGCAGTCCGCAGCGGCCCTCCGCCAGGCCGAGACGAACCTGGAATACACGAAGATCGTAAGCCCGATCGACGGCGTCGTGGTGGCGCGGCAGTACGACGTCGGCCAGACGGTCGCGGCCTCGTTCCAGGCGCCGACGCTGTTCACGATCGCGCAGGACCTCACGAAGATGCAGGTCCAGGCCGACGTGGACCAGTCGGACATCGGGCGCGTCCGGGTCGGCCAGCCGGTCCGGTTCAACGTGGACGCGTATCCGGAGGAGGAGTTCCAGGCCGAGATCTCCCAGATCCGCCTCAACGCGACGTCGAACCAGAACGTGATCACCTATCCGGTGATCATCGAGGTCCCGAACCCCGACCTGAAGCTCAGGCCGCTGATGACGGCGAACGTCACCATCGAGGTGGCGGTGGCGCCCGACGTGCTCCGGATCCCGAACGCGGCGCTACGCTTCCGCCCCACCGACGAGACCGGGAACGGAGGGAACGGGCGGCTCGCGGGCGGCAGGGCGACGGGATCCTACGGCGGCCCGACGCCGGAGCAGCGGACCTTGCTCGCGGCGGAGGCCCGGCCGGGCTTCGGGGGCGCCGCGGCGGCGCTCGCGCCGTCGGCCGGCGGCTCGAGCACGAAGAGGATGCAGACCGTCTACGTCCTGGGCGGACTCGACGCGATCCGGCCGGCCGGCATCCGCACCGGGATCTCGGACGGGAAGTTCACGCAGGTCCTCGAGGGAGAGGTCCGGGAGGGAGATCGGGTGGTCGTCGGCCTGGCCACGGCTCGGGTCGGGAGCTCCTCGGGGCGGCCGCCGGGCATGGGGAGGCCGTTTTGAAGGGGCCCCTCGTCGAGATCCGCGCAATCCGGAAGGTCTACCGGATGGGCGAGACGGAGGTCCTCGCCGTGGACGGCGTCGACCTTGTCGTGGAAGCCGGCGAGTTCGTGGCGGTGATGGGCCCCTCGGGATCCGGGAAGTCGACGCTCATGAACCTTCTCGGCTGCCTCGACCGCCCGACGTCCGGCACGTACCGGCTCGACGGGGTGGACGTCGAGGCGCTCGACGCGGACGAGCGCGCCGAGATCCGCAACGCGAAGATCGGGTTCGTGTTCCAGAGCTTCAACCTCCTCCCGCGCACGACCGCTCTCGAGAACATCGAGCTCCCGCTCCTCTACGGCCACGGCGCCCTCGGCTCGGACGAGAGACTCGCGCGGGCGAAGGTCGCCCTGGCCCAGGTCGGCCTGGTCGGGCGGGAGCACCATCACCCTTCGCAGCTCTCCGGCGGGCAGCAGCAGCGGGTGGCGATCGCGCGCGCGCTGATCACCGACCCGGCGATCCTCCTGGCCGACGAGCCGACCGGAAACCTCGACACCCGGACCTCCGAGGAGGTGATGGCGATCTTCCAGGAGCTGAACGAGCGGGGCAAGACGATCCTGCTGATCACCCACGAGCACGACGTCGCCGTGCACGCGAAGCGGATCGTGCAGATGCGGGACGGGGGGATCGTCAGCGACGGACCGGTCGAGCAGGTGCGGGCGCGCGTCCGCGCCCCGGAGCCGCGCGCGGGGGCGCGGCCATGAGGGTGATGCTCGTCCGGACCGCGAACATCGTCAAGGTCGGCCTCAAGGCGATCCTCAGGAACAAGATGCGGTCGTCCCTGACGATGCTCGGGATCATCATCGGCGTCGCTTGCGTGATCGTCGTCGTCGCGGTCGCCTCGGGCGCTTCGACGGCGATCCAGGCGTCCATCACGTCGCTCGGAACGAACTTCATCATGGTCTTTCCCGGCGCGGTGACCCAGTCCGGGGCGCGGATCTTCACGGGGCAGTCGGGGTTGTCCCCGGGGGACGCCGAGGCGATCCGCGCGGAGTGCCCCTCCGTGGCCTACGTCTCGCCCGGCGAGCGGACCTCCGGGCAGGTCGTCGCTGGGGAGACGAACTGGGGAACGCAGATCCAGGGCGTCGGCGTCGACTGGCCGCTCATCCGGGCCTGGAACCTCGAGGAGGGCTCCTGGTTCAGCGAGGCGGACGTCAAGGGGGCGGCGAAGGTCTGCATCCTCGGGCGCACGGTCGCGGACAGCCTGTTCCCGAGGGGAGGCGCCGTCGGCGAGATCGTCCGGATCAGGAACGTCCCCTTCCGGGTCCTGGGCGTCCTCGAGAAGAAGGGATCGAGCACGATGGGCCAGGACCAGGACGACACGGTCGCGACCCCCTACACCACGGTGATGAAGCGGCTCCAGGGGCACTGGGGGCACCGGGACCGGGTCGACGTGATCTACGTCTCCGCCGTCTCGGCGGATCGGGTCGCCCTGGCCCAGAGGGAGATCGAGGCGCTCCTGAGGCAGCGCCACAAGCTCGGGCCGGACCAGGAAAACACGTTCATGATGCGCTCCCAGGAAGAGATCGCCTCGATGGCCGCGGAGAACAGCCGCACGCTGTCGTGGCTCCTCGGAATCGTCGGGGCGGTGTCGCTCCTCGTCGGCGGGATCGGGATCATGAACATCATGCTGGTCTCCGTGACCGAGAGAACGCGGGAGATCGGGCTGCGCATGGCGATCGGAGCCAAGGGGCGCCACGTCCTCGCGCAGTTCCTGCTCGAGGCGGTGGTGCTGTCCGTGCTGGGCGGAGCGATCGGCATGCTGCTCGGGTCGGGCGTCTCCTGGTTCATCGCCGACAGGCTGGGGTGGCCGGTGCAGGTCGGCGCGACGTCCGCGGCGATCGCCTTCGGCTTCTCCTCCCTCGTGGGGATCTTCTTCGGTTACTACCCCGCGCGGAAGGCGTCCCGCCTCGATCCGATCGAGGCGCTGCGGTACGAGTGAGCCCGGCGGGGAAGGGAACGGCGGCGGCCGTTCGGGAGGGTCGCGAGATGTGGCGCAACCTGCTGGTGCTCGTGGCGGCGGTCGCTCTCGCCGCCTCCTCGCCCGCCTGGGCGAAGGACTCGAAGGCGAAGTCGAGGGAGAAGATCGACCGGAACGCCAAGGACGCCCTCGCGCGTCTGTTCGAGGAGAGCCGGGGCGCGAGGACGCTCTACGACGATGCGTACGGTTACGCGGTGTTCTCGAACTTCAAGGTCTCGCTCGGCGTGACCGGAGGGGGCGGACGCGGCGTCGCGGTCGAGAAGGGTTCCGGGAAGCGGACCTACATGAGCATGGGGACCGGCGGACTGAACGTGGGGCTCGGCGCGCAGAAGTACCAGGTCGTCTTCCTGTTCCAGACGCGGCAGGTCTTCGAGAGCTTCGTCGAGAAGGGCTGGCAGGCCGAGACGGGAGCCAACGCCGTGGCCGGACCGCTGGGCGCCAACGCGGGGGCGGCCTTCCGCAACGGCATGGCCGTGTACCAGCTCACGCAGGGAGGCCTGATGCTCCAGGCCGACGTCACCGGGACGAAGTACTGGAAGGACGCCGACCCGAACTGAGCCGACCGCGGGTCCCGCGCTCCGGCCGGGCCCCGGATTCCTCCGGCCGCGCGTGCGGCGGCCCGTGGCGCTCCGGCCGCAGCTGCGGATGCGAGCCCGGATACCGATACGGGAGGGCTCCCCACGAGGCCCCGTACACGCCGCAGTACGGAGCGATCCACCGCCTCCGGGGCTCCGGGCGATCGCCGGCCTCGGCGCCGCTCGCCGCGAGGTCGAGCGCGCGCTCCGCGTCGAGCCGCGCCCACTGCCGGTCGAGGAACTCCCCCACGAAGGCCCAGTCGTCCGGGATCCCGGGCTCGACGGGAGCCTCCGGCCCGGAGGGCGGACCGAACATCCTCTCGAGGTCCGCGTTCGTGAAGACGGGGACCGCCGCCTCCTCCCCCGGCGCCCCGGCCGACGAGGGGAAGGCGCACGCGAGGACCGCCGCGATCGCCACCGCGCCCTTCATGGCGGGAATGTACGGCGAACGCGCGCGGCGGGCCAAGGCGGCGTGCGATACTCCGGGGGCTCCCCCGGCGGGAGAAGTGGAGGTGGGC
Organism: uncultured Acidobacteriota bacterium; assembly: GCA_937864465.1. Taxonomy (GTDB): domain Bacteria; phylum Acidobacteriota; class Polarisedimenticolia; order Polarisedimenticolales; family JAIQFR01; genus CALMJU01. The sequence goes on from CALMJU010000010.1 coordinate 7,190, forward strand.
TCGTGGGAACGGCGGCGGCGCTTCGCATCGACCGGACGTGGGACGGGCGCCGGGCCCGGCCGGACGAGATCGCTCGCCTCGAGATCGAGCCGAGGGGCGGGCACCTGGTCCTGCGCGTCGACGCGCCGTTCCACGGCGACCCGCCCCCGGCCTCCCCGCCGGGCTCCACCGAGGGGCTGTGGGAGCACGAGGCGGTCGAGGCGTTCCTCCTCGGTCGCGACGGCGAGTACCTCGAGATCGAGCTGGGCCCGCACGGCCACTACCTGGTCCTCCGGTTCCGCGGGCCGAGAAAAGCCGTCGCGCGCGGCATCCCGCTCGGCTACGAGGCGAGGATCGAGGGCGACCGCTGGCGAGGCACGGCGGCGATCCCCTTCGAGCGACTGCCCGCGGGGATCGACCGCGTCAACGCGTACGCGGTCCACGGCTCGGGGCCGGGGCGCCGCCATCTCGCCGCCTTCCCGGTGCCGGGAGACCGTCCCGACTTCCACAGGCCGGAGGCGTTCGGGCCGTTCGACGCCGCGCACGGGGGCGCCGGCGGACCGCTGGACGGAGCGCGCCCTTCCGGTCCAGAATCCGCGATCCCGCGAGGCGGCGTCCCGCCGCGAGGAGGCCAACCGATGATCCAGGAGATCCGCGCGAGCAGGCTCGATCCAAGGCGCTTCACCGAGGAGAGGATCGCCGAGATCCGCGCCGCCGTCGGCGACGGCACCGCGATCAACGCCCTCTCGGGAGGCGTCGATTCCTCCGTCGTCACGATGCTCGGACACCTGGCCCTCGGCCGGCGCCTGAGGACCGTCTTCGTCGAGAACGGCCTGATGCGCGAGGGGGAGGCGAGGCGTGTGAGGGCGCTCTTCCGGAAGCTCGGGGTGGCCGTCGAGGTCGTCGAGGCGCGGGACGAGTTCTTCGCGGCGCTCCGGGGAATCGCCGACCCGGAGGAGAAGCGGGAGGCGATCACCCGCACGTTCTACCGGGAGGTCTTCGGGCGGATCGTGCGGGAGAGCGGGGCGCGGCATCTGCTCCAGGGAACGATCCTCACCGACGTGGACGAAACGGTCGCGGGGATCAAGCGGCAGCACAACGTCTTCGAGCAGCTCGGCATCGACCCGCAGGAAGCGTTCGGCTACCGGATCCTCGAGCCCCTGATCCGGCTCCGCAAGGACGGGGTCCGGAAGCTCGGCCGGGCGCTCGGTCTCCCCGCCGAGGTCTTCTCCCGGATCCCCTTCCCGGGACCCGCCCTCGCGGCGAGGGTGATCGGGGAGGCGACGCCCGAGCGGATCGAGACCGTCCGGAAGGCGACCGCGATCGTCGAGCGCGCGCTCTCGGGGCGGCGCGCCTTCCAGTACCTCGCCATCCTCCACCAGGACCGCGTCACGGGGATGCGGGGGGGGAGGCGCGACTTCGGTCTCCAGATCGAGATCCGCTGCTGGGACAGCACGGACGCCCGCAGGGCGACGCCAACCCGGCTGCCGTTCGCCGCGCTCGAGAAGCTCGCCGCCGAGATCCTCCGGAAGGTGCCCGGCGTCGTCAGCGTCACCTACAACGTCGCGCCGAAGCCGCCGAGCACGATCGAGGCCGTCTGAGGGCCCGCCGCCCTCCGCCGGAGAAGGGAGCCGGATCGGTGCGCAAAGTCCAGGGTTTCGCTCTTCTCGTCGCGCTTTCCATCCCCTTCGCGGCTTCGTGCGGGAAGACCGAAAGCACGTTCCCGTCCGGCATCCTCGTCGCCCTCGCCCAGTTCGAGGTCGGACCGGACGGGAGGGTGCTCCCGAAGCCGCGCGCGGCCCGCCTGGACCTCGTATTCCGGGAGAACGGCGTCTGGCGGGTCGAGACCCTCGAGGATCCGGACAGCAACGTCTTCCACAAGGCGATGGACTACGCCCCGGGGGCCGGCCGCGAGCCGGGGATCCTGACGCTCGGCGGAACCCGCGGCATCCTGAAGCTGTGGCGGAAGCGCGGGAGCGGCTTCGTCGCGGAGACGGTCTGGGAGAAGGATTTCGGGGGGAAGTTCTCGCGCATGCGCGACGCCGAGGCCGGGGACCTGCTCGGGGACGGCCGCAACTGCCTCGCGGTCGCCACGCACGACCAGGGGGTCGTGGCGGTCGTCTGCCCCGCCCCCGGCCGGTGGGACGTCGTCGAGCTCGACCGGCGGCCGGACACGTTCGTCCACGAGATCGAGGTCGGGGACCTCGACGGCGACGGGAGGCTCGAGATCTACGCGACACCGAGCGAGCCGAACCGCATGGACGGCACCCCCCAGCCAGGCGAGGTCGTCCGCTACGATCCCAGGACGCCGGGCAGCCGCGCCGTCGTCGCACGCCTGGGCGACCGCCACGCCAAGGAGATCCTCGTCGCCGACGTCGACTCGGACGGCCGCGACGAGCTGTACGTCTCCGTGGAGGCCAACGATCCCTCCCAGCAGGTCGAGATCCGGCGCTACGACGCGGGCACGGACCCGTCGGCCGGCGTGCTCTGCGCCACGATCCCCGACCGCCTGAGCCGCTGCATGACGGCGGGAGACGCGGACGGAGACGGGAAGAAGGAGATCGTCGTCTCCTCGTTCCGCAGCGGCATCTGGCTGCTCCGTCCGCCCGCAGCGAGGGGGGGGGCCTGGCGGGTCGAGTCCGTGGCCAAGGACTCCTCGGGGTTCGAGCACGCCTCCCTTCTGGCCGATCTCGACGGCGACGGCCGCGACGAGATCTACGTCGCGAGCGACGACCAGGGGGAGCTGCGTCGCTACACGTGGAACGGGAAGGCCTGGTCGCGCGAAGCGATCCTCTCGCGCGAGAGCCCTAAGCGGTTCTTCACCTGGAACCTGGCCGCGGCGCCGGTCGAGAGGATGCGCTAGATCTCGACGCCGAGGGGCCTCTTGAAGAGGAAGCCGGACACGATCGACGCGACGAGGAAGAAGACGAGCCAGTCCACGCCGAAGCCGAGCGCGGAGATCCGCAGCGGCGGATAGGCGACCTCGACGGCCCGGACCGCCTCGCCGGGGCCGATCGGAGGCTCGCCGGGGTTCAGGAGCATCTCCGGGATCCCGCGCCCCGTCCTCAGGGCGGATGCGTTTCCCCGGACGCTTCCGACGACGAGCTCCTTCTCGACGCTCGAGCCGCCGCCGCGCACGACGAGCGCGTAACGGCCGGGAGCCTCCGCGCGGACACGCCAGGCCACCTCGGAGAGCGCGGGGACGGCGACGCCCGGGGTCTCGACGGCGACGCCCGGGGGTGCCACGAGCTCCGCGCCGCGGAGATCCGAGCCGGGCCGGAACGTCGCCTTCACGGTGGCGCTCTCCCCGGGCTCGAGGGGACGCAGGGCGAACCGGAGGTTCGCCTGGACCAGGACGGCGAGGACGGGCACGAGCATCACGAGCAAGGGGACGAGCGCGTGCCGGAGGTAGTGCGCGGTGTCCTTCAGGATCCTCCCCTGCAGCCGGAACAGGAGGACGAGATCGTCCCCGAAGATCCGCACCCCGAGGAGGTTCCCCCGGATCCGGTCGCGCACGCGCCGGATCGCCGCCTGGTCCGACGTCTTGCCGAAGATCCACAGCATCAGGACCCCGGCGGCCAGCGACAGGAACAGGAGGGCCCAGAACGGGTCCAGGCGGCGGAAGGGCCCGAGCGCGAGGTCGAAGGCCCTCGTCAGCGACGCGTTCAGCCAGCGAACGGGAGCGGTCACGTGTCGTCCGTCGGCGCGGGCGGGGTCGGCGCCCGCGGGGAGTCAGTCGATGTAGCCGAGCCCCTGCAGCTTCTTCTTGATCTCCTCCTCGGAGTCCGCCTCCTCGAGGATCGCAATCTCCTTCTCGAGGGCGTGGGTGACGAACTCCGAGGGCGAGGAGTACCCCGCGATCTTCGAGTACATGCGGATCTTCCGGAGCAGGGCCCGGTCGATCTTCACGCGGGAGCAGAACATGGTCACCTTCCTTCCACCGGCACGGGCTTGCCGTCGAAATGTCGAGGCACCTCGATCCCGAAGAGGTTGAGGACGGTCGGGCCGACGTCCATGATGCCGATGCCGTCGGCCCCGAGCTTCCGGTTGCAGAAGAAGACGCCGGGGACGTCCGGGGGGTTCACGCAGTGGTCGCCGCTCCAGCTCCTCGTGTTGTCCTCGAAGACTTGCTCCGTCACGACGCCGACCGCGCAGTCCCACGACGCCCGCCAGCCGGGCCGGAACCCGACCAGGAGATCCGGGGCCTCGCGGACGTAGGGTCCCCGGTAGATCTCCCGCGTGTCGTACACCGCGGCCACCGCGTCTCCCCCGCCGTCCTCATCTCGAAGCTCGGAGAGCTTCTCCGCGATCTCCCGCTTGACCTGACGCTCCTGCTCGCCGGGCTCCACGATCCCCTTCGCCTCGCGCCCCCTCACGTTCAGGTAGACGCCGCCGATGCCGACCGCGAACGCGCGCGTCCGAGACCAGTCCACGTCCCGGTACCAGCGGGCTCCGGTCGGCTCGCCCTCCTTGAGGACCAGGAACCCGTTCCTCCAGAGCCAGGTGTTCAGGTTGACGCCCCTCCGGAACGACTTGAATCCGTGGTCCGACATCACCATGAGAACCGTGTCGTCGTCGAGCGCGGCCAGGGTGCGGCCCAGGAGATCGTCCATCCGCCGGTAGAGGTCCCGCAGGGCGTCCCGGTGCCCTTCCATGTCCTTGCCGGCGTTCGCCGGATGCCCGTCCTCCCGGTAGCGCCAGAACATGTGCTGCATCCGGTCGGTGATGTCGAAGACGCATACGACGAGGCCGCGTCTCGTCTTCTCGATGGCGTCGAAGAACATCCGCTCGCGCTCCTCGTGGACGAGCCAGGCGAGCTTCAGGAAGGCGCCCTCGTCCAGGACGCGCTCGTTCAGGCCCCACGTGTCCTCGGCCAGGCCCAGCGTCGAGAACCGCCCCAGGGTCTTCGCGAGGTAGACGGCGTACGTGAACGGATGCGACACGGGGAGGGCCGGCCGCTCCGGGTCGACGTTGATCGGCGTCATGTAGAGCTGGAAGTGCGGCTCGATCCGCTTCAGGTAGAAGCGCGCGATCCCCCGCACGGAGATCCCCAGGCCCCCACGGAATCTCAGCTCGATCCAGGGCGTGAACTCGCCGAGACGCAGCGGGTACGCCCTGCCGCCGATCGCGAGCTCGGCGTCGGCGCCTTCCTCGCGGCCGGCAAGGCGCACCTCGAACGGGAGGCGCATCTCGGGGCTCCCCTCGACGATCGGGTCCCCCGGGCCCGAGACGTACGTCCGGACGACGCCGCCCTCGACCTTCACCGGGATGCGGATCCCTCCCGTGTACGGCTGCGCCCCCTCGGGCTCGCTCGAGTAGAAGGAGAAGGTCCCCTGGCTCCCCTTCAGGTCGGGCACGCACATCGCCGAGAGCATGACGCCCCGGAACTTCTCGGGGGGGAACGTGATCGGCACGCGCAGGATCGTGCTGAACACGCCGTGCTCGCCGAGGACCTTCCAGAACGATTCTCCCTTCCGGCCGAGGTCGATCGAGGGCCTGCCGAGCGGGAGCCTGAGCTTGCCGATCCTCAGCGCCCTCGGCGAGGCCGAGACCCTGGCGGAGCACAGCTCCGGCAGATAGGACTTCCGGTTCGGAACGAGGAAGTCGAAGACCCGGTGGCGCCCCGGGTTGCTCCCCGTCTGGAAGCAGGACCACGCGACGGGCGACTCCGCGGGGAAGGAGGTCCGAAGGCGGACGTAGCTCCCCTCTTCCCGGAGCCGCGCGAAGTTCGGGAGGATCCCCTCGGCGAGAAAGCTGTCGGTCACCTCCGGGTCCTGCCCGTCGAGTCCGAGGATCACGACGCGCCGGACGCGGGCCCGCGCGAGCGCGCGCCGCGACCGCAGGCCCCTCGCGAGGCGGAAGAGGCCGCGCACCGGCCAGGTCAGGAGCTTGAGCGCCGCGAGGAGCATCGCGGCGAAGACGACGAAGAACGACGAGACGAAGGCGAAGCCGGCGCCGGGGCCGATGTAGGCCTGGACGGGCGGGGGGTCGAGCAGGAAGAGGGCCGCCGCGAGCGAGACGGCGACCACAACGGCCCGGCGGTCGGACACGGCGCTGGCCCCCTCCACTCCGGCGGCCTCAGCGAGCCCGGTTCCGGTAGAGCGACGCGTCCACGGCCTCCACCATCCGGTCCACGCTCAGCCTCCCGCCCAGGAAGCGGGCGACCCGCTCCGCCGGCCCTCGCGGGTCGCCCAGGATCTCGTTGTAGCTGACGTCGAGCCACCGGAAGTTCTTGCGGCCCCCGATCAGCGCCTCCGTCCTTCGCAGGTGGGTCCGGTATCTCTCGATCATCTCGGCGTCGCTCGCGGGGTCCGTCGGCTCGCCGCGCCGAACGAGCATCTTGTTCTGCGAGGCGACCACTTCGTCCAGGCTCCGCCGCATGAACACGACCTTGTAGGCGTTGTCGTCGGGAAGGTCCTTGAGGAGGAACGAGATGACCTTGACCACCTTGCCGCGGTGGGCCTTCAGCCAGGTCTTGTCCCCGCTCTTGTCGAGGTCCTTGACGCGCTCGAGCTCGAAGTACCCCTTGGGGTTGTCCTCGTCGGCGGCGCGGATCTCGTCCGTCACGATCTCGAGTCCCGCCGCGAGGAGCATCTTCATCATCATGGACGTGCCCGAGCGGGGAAGCCCCGACACGACCACGATCGGGTTCCCCCACCGGGCCCGGAGCCAGAGATCGCGGACGAGGCTCATCGAGAGGCTCTCCCCGGCGAGAATACCGCAGAAACGCTCAATATACAGAGGTTCTCCGGATCCGTCACGGCCCGGCGCCGGAGGCGGGAGTACCCCGGGGCCACGTTCCCGCATCCCGGGAGTTGCGGATTCCCCGCGATGGCGGAGAATGCCCGCGGGAGGCAGGCGCCGCCGCGGCGGGGAGCCAGGAGCGAGCGTGAGCGACGGGAGACGAGCGGACGGCGGCGCGAGGCCCGCATCGGGCGGGATGGCGCGCCGGGAGTTCGTCCGGATGCTCGCCGGAACGGCCGCGGCGGGGATGGCCCTCCCGCTCGCCTCGTGCTCGCTCTCCGGCTCGACGACGAACCGCCGCGTGGTCGTCCTCGGGCTCGACGGGCTCGATCCCGCGATCGTCCGGACGCTCATCGGCCTCGGGCGCGCGCCGAACTTCAAGAAGCTCGCCGAGATCGGATCGTTCCTGCCCCTCGGCACGACGATGCCCGCGCTGAGCCCGGTCGCGTGGAGCAGCTTCATCACCGGCCTGACTCCCGGCGGGCACGGGATCGCCGACTTCATCACGAGGGACCCGAGGACGTACGCGCCGCGATTCTCGATCTACGAGAACCGGGACCCGGACTTCGCCCTCGATCTCGGCGGCCTGCACCTGCCGCTGCGAGGCGGCGGCCCGAAGAACCTCCGGAGCGGAACGCCGTTCTGGGCCTATCTGACGGAGCGCGGGATTCCGTCGTTCGTCTCCAGGATCCCGACGAACTTCCCGGTGGACGACACGGCGACGTGCGCCATCTCCGGGATGGGGACGCCGGACCTGACCGACGCGTACGGAACGTTCCACTACTACACGTCCGATCCCTTCGAGACTTACCCGAACCTGTCGGGGGGAACGGTCCACTACGTGGACGTGCGGCGGGACACGGTCCGGTCCGAGCTGATCGGCCCCGAGAACACGCTCCGGCCCGGGAGCCGCGCGGGGGGAGACCCGGACGCGGGCAAGGCGAGGATCCCCTTCACCGCGTATCTCGACCCCCGGAGCGACGCGGCGCGAATCGACATCGGAGGGCGGAGCGTCGTCCTCCGGAAGGGGGAGTTCTCCGACTGGGTGAAGGTGGAGTTCGAGCTGCTCCCCGTCGTGGGGAGCGTGTCGGGGATCGTCCGGTTCCTGCTCAAGTCGGCCGGACCGACGTTCCAGCTGTACGTCACGCCGATCAACATCGACCCAGAGAAGCAGGCCGCGCCGGTCACCTACCCCGCGTCCCTCGGAGCGGACATCGCCCGGAACATCGGCTCCTTCTGGACGAAGGGGCTCCCCGCCGACACGAAGGCGTTCGATTACGGCATCTTCCGCGACGAGGACTACGTCCGGAACGCCGAGCTGCTCCTGGCCGAGCACATGAGCCTGTTCGACTACCTGTGGTCGCGGTTCGACACCGGACTCTTCTTCTTCTACGTGTCGAACACCGACCAGGACTCGCACATGCTCTGGCGGAACATGGACGAGACGCACCCGATGCACGCCAGGAGCGACGCGCGCTTCGCCGGGTACATTCCCTACCTCTACGAGAGGATGGACGATCTGGTCGGCAAGGTGCTCCCGGCGCTCGACGACCGCACGCTGCTCCTGGTCTGCTCCGATCACGGGTTCGCCCCGTTCGGACGGCAGTTCCACCTGAACACGTGGCTCCGCGACAACGGCTATCTGGAGCTCCGGCCGGGAGCGGAGAAGAAGGATGAGACCGCGTACACGGACATCGACTGGAGGAGGACCCTCGCGTACGGCATCGGCTTCAACGGCCTGTACCTGAACCTCGCGGGGCGCGAGGCCGAGGGGATCGTCGAGCCGTCGCGGGCGCCCGGGATCGCGGCCCGGCTCCGGAGGGAGCTGGAGGCGATCCGCGACCACGAGACCGGCCGGAACCCGGTGGCGAGGGCGTACCGGAAGGAAGAGATGTACGTCGGAGAGCACACCGCGGAGATGCCGGAGATCCTGGTCGGCTACACGCCCGGCTACCGGGCGTCCTCGGCCTCGGTGCTCGGCGCCACCGGGAAGACCGTCCTCGATCTCAACCCATGGGCCTGGAGCGGCGACCACTCGATGGCGCGCGACCTCGTGCCCGGGACCCTGCTCTCGAGCCGGAAGGTCGCGGCGCCCGCCCCGAGCATCCTCGATCTCCCGGTCACGATCCTCGAGTTCTTCGGGATCGCGAGGCCCCCGCAGATGGCGGGGCGCTCGATCTTCCGGTGACCCCGGCTGAGCGCGGGGTCAGACATTTCCTGCGTAACAGTTCAACCAAGAAACGTCGGATTCTCGACGAAACCGCAGAGTGTCGCAGTGCCACCTTCCTAATTCGTGCGGGGAGCCTCTTCCGCAACCTGGCCCCGACGGGCATCGGCAAAGACGCGCCATCGATGAGTTTTTGCCTCGAACCGTAACGCCAGTAATGTCTGACCCCGATTACTGCACGTATCCGAGGCTCTTGAGCTTCTCGAGCGTCGCGTCGTCGAGGGGCTCCGCCTGTTTCGCCGGGTCGAGCGAGGCGGACGACACGAGCCGCTCCCACGCCCGCAGGTGGTCGAGAAGGACGGCGGCCCTGCGCGTCTCCGACGCCGAGACGTCGGTCGCCGCCCGAGGATCCTCGAACAGCCGGAAGACCTCGTTCCGATCCCCCTCGTCCGTGTGGACGAGCTGGTAGCCGGCGAGCGCGACGAACCTCTGGCCGCCGCGGCGCGGCGACTCGCCGAAGGCGATGTAGGGCGGCTTCCCCTTTTCGTGGATCAGCGGCAGGAGGCTCCGGCCGTGCGCGTGCCCGCCGGGAACGATCCCGGCCGCCTCGAGGAGGGTCGGCCCGACGTCGAGGATCTCCACGTACTCTTCGACGACCCGCGCCCGCGCTCCGGCCGGAAACCGGACGAGGAGCGGCACGTGGGTCTCCGCCGCGCGGAGGGACGGCCCCCCGTCGTCCCCCTCTCCGCCGGGCTCCCCCCCGCAGGTGCCGAGGACGACGAGCGTCGCGCGGTCGTCGAGCCCGAGGGCGCGAAACGCCTCGACGAAATCGCCCAGCGCGGCGTCCGTGGCCGCGAGCGCGCCGGCCGGAACGCCGGCCTGGACCAGGAGAAGGAAGTTCTTCGCCGCCCGCTCCCTCATCCAGGCGGCGGCGCGCGAGCCGATTCCGTCGAGGCCCACTCCCGCGCGGGCCTCGAACGAGGCGAACCCCTGCGCGAAGCCGAGGTCCGCCGTCACGCTCTCGCCGGCGGCGAACGCCGCGGTCTCGTACCCCGCTCCGGCCATCGCCTCCGCCAGCGTTCTCGCCTCCCCCGGCAGCGTGTCTCCCGCACGCCGGACGCCGTGGGTCGAGGGGTAGAACCCGGTCAGGAGCGACGCCAGGGACGGAGCTCCTTCGGGCGCCTGCGCGAACGCCCAGGCGAAGGCGACCGACTCGCGCGCGAGCGCGTCGAGAGCGGGGGTCCGCCGGTCCGTCGCGCCGAACGCCCCGACGCGGTCGGCCGCGAGCCCGTCGATCGCGACGATCACGACCGGATGGGGCGAGGACGGCAGATCCTCCGGCGCGCTCCCACCGCCTCCGCAGGCGCCCGCGGCGACGGCGAGCGCCACGGCCGCCGCCAGGAATGCCGCTCGCGAAGGGCTCGGTGGGGTTCTCATCATGGTCGCGGCTCCTCTCGCGGGAACGTCCCGGGGCATTGTCGCACGGCCGGAGGATGTCCTCCGTGGCCCTCGCCCGGGCCGGCTCAGAGCCGCGCCGCGCCCACGGAGACCGCGAGGAACTCCCCCGCCGCGGGCGCCAGGGCGGCCGAGGCGGCGATGAGGCCCGGGAGTCTGGGCGACGGGCGATTGAAGCGCAGCGCCTCGCCGGTCGGCGTCCAGACGGCTCCCCCGGCGGCCCGCACGAGCGCAGTGCCGGCCGCGACGTCCCACTCGTGCTTCGGGACGAGGGTCCAGGTCGCGTCCGCGAGACCCGAGGCGACGAGGCCGAGCTTGTACGCCACCGACCCGCAGGCGCGAACGCGGAACGGAGCGGCGCGGAACCGCTCCCACTCCCCCCGGGCGACCTCGCTCCGGCTGGCGAGCACGCTCGCATCTTCGAGGACGGCCCGGGACGCCGCCGCCACCGGGTCGCCGTTCCTCGCCACGCCGAGCCCGGCGGCGCCGATCACCGTCTCGCCGGTCGCCGGGTTGCAGATCCCGCCCGCGACCGGCTCCCCGTCCTCCACGAGCCCGATCGAGACGCACCACTCGGGGATGCCGGCGACGAACTCGCGGGTCCCGTCGAGAGGATCGACGACCCAGACCCGTCGGGCCCCGAGACGGGCCGGATCGTCCGCCGTCTCCTCGGAGAGCCAGCCGTCCCCCTCGACGGGCAGGAGCCGCCGCAGCGCGTCGTTCGAGGCGTGGTCCGCCTCGGTCACGGGATCGCCCCCTTCCTTCCTCCGCACCGCGAGGCCGGTGCGGAAGCGCGAGATCAGGATCCCCGACGCCTCGCGTAGCGCGCGGGCGATGCGATCGAGGTCGTCTTGTCGCGGCATCCGGTCGCTCCGGGCGGCCCGCTCAGAAAGCGCCGCCGGTCCCGACGTACCCCGCCTTCTTGAGGTGCAGGAGGATCTCCTCCGCGGCCTCCTCGGGCGACAGCTCGGCGGTGTCGAGGACCACCTCCGCGTCGGCCGGCGCCTCGTACGGATCCGAGACGCCTGTGAACTCGGGGATCAGCCCGGCGCGGGCCTTCGCGTAGAGCCCCTTGCGGTCGCGCCGCTCGCAGACCTCGATCGGGGTCGCGACGTGGACGAGGACGAAGCCGCCCGCGGACTCGATCGCCGCCCGCACCTGGCGCCGCGTCTCGTCGTACGGGGCGATCGGGGCGCAGATCGCGATGCCGCCGTTCTTCGTGATCTCCGAGGCGACGAACCCGATTCGGCGGATGTTGATGTCGCGGTGCTCCTTCGAGAACCCGAGCTCCGACGAGAGGTTCTTGCGGACGATGTCGCCGTCGAGGAGGGTGACCGGGCGGCCTCCCGCCTCCAGGAACTTGACGAGGAGCACGTTCGCGATCGTGGACTTGCCCGACCCGGACAGGCCGGTGAAGAACACCGTGAACCCGGAGCGGCTCCGCGGGGGATGGCTCCGCTGCAGCTCGGCCGCGACCTCCGAGAACGTGAACCAGGCCGGGATCTCCCTCCCCTCCGCGAGCCGCCGCCGCAGGTCGGTCCCCGAGATGTCGAGGGCGCGAGCGCCCTCGGGGACCTCGTCCGCCGGCACGTACCGGTCCTCGTCCTCGAGGTACACCATCGAGAGGAACGGCACCATGCGCACGCCCAGCTCCTCCTCGTGCCGGCGCAGCAGGTCCTGCGCGTCATACGGGCCGTAGAACGGCTTGCCGGCGCGGTCGGCCCCCGGCCCCGCGTGGTCCCGTCCGACGATGAAGTGCGTGCAGCCGTGGTTCTTCCGGACGATCGCGTGCCAGACCGCCTCTCTCGGCCCCGCCATCCGCATGGCGAGGGGGAGGAGCGACAGCATCGCGGTGTCCTTCGGGTAGTGGGGGAGCACCGCCTCGTAGCATCGCACGCGCGTGTAGTGGTCGAGGTCGCCCGGCTTCGTCATGCCGACGACGGGATGGATCAGCAGATTCGCCTCCGCCTCGCGCGCGGCGCGGAAGGTCAGCTCGAAGTGGGCGCGGTGGAGGGGGTTCCGCGTCTGGAAGGCCACGACCCGCCGCCAGCCGAGGCGCTCGAGCTCCCGCCGCAGCTCCGCCGGCGTCCGTCGAAGCTGGCGAAAGTCGTAGTGCGCCGGCTCCTGGATCCCCTCGAGGCGGCCGCCCACGTAGACCGGGTTGGTGCCTTCCAGGATCTGGCGGACACCGGGATGGAACGGGTCCCTCGTGCCGTAGACCTTCTCCGCCTCCGCCCCCCGGTCCGGCGTCCACGTCTCCTCGACGTGCATGGCGGCGAGCATCACGCCCTCCGCGTCCCGGAGCGCCAGCGCGTCCCCCCGCTTCAGCTTCGACGCGAGGTCCTCGGGGACGTCGAGCACGATCGGGATCGGCCAGATCGTCCCGTCCGCGAGGCGCATCCGCTCGACGACCGACTCGTAGTCGGCACGCCCGAGGAACCCCCGGAGCGGAGAGAAACCGCCGTCGAGCAGCAGCTCGAGATCGCACAGCTGGCGAGGCGTCAGGTCCCACGACGGCCAGGTCCGGGACGCGGCCTTCAGCTCCGCGGCGCGCTCCGCCGATGCCATCAGGTTTACGAGGATCCCCCCATGAGGGGCCACGAGAGGCTTCTGCACGGACGCTCCTCCTTCCAGCGACGGGCCGGCGGGAACGACGCTTCGAACCGGCATGCCGGGATTCGGCTCGGCGGTGGGGAGGAGCGTAGCGACTCGCCCGGACGGTGTCAACGAGACCGGCCCCGGGTGGCGCCCCCCGCGCGGGCCGAAACCGGATCGTCCGCGCCGTCGTATGCAACGCACGACGGGGAGCC
>CALMJU010000011.1 GCA_937864465.1 uncultured Acidobacteriota bacterium
GAAGGTCGGGGCGTAGCGCAGCCTGGTAGCGCACCTGGTTCGGGACCAGGGGGTCCCGCGTTCAAATCGCGGCGCCCCGACCACATCGTTCCCCCTCGGCGGACCGACGGATCATCGCCGGCGGGATGCGGCGGCGAGGGCGCGGGTGGACGAGCACGGAGTCGGCCGTCGCGCCGTCGCGGTTCGCGTCGGAGGCCGGGTACAGGGGGTGGGCTTCCGCTGGTTCGTGCTGCGCGCCGCCGAGGCCGGGGGGGTCTGCGGCTGGGTGCGGAACCGCGACGACGGAGACGTCGAGCTCCGGGTCGAGGGATCGCCCAGGCCGGTCGCCGCGTTCCTCGAGGCGGTGCGGCGGGGGCCTTCCGGGGCGAGGGTCGAGCGGTTCGAGTCGCTCGACGTCGAGCCGGGCGGGCTCGAGCGGGGATTCCGGGTGGTGCCCTGAGGCGCCGGTTCTCGGAGAGGCGATGCAGGCGAGCGATCTGAGGCGGATCATCCGCGAGATTCCGGACTTCCCGAGGCCGGGCATCAATTTCTACGACCTGACGCCGGTGTTCCGGGACGCGAAGGCGTTCGCGACCGTCGTCGACCGTCTCGTGGAGCGGTACCGCGGCGTGCGCATCGACGCGATCGCGGGGATCGAGGCCCGAGGGTTCCTGGTCGCGGGGGCGGTCGCAAGAGGGCTCGGCCGCGGAGTCGTCCTGGTGCGGAAGCCGGGCAAGCTTCCCGGAATGACCGAGGGCGAGCCGTACGTGCTCGAGTACGGCACGGGTCGCGTGGAGGTCCACCGGGACGCTCTCTCGCCCGGGGAGCGCGTGCTCGTGGTCGACGACCTGCTGGCGACCGGAGGCACGGCGGCGGCGGCGGGCAGGCTCGTCGAGAGGCTCGGGGGGCTCGTCGAGGGGTATGCGTTCCTGGTCGAGCTCTCGTTCCTGGAAGGGCGCCGGAAGCTGGGGGACGCGAGCGTCTTCAGCCTGGTGCAGTATGCTTGAGCGTCGCGCAAGGCGCGGAGGAGCGGGCCTGTAGCTCAGTTCGGATAGAGCAGGAGTTTCCTAAACTCAAGGTCGGGGGTTCAAGTCCCTCCAGGCCCACCAGCCCGGGTCGGGGCGGAGCGGCGCCGAGCCGCGCGGTCCCCGAGCCCAGCTTCGGAGCTTCGCATGGCGGACAGGATCTCAAGGAAGAGCATCAAGCAGGACGAGTTTCTCGAGGTGGCCTCCGACGCGGGCGAGTGGGTGGAGAAGCACTGGCGCACCGCCGCCGCCGCGGTGGTGGCCGCGTTGGTCCTGGTGCTGATGGTGGCGGGCTGGAGCTGGTGGAGCGGCCGCCGCGCCGCGGAGGTCTCCCGGCTTCTGGCCGAAGGGCTGCGCCTGTACACGGGGGTCTCCGGGACCGCGGGGTCGCCGGTGACGCCTTCGTACGCGCAGGCCCTCCCGCTCTTCGAGGAGGCGTCGAGGAAGGGCGGGAACGCTCCTGCCGGCATCGTGGCGGCGTACTATCGGGGCGCCGCCCTCCTCCGGCTGGGCCGGGCAGCGGAGGCGGTTCCGGTTCTGGAGGCCGTCGCCGCAGGAAAGGGGGAGCGCACGCTGACCGACGGGGCGAGATCTCTCCTGGCGGAGGCGTACGCGGAGTCGGGACAGATCGACAAGGCGGAAGCGACGTATCGCAGCCTGGCGGACGCCTCGGGAGGCGGATTCCCTCCCGATGTCGCGCTGCTTCAGCTGGCGAGACTCCTCCGGGAGCGGGGGCGGGGGCGGGAGGCGCGCCAGGCGCTCCAGGAGATCGTCTCGAAGCACCCGCAGGGCGGGGCCGCCGCGGAGGCGCGGGTCCTGCTCCAGGGCGCCCCCTGACACGCCTGGGGACGTCTTCCGGAGGCCGCGCCGCTCAGAAGGGGACGTCGTCCTCGCCGAAGCCGGGGTCGGGCTCCGCCGCCTCATCGGCAGCCGGCGGAGCCGAAGCGCCCGGCCGGTCCTCGGGTCGGCCGAGCAGCTGGAGCCGCTGCGCGCGGATCTCGGTCGTCTGCCGCTTGTTCCCCTCGCGGTCGGTCCATTCCCGGGTTTGCAGCGAGCCCTCGATGTAGACCTGCCGTCCCTTGCGCAGGTACTGGGAGGCGATCTCCGCCTGCTTTCCCCAGACGACGATCCGGTGCCACTCCGTGCGCTCTTTCTTCTCCCCCGACGGATCCGTCCACCGCTCCGTCGTGGCCATCGTGAAGTTCGAGACCGGGGTCCCGCCCTGCGTGTAGCGGGTCTCCGGGTCCCGGCCGAGGTTGCCGATGAGGATGACCTTGTTCACACTGGCCATTTCGAGCTCCCTGTGCGAGGAGGCGGTTTCCGTTCGCGGGGCGCTCTCGCACTCTAACCACGGGGGGGCGGGCAGTCAAGGCGCCCTCGGCACTTGAGCGCGCCGTGCCGATCTGACAGAATCCGCCCGCCGTGCCGGTCTTCCGATGAGCGAGAAACGGAGCCTTCTGCGCAGCGCGGGCGCTGTGAGCGCCGCGACGCTGATCAGCCGGATCCTGGGCCTCGTCCGGGAGATGGTGCAGGCCTACTTCTTCGGCGCCGGGATGCTGGTAGACGCGTTCACGGCGGCGTTTCGGATCCCCAACCTGCTGCGCGACCTCTTCGCGGAGGGGGCGCTCTCCTCGGCGTTCGTTCCGACCTTCACCGCGGAGCGCGAGCTGCGGGGCCGGGAGGCCGCCTGGCGGCTCGGAAACCGGATCCTTACGGCGCTGGCGATCGTGCTCGGGGGACTGGCGGTCCTGATCGCCGCGTTCGCGCCGGCGATCCTCCGCGTGTACGTCCCGGGGTTCACCCCGGAAAAGATGGCGCTCGCGGCGACGATGACGAGAATCCTCTCCGCCTTCCTCGCCTTCGTCGCTCTCGCCGCCGTGGCGATGGGAATGCTGAACACCTGCGGGCGCTTCTTCGTGCCCGCCCTCGCGCCGGCCTGGTTCAACGTGGCCGCGATCGGCGGCGTGCTCGGCCTCGTGCCGCTGTTTCGAGCGATCGGGATCCCGCCGATCCACTCGCTCGCGGTCGGCGCGATGGCGGGGGGGATGCTCCAGTTCCTGGTGCAGGTCCCGGCCTTACGCCGAGAGGGATTCCGGTTCCGGCCGGAGGTCGCCTTCTCCGATCCCGGGGTACGGCGCGTCGCGAAGCTCATGCTGCCGGCGACCTTCGGGCTCGCGGCGACGCAGATCAACATCCTCGTGGACACGATCCTGGCCTCCTCGTACGGGGACGGCCCGATCGCCTGGCTCCAGTACGCGTTCCGCCTGATCCTGCTGCCGATCGGGCTGTTCGGCGTGGCCCTCGCCACGGCGAACCTGGCGCGGGTATCGCGGGACGCTGCCCGGGGGGACACGGAGGCGATGCGGGGAGATCTCGCCTCGTCGCTGCGGGCGGCCGCGCTCCTGACGCTCCCGGCCAGCGCGGGGCTCGTCGCGCTGCGGGAGCCGATCGTGAGGATCCTCTTCGAGCACGGACGCTTCGGCCCCGCGGACACCGAGATGACCTCGGCCGCGCTCCTCTGCTACGCGCTGGGGCTGTACGCCTACTCCGTCACGAAGATCCAGGTGCCCACGTATTACGCCCTCGGCGACACGCGGCGGCCGGTCGCCGCGTCGGCGGTCGCGGTGGCGATCAAGATCGCGGCGAACTTCGCGCTGCTCGCCCTCCTCCCGAGGTTCGGGATCGCCGCGTTCCTCGGCCTCGCGCTCTCGACGTCGCTGGCGGCGTGGACGAACTTCGCGATCCTCCAGCGCGGCCTCGCGCGGAGGATCGGCGGTCTTCGAGAGCACGGCGTCGTCCG
Organism: uncultured Acidobacteriota bacterium; assembly: GCA_937864465.1. GTDB lineage: Bacteria > Acidobacteriota > Polarisedimenticolia > Polarisedimenticolales > JAIQFR01 > CALMJU01. Next base: position 3,805 of record CALMJU010000011.1, read on the forward strand.
GGCGACGGTCGGTGTCGCGGCGCTGTCCGTCGGGATGGGGGCGGCGTCCGGGCTCCTTCACGCCTGGCTCGAGCGCTCCCTCGCGGGGGGTGGAATCGCCGGTGAGATCGGGAGATTGGCCGTTGCGGTGGCCGCGGGCGTCGCGATCTTCGGGGCGGGAGCGCTCGCCCTCCGCATTCCGGAGGCGAGGATGATCGCCGAGAGGCTCGCCGCGCTCGCCCCGAGGCGAGGGGGGAGACGGCCGTGAAGGTGCTGCTGCAGCGAGTGTCTCGCGCCTCCGTGCGGGTGCGGGGAGTCGCCGTCGCTTCGATCGGCCGGGGGGTGCTCGCGCTCGTGGGGGTGGAGTCGGGCGACTCGGACCGGGACGCGGAGTACCTGGCCGACAAGACGGCGGAGCTGCGGATCTTCCCCGACGAGGAGGACAGGATGAACCTCGGGCTGATCGAGGCGGGGGGGGAGGCGCTCGTCGTGTCCCAGTTCACGCTCGCCGCCTCCACGCGCCGCGGGCGCAGGCCCTCGTTCAGCGCCGCCGCTCCGCCCCCCGAGGCGGAGCGGCTCTACCGCGCCTTCGTCGGCCGGCTCTCCGCACGCGGCGTGCGGGTCGCAACGGGAAGGTTCCGGGAGAGGATGGAGGTCGATCTGGTGAACGACGGACCGGTCACGATCCTTCTGGACCCGCCCCCCGCGCCGAGCGCGGGATGACGCGCCGCCGCTCCGCCGGGGCGGACGGGCCGCCGGCCGGCCGGTGGGTCGAGGCGTACCAGGACCATCTGGCCGCGGAGAGGGGCCTCGCCGCGAACACGCTCGCCGCCTACCGGAGGGACCTCGATCTCCTCGCCGAGGCCCTCGGGGGCGAGCGGCCCGTGGAGAGGGCGAGCAAGGCCGATCTGCTGCGGGTGCTGCGGAGGATGCGTCTCGAGGGGCGGTCTCCCAGGTCGGTGGCCCGATGGCTGGCGGCCGTGAGGGGGTTCTTCGCGTGGCTTCTCTCGGAGGAGGTCGTGCGCGAGGATCCGACCGCGCACATCGAGGCCCCGCGGATGTGGAGGACGCTCCCGCGGGTCCTGGGCTTCCGGGACGTCGAGGCGCTGCTCGCCTCGCCGGAGCGGGACGAGCCGCGGGGTCTCCGCGACGCCGCGATGATGGAGGTGCTCTACGCGACGGGTCTCCGGGTGAGCGAGCTCGTCGCCCTCCGCCTCGGCGACCTGCACCTCGACGCGGGCTACCTCCGGTGCGTGGGGAAGGGCTCCAAGGAGCGCGTCGTACCGCTCGGCGGGGAGGCCGACCACGTGCTCCAGCGCTACATCGCCACGGGAAGGCCCGCGCTGCTGGGCGCCCGCCGGAGCGACGTGCTGTTCGTGAACCACCGGGGCGGGCCGATGACGCGCCAGGGATTCTGGAAGATCCTCAAGTCGTACGGGACGCGGGCGGGCATCCGGGCCTCGTTCTCGCCCCACACGCTGCGGCACTCGTTCGCCACGCACCTCCTCGAGCACGGCGCGGACCTCCGGTCGGTCCAGGTCCTCCTCGGCCACGCCGACATCTCCACCACCCAGATCTACACCTTCGTGACCCAGTCGCGCCTCCGCGAGATCTACAAGAAGTACCACCCCCGCTCCTGACCCACTCCGCCGTACAGCGCGCTGTCCTCCGTGCGTGTCTCCCCGACCGCCGTGCACGCACGATGGGGGTGAAACGGCGAAACGGCGGTGGGGCGATACGGTGAGCCGATCGCAATCCGCCACACTCGTTGCCTCTTCGCGGTCCAGGATCCCCACCGGACTTGAAGACAAG
>CALMJU010000012.1 GCA_937864465.1 uncultured Acidobacteriota bacterium
CGTCGCGCTCGGACGGCGGGCGAGCCGGGAGGTCCGCTTCGGGCCGGCGATCGCCGGAGGAGGCCGCCCGCCCCTCGTCGAGGTCCCTCTCCGGGCGGAGACGACGGACGAGCCCGGGGTCCTGCGGGAGATCGAAGCCGTGGCCGGCCGGGGGATCCCCGCGGACGAGCGGGCCGACCTGGTGTCGCTCCGCGTCGCGACGGCGGAGCAGGCGGCCGCGCTCGCTCGGCTTCGCGGAAGGATCGAGGCGGCGGCGCCCGGCCTCGCCGTGTCGGCGCGGCTCGAGCCCGCGGGAGGGCTGGCGTCCCTGCTCGAAACTTGCCCGACCGTCGCGGCGGCGGCACACCGGCTGCACCTCCGGGTGCGCGTGCCGGCCGAGGAAGAGGCGCTTCGCGCGCTCCTCGCCGCCGCCGCGGGGAGGACGGCGGTCCTCGTCGAGGCGGGCACCGACCGGGAGGGCGCGGGCCCGGCCGTGGACTTCGCGGCGGAGATCGCCCGGCGGCACCCCGGGATCCGGGACAGGCTGGCGCTCGCGATCGATCCCTCCGCCGGCTCGCCGCTCCTCGCGGCGAGAGCGCTCGCGGAGAGGCTCGACCGCGACCGGATCGACGCGCCGATCGTCCTCGTGGACCGCCCGGCGGAGCGAGGAGCCGACCCGCTGCTCGGGCCGTCGGTCGTCGTGGGAGGGATCCTGTGCGAGGGGGTCGGCGACGCGGTGCAGATCGACGCCGGGGACGCCGAGGCTTCCCGCAGCCTCGCGTTCTCCGTGCTCCAGGCCGCCCGGGCCCGGATCACGAGAACCGAGTTCATCTCGTGCCCTTCCTGCGGGCGCACGCTCTTCGACATCGGGGCGGCGACCGCGCGGATCAAGTCCAAGACCGCGCACCTCAAGGGGCTGAAGATCGCGGTCATGGGCTGCATCGTCAACGGCCCGGGGGAGATGGCGGACGCCGACTTCGGCTATGTCGGCTGGGGCGCGGGGAAGATCGCGCTCTTCGCCGGCAAGGAGATGGTCGAGAAGGACGTCCCCTCCGAGGAAGCGGACGACCGCCTCCTCGACCTCATCCGGTTGCGAGGGTTGTGGACGGACCCCCCGCGCGGGGGACCCGGCGCCTGAAGGGTCGGAGCGCCGGGCTGCGCTCAGGGCTGCGTGATCGTCGCCTCTCCGTCGTCGAAGACGATCGAGCCGATCGCCGCACCCGTCGAGTCCAGGGCGACTCCGTTCTCGAGCCACAGGCTCGTCGAGCCCGTGTGGTTCGTCGTGAAGACGATGGTCACGATCGTCGCGCCGGCGGCGTCCACGCCTTCCCCCGTGTCGGGGATGCACTTCGTGACCCCGACGTTGACCCTGTCCCCGATGACCGCGCCGACAACCGCAATCGGGGGGGGAACCAGAGGATCGCTGGAAACGGTGAAGACATCGCCGATCGCCGAGCTCAGCGTCGAGACGAGGGTCGGGTCGCTGAAGACGATGTCGAAGTTGATGGCGAAGATGTCGCTGCTCGTCGTGGGGCCGCCGATGCTCACCTCGATCTGGATCTGGTCGCTTCGGAGCCCCTCGCCGCCCGAGAGCCGCACGAGATCCGGCGCCTCCGCGGTCGAGGTGGACGTGAAGACCGGCCGCTCGGCGATCACCTCCGTGACCTCGCTGGTCCCCCCGCAGCGAAGAGCGAGCGGCAGCGCCAAGACCAGCAGCAGAGCGGGGATCGTTCTCGCCCGGCGCCCGGCGCCGGTGGCGTTTCCAGCGTTCCTCATCTCGTTCACCTCAGTGTTCCGTTCCGCCGTGCCTGTCTCGTCCGTTCCCCGGCGTTTCTCGCTACGCGCCGGCCTGCCTACGGGACCGCCGGCGGCTCGACTCCGGACGCCTCTCCGAAGTACGTGGCCAGGATCGAGAGGTCCTCGCCGTCGATGACCTCGTCCTTGGTGTAATCGAGAGCGAATGCGAACTCGTAGCCGTAGATCGTGATGTGGTAGATCCAGTCGATGAGCTTACCTTCGTTGTCGTAGACGGGATACCGATACCGTTTCCCCCATTCCCGCCCCATCCACGCGAGGTCGAGACCGTCGGCCCGGCCGGACAGGTCGGCGTCCGCCAGCAGCGCCCCGAACTCGCAGCCGTCGCCGTACCCGTCGCTGTCCCAGTCGCCCTGCGCGGGGTCGGGGTTGTCGGGGCAGATATCGCAGATGTCGCCGACGCGGTCCCCGTCGCGGTCCACCTGGTCGGGGTTGTACACGTAGACGCAGTTGTCCCCGCCCACGATGGAGTACCCCGAGGGAACCGAGCAAGCGATGCCGGCCAGGGTCCAATCCCCGAACCCGTCCGCGTCCACGTCCGGATAGACGGGGATCGCGACGCCCTCGTCGACTTTGCCGTCGCAATCGTCGTCGATGAAGTTGCAGACCTCGGCCATCCCGGGATTGACGGCGGTGGTCGTGTCGTCGCAGTCCCCCCCGATCGCCACATAGCCGGGCGGGGGCACACAGGCCAGGAGGGCGGTCGACGAGGAGCCGTAGCCGTCTCCGTCCGCGTCGCGATAGGTATTCGACTTCAGGGTCGTGTACGTGCCGCCGACGAAAATCGCGTCGATCAATCCGTCGCAGTTGTCGTCGAATCCATTGCAGACCTCCGTCGCGCCGGGACGCACGGCCGCGTTGCCGTCGTTGCAGTCCCCGTCGCACTCGGTCCACCCGTCGCCGTCGTCGTCGGTCGTGTGGCCGAGCGCGTAGCGGCCGCCGCTGCCCAGGAACTCGGTGTATGCCTGGCCGCCCCAGACCAGCAGGTACGTCCCCGTCCAGACCGCCGTGTGATCCGCTCGCCCCTGCGGCGTGTTCACAAACGACATCGTCGTCCAGGAGTCGCTCGCAGGGCTGTAGCGCGCCCCGTCGTCGAAGAAGGACCAGATGTCCTTGCCTCCCCAGATCACCATGTCGCTGCCGGTCCACACCGCCGCATGGTCGCTGCGGCTCGACGGGGCGTTGTCGAGCGGAAGCGCGGTCCAGTTCCCGAGATCCATGTCGTACCGGCTCCCGTCGCCGAGCATCGTGGACCCGTTGTACCCTCCCCAGACGATCATCTCCGCGCCGGTCCACACCGCGGTGTGGCGGTACCTGGCCGACGGCGCGCTCGTCGTCGAGATCGGCGTCCACGAGTTCCCCGCCAGGTCGTAGCGGGCACCGTTGCCGTAGGACGTGGTCGCCGACCTCCCGCCCCAGACTGCCATCTTGCTCCCGGTCCAGATCGCCGTGTGCTCGGCCCGGCCGGCCAGCGTGATGCCGAACGTGGACGGGGAGGAGATCACCGCCCACACGTCGGTGCTCGGATCGTACCGGTGGCCCGTGGCGAGGTACGTGGTCCCGCTGACCCCTCCCCAGACGATCATCGCAGAGCCGGTCCAGACCGCGGTGTGCAGCGTCCGCGCCTGGACGGGCGCCGGAGGAGTCAAAGGGTTCGGTTGCGGCAGCATGGTCACCGTCGCGCTCCAGGCGTTCGTGACCGGGTCGTAGCGACCGCCCGTGTTCAGCGCCGTCGTTCCCGTCGCCGCTCCTCCCCAGATGACCATCTTGGATCCCGTCCACACCGCCGTGTGGCCCGTCCGCGCCGCCGGCTGGGAAACGGACGACAGCGGGGTCCAGTTGTCGATCACGGGGTCGTAGCGCCCTCCGGCGGCGAGGACACCGTTTGCGTCCTTCCCTCCCCAGACGAGCATCCAGTTGCCCGTCCACACCGCCGTGTGCTCGGCCCGGGCAGGGACTCCTCCCCGCGTCGGGTACCACCTTCTCGCCGACGAGTCGTAGAGGCCGCCGGAGCCGAGCACCTGTCCGTTGGCAAAATTGTAGCCGCCCCACACGACGAAGCGGCTTCCCGTCCAGACCAGCGAATGACCGGATCGATCGTCGGGAGCGCCGTCCACGGACATCGCGATCCAGGAGTTGGCCGACGGGTTGTACAGGGCGCCCGTGTGAAGGGCGGTCGATGGATTCTCTCCGCCCCAGATCGCCATGACGGTGCCGTTCCACACCGCGCGGTGCGCGGCCCGCGCTGCCGGAGCCCCCGCCGTGGCCGTGTCGACCCAACTGTCGTCGACCGGGTTGTAGCGCGCGCCCGTCGAAACGGGGAGGAGTTCAGCACCCTCCACGCCGCCCCAGACGATCATCTGCGTTCCGGAGGACACGGCCGTGTGAAGCCATCTCGCCGCGGGCGCTCCCGTCGTCGACGTCGGCAGCCAAGTGTCGGTCGCGAAGTCGTACCGGCCTCCGGTGTTCAGGTCGACCCAGTCAGGCTCCTCCAACGCGGCGTCGAACTTCGACCCGCCCCAAACGACCATCGTGCCGCCCACGACGACCGCCGTGTGCCAGGTTCGCGGCTCCGGAGCTCCGACCGCGCTGACGGGAGTCCAAACGTCCGAAGCCGGATCGTACGATGCCCCGTCCCCGTACGTCGCCCAATACCCGTCGTCCCCCCCCCACACGATCATCCGGCCCCCCGTCCCCGTCCACACCGCGGTGTGGTCCACGCGGGGAGCCGGCGCCCCATCCGTCGCGGTCGGGGTCCAGGTGTCGGTCCCGGGGTCGTACACGCCTCCCGAGTCGAGGAGGACGTCCACGATCTCCTCCCCCACCAGATCCATGCCCAGGCCGCCCCACACGACCATCCTCGATCCGGTCCAAACGGCCGTGTGCAACACCCGCCCTTCCGGGGCGTCCATGTCGCTGATCCGGGCCCAGGTGTCGGTGGTGGGATCGTAGCGGAACCCGTCGTTCCGGTAGCCGTTGCCGTCGAAGCCTCCCCACACGATCATGCGGGTGCCGGTCCAAACCGTTGTGTGCTTGCCCCGCGCCGGCGGAGCTTCGTCGTCGAACGCTCCGTTGGCCCAGGTGTCGTCGGCATAGCAGGGCCCGGCCTGGGGGACGGCGGGAACCTCTCCCGTCGCATCGAACGTGATCGAGGAGGCCGAGGACGACGGGACCGGCAGGATCGAGCCTTCGTCCGCCACGGGGGAGACCGCGGCCGCGTCGAACTCGTCCTGAACCGAGCTCCACCAGGTCTCCAGCGGCGACTTCGCGACGGCGTATACCGCAGTCGTCCTTCCGGAGTCCGGCGAACCGCCCTGCAGCGGGACGCGGATCACGAATTCACCCGCCGTCTCTTCCACCTCGAGCGACGCTTTGGACGCGCCGGAGGCGCTGTCGATCCCCGCCCCCATCCCCGGGCGGCGAACGCCCGTCAACTTCGCCCTCCGCGAGGCGGCGTCCTGGGACGACGAGCCGACGGTCGTTCCCTCCACGAGCCTGCGACGGTCGTGCGCTGCGCGGGGGTCGATCTCCCCCGCGACGAGCTTCGACCTCAGCGCCTCGATCTCCGAGCGCTCGGCGGCGTGGAGGGTCCGGTCCTGGTCGTAGTAGCTCTGCACGAGCCGGGACACCAGGATCTCCCGGGCCAGGCACTCCTGGATCAGGAACGGGTCGTTGCCGAGCGCGGCGAACAGCTCGCGCAGCCTCTCCGGCATGCGGGTCGAGGAGGCCATCCGCTCGACCTCCCCGCGGAGCATCTCCGAGGTCACCGGAGCGCCCCAGATCCGCTCGAGGGCCGCGGACTGCTTCAGGTAGGTCCGGACCTTCGCCTCGAGGAGGTTTCTCGGAACGGCCTCCTCGAAGGGCCGGACGGCGCCGACCTGATGGGAATAGTAGACGCGCTCGACGGCCTCCTGGGCGCGCACGCGCTCCTCGAAGGTCAGCCCGCGCGCCTCCACCGCCCCGCTCCCGAACGGGAGCGTCGAACACAACACGGCGGCCGCCACCAGGATCCTGGTTCTCATCGAGCACTCCTCCACGATTTTCGGCGCATTGTGTACCAGCGGGCGGCCTCTCTTGTCAATTTGGTCGGGACAGGTCGTGCGGAGCCTGAACCGCTGAAAGGCGACGCCGCCCCGGGCTCCCCCGGGGGTCAGAGGACGGTTTCCGTCCACTCCCGCAGCATCCAGGTCCCGAGCCCCTCGGCGACGATGGGGCTCAATTTGGCGATCGTCTCGGCCTCGTGCCGGTCCGCGGCCTCGTAGATCTCCAGGCACCCGTCTCCCGGCCCGAGCTCTCCGGCCGCCCGGAGCTTCCCCGACGCCCGCAGCCGACGGAGGTGCTCCCGGTGCCCTTCCCGGGCCTCCGCCAGGCTCCCGGGCGGCACCGTGAAGAGGATCGTCCGCACCCACTGCGCCATGGCCCGCCCATCCCCCCGCGCCTCTCAGAGCTGGACCTTCTCCAGGTACTCGGCGGCGCGGGCCTCGATCCCGATCTCCGATTTCAGGAGACCCGCGAGCGCGCGGATCCCGTTCGGCTCCCCGTGCACGAGGTGGACGGCCCCGGGCTTCCTCCCCGCTCCGCGAAGCCACGCCAGAATCTCCCCCCGGTCCGCGTGAGCCGACAGCCCGTCGAGCGTCTCGATCCGGGCGCGAACCTCCACCTGCCGCCCGTGGAGCTTGATGCTCTTCGCCCCGTCCTGCAGCGCCCTGCCCCGGGTCCCCGCGGCCTGGAAGCCGACGAAGAGGACGGTCGTCCGGTGGTCCGGAAGCTTGAACTCCAGGTGGTGGAGGATCCTCCCGCCTTCCGCCATCCCGGAGGCGGAGATGATGACCGCAGGGTACCGGATGTCGTTGAGCGCCTTCGATTCCTCCACCGAGCGGCTCAGGTGGATCCCGCGCAGCCCCAGGGGATCCTCGCCGTTCCGGTCCCGCGCGCGCATCTCGAGGTCCTGCGCCTCGGGGTGCCGGAGCACGATCTGGGTCGCCTCGATGGCCATGGGGCTGTCGACATAGATCGGGATGTCCCGGGGAAGCCGGTCCTCCTCCTGGAGCTCCCGCAGCAGGTACAGGAGCGTCTGCGTGCGCCCCACGGCGAACGAGGGGATCAGGAGGGTGCCCCCGTGCCGCGCCGTCTCCTGGATCAGGGCCACGAGCCGGTCCTTGGCGTCCTCCCGGGGATGATCGCGCTCGCCGTACGTGCTCTCGAGGATCAGATGGTCGCAGGGCGGCAGCGGCGACGGATCGGGCAGGATCGGCTGTCCGGGCCTTCCGAGGTCGCCCGTGAACAGCAGCACCTGCTCGCGGCCCGGGCGTCCTCGCGCGCGCACGCGGACCTCGACGAGCGCGGCGCCGAGGATGTGGCCCGCCGGGTACAGCCGCACCGACAGCCCGTCGTGGACCTCAAGGGTCTGGTCGAAGGGGAGCGGCCGGAACAGGGGGAGCGAGCGCCTCGCCTCCTCCTCCGTGTAGAGCGGCAGGGCGGGACGGTGCTTCGAGTATCCCTTGAAGTTCGCGTACCTCGCGTCTTCCTCCTGGATGTGCCCCGAGTCCGGCAGGAGGATCCCGCTGAGGTCGCACGTCGCGGGAGTGGCGTGCACGGCCCCCCGGAAGCCCATGCGAGCCAGCACGGGGACGTACCCTGTGTGGTCGAGGTGCGCGTGCGTGAGGACCACGGCGTCGATCTCGGACGGGACGACCGGCGGCGACTGCCAGTTCCGCAGCCGCAGCTCCTTGAGGCCCTGGAAGAGGCCGCAGTCCACGAGCATCCGGAAACCGTCGTGCTCGATGAGAAACTTCGACCCGGTGACCGTGCCGGTTCCGCCGAGGAAGGTGAGAGTCGCCATGCTCGAGCCGCCGCTCCTCATCCCGGGCCGATCGGAGGACCCCGAGCGCCGGGAAGCGATCGTAGCACACGGCGACCCGCCGGACCCCGGCGCGGGACGCCGCGTTTTGGTACGATGTCGCCCCGGACGGGCCCCCGGGGATGGGATGCGCGATGCCGCCGGGGCCCGCACGTGCCGAGGGCGAGTCATGCGCGTCGAGATCGAGTACTGCGCCGAGTGAAACTACCTGCCCAGGGCCGCCGGTCTGGCGGCCGAGCTCGAGAAGAAGCTGGGAGCCGAGTGCACGCTCAAGGCCTCCCGAGGCGGCGTGTTCGAGGTTCGCAGGGACGGCCGGCTCGTGTTCTCGAAGAAAGAGATGGGCAGGTTTCCCGAAACGCGGGAGATCCTCGATGCGCTGCGAGGACCTTCCGACCGCTGATCCCCATCCGGAGACCGTCATGAGGATGCTGGACCGGGCCGTCGCGCTGACGATTCCCGCCGTTCCCAAGCCGATCGTGGGCTATTTCTCGAAGAGGTACATCGCCGGGCCGGCCGTGGGAGACGCCTTTCGGGTCGCCCGCGCCCTCGAGAGCGAGGGGGCCTGCGCCACGTTCGACATCCTCGGCGAGAACATCCGCTCGCTCGACGAGGCGCGGGAGAACACCGGGGCGTACGTCGAGCTGATCCGGGGGATCGCGGCGGAGGGGTTCGCCTCGATCAACGTCTCCGTGAAGCTCACCGCGCTCGGGCTCCTGCTCGACCGCCCGGAGTGTCTCGAGAACGCGAGGCGCATCGCCGGCGCCGCCCGGGACGCCGGGGGGTTCCTCCGGGTCGACATGGAGGATTCCCCCTGCACCGACGCGACGCTCGAGGTCTACCGGGCGCTCCGACCCGCCTTCGGGAAGCATGTCGGCGTGGTCGTGCAGTCGCGCCTCAGGAGGACGATCGAGGACGTCGAGGCGCTGACCGGGGAGCCCGCGAACTTCCGGCTCTGCAAGGGGATCTACCTGGAGCCGCGCCCGATCGCCTACACGGACCCCGAGATCATCCGCCGCAACTTCACGCTGCTCCTCGAGCGGATGCTCGAGCGCGGAGCGTACGTGGGCATCGCCACGCACGACGAGATCCTCGTCTGGGACGCACTGCGCCTCGTCCGCCGCTTCGGCCTCTCGCGGGACCGCTACGAGTTCCAGATGCTCCTGGGGGTCGAGGACGAGCTGCGGCGGATCCTCCTCTCGGCCGGGCATCGCGTGCGCGTGTACGTCCCGTTCGGAGAGCAGTGGTACGCGTATTCCGTGCGCCGGCTCCGCGAGAACCCGCAGATCGCGGGCTACGCGCTCCAGGCGATCTTCAAGCGGGGCTGAGCGGAGACGCCGGCCGTCACGGCCGCTCCGGGTTCCGGCGCTCGAACTCCTCCAGGATCTGGCGCGACCGCGCGTCGAGCTTGCGCGGGGGAGCGATCTGGACGACGGCGTACAGGTCGCCGGCGGGAGCGCTTCCCCTCCCGGGGACTCCCCTGCCGCGGAGCCGGAGCTTGCGGCCGCTCGGCGTCCCTGCGGGAAGGGTGATCTCCGCCGGGCCGTCGAGCGTGGGGACCTCGACCGTGCCTCCGAGCGCGGCGCGGGCGATTCCGACGCGGATCTCGCAGTGGAGATCCCGCCCCTCCCTGCGAAACGTCGGGTGCGGGTCGACCCGGACGACCAGATAGGCGTCGCCCGCTTCCCCTCCCGAGGCGCCGGCGTCCCCGCGGCCCGGGAGGCGCACCCGGCCCCCGTCCTCGATGCCGGGCGGGATCCGCACGTGGAGCCGCCCCTCGGTCGAGACCGCCCCGGAGCCGGCGCACGCCCGGCAAGGCGCGCCCGGGCCCCTTCCCCCGCCGCGGCCGGTGCCGGAGCACGCCGTGCAAGCGGCCCGCCTCGGGAGCGAGATCGAGACCGTCGTCCCTCGAACCGCGTCGACGAAGGGGATGCGGATCTCCCCTTGGATGTCGCCGCCCCGCGAGGAACGGGGGCGGCGGCGGCGGCTTCCGGAGAACACCTCGAACAGGTCGGAGAGGTCGCCGAGTCCGAGGTCGCGGAAGTCGAACCGCACCCCCGCGAACGGGTCGAAGCCGGGACCGAACGCCTCGTGGCCGCCGCGGTCGTAGGTCGCGCGCTTCTCCGGATCGGAGAGGACGGCGAACGCCTCGGCGACCTCCTTGAACCTCTCCTCCGCCCCCTTGTCGCCCGGGTTCACGTCGGGGTGGTACTTGCGGGCGAGGCGGCGGTAGGCGGCCTTGATCTCCTTGTCGGAGGCGTTCCTGGCCACCCCGAGAATCTCGTAGTAGTCCTTCTTCGCAGCCATCTTCCCGAGGCTTCCCTCCTCCGGCGCTCCGATCGCGACGTTAGGACCCGGCCGGAGCACTGTCAAGCGGGGCGCCGGGGGAGGCCGTCGCTTGCCCGGGCCTGGCGGCGCGGCTATCCTGCGCCGGTTCCCGCGGGAGAGCGCCGATGACCGCCCAGCAGCTGATCGCCTTTCTCAACGCCCTGACGCTGGGCGATCGCGAGTCCCTGCTCGCGAAGCTCGAGGAGGCGCGAGCGGCCGTCGCCGCGCTCGGGCACGACGACCTCGCGGGCACGGTCGGCGATGCCCGAGGCGCGCTCCTGGCGGGCGACGTCAAGAAGTACCGGAAGAAGGTCGAGACGGCGATCGCCCGCCTCGGCCACCTGAAGGGCTCCTGATCCCCCCTCGGCCCTCTTGGTTTTCGCGCCGTGCCGGGGGTATGCTCACCCCCTCGACCGGAGGCCGACGTGAGCCGCGACCCGGCACCCTGGCGCGTTGCCGCCGTCCAGATGAACTCGACCGTGGACCGAGAGCGCAATCTCGGCATCGCGGAGTTCCTGGCCCGGCGCGCGGCGGACGCCGGGGCCACCCTCGTCGCCTTCCCCGAGCACTTCTCGTCGATCCGGAGCGAGGGGAAGCCCGCGCCGCATCCCGAGAAGCTCGACGGCCCTCTCGTCGCCTGGACGCGGAACCTCGCGGCCGAGCTCGGCTGCTGGATCCTCGCCGGTTCCTTCGCCGAGAGGGTACCGGGGAGCCGGAGGCTGCGGAACACGTCCCTCCTCTTCGCGCCGACGGGCGAGACGGTCGCCACGTACCGCAAGATGCACCTGTTCGACGCAAGGATCCGCGGCCAGGCGGCGCTCCAGGAATCGAAGACCGTGGCTCCCGGCGATCGGCCGGTCGTGGTGAAGACCCCCTTGGGGCGGCTCGGGTTCGCGATCTGCTACGACCTCAGGTTCCCCGAGCTGTTCCGCCACCTCGCCCTGGACGGCGCCCAGGTGGTGTTCGTCCCGTCGGCGTTCACCGACTACACCGGAAGGCATCACTGGATGCCCCTGCTCAGGGCGCGGGCGATCGAGAACCAGTGCTGGATCGTCGCGCCCGCGCAGGTCGGGAGCCACGACGCCACCCGCGCATCCCACGGCCATTCGGCGATCGTCGATCCCTGGGGGAACGTGGTGGCGCTCCTGGAGGCCGGCGAGGGGGTCGTGAGCGCGGAGATCGACATCGAGCACCTGCGGCGGATCCGCTCGGACCTCCCCTGCCTCGATCACGTCCGTCCGGAGCTGCTCGGGCGGAAGCGGTCGGCCGCCCGCCCGCCGGACTGAGATCCGGAGGAGGCTCCCCGAATGTTCTGCCCTGCGTGCGGAAGCGAGTACCGTCCCGGCATCGCGCGATGCGGCTCGTGCGACGTCGCGCTCGTCGACCACCCTCCGGATGCCGGGTCCGCGGAACGCGGCGCCCGCTCCGCGGGACACGCAGCGGAGCCGCACGAGCGATTCGTCACGTACTGCGGATTCCTGGCGCTCGAGGACGCGAGGCGCGCGCGGGATCTCCTGCGCGGGGCGGGGATCCCGTCGGAGATCCTCATCCGCGACGCGGAGGACGCGGGCGACTCCCGCGGGGGCCGCGAGGAGTACTGGCTTCGCGTTCCGATGCGGCGCTTCGAGACCGCGACGAAGATCCTGGGCTACGACGAGAGCGAAGCCGCGGGCCCGGAGGGCGAGGACGATTCCTTCGCCTGCTCCGCCTGCGGCGCGCGGGTGGGGAGCGAGGACGCCGCGTGCCCGCGATGCGGAGAGAGGTTCCAGGACTGATGCCGCGCGCCGGTGAGGGATGCGTGCCCGACCGGGTCGAGACCGTGCTCCTCGACGCGGGCGGCGTGCTGCTCGACCTCGATTACGCGTACGTTCGGCGCCTCCTCGACGCGAAGCACCTCCACGTTTCCGCGGTGGATCTCGCCCGGGCGGAGGCGATCGCCCGCACCGAGGTGGACCGGCACGTCCGCGACGGCGGGCGGACGAGCGAGGCCTGGCGCGACTACTTCCGCATCCTGCTGGGCCGGGTGGGCGTGCCCGGCGAGTATCACGGCGAGATCCTCGACTGCCTGTGGGAGGCGCACCAGCGCTTCGGCCTGTGGACGGTCGCCGTGCCCGGCGCCCTCGACGCCGTCCGCGAGCTGCGGGCCTCGGGCTTCCGGATCGGCGTGGTCAGCAACGCCGAGGGGCGCGTCGAGCGCGACCTGGACTCGGCGGGCTTCGCGGGGCTCCTCGACGTCGTCGTCGACTCCCACGTCGTCGGGGTCGAAAAGCCCGATCCGAAAATCTTCGAGATCGCGCTGACGAGACTCGAGGCCGGGGCGGGGACCTCGGTGTACGTCGGGGACGTTCCCTCGGTGGACGTGGTGGGCGCCAGGGCGGCGGGGATCGCCCCCTTCCTCCTCGACAGGCACGACCTATACCCGGAGGTCGACGCGCCGCGTCTCCGGCGCATCGAGGATCTCCCGGCCCGGCTTCCGGCGCGCGATCCGCGCTGAGGACCGGGC
>CALMJU010000013.1 GCA_937864465.1 uncultured Acidobacteriota bacterium
AAGGCGCGCGCGGGCGGGAATCCTGTGGACCTGCATCGCTCCGAGTCTACACGAGCCGGGGCGAGCCGGGGTCAGACGTTACCGGCGTTACAGTTCGGGCCATCGAATCGCCGGTTAGTCTTTCCCCGTCAACGACATGAGAGGAGCGCCGGCGAAGCGCGGACGGGGCTCGTCTTGTGAGGGCCGGGAGACCAAGGTTTCGCCCTGAACCGTCATGCTGGTACTGTCCGGCCCCGAGATGAATGGGGGAATCCAAACATGTCGCACCGTCTCTGCCCCGTCTGGATCGGCTACCTGCTCGCGAGCCCGCTTCGCAAGCTCCGGCAGAACCCGAGGACGATCCTCGCTCCCTTCGTTCGTCCCCGCATGACCGCGCTCGACGTCGGGGCGGCGATGGGGTTCTTCAGCATCCCGCTCGCGGAGGCGGTGGGACCCGGTGGCCGCGTAGTCTGTCTCGACGTGCAGGAGAAGATGCTTCGCGGGCTGGAGAAGCGGGCGCGGAAGGCGGGCGTCGCGGAGCGCATCGAGACGCGGCTCTGTGAGCCGGATGCCCTCGGCGTCGAGGATCTGACGGGGAAGGTGGACTTCGCGCTCCTGTTCGCGGTCGTGCACGAGGCGCCGGAGCCCGAAGCGTTCCTCGCGGCGATCCGCGCGACGCTCGAGCCCCGGGCCCGCGTGCTCCTCGCGGAGCCGAAGGGGCACGTGACGGAAGCGGAGTGGACGGCCACGTTGGACGCCGCGGGGCGCGCGGGGCTCGCGCCGTCCTCCTTCCCGAGTCTCGGAGGCGTCCGCGCGGCGGTCCTCGAGACCCCGGCTCGGGCGGGGCGGGAGCCTTGACGGCGGCTCCTGCCGATTCCCTTCCCCGCCGCCCGCGGGCCCGCGAGGGTTGCGTATCCGAAACCCGGATGGCTTGTCCCAGGCCGATTCCTCGTATATGAAGGGCGGAGCTTCGGCCGGTGCAGCGGGGGGTCGATGGCCGAGACGTGCACGGTCGCATTCGGGCGCTACCTCAAGATGCTTCGCGAGCGTCGCGGCTTCTCGCTCGACGAAGTCGCCTCGATGTCCCGGTCGCTCGCCGACCCGGTGAGCAAGGGTTACCTCTCCCGATGCGAGAACGGCCGCCACGGCGCGGGGTTCTCCAAGGTCGTCACCCTTGCCCGCGTGTACGGCGTCCCGTTCGAGGTCCTCGCCGAGCGCGTCGAGCTGGACACCGAGCTGGACCGCCTCGGCGGCCCGGACACGACCGGAATGACCTACCGGGAGATGCAGAAGAAGGCAGCGGCGGCGCTCAACCGAGGGGCGTTTTGGGAGGCGTATGGGCTTCTTCGGGATTCACTGCCGATGGCGGCAGCGGCGCCCGTGTCTCCGAACTTTCGCGATAGCCACGAGCAGCGCGCCGTCGGCTGCATGAACCTCAGTACGGCGGCGGGATGCCTGGGCCGGTCTCGTCTCGCTCTTTATGAGCTCCAGGCAATCCGTGCCGCTGGGCACATCACGGAGAAGCACGCGCCCGCACTTCTAGATCTTCTGTCCTGGAGATACCGCGCGTTGGGCCAGATTGCGAGCGCCACAAAGCTAGCCGATGAGGCCTTGGCACAAGCACAACAGTCAGGATCATCAGCCTATTTGGGATTCTGTCTGGCGAATCGTGCGCGCTTAGCCTACGCGCAGTCGAACTTCCGAGAAGCAATTGCGTTGTATCAGCGATCTAGCGAAGCCTATGAAGCCGCAGGCGTGGTGGAGGAGCGAGCGCGCAATCTCCTGAACCTCGGAAACATCTACATCAGCCAGCGGCAGCTCGCGTCCGCCCGACGAGCCGCTTTGGCGGCCGACCGATTGGCCGCTGCTCTCGGCTTGACGCGAGTTCGTGCGCTGGTGCGAATCCTCCTGGGCGAAGTCGACTCCGCGGAACAGAAATCTGAGCGAGCCGTTGAACACTGGCGAGAAGCCGTGGAGATTGCCAGACTCCTGCGCGACAAGATTCTTCTTTTCAAGGCTCTACTCGCACTGTTCCGCCACGCTAGAGAATCGAACGCAGAAAACGACGCTGCGATGCTCAAACGTCGACTTGCCCGGCTCTCGGCGTGGATCCCTGAGGAAATAGATGACGTCAAGGAATTCCGTGCTTTGACGCAGCCTACCTAATGGTCCAAGCAAGACACGTTGCCGACTCGCAACAATTGGACCTGCTCGTTCGCAACGCAATCGCGGCACTTGCTTGTTTGAGTCAACTCAGGCGAAGTAATTCATTGGTCGCCAACCAACCCGCGCGGACGGAGTTGAACGGAGGCGACCATGTCATCAAGAACAGGTCTTCGAATCCTGATTGCGGCGGCAACTATCGCACTCGCGTGCCCAGTCAATGCCAGTGGGATGGACGACACAGCGCTGATACTTGACGACTGTCCCCTTCACTGGCTCTTTGATCAGTCAACGGATTTGGGAGGACCGATCCCGCTGCGCTGTCAAACGACGGAAGACGGCATTCCAATTCCGACAGGGGATCCAAAGGTGTTGAGGCGCTCGCTGACTTCGGCGAGCCTACGGCCGTCAACCGCAATCCCGAGAGTTCCCAATGGTGACGGGCCCGTGGGTTCCACTCCTCTTCTCTCACTCTCCCCCACCCCCGACCGCTGACCCCCTACCCCTTCGGCCTCAGCAACTCCTGGAACCCGGGGTCGTTCCGGAGCGGCTCGAGGTCCATGTCGCGGTGGATGGAGGTCGAGAAGGCGTATCCCTCGGCGAAGGACCGGCGCAGCAACTCCAGCGCGCGCTTGCCTTCGCCGAGCTGCGCCGCGATGCGCGCGCGCCCGTACGTGGACGCGCCGTACAGGCGAGGTCCCTCGCGGCGCTGCAGCTCGTTGTCGATCCGGCGCGCCTCGCGCCCGTCCCCGAGCCGCGCGGCGAGCACGCCGAGGGTGCCCAGGTCGTCGACGTCGCCCGGGTCGCGCTCCGCCAGCTTCTCGAAGAGCGCCCGCGACTCCGCCCAGCGCTCGGCCCGGTACAGCGCCCACGCGAGCCCTTGGATCTGCGCCTCGCCTCCCGCGAACCCCGTCTCCTGCCCGCGGTACCGCTCCACATCCCGGTTCGCGATCTCGATCGAGGCGTCCCGCCGCCCATGGGCGCGCAGCTCGCCCCCGGCGATGCGCACGACCTCCGCCATGTCTCCCGAGGAGTCCGGGATGGACCGGCACTCGTCCAGCAGTCGCTCGACCTCCTCGACGCGACCGAGCGCGGCGAGCGCCCGCGCCTCGACCGCATTGGTGGCGGCCCGGTTCGGATACAGGCCGCGCGCCCGGCGGGCGATGACGAGCTCCCGATCGTGCTCCCCTAGCAGGTGGAGCGCCCCCGTCAGCTCGCGAAGATACGAGGCGCCGAGGGGGTGGCGGCTCCGGTACCAGTCCTCGGGCTCCACCCCCGAGAGGACCTCCGCGGCCTCACCCGGGCGGTTGGCGGCCGTCGCGAGGAGGCCGACCCACAGCAGGACGAGCGCGTTGCGAGGCGCCAGGCGCTGGGCCTCGCGCAGCGATTGCAGGGCCTCCAGGTACCGACCATCGAGGTTCGCCTTGAGCGCGTCGAGCCATGATCGGGCGAAGGGGGTGAGCCGATCCCGCTCGCCGGCCAGCCCGGCCAGGAACTCGCGCGCGCGGTCGAGGTCGCCGCGCTGCCCGTACATGAAGACGAGCCAGAGGCGGGGGGTCGAGAAGGAGGGGTCGAGCCGCGCCGCCGCCTCGAAGCGACGCAACGCCTCGTCGTCGTCCGTCATGAACAGGTCCGTGGCGGCGACGTACTCCTGGTACGCCTCGAAGAGCGGCGGCGTCAGGTTCACCGGCGATTCCGCCGAGAGCAGGTCGCGGGAGGCCACGGCGCCCATCACCCGCCGGCGCAGGACTTCGATCGCGAGCATCGGATCCGCGCGCGGCCCGGGAACCGGGTCGAGGGCTTGCACCAGCCGGCCGGCCCGCGCGTCCGTCACGCGCGCCTGGAACTGAAGGTTCTCGCCGCGCAGGTAGTAGGTTCCCGAGACGACGGTCCCCGCGCCGGCCTCCCCGGCCAGCGCGAGAACCGGGTCCGTCGTGCGCCCCTCCTCCCCTGGCGGCCGCGCCGCGTCGAGCGTCGTGCCGCTCGGCGACACCTCGATCGTCGTGATCTGCGAGAGCCCCTGCGTGATCCAGTCCGCGGCCACGCGGCCGAGGGAATCGAGCTTCGGATCGCCGGTCAAGTTCTCGAACACCGCCACGACGACCCGGTTCGGATCGAGGGCCGGAGCGGGCGGCGCGACGGCGCGACCGCGGAGCCACCACCAGGACGCGGCGGCGACCGCCGCGCAGAGGATGACGGCGAGAGAGCCCCACAGCAGCGCGGCACGTCGGTGCCCTTCGGGCCGCGAGGCGGACGGAGAGCTCGCGCCGCTCGCGACCGCGCGCAGGGCGAACGCGAGGTCCCGGGCCGACTGAAACCTCGCGTCCGGGTTCTTCTCCAGGCAGTGCACGAGGATCCTGGAGAGATCCTCGGGGAGAGCCGCGCCGGAGAGCGCCGGATCCGGGGGCTCCTCGCGCAGCGTGGCGGCCAGCGTCTCCACCGCCGTCTCGCGGGCGAACGGAGGCCGTCCGGTCACCATCTCGTACAGCACGCAGCCGAGCGAGAAGATGTCGCTGCGCGCGTCGGCCCGCTCGCCGCGGACCTGCTCGGGCGCCATGTAGCCGACGGTGCCGAGCGCCGGACCGGAGCCCGTCGCCGGCCGCGTCGGCGTGGCCGAGCCGGACTCGTATTCCCGGTCCGGCGCCACGCGAGCGAGGCCGAAGTCGAGGATCTTGACGAGGCCGTCGTTCGTGACGAAGAGGTTCTCGGGCTTGACGTCGCGGTGGATCACGCCGCGGCCGTGCGCCGCCGCGAGACCGTCGGCGATCGCCGCGGCCGTCTCCACGACCTTCCGCCACGGCACCGGCTTTCCGAGCCGCGCCCTCAGGGTCGTCCCTTCGAGGATCTCCATGACGGCGTAGCGCACGCCGCCCTCCGATCCGAAGTCGTGGATCGCCAGGATGTTCGGATGGGAGAGCCGCGCGACCGCCCGCGCCTCGCTCTCGAAGAGCCCGAGCCGCGTCTCGTCGCCGGCGACCTCGTCGGGGAGGACCTTGATGGCGACGTCGCGCTCGAGGCTCTCGTCCCGAGCCCGGTAGACCTCCCCCATCCCGCCGGCGCCGACCGCGCCGACAATCCGGTAGCGACCGATCCGGGCGCCTCGAGATAGCGCCATGAGGCCCCCCGTTCGCGAAGGCGGTGCGGACCCGGCTCCGCGGATCGCGGCATCGCCGCCTCGAATACCGGAGACATCTTACGTCCGATCCCGGCGCGGCTCGCGGCGCCCGCCCGGCCGCGGGCGGAGCCGCCGTCCGGAAATTCGGTTGCTGTTCCCGAATCGCGCCGCCGGGCGCGTGCTATGCTCGCGCCGCGATGGCGAATCCCGTTCCGGAAACCACCCGGGTCGTCGCGAGCCACCTCTACGACTTCGCCGCCTGCGAGCACCGGATCGCGCTCGACACGAGGCTCGACCGGGCGCGGAGGACGCCCCCCGACGACGCGATGCGCCTCCTCGCGGAGCACGGCCGCCGGTTCGAGGAGAAGATCGCGCGGGAGCTGGGCTACCCGGAGGTGCGGGTCGAGGAGGACGACTGGGAGCGCGCCGCCCGGGACACCCTCGACCTCATGCGGCGCGGCGAGCGGGGGATCTACCAGGGCGTCCTTCTGGACGGCCGCCGCCTCGCCCGCCCCGATCTCCTCGAGCGCGCGGACGGGGAATCGGCCGTCGGATCGTGGCACTACGTCCCGGGGGACGTGAAGTCCGCGGTCGAGGCCCGCTCGGACGGCGCCCTCCAGGTCGGATTCGCGGGGCTCCTGCTCGAGGCCGTGCAACGGCGGCACCCCGCGCACGGGTTCCTGATCCTCGGGGACGGGAGCCGGTGGTGGTTCGAGACCGGATCGATCCGCCGCTCGCTCGAGGACTCGCTGGAGAGGGTCGAGGCGATCGCGGAAGGAAGGGAGGACACGTTCCCCTTCTTCTCGAGGCACTGCGGCCGGTGCCGGTGGAGGGACGCGTGCCTCCCCGGCCTCGTCGCGCGCCGGGACGCCTCGCTGGTCTGGGGGCTCACCCGGACGCGGCGGAGCGTCTACGCCCGGCACGGCATCGGCACGGTGGACGACTTGGCGAGGTCCGAGGCGACCGCGCTCCGGCGCGCCGGGGCCCCGACCGACGGGCTGGAGAGCCTGAAACGGCAGGCCCGGGCGCTCCTCGACGGGAAGGCGGTTGCCGTGCGGGCCGTCGACCTCCCCGAGGGAGCGCCCCGCGAGCACTACGTCAGGATCGAGACCGACCCGCTCGACCCCGGCGATGCGTTCCTGGTCGCGTGGGGATCGGGCGGGCCACGAGGCGGGCCCCTCGCCGAGACCGGCGTGGCGCTCGGCGGAGGACCGGCGGAGCGGGTCGCGGCCTTCCGGTCGCTCGCCGCGGCGCTCGGCGGAGGGCGCGAGCCGGTCTTCCACTTCGGCCGCCAGACGGCCCGCGCCCTCGACTCCCTGGGGCGGGAGGCCCGGATCGAGCCCGCCGTCCTCGGCGCCCTCGAGGGGCGCCTCGTGGATCTCTCCCCGGCGGTGCGGAACGCGGCCGCGCTCCCGGTCCGTCTCTATCGTTTCGAGGAGGTCGCCGCGTTCGCGGAGGCGCGCCCTCTCCCGGAGCCCGGCGAGCCGGACGACGCGCTGTTCGTGACGTTCGCGCTCCTGCGCGAGTCGGCCGACCCCGATCCGCTGCGCGAGCGGCTCTCCGCCGCGGGCCGGGACGCCGTCGTGTCCCTTCGGGCGTTGCGGCGGTTCCTCGCGGAGAGAGCGCGATGAGTCCGGCAGGCGTCGCCCCCGGCGCCGGGATCTGGGAGCGGCTCGAGCTGCTGCTCCACAGGGAGGCGAACGCGGTCGCGCTCGGCCACCGCGAGCTCCTCGCCCTGCCCGTGGAGGAGCGCGTCGAGCGGGGCGAGTGCCTCGCGGGCCTTCGCCTGCTCGGCGAGGAGGCGGACGGCACCCTCCGCCTCGAGTGCCCGGAGAACCTGTCGAAGTGGCGGAGGGGCGACGGGCTCCTCCTCCGGGCCTCGGCGGACGAGCCGGGCGTGAAGGTCGTCTACGAGGGGTTCGACGTGGAGGCTCGCGTGCTCCGCGTGCGGCGGAGCCCCTGGGGCGGGACCGGGGCTGTGAACCGGGAGATCCCGCTCCGGCTCGATCCCGAGCCGGTCTCTCTCCACGAGGTCGCGCTCGAGGCGATCCGCGCGCTGCGCTTCCGCCGCGACGCCGCCGCGCAGGCGGCGAGGGCGGTGCTCGAGGGCAGGGCCGACGTCGCGATCGCCCCGCGCGATGAGGAGTACGCCGAGAAACTCCTGACGGCGCGGCCCTACGCCGGCCTCGAGGACTCGAAGAGGGCCGCCTTCGTCGCCGCGGTCGCCAAGCGCCCGGTCGCGCTCGTGCAGGGACCGCCGGGATCGGGGAAAACGTACCTCGCGGCGCTCGCGGTGTCGGCGCTGGCGCGTCGGGGGGAACGGGTGCTGGTGACCGCCTTCACCCACCGCGCGGTGAACCAGGTCCTCAGGAAGCTCGCCGAGGCGGATCCCGGCTGCGACGCCGTCAAGGTCGGGCCGCCGCACGGCACGGACGACCTCGAGGGGACTGCGGTGCTCGCCGTGCGGAGCATGGGCGCGGTCCCGCCGCCCGCGCCGCGGAGGCCGCAGGTCGTGGGGGCGGTCGTGCTCGGTCTGGGGAAGATCCTCGGCACGGCGAGGTTCGACCGGGTGGTGTTCGACGAGGCGGCGCAAGTGCCGCTCGCCTTCGCGCCCTGCGGGTTCGCCGTCGGCGCCAGGTTCCTCCTCGTCGGGGACCACCGGCAGCTCGGGCCGATCGTGCAGGGGGAGCACGACGACCCGCTGGCCTCCCTCTCGGTCTTCGAGTATCTCGCGGCCGAGCACGAGCCCTCGCTGCTGCGGACGACCTGGCGCATGAACGAGGGGATCAACGCGTTTCCGAGCCGCTGTTTCTACGGCGGGCAGCTCGAGCCGCACGCGGATGCCGCCGCGCGGCGCTTCCCGCTCGTCCCCGGCGGGCCGTTCGACGCCATTTTGGATCCCGGCCTCCCGGCAGTCGTCGCGACGGTCCACCACGAGGGGTTCCGGACGCGCTGCGAGCCCGAGGCCAGGGCCGTCGCCGACCTCGTCGCCGATCTCCTGATCCGGCAGCGGCTCGCCCCCGGCGACGTCGCGGTCGTGTCCCCGTTCCGCGCGCAGATCCGCGAGATCCGGACGCTCCTCCAGCGCGCGCTCCGCCCCGCCGGGAAGGAGCTCCCGGTCGTGGACACGGTCGAGAGGATCCAGGGCCAGGAGCGCGAGGCGGTCGTGGTGTCGCTCACCGCCTCCGATCCCGAGCACCTCGCGGGCGAGCAGGCGGCCTTCTTCTTCTCGCCGAACCGGCTCAACGTCACGCTGACGCGCGCCCGGACCAAGCTGGTCCTGGTCGCCAGCCGGCACCTGTTCCGCGCGCTCCCGCCCGCCTTCGACGACCTCAGGAACGCCGACCTCTTCCGGCGGCTCTACCGGGAGCTGCCGCGCGTGGACCTGACCTCCCGCTACATCGAAGACGGCGACCGACGTCGCTGACGGAAACGGGGACGGCGACCGATTTTCGAATCCGGTTGCCGTCCCCGTTCCCCGATTTCTCACCGTTCGAAGGCGACCAGGTGGACGGGCCTGCCGTCGTGCCAGAGTCCCGCCGCCTCGATCCGGTCGCCGCGAACGGCGAGGTCTTCTCCGAGGCCGCGGGCGGGACGCGCGGTGACCTCGCCCGCGGCGAGAGCGGCGAGCCACTCGCGGGCGGTGCGCCCGGTCGGGGGCGGAGCGGATTCGGGCCGCAGGTCGGCGTCGTCGGCCGCCATGAGGAACGCAGGCACCGCGCGCGCGGCGGACGCGGCCCACGTGCCCGGCCGGCCCGCCAGCTCGATCCCCAGGAGCCTGTCCTTCCAGAGCGCCACGGCGCCCACCTGCCGCTCCATAGGGATGAACGACGCCGCGCGGTCCCGGACCGAGGACTCCCGCCGTCCGATCAGCTCGTGGTAGTCGTCGGTCGGGGAGCGCACGCCCGCCTGTCGCATCTCGCACGCGACGGTCTTCCAGAGCTGCGCCTGGTCGAGACGGTCCTCGATCCCGACGGACCTCCGGTGCAGAACGTCGCGGAGGTTTTCGCGCCGGATGGGAGGTCCCGCCTTGGCGGCTCCGCAGCGGAACGCGGGGCCTCCGGCGCTCCAGCGGCCGCGCTCCATGCAGCCGACCGGAACGACGACCGTCGCGCGCGGCGGGACGAGGATCGTGACCGCCACGATCCGGTTCTGCTTGCAGCCGACGAGCGTCTCCCCCTCGAGGATCAGGATCGGAACGTCCGCCCGGCTCGCCGCCTCGAGCTCCCGGACGACCCCGCCCTCGCGCTCGCGGATCTCGATCTTCCCTCTCGCGATCGCCTCGTGCAGAAGGAGGTCGGCCTCTCCGGACGCCTCCCGCGCAACGAGGGGAACGAGCTCCAGGCTCCCGACCTGCTGGGTCGCACCGATCTCCAGCTCCCGGAGGAACGCGGCCAGCCGCGCCGCCCCGTCGCCTCCTTCGCCCGGACCCCGCACCCCTCCGTCCGGACCGACTCGATCCTTGCGAAACAGGAACTCGCGCGCCCACTCCTTACCGCTCATCGGGACCTCCCTTCTTCCCGAGCCTTCGCCGCCTCTCGAGAATCGCCCTGGAGGCGAGGGACGCGCTGCTGTACGCCCCTTCGATCTCGCTGCGCGCCAGCTCCTCCACCTCGCCGGCG
The DNA here is from genome assembly GCA_937864465.1 of uncultured Acidobacteriota bacterium. Classification (GTDB taxonomy): domain Bacteria; phylum Acidobacteriota; class Polarisedimenticolia; order Polarisedimenticolales; family JAIQFR01; genus CALMJU01. The sequence goes on from CALMJU010000013.1 coordinate 9,880, forward strand.
AGAGCCTCGCGCGCGACGGCCGGCAGCCCGACGTCCTCGCGCAGATACGCCGCTGCGGGCTGCGCGTCCCGCGCGTCGCGGACCTCGCTCCGCTGCAGGTACAGGTGGCTCAGGAGGTGGAGCACGGTCCCCTTCCCCTCGTCGAACGTCAGCGCGATCGGGCCCGTCCCCCACCGCTCCTCGACCTCGCGGCTCTTCGCCAGCACCCGCACGCGCACGGCGTCGAGGACCTCGATCGGATACGAGGCCTCCTCGAGCCACCACAGCGGCTCGCGCCCCGCCTCGAGGATGCCGGCGAGGAGAGGATCGCCGCTCGAGGCCGGCTCCCCCTGGATCCGCACGACGCAGTCGTCGGTGGACCGGCCGTTGTGGCGCACGCGGCCGGGGAAGACCGGCTCGAGCACGTGCTTGACCGCCCAGTCGGTCGTCACGAGGTAGCCTCCGCCGCGCACCCAGGGGCCGATCCGGTCGAGGGCGGCGACGGGAAGCCGGCCGGGACAGTCGATCATCAGGACCTGCATCCGGTCCCAGTCGCAGCGCGCCAGCTGGTGCGGGTACACCGCCAGGTGCGCGACCGAGGCCGCCGCCAGGACGCTCGAGATCCGGTCGAACTCGCCCCGCACGACGACCACCTCGCTGGGCTCGATCCGCTGCAGCTCGGCGTCGTCCCCGGGGGCCTCCTGCCGGAGACGCTCTCGATACGCCTTCCCGGCGACCCGGAAGGCCTGCCCCATCCTCTCGGAATCGTGCGCGTCGTCGGTCATCGGGACCTCCTTGTTTACCGGCCGGTGAACACGGTGGGCAAGAGCGGCCCCAAAGAGGTCGAGATTTGGACTTTTGGGCTTGACTCCGCCCCCGGCAGGCCATAATTTACTGCCGAGTAAATGCCGTGTCAAGCCCCGGGCCTGGCGCCTCGCGGGCGGGGGCGGCAGAATCGGAACGCGATGAAGGGGTTCGAGGACAGCGACCGCAGGGCCGGGCGGCTCCCGCTCCACGAGCGGATCCGGAACCTCCGCCACAAGCTCGGGATCACCGGGTACGAGCTCGCGGAGCGGGCCGGGATCTCCCCTTCCTACGTCTCCCTCATCGAGAAGGGGCTCAAGGTCCCGAACCCAGAGGTCGCGATCCGGATCGCGCGCGTCCTCGGCGACGACGAGGACCTGTACGCGGCCTGGGCCAGGTCGGCGCGGCACGGCGATCTGCACGGCGCCCGCCGCGCGGTCGAGGCCGAGGAGATCGTGTCGAGCAACCCGCGGCTCCGGCGGCGGATCGCGGAAGGCGAGAAGGTGGATCTCGCCGGCGAGGCCGAGGACGACGATGCGGTGCTGAGGTCCTTTGCGTGCAACCGCGAGAGATCTACCTTGACGGCCGCGGACCTGCGCGAGGCCCGGTGGAACACCGCGTTACCGCGGATCGTTGAGCCGTGCGGCGGCACCGATACCGGCATCATCGCAATCCCCCTCCTCCGCTCCGGCGCCGACCCCGAGAGCGAAGACGCCGCGGAGGAAGTGCTCCGCCTCGACGGCTCGTCGCTCCCTCCCGAGGAGGTCGAGGACCTCGTCGCGTACCGCGCGCAGGAGCCGATGATCGAGCGCGTGCGCGACCGGATCGAGCCGGGGACGGTCGTCGTGATCTCGAAACGGTTCGCCGAGCCGTCGGCCGAGCGGATCCACGCGGTCCGCTTCGAGGGGAGGGTGATCCTGAGCCGGGTCCTCCGCAAGGGGACCCTGCTGCTCCTGCTCCCCCCGGCCGGCAGGTCCGACGTAGGGGAGATCGAGCTTCCGGCTCTCGGGGGGATCCGCGACGTCCTCGTCGGATCCGTCGTCCTGACGATCCGCCGCTGGTAGGAAATCGGGGACAGCAACCCGATTCCAGTCGGTTGCTGTCCCCGATTTCTTTGCTACTTCTTCGCGGCCGCGCGCTGCAGCTCGTCGTTGATCAGCGCCTTGAACTCGTCCACCGGCTTCGCGCCGACGATCATCCGCCCGTTGATGAAGAAGGACGGCGTCCCCGTCACCCCCGACTCCTGGCCGACCTTGAAGGCGGTCTCGATCTGGGGCCGGGGCTTGGCCGACGAGAGGCAAGCGCCGAACGCCCCGGCGTCGAGCCCCACCGCGGCGGCGCGCTTCGCGAGGTCGGCGTCGCTCAGATCGCCCGGCTCCCGCATCAGGTTCTCGTGCATCGGCCAGTACTTGCCCTGCTCGCCCGCGCAGTGCGCCGCGATCGACGACGGCATCGCCCTCGGGTGGAACTGGAGCGGGAAGTCCATGTACACGAAGCGGATCTTGTCGCCGTACTCCTGGAGGATCTGGCTGACCGTCGGGTCGGCGCGCTTGCAGTAGGGGCACTGGTAGTCGGAGAACTCGACGACGGTGACCGGCGCGTCGGCGGGGCCCTTCGCGCCGGGCCAGCTCGCCGGGACGGCGACCGGGGTCCTCGGCGGGTCGAGGAGCACCCGCACGGCCGCCTTCTCGCGAAGCTCCTTCTGGAGCTCCGCGCGCCGCAGGTTGAGCTTCTGCTGGCGGAGGACGTTCTCGATCTCGGGCTTCGCCTGCTCGAGCGTCTTGCCCGCCATCCGGGCCTTGTTCCTCTCGTACAGGTCGCTGATCTCTGCGTCGCTCGGCGCGGCGGCCTTGTCGTCCACCTCGGCCTTGATCAGGGCGTCGACCGCGATGCCCCGGGCCTTCGCCTCGCGCGCGAACAGCTTCTCCTGGATGATCGCGTCGAGGGCGCGCGTGCGCGCGTCGTACTCCTGCTGCCGGACCTTCAGCAGCTCGGCCTTCGCCCCCGCGTCGACCTCGCCCACCGTGATCGCCTCGTCCCCGACGTAGGCGGCGACCTCGGAGGCGCCCGACGCACGCTCCTCCGCCGCCTTCTTCTCCTTCTTGGCCGCGGCGAAGTCGCAGGCGAGCGCGAACATCACGGCCAGCACCAGCCACTTGCTCGACTTCATGGACTTCTCTCCCTGCGCTCAGGCGAAGCGCTCGACCCCCGGTCTTCCCGAGACCGGGCCGTAAAACGCCAGAATATACCCCCTCGGCCCCGCGCCGTAAAGGGAACCCGGGGGACGGCGGGGCCCCGGTATGATGGAGGTCGTGCGGGAGAAGGTCGTGGTCGTCGGCGGGGGCCTCGCCGGGAGCGAGGCGGCGTGGCAGGCCGCCCGCCTCGGCGTCCCCGTCCGTCTGTGCGAGATGCGGCCCGGGCGGCAGACCCTCGCGCACCGGACTGGGGAGCTCGCCGAGCTCGTCTGCTCGAACTCCCTGAAGTCGCTCGAGATCTCGACCCCGCACGGTGTGCTCAAGCGCGAGATGGAGGCGCTCGGCTCGCTCGTCCTGCGCACCGCGCTCGCGACGCGCGTCCCCGCCGGGGGGGCTCTGGCCGTGGATCGGGAGGCCTTCGCCCGGGCGATGACCCGCGCGGTCTCGTCGCACCCCCTCATCGAGATCGTCCGCGAGGAGGTCCCGGAGATCCCGGCGGGCGGCGCCGTCGTGATCGCGGCGGGCCCGCTCCCGTCGGACTCGCTGGCCGCCTCGATCGCGGCCTTCGCCGGCGGCGGCTCCCTGTACTTCTTCGACGCGATCGCGCCCATCGTCGACGCCGAGACGATCGACCGCTCGGTCGCCTTCCCGGCCTCGCGCTACGGCAAGGGGGGCGGCGAGGACTATCTCAACTGCCCGATGACGAAGGAAGAGTACGAGCGCTTCCTCGACGAGCTCCTCCGCGGCGAGAAGGCGTCGCTGCACGAGGCCGACTCGACCCCCTTCTTCGAGGGATGCCTTCCGGTCGAGGAGATGGCGCGGCGCGGCCGGGACACCCTCCGGTTCGGCCCCATGAAGCCGGTCGGGCTCAGGGATCCCCGGACCGGGAGGCGCCCCCACGCCGTCGTGCAGCTCCGGCAGGACGACCGCGCCGCGGAGCACTACTCGATGGTGGGCTTCCAGACCCAGCTCCGCCGGCCGGAGCAGAAGAGGATCTTCCGCACGATCCCGGGGCTCGGGGCGGCGGAGTTCGTGCGGCTCGGCCAGATCCACCGCAACGCGTACGTCAACGCCCCGCGCGTCCTGCGGGAGACGCTCGAGACCCGGGCCCGCCAAGGGCTCTTCTTCGCCGGGCAGATCTCCGGCGTCGAGGGGTACACGGAGTCCGCGGCGACCGGCCTCCTCGCCGGGATCAACGCGGCGCGGCGCCTCCTCGGCCTCGATGCGGTCGCGCCGCCTCCCGACACGATGGTCGGCGCCCTCTGCCGGTACGTCTCCGCGGCGGCGCCCGAGGGGTACCAGCCGGCGAACGTCTCGTTCGGCCTCCTGCCCGAGGCTCCGGAAACCGCGCGCAGGAAGAAGGACCGGCGCGAGGCGCGAGGCGGCCGCGCGATCCGCTCGATGGAGGCCTGGGTCGCGGCGCTGCCGCTCCCGGCGGCGGCGGGAGCGGCGCCGTGACGCGCGCGGCCCCCTACGCCGGCGCGGTGGAGCGGTTCCTCGCCTTCCTCCGCGACCAGAGGCGCGCGTCTCCGGAGACGCTCCGCGCCTACGCGAGCGACCTCGCGCAGTTCGGCGAGCACCTGGCGGCGGAGCGCCCCGGAGGCGCCCCGCCGGGGCCGCGCGGCATCGACGCCCTCGCCGTGCGCGGCTTCGTCGCCCGCCTCCACCGGTCGGGGCTCGGGAAGGCCTCGATCGCGAGGAAGCTCTCGACCGTCCGGTCGTTCCTCTCGTTCGCGGTCCGCGAGGGAGAGATCGACGCCTCCCCCGCCGCCGCGATCCCGACCCCCAGGCTCCCCCGCCGGCTCCCGCGGAACCTCACCGTGGACGAGGTCTTCGCCCTCCTCGACGGGATCGAGGCGGCCGACGCCGCGGGGATCCGCGACCGCGCGATCCTGGAGTTCCTGTACGCGACCGGCCTCCGCGTCGGGGAGCTGGTGTCGCTCGACCTCGAAGACGTCGACCTGCCGGGCGAGACGGTGCGCGTGATCGGCAAGGGGAGCAAGGAGCGGATGGTGCCGTTCGGCCGGAAGGCCAAGAGCGCGCTCGAGCGCTGGCTGCGCGCGGCCGCCCCCCTCCGCGAGGCGGGAGGGGACGAGCGCGCGGTCTTCCTCAACCTGCGCGGCGGGCGACTCACGGACCGGAGCGTGCGCAGGATCCTCGACCGCCGGATCCTGGAGGCCGCGATCCAGGCCCACGTCTCGCCGCACGCCCTCCGGCACTCCTTCGCGACGCACCTCCTCGGCGCGGGGGCCGACCTCCGTGCGATCCAGGAGCTTCTCGGGCACGCATCGCTCTCGACGACGCAGCGCTACACGCACGTCAGCGTCGAGTCCCTGATGAAGGTGTACGACGCCGCTCACCCCCGGGCCCGGCGGAAGCCGCGCTCCGGCGCCGAATGAGGGAGGGGCCCCCTTGAGCGCGGAGACGATCGCGGCCGACTTCGAGGCCGCCGCCGTCGAGGCGGCCCTCGCGGGGGGGGAGGTGCTGCGGAGGCGGTTCCGGGAGAAGGGACGCCTTCGCGTCGAGGCGAAGGGCCTCCACGACTTCGTCACCGAGGTGGACCGAGAGTCCGAGGCGGCCGTGGTGGCCCGCCTGCGGCGGCGGTACCCGGACCACGCGATCCTCGCGGAGGAGGGCGCTCCAGCCACCGCGGGCGCGGCGCTCCGGTGGATCGTGGACCCGCTCGACGGCACGACGAACTTCATCCACGGCGTGCCGACGTTCTGCGTCTCCGTCGCCCTCGAGGACGCCTCGGGGCTCCTCGCGGGCGCGATCTTCGATCCGGTGCACGGCGAGACGTTCCGAGCGCGCAGGGGGGGCGGGGCGTGGCTCGGCGCCGACCGGATCGCGTGCTCCCGTCCCTCCGGCGCCGACGAGGCGCTCCTCGCGACCGGGTTCCCGTTCCGGGAGCTCGGCCGTCTCGATCGCTACCTGCGGTCGTTCGAGGCGTTCGCGAGGATGGCGGCCGGGATCCGGCGTGCGGGATCGGCGGCGCTCGACCTGGCGCTCACGGCCTGCGGCCGGTACGACGGGTTCTGGGAGATCGGCCTCTCGCCGTGGGACGTGGCGGCCGGGGCCCTGCTGGTCCGCGAGGCGGGGGGCCTGGTGACCGACGTGTCGGGAGGGCCGGACTTCCTGTCGGGGGGGACCATCCTGGCCGCGGGGCCGGACCTGCACGCGGCGATGCTCGCGGTGACGCGGGTAGCCTTCGGCGATTGAGGGAGGGCGCGGGCGGATCCCGCGGAGGCAGGCGCCTCAGGACTCCGGCGCCGGCGCCGGCCCGGCCTCGGAGCTCTGCTCCTGCTTCTCCTCCTCCTGCTTGTACAGGTACTTGATCGCGTGCTTGAACACGAGGAGGTTGGGGGTCCCCTCCCGGTTCACCTTGAGGCAACCGCGGTCGTACCACTCGATGTGGCCGCGCAGCTGCTGGCCGTCGTCGAGGACGACGACCATCGGCGTCTTGTTGTTCATCTGCTTGAGATAGTAGAAGGCCTCGGCGCTGGTCTGCTCCGGCGGCACCGGCCGCCGGCGCGCAGCCGCCGAAGGGGAACCGGCCTGCGCCTCGCGGCCGACCGGCGCGCCCGAGCCCTGCGCCGGCGTCCCGGGCGGGACGTGACGATTCGGCGCGAACCTCTCCTTGATCTCCGCCAGGTTCGGGCGGACCAGCTTGCGGTTCACTTCCCTGCCCTCCGGGTGACGATTCCCGGTTCCCGGCGCCGGACTGCGGCCGCGGTTGCAGGCGGTGAGCCTGCTACCTCGAAACCGTGCGGCAAGCTCGGGATTACGGACCCCAAAGCCGTTCGTGCAGCTCGGGGGAAAGGTAACACGCGGGTGGGGCGCGTGCAACCGCCCCCGCTCAGCGGCAGATCGGGAACGCGCCTTCCGGCACCCTGGAAGCGTACCGCGGGAAGACGCAGACCTCGGATTCCTTCCGGGCCTTCGCGACGAACTCCTCGTAGGCCTTCTCGTACCTTTCCCGGTGCAGCCGGTCCCGAAGCTCCTCGCGGACCTCCTCGAGCGGGCGGCGGGCGGCCTCCCGCCTCGCCTCGACCTTGATGATCTGGAAGCCGAACGGAGGCTCGAGAAGCGGGCTGACCGCGCCGACGGGGAGGGAGAAGGCCACCCGGTCGATCCACTCCGCCAGCTCTCCCTTGCGGACGTTCTCGATCAGGCCTCCGCCGGTCTTCGTGCCCGACTCGGAGACCTCGGACGCGATCGCCGCGAAGTCGGCCCCGGGCGCCGCCGCCCTCTCGCGCAACGCCTCCGCCTCGGTCCGCCGCGCCTCCCGGCGGTCTCCCTCGGCGAGAAGGACGATCTCCCGCAGCGTCGCCTCGGCGGGGATCTCGCCCGCCTCCGGATGGGCCGCGTAGTACGCCTCGACATCCTTGTCGCTCACCGAGACCCGGTCGCGCACCTCGAAGCCCACCACGTTCTCCGGAGCGTAGAACTCGAGGAGCTTCTGCTGCAGGTCCTCGAGCGTCATCCCGTCCTGCTCGAGGAGGCGCTTCAGCTCCTCGTCGCTCTTGATCTTCTGGTTCTCCTTGAAGGACTGCAGGAGGCTCTCGCTCATCTTGTCCATGTCGTAGAGCCGCCCGGCGCGGTGCACGAGGATCTTCCTGTCGATCAACCCCGCCAGGAGGCCCGCCTTCGCGGCGCGCACGCGGTCGTCGAGATCCTTCCCCGAGTACGCCCGGTACAGCTCGGCCTGCATCTCCTGCTCCGCCTGCTGCAGATCGCTGCGGGTGATGATCTCGTCGTTCACCATCGCGACGATCTCCTCGACCACCTCGGAGCGCGCGGCCGAGGGCGCGGCGAGCGCCGCCAGGACGATGAGGGTTGCCAGGGGCGCGCCTTTCATTCCGACTCCTTCTTCCCCGCCCCCGCCGCGTCCCGCGACGCGGGCTCCGGCACGTACCGGAACCCGAGATTCTCCGGGCGGATCTCGATCCTGCTCTTGATCTTGAGCACGGCGAGCTGTCGCGCCGAGGCGTCCTCGACCCGGTCCCTCGCGAGGGCCTCCCGCGCCCGCTCGCGCAGCGTCTCCTCCCCCTCGACGACGGGCGTGGGCCCTGCGACGAGGTAGAAGATCCAGGTGTCCCCGTCCAGGGTGGCGGGAGCGCTCGCCTCCCCGGGCTTGAGGGCCTCGATCGCGGCCCGGTACTCCTCCGGGAGGTCGGCGATCGAGGCCTCCTGGAGCAGCCCGTACTCGAGGCCGAGGTCCTCGCCGGTCCGGGCGGCCCGCTCCAGCCTCGGCTTCATCCGGGCGATCTCCTTCTCGCGGGCGGGCGCGTCCGCCGGCGAGGCGACCGGGAACGCGCGGAAGACGACCGTCGGCTTCGCCCGCAGCTCCTCTCGGTGCTCGGCGAGATACGCCTCGATCTCGGCGGCGTCGAGCAGCGAGGGGCGGAGCGCGAAGGCGTCCCTGAGCCTCTGGATCGAGAGGTTCCGGCGGGCGCGGCGCCGCTCCTCCTCGCCCCTCGGCGCGGGGGCCTCCCCCTCCCGGGAGCCGGCCCCCAGCTCCCCCAGGTAGGCGTCGATCTCGGCCTCGCTCACCGTGACCTTGCGCCTGCGCGCCTCGGCCAGGAGGATCTCCTCGTCGAGGAAGTTGTCGAAGAGGCGGCTCTTGACGACGTCCGGGTCCCCCTCCTCGACGGAGTCCTCCTCCCCGGTGCGCGGCAGGTTCTCCCGGAGGTAGGCGTCCAGGTCCGCGCGCGTCACCGTCTTGCCGTCGAGGAGCGCGACCGGCGCCTCCGCCGGGTCCGCGGGCCCGAAGAGGGAGCAGCCGGAGAGAAAGAGGAGGGAGAGGAGGAGCCACGGCGCCCCGTGCCCGCTCCTCGCCGTCTCCCTCGTGTCCCGGACCGTCGCTCGATTCATGTCCGCTTGTCCACCGCGCCTTTCGGAACGGCAGGAGTATAGAACGGCCGTTCTCACGGCGCCGGTCTGCACGCTCCGCATGCCTCCGATCGGCGGCGCATCCCTCTTTCCGCCCGCGTCACCGCGGCGGGCCCCCCATCTCCCCCAGCGCCTCCCGCACCGCCCGGATCCTCTCCGTCGCCCTC
>CALMJU010000014.1 GCA_937864465.1 uncultured Acidobacteriota bacterium
CTAAGCCCGCGCGCTCAGGCGCTCCACCAGCCCCCGGAGCATCGTCCGCGCGCCGGCGACGGCCTCCGAGACCTCGCCGACGACGTCGCCGTGGCGGATCGGCGCACCCGAGGCCAATCCCGCCCCGCGATTGGCGATGCAGGCGACCGCCGCGACCCGGAGCCCCGCGTATCTCGCGGCGATCGCCTCGACCGCGGTGCTCATGGAAACCAGGTCCGCTCCCATCGCCCGCAGCATCCGGACCTCGGCCGGCGTCTCGTAGCACGGGCCCCGCACCGAGGCGAGGACGCCGTCGCGGAGAGCGACGCCCGCCTCGCGCGCCGCGCCCCGCCACGCCTCGGCCAGCGCGGGATCGTACACCCCCTGGAGATCGAGGAACTGCGGATCGCGGCGATGAAACGGGATCGCGCTGGTCGCGTCGCAACCGCTCAGGTTGATGTGATCGACGACGACGGCCAGGTCCCCGGGGCGGTCCTCCTCCAGGAGCCCGCCCGCGGCGCAGGTCAGCAGGACCGCGCGGGCGCCCGCCTTCGCCAGGACCGCGATCGGGAAGACGATCTCGGCGGGCGAGAACCCCTGGTACAGGTGCGGCCGGCCGTCGACAAGCCAGGCGCGCGAGTCCCCCGCCCTTGCCGAGACGAAGCGCCGCGGGCCGCAGCCCGGCCTCCGGGGGAGCCCCGGGACGGCGCCGGCCTCGACGCTCTTCTCTGTCTCGAACGCGCCGATCAGCGCGTCGAACCCCGAGCCGAGGACGACGCCGAGCGCCGGGCGCCCGAGTCTCTCCTCGAGAAACGAGGCGGCGGCGGGGATCCCCGCGCCGAAGTCCTCCGGCCTTCCCATCAGAAAAGCTTGAGGACCATGAGCAGGAACTCCTGGCTCCCCTCGAGGTCGGGGATGTCCGACACGATCGCCCGGCCGTAGCTGGCCGAGATCACCGTCTTCCAGGGGCCGACGACGTTGCCGGAGATCCCCGCGCCGCCGAAGCTCCGGTAGCCGGCCGCGTCCCCCTCGTCCCTCACGCGCGCGCTGTCCCAGGCGAGATCGAGGCGGATCAGGTCGGCGATGTTGAACGAGTACCCCGCGCGCGCCATCATCCCGCGGTCGAACCGCACCCCGGTCCCCGCGAATCCGCTGAGACGGTCCTGCCCGAACAGGCTGAACTGGTACTGGCTGAACCGGTCGAGGCGGGCCCCGTCCATGTAATCCGCCTCGAAGCGCAGCTTCTGGAACTTCGGGAGGTAGAACTCCTTGAACGCAGCGACCCCCCACTTCGCGTAGCTCTTCTGATCCGGGTCGTACGAGCCGTCGAGGAACTCCCCCGCCGTCGCGTCGTAGAGCCCCCACGGGGCCCAGTCCGACCTTCGCGACCAGGTCCCCGAGGCGGTCGCCGTGTAGCCGCGCCGGTTGACCTCGAGCTGGACGGTCCCGGCGAAGGTCTGCTGATTCGGAGGGAGCACGAACCGGAGGTCGGTCCCGCTCGCCTCGTTGTACGAGGCGAGCGCCGCCTCGGCGTCCCCGTTCCCGAAGTACTGCGTCGAGTAAAGGTCGGCGACGAGGCTCAGCTTCCCGAAGCTGCCGAGCGGGACGCCGAGGCGCCCCGAGAGATACTGCGTGCGGTCCTCGATCCGCTCGACGAGGATCTCGTCGTCCCCCTCGTACACCCGGTCCTCTCCCTTGACGGCGATGCCGGCCCCCTCGACCGTCAGGTCGGCGCGCCCGCCGAGCACCCCGGGGTCCGAGAGGTTGACGAAGGCGACCGCTCCGGCGAACAGGACGTTGAGCTGGATGTCCTTCTTGAAGAGGTCGTAGTCCAGGTAGTTCGCCCCCGCGAGCGGCACGGCGTTCGACCGGGCGCTGTCCTTGAACGCGCCGGCCGCGGCGAACCAGAGGCGCGTCTTCTGCTCCATCTTGACGGTCCGAGTGCCGTCCGGCTGCCGCTCGAGGTAGCGGTACCCCTCGTCGGTGTCCCGCATCATCAGGTGCGTCGAGGCGTAGGCCCGCTCGCGGGCCTCGCCGAGCGCCTGCTTCGACGGGTTGATCTCGTAGCTCTCGAAGCCGATCTCGCGGTGGACGACGAGGTTCCTGCCGCCGACGGTCCAGAGCTGCTGGCCGTCGATCCGGGACAGGAGCCAGTAGCGCTCGCCGTCGGGCCCCTCGACCGGCGCGTACGCGTCGGTCTCCTCGTTCGACACGACGGGGGGCTCGAGGTTCGTCTGGATCAGCGACGTCTTGAGGCGGACGAACGTCTCCTTGTCCACCCAGATGCGGCCGCGGTAGAGGCTCGCCGATGCGTCCGGGTTGGCGGGCTCGAACTCCAGCACGTAGGCGGCCCGCCCCGCGACCTCGTCCTCGCCGCGGAGGCGGTAGACGTAGGTCCGGTCGAGCGTGAGGTCGAGAGGGAGCGTGACGACCTTCTCGGGCTGGACGTACGGGATCTCGGGGATGTTCTTCCACCTCACGCGGGCGCCGTTGACGTAGTACGTCCGCTGCTCCCACTCGAGGGCGGCGCCGCGCTCCCAGAGCCAGCCGGAGTCGATCGCGACGTCCACGGTCGAGCCCGCCTGCGCGATCTTGAAGTGGTAGTCCACCCGCCCCGAGGCGATCCACCGCTCCAGCCTATCGTCCTGGATCTTCTGGACCGCCTGGTGGCGGGCGATGATCTCCTCGGCGGTCAGGCCGCGCACCGAGCGGACTTCGAGGTCCTCCTTGGGGAGCGTGAGGTCCTCCGGCAGCGGCGCCCTGCGGAACTCGACGACCATGGGATGCGCCGCGAACACGATCTTGACCGCGCGCCGGTCCGGGCGGTTCGGCACCTTCGAGGGGACCGAGGCGATCGAGCCGCCCTGGAGCGGATCGAGGACGGTCGCGCTCCGGAGATCCGGAGCATCCACGACGAGCCACCCTTGCTGCGCGGCGAGCGCCGTCCCCGGGGCGTCGAACACGATCCGCGTCGGGTAGTCGTCCTCGGCGTCGTCGAGGAAGCGCCCGAGGGCGCGCGCTCCGAACAGGGGAACGCGATCGTCCCCGACGAACTCGACCTGTCCGCGGGGGGCCGGGGCGAACCCGGCGAGCGCCCGGTGGAGACCGTAGACGAGGCGAGCCTCCCGCTCGAGAGCCGCGGCGTCCTCCGGCATCCGCGCGAGAGCGACCGAGGCCGGGAGCGAGGCGGATACCGCCTGCACGGCCGCCGCCGCCGCGGCCCCCGATCTCCCGCCGCCGTCCTCCTCGACGTAGGCCCAGTACTCGGGCGCCGGGGGGTTCCGCACCGCCTCGCGGAAGACGGTCTCGACCTCGCGCGACACCTCGGTCGAGCCCGCCGCGACGCGCACCGGCAGGACGTCGACGTACGCCGCCGCGTCCTGGAGCCAGAGGCTCTTCTGCCACTCGAGATCCGAGGCGGAGATCCCCCCCTCGGCGACGAGCGCCTCGGCCCCCGCGGCGCGCGCCTCGGCGCGCACGGCGAGCGCCGAGCTCTTCAGGACGAAGCCGTAGATCGCCGGGTCGAACGCCGCGGCCGGCCCGTCCCAGATCTCGAACACGGCGACGCCGGGCACGAAGCTGCGCACGGCGCTGCGGACGAACGCGGTCCAGGCCGCGAGGGAGTCCCCCTCGAGCGGCGACGGGGCCTTCCCCTCGGAGACGTAGAGCGGGTTCGATCCGGTGAGGCAGAGGACGATCCGGAAGCGGCCGGCGGCGAGCGTCTCGACCGCCGGGGCGATCCGCGACCAGTCGTAGACCCCCTTCTCGGTCTCGACCTCGTCCCACCGCGCGACGATCCGCGCGACCAGCGGATGGTCCGCGGGGAGGTCGGGCGGGGCCGGCAGGGCCCCCGCGTCCCCGGCATCGAGCAGGAGGCCGAAGGCGGGGCCCGGGGCGCGAGCGACGGAAGACGGAGCCTCTCCTTCAGCGACAACCGGGAAGAACAACAAGAGGATCGAGAGCGCGGGCACGAGGCGTTGAGCGGACGTCACGGGGTCTCCTCAGCGCGTCCCGCGCGGACGCGCGGGGCAGGCCGGCATTTTTCGCCACGGACGGAACGGTGTCAAACGACTTGACGCGCGGCCGAGACTCCCGGACCATGGGTTCCTCGCGAACAGGAGGCCCCCATGCCGTCTCGGCGCATCGTGACGTTCCTCTCCGACTTCGGGACCGCGGACACCTTCGCCGGCCAGATGAAGGGCGCCGCCCTCGCGGTCCACCCCGATCTCACCGTCGTGGACCTCTCGCACGAGGTCCCGCCCCACGACGTCGCCGCGGGGGCGTACCTGCTCTGGACCGCGTACGCGGCCTTCCCGCCCGGAACGATCCACGTGGCGGTCGTGGACCCGGGGGTCGGGACGGACCGGCGCGCGGTCGTCGTGCGGACCGAGAGCTACTACTTCCTCGTGCCGGACAACGGCATCCTGACCCGCGTCCTCGAGGCGGAGCCGGCCGGCTCCGCCCACGTCCTCGAGGCGCCGCACTACCGCCGGCCGTCCCCCTCGCCGACCTTCGACGGCAGGGACCTGCTCGCGCCGGCGGCAGGCTGGATCGCGAAGGGGACCGAGGCGTCGCACTTCGGCCCCGAGGCCGGCGACCTCGTCCGGCTCGAGATCCCGAAGGCGGAGCTCGCCGCGGGGGCGACGGTCCCCGTCCGGGTGATCTGGGTGGACCGCTTCGGCAACGCCGTCCTCGACCTTCCGCGCTCCGCCTTCGCCCCCCTGCTGAAGCCGGACGCGCCGGCACCGCGGGTCTCCATCGAGACGCCGGGCGGCCCCGTCCTCGACCTCGTTCGCACCTACGCGAACGGGGCTCCGGGGAGACCGTTCATGGTGTTCAACTCCGCCGACCACCTCGAGCTGGCGCTCCGGGAAGGGCGAGCCGCGGACAAGCTGGGGCTCCGCCCGGGGATGGACGTCCGGGTCACGGTCGGCTGACGCGGGAGGCTGCCTTGGGTCTCGGCGACGCGTTCTCTGGGGTCGACCTCGTCGAGGTCGAGGGGCTCCTGACCGAGGAGGAGCGGATGGTGCGAGACACCGTCCGCGAGTTCGTCACCGGAGAGGTGCTCCCGGGGATCGAGAGGCACTTCCGCGAGGGGACGTTCCCGCTGCACCTCGTCCGGCCGATGGCCGACCTCGGCATGCTCGGCGCGAACCTCGAGGGGTACGGCTGCGCCGGCCTCGGCAACGTGGCCTACGGCCTGATCAACCAGGAGATCGAGCGGGGCGACTCCGGGCTGCGCTCGTTCGTCTCGGTGCAGAGCAGCCTCGTCATGTACCCGATCCACGCGTACGGTTCCGAGGAGCAGAAGGACCGGTGGCTCCCGGCGCTCCGGGCCGGCGAGGCGATCGGCTGCTTCGGCCTGACCGAGCCCGACCACGGCTCCGACCCGGGAGGCATGGAGACCCGCGCGGTCCGGAGAGGCGACCGTTGGATCCTCAACGGGGCGAAGGCGTGGATCACGAACGGCTCGATCGCCGACGTCGCGGTCGTCTGGGCGAGGACCGACGAGGGGGTCCGCGGCTTCCTCGTCGAGCGCGGGACTCCCGGCTTCACGACGCGGAACCACGAGGGGAAGTTCTCACTCCGGGCCTCCGTGACGTCGGAGCTGGCCCTCCAGGACGTCGAGCTCCCCGCGAGCGCCATGCTCCCGGGGGCCGCGGGGCTCCGGGCGCCGCTGAGCTGCCTGACCCAGGCCCGCTACGGGATCGCCTGGGGGACGATCGGCCTGGCCATGGCGGTCTTCGACGAGGCGCTCGGCTACGCGAAGACGCGGACGCAGTTCGGCAGGCCGATCGCGTCGTTCCAGCTCCAGCAGCGGAAGCTGACCTGGATGGCGACCGAGATCACCAAGAGCCAGCTGCTGAACCTCCAGGTCGGCCGGCTCAAGGACGCGGGGAAGGCGACCTACGTCCAGGTCTCGATGGCGAAGATGAACGGCTGCAGGGTCGCGCGCGAGTGCGCGCGGTTCGCCCGCGAGATGCTCGGCGCCAACGGGATCTCGGACGAGTACCAGACCGGCCGGCACTTCTGCAACGTCGAGGCGGTCCTGACGTACGAGGGGACGGACGACATCCACACGCTGATCGTCGGGGAGTCGCTGACGGGGCTTCCGGCGTTCTCCTGACCCCTCGGGGGCTACTCGTTCTCGGCCTCGCCCCGGACCGACACGATGAACCGCTTCTGCAGGAGGGCGATCCGGCGCTCCCCGAGAAGGGGGAGGAAGCGCGGCGCGGCGTTGAGGTAGTCGAGCACCCGCGAGCTCTCCTCGGGCATCCGGATCGCGAGCTTTCCGAGGAGACTGGTCCCCCCGGCCAGGGTGACCCGGACGAGGGCTTCCTTCGCCCCCTCCTCGAGGTCGGTCTTCCCGGCCGCCTCGGGCGGGATCTCCACGAGGAGGATCCCCCCCTTGTTGAGGAGCAGCCGGTCCCCCCCCGCCGCCAGGGGCAGGAACTCCTCCGACGGGTCGAGCAGCCGGTCGAGGACGGTCTCGGGCCCCCCGTTCGGCCCCACGGTCGCGGTGTAGAGCGTCCCCTCGATCATCCGGCCGTCGTCGAGGAGGATCCGGACCTGGACCTCGTTCCTCGGGACCTTGTAGATCTCCATCGCCTCTCCCGGCGTCCCCGCGCGGGGGCCCCCTCCAAAACATGAGCCCGCCGCCCGGCGAGGCAAGTTGCCGCCGTCCGTCGGCGGCCTAGATTTTCCTCGGGGAAACGTGTCCATGGCGCTTCAGGGAAATCTCCGGACCATGCCGCTGACGGACCTGCTCCAATGGCTGGGGACGTCGCGGAAGACCGGAACGCTCCGGCTGCAGCGGGCGAAGGTCGCGAAGATTCTCGTGTTCCACGAAGGGACCATCACCGCCTGCTCCTCGGACGACCCCCCGGAGATGCTCGGCCACTACCTGGTCGCGAGGGGGAAGATCAGCGAGGAGACCCTCCGCCTCGCCCTCGCCCGGCAGGCGACGTCGCACCAACACCTCGGCAAGATCCTGGTCGAGATGAACGCCCTCTCGGTCTCCGACCTGACCGGCCACCTGACGGCGAAGGCCGAGGAGACGATCTACAGCCTGTTCGATTGGGAGGAGGCGGAGTTCCTGTTCGACGAGACCGCCTCGCCTCCCCCGGGCGCCTTCGCGGTCGAGCTGCGGATCGAGGAGGTGCTGCTCCGGGGGCTCAAGCGCTACGACGAGTCGAGGAGGATCCGCGCGGTCTTCCGCGACCCTGGGATCGTGCTCCGAAAGACGGACAAACAGCCTCCGCCGGGGATCTTCGAGAACCGGGCGGCGCACTCGATCTTCGAGCTGGTGACCGGCGACCGCACGGTGGCGGAGATCCTCCTCCACGCGCACGGCTCGGAGTTCCTCGTCACCAAGTTCCTGTTCGAGCTGTTCCGGGCGGGAATCATCGAGATCGTCGAGGTCCGGGAGCTCGCCGAGGACGCGGCGGCCCCGGTCGCCGCCGCGCCCGTCGCGGCGGCGGCGGTGGTCTCCGCGGCGCCCGCGCTCCAAGGCCCCCGGGTCACGCCGCAGGCGCAGGCCGCCCCCGTGGAGGCGCCCCCGCCGGCGAGCACGGTCCAGGCTCCCCCTCTCCGCCGGGCCGCGGCGATCGGCCAGGCGGACGAGCTCGACGCGGCGAGAGCCCTGATCCAGCGAGGGGACTACGAGGGGGCGTGCGACGTCCTCAACGGCCTGCACAGGTCCCGCCCGGCGGACGAGGCCCTGTCCCGCCTTCTCGCCGAGGCGGAGGCGGCATTCGTGGAGAAGGCGTACCGGCACTACTTCCCGCCCGGGAAGGTCCCCGTCCTGAAGCGCCCGATCGAGACGCTGACCGGAGAGGACCTGTCGCCGGTCGAGTTCTTCCTCCTGAGCCGGATGAACGGGAGCTGGGACGTCCGATCGATCGTCCAGATCACGCCGATCCGCGAGGTGGACGCCCTCAGGACCCTCAGGCGCCTGCGGGAGAAGGACATCGTCGAGCTTCGCGATCCCGAGTGAGGCCCGGCGCACGATATCTCTCGTATCCCGGAGCGCCGGTCGCGCATCTTCTGGCTCCTGGAGTCGAGAGGAGGCGACGCCTTGCCCATCTACGAGTTCCGATGCCGAGGCTGCGGGTTCCGCTTCGAGGCGCTCCGTCCTCTGGGAGACACGGGGGTGGGCCTCGAGTGCCCTTCGTGCGGCGCGAAGGACCCGGAGAAGCAGCTGTCGGTCTTCGCCGCCTCGGCCGGCGGGGGGAGCCGGAGCACGGGGTCGGGAAGCTCGTCCTGCGGCTCCGGCTTCGGGTGAGGCCGATGACCTCTCCCGGGCCGGGAGAGGCCTAGCCCTCCAGGACGACGACGGCCGCAGCGACTCCGGGTTGATGCGTCAGGCTGACGTGGACCGCCCGAACGCCCAGCGCCTGGGCTCGCTCCCGGGCCTTCCCGTGGAGACGGATGCCCGGTTTCCCGCCGTCGAGCCGAACGACCTCAACCTGCTGGAAGGAAAGGCCTTGAGACCAGCCGGTCCCTAGCGCCTTCAGGCAGGCCTCTTTCGCGGCGAACCGGGCGCCGAGGGCCTGGGCGCGGTCCGTGCGCCCCCGGCAGTCCTCCATCTCCCCCTCGGTGAAGACCCGATCCTCGAACCGGCCGCCATGCGCCTCGAGGGCGCGGCGGACGCGCCGGACCTCCAGGAGATCCAATCCCACACCGACGATCACAGGGCCTCCTCGGGCTCGAAAACCGGGGCCGCGGTGTATAATACTTCCCTTCGGGGGCCTTCGTCCCCGGGATCTCGTTGCCCCGCAACTACTTGGACCTCGAGTTTCTTCTCGAGCCCCGGCGGCCGACAAGCCGCCGGAGGGGGCGCCCGTGGAACGGACCGAGCGCGAGATCATCGAGAGGCTCGGCTCGCGAGGCCTGAGAAAGGTCCTCGCCGATCTGCTCGACCACAACGGACTCGTTCGCCTTGCGAACGCCTGCGGCTTGCGCTATCCGGGGATGCGGACGCAGTCCCAGAGGACGGATCGGATCCTCGCCGACCTCGTGGACCGGGCCGGCCGCGAGGAGAGCGTGCGCAAGGCGATCGTGCGCAGCCTCCGGAAGGAGACGGCCGGGGCCGCGAAGGAGCGATCCGCGCTGTCGCCGGAGGAGCGCGCGCGACAGGCCGAGGACTGGTCCGCCGCCGGGCGCAACGGCAGGACGGGAGAGCGCCTCTTCCTGCTGGCGAGCGAGACCGGGGACGGAAGCGCCGACGCCGCGCTGTCGAGGATCCTCGCGGAGCCCGAAGCCGACGCCGCCTCCGGTCCCGCCGAGAGGCCGGGCGGCCCGCCCGAGCCCCACCCCGCCGCCAGGGAGGCGGCCCGGCTCGAGAAGAAGGCCGCGCAGCTGCAGAAGAAGATCGCCCACCTCGAGGGCCAGATCGCGAAGGGCCGCGAGGGAGAGAAGGCGCTGAAGCGGGACCTGCTCCGGCGGAAGGGAGAGCTCGCGGAGGCGCAGGCGCTCAACGAGCAGCTCCGGAAGGAGGTGCAGGATCTCCGGAGCTCGGCGGCGAACGGGGCGGCCCAAGCGGCCGCTCCGGCCCCGATCGAGTCCGCGCTCGCCGAGATCGCGGCGGGGGTGAGGAGGCTCGCGGCGGAGCAGCGCCGGCTGGCGCATCGCCTCGACAAGCTGGCGGACGCGCCGCCCCCCCGGGCGAGCGTTCCTCCCGAGGCGCTCGAGCCGACGCTTCGGGCGATCGAGGAGATGCAGAAGGAGAGCTCCGCACTGAGACGGGAGCGGCGAAAGGACCACCAGGACTCGGCCGCGAGGATGGACGAGCTGCTCGCGGAGACCCGGGCGGTCCGGGCCGCCGTCGCCGCGGCGCTCCCGGCGCCGCGCGGCCCGGCCCGGCGCAAGGGGGAGCCGGAGCGCGTGGGCGTCTTCATCGACGTCCAGAACATGTACTACGCGGCGAGGCAGCTCAAGGGGAAGCTCGACTTCGACGCGCTCCTGCAGGCCGCCGTGCGGGACCGCCGGCTGATCCGGGCGAGCGCCTACGTCGTCGAGACGAAGGAGATCGACCAGTCCGGCTTCATCGCGATGCTCCAGCAGCGCGCGATCGAGGTGCGGAGGAAGACGCTCAAGGTCCGCTCCGACGGCTCGATGAAGGGCGACTGGGACATGGAGATGGCGCTCGACATCCTCGACGCGGCGCCGAAGCTGGACGTCGTCGTCCTCGTCTCGGGCGACGGCGACTTCACGTCGCTCGTCAGCCGCGTCAAGGCGATGGGGCCGCGCGTCGAGGTCATCGGGTTCCCGAGGAGCACCGCCAAGTCGCTCCTCGAGGCCGCGGATCATTTCCAGCCGCTCGACCGGAAGTTCACGATCCGGACCGAGCCGCCCCCTCCGCGGACGGCGGGCGCCGCGCCCGTCCCCGGCGACGCGCCCCCGGCGGAGCCGCGCCCGGAGCCGGACGGCCCCTCGCGCTGACGCGGGGCGCGGCCCCGATCCCCCGACCTCAGGAGAACAGGCGCCGGACGAGGTCCACGAGGGACGGCGCGGTCGCGCCGCGGGGGAGGAAGATCATCATCAGGAGCGTCGCGACGGCCCCTCCGAAGAACAGCGCGGACGCGGCCACGGAGCGCCATTCCACCCTCGCGGCGACCCCGGTCCCCACGGCCACGCGACTGCGCCGGAAGCCGTACACGGCATAGATCGCCAGGCCCACGCAGAGCCAGCAGGCCAGCCGGAGCCAGGTCATGAGCGGGAGGCTCACCATCAGGTAGCCGCAGAGCGCGACGCCGAGCGCCGGGACCGCCGCCATCGAGACGGCGCGCCGCGTGCCCTCGGAGGCCGCGCACAGAGCCACCGCTGCCGCCGGGAGAATGAGCGCCGCTGCCGCGAGCCCGCGGAGCCCCGCGAGCGCGAGGACCGCCGGAACCGCCGCGGCGAGGACGACGAGCGCCGGCAGCGGGACCGCGGGCACCCGGAACGGACGGGCCAGATCGGCCCGCACGTGCCGGAGGACGATGACCCCCGCGCAGACGATGATGAAGGCGAAGAGCGTGCCGATCGAGCAGAGCTCCGCGACGACGTTGATCGGCGTCAGCGCCGCGGCGACCGCGACGATGCCCCCGGTGAACATCGTCGTCAGGTACGGCGTCCGGTAGCGCGCGTGGACCCGCGAGAGCCCCTCCGGGAGGAGGCCGTCCCTGGACATCGCGAACAGGATGCGGGGCTGCCCGAGGAGGAGGACGAGGAGGACGCTCGTGATCCCGGTGATCGCCCCGAGGCTGATCAGCATCGAGGCCCAGGGAAGGCCGAGCCGGTTGAGGACCAGCGCCACCGGGTCGGCGACGTTGAGGTCCCGGTACGGCACGACCCCGGTCATGATGGCGGCCACTGCCATGTAGAGGATCGTGGCCACGACCAGGGATCCGAGGATCCCGATGGGCATGTCCCGCTGCGGGTTCACCGCCTCCTCGGCCGTCGTGGACACCGCGTCGAATCCGACGTAGGCGAGGAACACGATCGCCGCGGCGGTCATCACCCCGCCGAAGCCGAACGGCAGGAACGGCCGCCAGTTGGACGGGTTGACGTGGCCGACCGCGAGCACGACGAAGACGACGATGACCGCGACCTTGATCAGCACCATCACCAGGTTGGCCCGCGCGCTCTCCTTGATCCCTCGCACGAGGAGCCAGGTCAGGAAGAGCACGATCGCGGCCGCCGGGAGGTTCGCGAGCCCCGGGTTCTCGGCGAAGGGGGACGCCGAGATCGCCCGCGGCACGGAGGTCCCGGCCGCCGCGAGCGCGTGGTCCAAGAGGTTCACGAGATACGCCGACCAGCCGATGGCGACGAGCGAGGCCCCGACCATGTACTCGAGGATCAGGTCCCAGCCGATGATCCAGGCGAACACCTCGCCGAGCGTCGCGTAGCCGTACGTGTACGCGCTCCCCGCCACGGGGATCATCGAGGCGAGCTCCGCATAACAGAGCGCGGCGCAGGCGCAGGCGCACGCGGCCAGCCCGAACGACAGGATGATCCCGGGGCCCGCGTGGGTCGCCGCCTCGACCCCCGGCAGCACGAAGATGCCGACCCCGATGATGCAGCCGATCCCGATCGCGACGAGATCCCAGGGGCCCAGCGCCTTGCGGAGGCGGTGCCCCTCCTCGGTCGTCTCCTCGAGGAGGACGGAGAGCGGCTTGGTGCGGAGGAGCGAGGTTCGCATCGGATCGCCTCCGGGGCGCCGGGGGGCGGCGCGGCCGGCGAAGATACCACGGTGGCCGCGAGATTGTGGGATTGGTGGGGGTGGGAGCGCGGATCCGGTT
>CALMJU010000015.1 GCA_937864465.1 uncultured Acidobacteriota bacterium
GAATTCGGAGTCGATCGAACGCTCGTCGGCTCGCGAGTCTCGAGGACGGGCGGGCTGCGAGTTGCTCCACACGGACAGGCCTCCGGCCCTCGACAGCGTCGACGCGCTCCGGCCGGCGGACGGCCGGGCCGGCCCGGAGCCGGTGACGGAAACCGCGGGGGCCGTGGACACCGGCCCGGCATCACCGTACCTTCTCGCGCAGGGCTCGGGACAGTGCCGTACGGCCGGTCCCGGGCGGGCCGGCCTGCGCCAAGGAGCTGAAGATGAGACATCTCGCGCGGTGGACCTGGCCGCTCGCTCTCCTGCTCGCGTCCGCCGCCTTCGCCCAGAGCAGCGAGAGCTTCGATCTCGAAGAGCGCGTCCTGAACTCCGGGGGTACGCCCGCTGGCGGGACGGTCCCCGCATCGGCCGGATTCCGGGTGACTTTCTCCTCGATCGGAGAGTCGCTGGCGGCGACCGGCGCGGCTTCGGCGTCGTTCGCGGTCGACTCGTCGTTCGCGAGCGCCTACCCGCCGCCCGGCGAGGCCTCAGGACTCAGGTTCCCGGACGAGCGGACGCTCGAGTGGGCGCCGGAGAGGTCGACGGGCGTCTACAACCTGTATCGCGGGTCGTTGGGTGAGCTCATCGGCTTCGGCATCTGCCTCCGGCAGGGGATCGTGGACGAGACAACGACGGACGACGATCCCATCGCTCCGGGGAGCGGTTTCTTCTACCTCGTCACCGCATCGAACCGGCTCGGCGAGGAGGGCACCAAGGGATTCCAGAGCGACGGCGCGGAGCGCGGCGGCGACGTCTGCCCGTAGCGGGGTGAAGCGATGGCGACGATGACGAGATCGATGGCCAGGTTCGTGATCTGGACGCTGCTCGCCGGCGCGGCCGCGGCGGCGACGCCGCCGGGGCGCGTGAACTACCAGGGCGTGTTGCGCGACGCCGCCGACGATCCGCAGACCGGCGTGTACGACATGGTCTTCCGGTTCTTCGACGGGTCCGGCAGCGAGATCCTGATCGATGAGCACATCGCCGCCGGCACGGGGGCCGTCACCGTCAGCGGCGGCCTGTTCGAGGTGGCGCTGGGCGGCGGGGATCTCGCCGACGGGTCCGGGCCGGGCACGTACGGCTCGCTGGGCGCCGTCTTCCGCGACTTCGACGAGGTCTGGCTCGAGATCCAGGTCGCCGGCGAGACGCTGGCGCCGCGGGTCCGGATCGAGGCGTCGGCCTACGCGCTCAACGCGGACCACCTGGACGGGCTCTCCTCGTCGCAATTCCTGCGCAGCGACGCGACCGCCCTGTTCTCCGGCGGCGCGCTCACGCTCTCGGCCGGCACGCGGCTCCAGATCCAGGGAGACCTTGCCATCGAGGGCGGAACTCCCGGCGAGGGCAGGGTCCTGACCTCGGACAACTCGGGGAACGCGACCTGGGAAGATCTGCCCGCGGTGCAATCGCGGGTGCTCAAGGACCTCTCCGACAGGCTGGACGGCGAGGATGCGTCGAGCCTGCCGTTCGCCACCCTTCTCCCGTTCGAGTGCGGTGGAGACGACCCGTCGAGACTGGGCGGAACGCTGGACGGCGCGCCCCTCGGGCTCGGCACCGTGATAACCGGCTTCGTCGGCGAGGAGCGGATCTCCCGCCCCTTCCGCTACCTCGTCGAGTTGAAATCCTCCACGGCCGACCTCGTCCGGATCGGCCAGACGTTCCAGATGACCCTCGATCCGGGCGGCTCCGGAACGACGATCACGTTCAGCGCGGGCGAGGTGACCGAGGCCGGGACGATCGGCTACGCCGACGGCGTCTACTCGTACGTCATCGCCGTGGAGCCCCGGCTGGCGCGGCGCGACGAGGAGCGCCGCTTCGAGGTGTTCCGCGATATGACGTGGAGCGACATCGTGCAGTCCCTGATGTTCGATGCCGGGATCTCGGGCGACATTGCGTCGACCAGTCACCGGTACGAGCAGGTGATCCAATACGAGGAGAGCGATCTGGACTTCCTGCACCGCGTCTCGGCCCTGGAGGGCCTGCACTACCATTTCGGCGATGGCGGCACGCCGCGATTCCGGCTCGGCTCGGACTTCTCGACGTCGGCGCAGACGATCCCCTACTACGGCGGCCAGAGCGGGCCGGCGGGGACCCAATACCTGGCGACGTTCCACCCGCGCGACCGCGATTTCGCTTCCGTGGTCACCGTGGCCGGATGGGACCCGGAGGCGAAGGCGAGGGTCAGCAGCACGCAGGAGGAAACGGCGCCGCCCCTGGGGGCCCGGGAGTCACGGCAGTTCTTCGGCGACGCCTCGAGCGCCGAGTTGACGCTCGTCCGCGTCCGAGCGGCCCGGGCCCGCGAGCTGTCGCAACGATTCGAGATCGTCGGCACCGGGACGGCCGCCGGTCTGCGCGCCGGTTACATCTTCTCCGTTTCCGACCAGACGGGAACGGGCGAGGCGGGCGGGCAGTACTACGTGACCTCGATCGTGCACTACGCGACGCAGGACGACGCGGGGCAGTGCGTGTCGTACGGAAACGCGCTCGCGGCGCTCCCCAAGAGCGCCACCGCGGTCTCGCCCTACCCCGACGGCATTCCCTACGCGCCGCCCCTCGAGCCGCTGTCGCCCGCCGTCCGCGGGCCGATCCCAGGCAAGGTCACGAACGCCGACGATCCCGACGGCATGGGCAAGGTGGAGGTCGAGCTGCTGCCGGCGCCCGCTGCGGACGAGATCGCGGTGTGGGCCCGCGTGGCGACTCCGGCGGGCCGATGGCGCGACAAGCCCTACAGGCCGGAGGTGGACGACGAGGTGCTGGTCGTCTTCCTGCGGGACGAGCCCGACGCCCCCGTCGTCATCGGGGGGCTGTACAACGGGATCGACGCGCCGCGGGACGAGTGGCGTCTCTACTTCCCGACCGGAACCGCTCCCGCCCTGCACCCCGAGGACGTGTACATCGAGTGGGACGACGTGGCGGCCCGCTTCGAGATGGACCGAACGCAGGTCGCAACTGCGCCGGGTCTGTTCGTCAAGGGTTCGACGGAAACGGGGGGGAATCTGCTCGTGGCGGGAACGGTCAACGCCGGCGGAGCGATCACCGGCGGCGCCACCCTCGGCGTGACCGGCGGCATCACCGGCAGCTCGCTGACGGCCTCCGGAGCGATCAACGGCGGGAGTCTCAAGGTGAACGGGCTCGTCGAGGGGCTGCAGCTCGACATCAGCGGAACCATGACCGGCGACAGCCTGCTGATGGTGGAAGGACCGATCTTCCTCAACGGCGGCTCCCTCTCGCATAACGGCGGGGTCTTCCAGTTCTTGGGGGGCCTCAGCGCCTCGGGAGCCGCGACGCTCACCGGCACGCTGACGGCCGACGATGTCCTGCTCGGCAGCGGCGCCCGGTTCACGGACACCGCCGGTTCCGCGTTCGTGGGCACGAGCGCCGCGGACGCCGACGACCTGACCCTGCAGGCCGGGAATTCCATCGACGACGGCAGCATCGTGATCCTCGGCAAGTCCACGACCATGTTCCGGTCCGGCAACGGGTACTTCAACTTCTACAATGGGGCGACGGGGGCGCGGAACGCCGAACTGGGATCGACCGGAAACCTGCGCATCCGCGGCACGCTCAGCGAGTCGCAGGCGCTCGACATCGCCGAGTCCTTCCGCGCGGCCGAACCGCTGGAGCCGGGAGACCTGGTGAGTCTGGCGCCCGGCTCCCCGGCCACGGTGCGTCGGACGGCGGGGGCCGGCGATCCCCTCGTTCTGGGCGTCGTCAGCACGCGGCCGGGGATGCTGCTCGGCGGTGCACCCCTGGACGTCGACCTGCTGCGCGAGACCTGGGGCGGAGAGGTCGCGGAGCTCTACGCCAGCGAGCGGCCATCCATCCTCGAGCGCGTCCTGCGCGGCGACGGCGAGCTGCGGCGGGCCGCGGAGCGCCTGGGCTTGCCGGCCCCCGACGGCCCGGCGGACCCGGCCGGGCCCGGAGGGCCGGCGGGGTTCCGGCGGGACGCGGGGCCTGCCGGGACCGCGGACCGCGGCGCGGATCGGCCCGGCCCGCCCGAGGCCTCGGCTCCGGTCCTGAACGGCTCGGACCCCGCGGCGCCGGCCACGGAGCGGGAGGCGGTCCGCGAGCAGATCGAGTCCCTGTGCATCGAGCGTTTCTACGAGGACCGCTTCGTTCCGGTGGCCCTGGCCGGGCGCGTGCCGGTCAAGGCGGACGCCTCGTTCGGAGAGATCCGGCCCGGCGACCGGTTGACGCCCAGCCCGGTGCCCGGCGTGGCGATGAAGGCGGCCGGTCCGGGACCGACGATCGGCATGGCCCTCGAGGGCCTGGCGGCGGGCCGGGGAACGGTGACGGCCCTCGTGCAGCGAAACGAGTTCTTCGCGCAGGCGGGTCCCGACGGCGGTGAGGCGCGGCCCGACAACCGCGACGCAGCGGAAACCGGCACGGGATCCGGCGGGACGGGGACGGATTCGGCCGTCGCGAGGCCGGAGGGGACGCAACCGCCGGTTCCCGGACATCCCGCGCCGTTCGCGGTGCGAGGCGAACTCTCCGCGTCCGGGCGCGACGAGGTCCTGCGCGTCGACGGGAAGGGCAACCTGTTCCTGCGCGGCGCGGTGCAGCCGGCCTCCATGGACCTGGCCGAGTTCTTTCCACTGAGCGAGCCGGCCTCGGCGGGCGATCTGCTGGTCGTCGACCGCGACCAGCCCGGCCGCTACCGCTTGGCCCGTTGCGCCCAGGATCCGTCCGTTGTGGGGATCGTCTCGGTGGCGCCCGGCGTCCTGCTCGGCGCCGGAATCGAGCGCATCGCGGCCGCCGACGACGAGTTGGCGGCAGCCCTCGCCCGGGCGCGCGAGAGCGGCGATTCCGAGGAGGAGGCCGTCATCTGGTCCGCGCTCCGGGAGCGGTTTCTCGAAACGCATGCGCCGGTCGCGCTGTCCGGCACGGTGCCCTGCAAGGTCGACGCGGGGTTCGGGGCGATCGAGCCCGGCGACCTGCTGACGACCTCGCCGACGCCGGGCCACGCGATGCGCGCCGCGGAGGCCGCGCCCGGCACGATCGTGGGCAAGGCGCTGGAGGCGATGGAGACCGGGACGGGCGTGATCCGGGTGCTCGTCATGCTGCGGTAGCTCGGGTTAGAGTGGCGGGAGCGGAGGTCCAGCGACGATCGACGTGCGCCGCATCCTGCTCCCCGCCGCCATCCTGCTCGGCCTCGCCGGCCTTGCGGCCGACGGCCCCGCCCCGCCGCCCGGGCCTTGGTCCGCGGGTTGCGCGGCCATCGCCGGCGCGCTCGAGAAATCCCATCGCCTGAAGCTCGAGGCTCGGGAGGGTGTTTTCGAATTCTGGCACGACCGGCGCCGCGGCTGCCGGCTGGCGTTCTCCAAGCCCACGGCGGAGCTGGGCGAGGGCGCCGCGCCGGACGAATCCCTGCGAGGGATGCTGGCCGGCCAGGGCTGGCAGGGCGACCCGCGGCACTCCGCCGACGGACCGGGGACCACGGTCTTCGGCCTGAGAAAGGGCGACGTGCTGTGCATCGTCTCGGCGGGTGTCGACGCGGGAATCGACGACGACGGCGAGTTTCAGGTCAGCGACGTCTACGACTTCGAGGCCACCTGCGCCGCGACGGACGAGCCGCGCCGCGAGCCGGAGCCGCCGCGGTAACGCGGCGGCGTGGAGGCGATCCGTCCTGCCAAAGGCGGCCGCCTGCTGCACGCTTCCCCGTCGAACACGAACCTGTTCTTCTATTACCTATGTCTGGTGGCGGGGGACTTGCCGTCCGCGAGAGCTCGCCCCATGGCCATGCCGCGTCTCCGGCCGATTCCGGTTTTTCTTCGCTCCGTTTCGTTGTAAGTTTCACCCATACGCGCGTGACGTGTCGGGAAGGGCCGGGGGGGGTCGATCCTCGAGCATGATTCGCCAGGAGCGGCCGCGCCCGGGTCCCGAGAAGGAGGATCAACCATGAAGCGCTGCCGAGTGCCCCGCATCCGATCCGGCGCCCTCGTGTTCCTGTTCGGCCTCTTCGCCCTGAGCGGAGGCGCGCAGGCGCAGGTCCCGGCGCATCTGGACATCCAATCTTCGACGATCCGCGAGATTCCCCCCATCGATCGGGAAAGCGTGCCGGGCCGCGGCGTGGCTCTGACCCTCACCCTCGGCGCGACCCCCGCCTGCAACACGACCACCGGGTTTCTCGCCTACGGTTTCCTGATCGATGCCGACTCGGATTCCGCGACCGGACTCCCCGGCCCCGCGTTCGACGATCTGGGTGTGGACGCGCGAGTCACGGCGATCTGCGACCCGGCGTCCGGCCTCTTCGTGAGCCCGATCGGGACCGTGACCGTCGTCGCGGGCCCCGGAGCCACGACCCTCGAGATCCGGACCACCGTGGAGCGCCTCCCGTCCCTCGCGTTCCGCTGGATCGCCTTCGGCCAGGACGGGCCGCTGTTCTCGCGTCTGCCGGCGGCGCCCGAGCACATGTTCTTCACGACGCACGAGAAGGGGGTGTTCTGATGAGACCGACCACCCCGGCGATCGCAACGACCGCCTCGTGCGTGCTGCTCTGCGCCGGACTGGCGCTGGCCGCGGGCTACAGCGAGACGTCCAATTACGACCCGACCCCGGCGTCCCCGAAGTCGGGAGACGAGTGCACCATCACCTTCAGCTCTCCGGGCGACTCCGCGCAGAACAAGGCGGATGTGGCGGCCGCGAAGAAGGCCTTCGACGGGGCGATCGGCGCCTCCGACGACATGCAGAACAAGGTCAAGGACGCGTGCGCGAAGCACGGGAACGCGTTGACCGTCAACGTGAAGCGTGACGACTCGGACGAGCTCATCGGGAGCACCTACGTCGACGGCACCTTCAGCGTGGACCTCGGCGACATCGCCGCGCTCAACGCCAACCTGAGCGGAAAGCCGGCCGACGTGGCGAAGGTTCTCGCGAACTTCCTCGCCGAGGTGATGGCGCACGAGATCGACCACAACCGTCAGTCGGCGACAGACGACCACAACGACCCGGCGAGCGACAAGGGGACCACGGGCAAGCCCGTGGATGACGAGAACGCGGTCCTCTCCGACCTGAAGGCCGGGGTCAAGCGGAACCAGTACAGCTACAAGGACGCCGACGGGAAATGGAAGATCGACTTCACGGTGGACGCGCAGAAGGTCACGCTGGACATCTCGGGGTTCTTGGCCGCCCGCGCGACCGCGAGCAAGTTCGTCGAGGCGGTCGAGTACCTCGCGGACCCGGCCGAGACCCTGAGCATCCCGGACGGGCCGTGCTCGCTCGGCGGCCTCCCCTGCTACAGGGACGTGCGGGACGGTTCTCCCCCGCTCTATCTCGGCGACGACGACCTGGACGGCGTCGACGATCACGACCTCATGGGGCCGCTGGACAACGCTCCCGGCCTCGCGAACCCGCAGCAGGCCGACACAGATTTCGACGGGATCGGCCAGGGAGCCGACCTGGACGACGACGGCGACGACCAAGACGGATGGTTCGAGAACGCCGTCGGCTCGTCCGACATGAACACCTCGAGTCTGCCCGAGCACTGGATCTTTGCCGGTACCTGCTCGGACGGGATCGACAACGATCGCGACGGCATCGTCGACGGGGCGGACCAGAGCTGCCGCGTCCCGCCGCCCGATTCCGTGTTTTTCCCGGAGCCGGTGCCCGTGAACCTCGTCTATCCGCTGTACCTGCGGCGGGACCTCGGAAGCGTTCCCGAGGGCGTGGACGTGCTCCCGGTCACGCTGGACCTCTTCGTCAACGTCTATGCCGCGGGATTCGAGACGTGGAGCGCGCCGGGCTCGATGGCGGTGACACGGACCTCCCCGGCGGACGAGGATCTCGACGGACTTCGCGAGATCCGGACGGAGCTCGTCCATCTCGACGTCACCGGCTTGAGCCCGAGCCTCGGTCCGGTCCGGATCGGCGTCCAGGACTCGCGGCCGAGCGTAGGCATCGCCGAGGACACCGACCCCGCGGCGGAGGGCGACTACCCGGCCGAGAGCTTCTTCGACGTCTACTACAGGATCGAGACCCCCCTCGGGGGCGCGTGGGGGAACGACGTGCCCGACCGTTATCAGGCGATGGTCCTTGAGTGGGCGCCGTTCGAGACTCCGTTCTCGCGCTTCGGTGGATTGCCGACGATCCTCTTCGACGAGACGATGACGCCGGTGGCGGAGATCCTGGACGGCCAGCTCCGAACGCTCCTCCCCGATTCGGACGCGGATGGAGGCCCGGACTACGAGGACAACTGTCCCTTCCTCCCGAATCCCCTGCAGGAAGACGCCGACGGCGATCTCGTGGGCGACCCGTGCGATCTCTGTCCTCTCGTGAGCGATCCCGAGCAGGAGGATCTCGACCTCGACGGGCTCGGCGACGCCTGCGATCCGGACCTCGACGGCGACGGGTTCGACAATGTTCTCGACTGCGCGCCCGAGAACCCGCTCGCCGCGCTGCTCCCGAAGGAGGCCGCCGGCCTGCGCCTGACGCGCGTCGGGCCGGAGACCACGATCCTCTGGGAAGGCGCGCCGGTCCCGGAATTCGCATACTCGTACGACGTCCTCTCCGGAAGCCTCCTGCAGCTTCGCGCCGCGGGCGCATTCGACCCCGCGCTCTTGGACTGCGTGGCGGGGAGCGCCTGGAGCCAGTACGCGATCGATCCGAGGCCTGACCCGCTTCCGGGCGAGGCCATCTTCTATCTCGTGCGCGAGCGCAACGCGTGCGGCGTGGGAACCTACGGGGACTCCGGCGTGATCCCGGACTTCCGTGACGTGCTGGATCTCGAAGGAGACACGCCCTGCAGCCGGTGACGGGCCGCGCGCCGGCGGCGCGAAGATGCCGTGGCAGAGCGCGAGGCGGAGCGGCGGCGGCAGGAGCGGAGACACGGGACGCGGCGGCGAGTGCGCTCGATCTCGCCCGGGCCCGGCGGGGGCCCAGGCCGTGCAGGAGGAGCCGCTCCGGCTGACGGCGCTCCGAAACGAGCAGGCCTTCGCCGTCTCGGCGTCGCCGCCACGGGTCGGCTGACTCGGATCGCCGGCGCGAGTACACTCGGGGTCCCGGAGGAGGGGAGGCGACATGGTCCTGCTGCGACGGATCTCCCTGGTTGGAGTGGTGAGCATCCTGCTCGGGCTGGCATACCCCGCGTCCGCCGAGACGCCGAAGGCGCCCAGGCCGCAGGTGCAGCGGCCGAGGCCGCCCGCGGTCTCGGTCCGGGCTCCCGACCTGCGGCCGTCGCAGGTGTCGATCGAGTGGAACGGCCAGCAAGTCGGCGGCGAGCTGTCCCAGGGCGTTCCGTACCGCATCGTGTGCGCCGTCGCGAGCTCCGGTTTCGGCTCGATAGGCGCCTGGAAGGTCGGGCACTACCTGGACGGGACCCTGGTGTACGCGCAGGAGATGGGGCCCCTCGCGGCCGGCGCCGGCGCGGTCTCGTCGTGGTCGTACCCGCCCGATCGCCAGGCCGCGGGGACGCACACCTACGAATGCGTCGCCGACGTCGACAACACGGTCGCCGAGGGGAACGAGGGGAACAACAGGGCGAGCGCCTCGATCGTGTTCGCGCCCGCGTGCAGGACGGATCGCGAGTGCGAGAGCGGCGCCTGCGTCGACGGCGTGTGCTGCGACGAGAACTGCCAAGGCAACTGCCGCTACTGTGCCTTCCCGGGCCGGGTCGGAACGTGCACGGCGGTCCCGGACGGGAAGGACCCCCGCCGCGCCTGCCAGACCTCGATCGGCGGCAGCCCCGCGTGCGGAGGCGCCTGCTACTCGGGCCAGTGCGCGTTCCCCGACGTCGGGACGTGGTGCGGAATCTGCGCGGCGTGCGACGGCACGGGCCGCTGCACCGCGACGCCGCCGGACGACGATCGATGCGGGGTGATCGACTGCAGCGGGCTCGACACGTCGGCCCGCATCTACCAGGACCTCACGGCGGGACGATGCGCGGGGCTCGGCCTCTGCAAGTCGCCGAACGACCCCGCCACGTGCTCGAGCTACACCGACCTGCGCCGCTGAGCCGTCGCATCTCGGGGGCAGCTAGCGGAGCGGCGGCGGATTCGGAAGCCGTTCCCGCGCCAGCCGGAACAGTCGGACGCCCGATTCGATCAGGGCGATCAGCAGGCAGACCGCGAGCACGCTCCTGACGATCGGGTCGAGCCGGAACACGGGCGGCCCCAAGAGGATGACGGCGAGGATTCCCGCTCCCAGGACGCCGAGGAGGAGCTGCGCCCACCGGAGCCGGCGGCTCCACCGGCCGCGCCGCAGCACCAGGAGATCGACGAGGAACGCGAGCCCCCACCACGCGTTCAGCGCCGGCAGGTACCTCGAGAACTCGGGGAGCAGCACGGGCAGGCTCCGCCACTCCCCGTTCGCGAACGTGTGAACGCCGACCCACCGCGGGAAGAAGTTGAACAGCACAACGCAGGCGACGATCGCGTAGGTCGAGAACACGAGCGCCATCGGCGAGATCCGGTCGGGGTCCCGGACGGGGGGGAGCGTCGCCGGGTCCCATTCCGTCGCCGGCCCCACCGCCGCGCGGCCGCGCTGCACGCGCTCCACCGCGGCGAAGACGAGGGTCAGGAGGCCGAAGTTGAAGACCGCGGAGTGCAGGAGGGAGCCGACGTCCTCGAAGGTGAACCGGCCGTCGCCGCCCGCGCCGAGCGCCAGGACCGCCAGGACGGCCAGCGCCGCGGCGAAGATCCCCGCCATCACGGCGACCGCGATCCGGTATCCCCGGTAGAGCCGCGGTCCGACCAGATACTGCGCCGGGGGCGCGTAGCGCTCGGCGACCTCGCGGGGCGGCCCGAACTCGCGGAGCACGCGCTCCGCGGTCGCGGCCGGGGGGCCGCCCCCGGCTTCCCGGGTCTTCTCCTCCAGGCTCTCGCCGAGCAGCGAGCGAAGCTCCGCCTCGACGTCCGCCCGCATGCGGCGCGGCAGATGCTCTCCCACCTCGTGGACGTAGCGGTCGATGAGATCCATCGCTGCACTCCCTCCTAGCCCCGGCCGAGCAGGCGGTCCATGACGGAGGCGAGATCCCGCCACTCGGCCGCCAACTCCCTCTCGACCTGCTCGCCCCGCGGCGCGATCCGGTAGTAGCGGCGCGGGCGGCCGTCCTCGAGCCGCCAGCGGCTCCGGAGCAGCCCCTGCGCCTCGAGCCTCCGGAGGAGGGGATAGAGCGTCCCCTCGTCGATCTCGAGGGCCCGGTCCGCGAGGCGCTTCTTGAGCGAGTAGCCGTATTCCTCGCGGTGGAGCCGGCTCAGGACGGCGAGCACGAGCGCGCCGCGCCGCAGCTCCAGCGAGAGGCTGTCCTTTGCCGTGGACCGTGCGCCACCTGTCACCATGCCATACCTTATACAGTGTACGACACAGTATGTCAAGCCGGATCCTGGACGCCTCGGAAGCTCGGGGA
This sequence comes from uncultured Acidobacteriota bacterium, assembly GCA_937864465.1. Lineage (GTDB taxonomy): Bacteria > Acidobacteriota > Polarisedimenticolia > Polarisedimenticolales > JAIQFR01 > CALMJU01. The sequence goes on from CALMJU010000015.1 coordinate 11,375, forward strand.
CTTCCCCCGCCCGCCCCCGGCCGGCCGCTTGCGGCCGGGATCCGCCGGACGCTACCATCCGCCTCCTTCGGGAAGGAGTGACGACGGAAGCCGGAGACCCACCGCCCCCTCGCGACGGACACGCCATGACGAACCCATCGCGCGCTCCGGAGGCCCTCACCGAGCGGGACATCTTCCGCTTCTGGGCTCCACTCGCCGCCACGTGGCTCATGATGTCGGTTGAGGGCCCGTTCGTCGCGGCGGTCGTCGCCCGCCTCGCCGATCCCGCGTACAACCTGGCCGCCTACGGGGTCGCTCTCTCGCTCGCGATGTTCGTCGAGTCGCCGATCGTCATGGCGCTGAGCGCCTCTACGGCGCTCGTGCGGGACCTGGAGTCGTTCCGGACGCTCCGGCGGTTCGTTTACTCCCTCAACGTCGCCGTCACGGCGGCGATGCTCCTCCTGCTCGTGCCTCCCGTCTTCCGGTGGATCGCGATCGATCTCGTCGGCCTTCCCGAGCCGATCGCGAGGCTCACGCACCTGGCGACGGCCGTGCTCCTCCCCTGGCCGGCCGCGATCGGGTACCGGCGCTTCTACCAGGGGGTGCTCGTCCGCCGCAAGCTGACGCGCCGCGTGGCGTACGGCACGGTCGTCCGGCTGGTCTCGATGGCGGCGGTCGCCTTGCTCCTCGGGAAGCTCGTCCCGCTTCCCGGGGTGTGCATCGGCGCCGCCGCCCTGTCGGCCGGCGTCGTCCTGGAGGCCGCGGCGACCCGCTGGATGGCCCGCCGCACCGTGAACGATCTCGAGGACGGTCCCGCCTCGCCCGGCGCAGCGGCCCCGCGCCTCACGACGCGCCGCGTCTTCTGGTTCTACTATCCGCTGGCGCTGACCTCGATCCTGGCCTTCGGGATCAATCCGCTGGTCAGCTTCTTCCTCGGAAACGGCCGGCTTCCGATCGAGTCGCTCGCGGTCCTGCCCGTCGTCCTGTCTCTCGTGTTCCTGTTCCGCAGCGTGGGCATCGCGTACCAGGAGGTGTCCATCGCGCTCCTCGGGGACGGCCGCGAGCACTTCCGGCCGCTCGCCGCCTTCGCCTGGAAGCTCGGCGGGCTGCTCGCGCTCGGCCTGGCCGCCGTCGCCTTCACGCCGCTCGGCGGGATCTGGTTCGAGAGGGTCTCGGGCCTGTCCCCCGAACTGGGCCGGATCGCCGCGCTCCCTGCCAGGATCCTCACGCTCCTGCCCGCGCTCGAGGTCCTCCTGGCGCTCGAGCGCGGGCTGCTCGTCCACGCGCACCGCACCCGCCGGATCACCTGGGCGACCGTCCTGGAGGTCGCGACGGTCGTCGGAGTGCTGCTCGCCGGCATCGCCGGATTCGATCTCGTCGGCGTCGTCGCGGCAGCCCTGGGCCTGATGCTCGGCCGGGTCGCCTCGACGGCGTTCCTGGCGGGACCGGCGCTGCGCGATCCGGCGGGCGGCGGGAGCCGGCCGGAGCCCGATAAAGGCCGATTCGCCTCTTGACGCCGGGGGGCGATCGCCGTATGAAAACGGCAAGGACGCGTCCTCGCGGGTTCGGGCCCCGCATCCCGGGAGAGGTGCAATGAGACGGAAACAGGAACGGCAAGGAACGGCTTTCTCGCTGTTGCTTCTGGGAGTGGTCTTCGCCATGACGATTCCCTGCGCGTCTCCGGCCCTCGGCTCGGAGCCGCTCGGCGACCTCGATCTCCGGCTGACGCTGGTCGGGCTCGAGACGACGACGGCCTCCGACGGGAGCGTCGCGGGAGGCGTCGCGCGGATCGAGGCGACCCTCGAGGCCGCCGCGCCCGCGCGGGAGGCTCGGCTCCGCGTCCTTCGCCCCGACGGAACCGCCTGGCTCGCGGGCGGTCGGCCGTTCGATCCCGGACCGACGGCCTGGACGCGGGCCGATGGGGGGGAAGCTCTCGTGGCGGCCGACGGCTCGGTCGCGCTCGGCGCGCGCGAGACGGTCCGGGCGGTTCTCGAGATCCCGCTCGAGGGCGCGGCCGTTCACGAAATCGTCGTGGAGGTCGCGGGCCGGGGCGCCCGCGGGTCCCTTCGGACCGAGAACGTGCTCCGGGTGGCCCTGGGCGTTCCGGAGACCGACGCCGAGGAAGACGACGAGTACGTGTCGTTCCCGGTGGAGGTGCGGCCATGAGAAGCGGTCGTCCTGCCCGCCTCCTCACCGTAGTCCCGCTCCTGATCCTCGCCTTCGCGGCCCTTCCCGCCCGCGCGAACTGGGTCGCCACCGGCACGTTCCTCTACGAGGACCGCGAGCAGGACCTCAGCGGCTTCACGGGCGTGATCTCCCAGAAGCCGGTCCGCTTCGCGGACGTCGAGATCGTCTCGAACAAGAAGGTCATCGCGAAGGGAAGCACCGACGCCCTGGGCGCGTTCAGCATCGCCGTGGTGGACTCCTCCGTGCGGTCGATCCAGGTCCGCGTCCTCACGACCACCGGATACACGAGCGACCTCTTCGTCCGGGTGGTGAGCGGGAAGAGCACCGCCTACGCGGCGCTGTCCTCCAAGATCTCGAACCACGACCCGACGGTCAACGTGAATTTCGGGACCATGGTCGTGGAGGTCGGCGGCGGCGGCGAGGCGTTCAACATTTTCGACCAGGGGGTCTACGGGGCGGATTACGTCAAGGCGCTCAAGGGGTCGCGGCCGAGCCAGCTCATCACGTTCCGGTGGGCGATCGACGCCGGCGTCACGGTCTCCTACACGTCGCTGGGCATCTGCTACCTGCGGGACACCGCGGGGTACGACGACGGGCCGATCCTCCACGAGTGGGCCCACTACGTGATGAACTACTACTCGGCGGCCAGCAACCCGGGCGACGTCCATTACCTCTCCGACTGCAACCAGGACATCCGGCTGGCGTTCGACGAGGGCCGGGCCACCTCGTTCGGACTTGCGGTCCGGCGGCACTTCGGCATGCCTGGGTCCAACGTGTACGTGAGGACCGACGGGGCGTCGGGCCCCGGCCACGCCTTGAACGCGTACGACCTCGAGACGCCGAGCGAGTACTTCTGCCCGGGCGACACGAGCGAGGCGTCGTACTCGAGAGCGGTCTGGGACGTCGGCGACGGCCCCTCCACGACGGACCTCACCCCCGGTGTGGACGAGGACCACGACCGCCTCGCGCTGTCCGACGTCGAGGTCTGGGAGGTCTACACCGGGCCGGTCACCCTTGCGGTCAACACATCCACGGAGAGCTTCTGGGACGGGTGGTTCGATCCCGCGGTCGCGAACGGCTACCTCCCGGAGATGAGGGACGTGTTCGGATTCTACCGGATCGAGTTCTGGCCGGACGGCAACGAGCCGAACAACACGACGGCGCAGGCGCCGCTGATCACGGCCAACGGCGGGACCTGGGCGCTCACCTACTTCTACGACCCGGACGGGAACGGAGAGGGGGAGCCCGACGCGGACCTGTTCCGTCTGGAGACGGTGGGAGGCGCTTCCTACACGATCCAGACGCTCGGCCTCCTGTCCGACGCGAACACGTCGCTTGAGGTGCTGGACGCCGACGGCGTGACGGTGCTCGCTTCGAACGACGATCGCGCGCTCGACGATCCGTCCTCGCAGATCGTGTGGACCGCCCCGCGCTCCGACACGTTCTACGTCCGCTCGACGCACGCGCCCGACTACGGGATCTACGGCTCGTACGAGCTGCAGGTGACGAGCCCGTGACGCTCCGGGGGACCGGGCTCGACGTCACCGTCCCTTCGGCGTGAAGAGGAAGTTGTTGCAATAGGCGGAGGAGCCGGGTGCCCGCTGATGCCGCCCCTCGTCGAATTCCGACAGGGGCCGCAGCCGCCCTCCGAGGAAGAAGCGGCCCTCGTAGCCTCGCTCATCGAGGTGGCGGAACACGTCGCGGATCGAGCCGTCCCTCCGGTGGCGTGTCTCGCACTCGAACAGCAGGACGGGCGCGTCTTCCCTCAGGACGGCCTCGGCCCCCCGGAAGACGTCCAGCTCGTGCCCTTCGACGTCGCACTTGACGAATCGAACCGGGCGGATGTCCGGGTGCGCGCCGCAGTAAGCGTCCAGGGAATCGCGGTCGACCTGGAACGAGTGGGAGCCGCCGCCCGGCTCCAGCTCGACGCTCGCGCCGGGCGAGGTCGAGCCGTGCCGTGCCGGGATCACCAGCCGGGCCCGGCCCTTCCCGGACGACAGCGCCCTCGCCTCCACCGTGACGGACCGCCAGCCCGGAGCGCGGAAGATCCCCTTCAGGTAGGCGGCGAGCTCGGGCTGGGGCTCGAAGGCGACGACCCTTCCCGTCGGCCCCACCGATCTCGCCATCCAGTACGTGTAGGCCCCCTTGTGGGCCCCGATGTCGATCGCCGTGTCCCCCGGCGACAGGTTCTCCCTGACGCTCCGGATCTCGCCGGGATCGTTCCGGAGCCGGTACCTCCAAGCCCGCCAGAGGAATCGGAGCCGGTCCATCGGGCCTCCTCGCTCGCGCGCCGGGGGAAATCCGCTCGCGTCGCCGTCGGGGTCCTCCGAGGCGAGCCGGTCGCGACGAGGCGCTCAGTATAGGTCGCCGACCACGGCCGCGCCGCGCGCCTGCCCAGCGCCGGAGGCTACGGCTCCGCGCGTTGGCCCTCGCGCCCCCCGCCGCGTTAGACTCCGCTCCCGGCATCCGGGAGAGACGGCCGCGCGGGCGCGGCTCGAGCCGGCCCGGCGGGCCGAGGGGCCGACGATGCGCAGACGTCTTTTCTCGATCGCTCGCGTCCTCGACCGGGCGCTTCCCTGGCTCGGGGGCGCGGCGATCCTCGCGTACGCCTGCGTCGCCCTGCTCCGGATCCGCTACCCGTTCGAGCTGGAGTGGATGGAAGGGGGAAGCCTCGACCACGTCCGGAGGGTCCTCGAGGGGAAGCCGCTCTACGCGGAGCCTTCTCTTTCGTTCACGCCGTTCCTGTATCCGCCGCTCTATTACCTCGTCTCCGCGGTGTTCGCGAAGCTGCTCGGCCTGGGGTTCGGAGCGCTCCGGTCGGTGTCGCTGCTCTCCTCGCTGGCGTCCTTCGGCCTGCTCTTCGAGCTCGCGCGGCGCGAGACGCGCAGCGCGTCGGCCGGGCTCGTCGCGGCGGGGCTCTTCGCGGCGTGCTTCCGGCTGAGCGGGGAATTCTACGACCTCGCCCGCGTGGACTCGCTGGCCCTCGCGCTGCTGCTGGGCGGCGTCTGCCTGCTCCGGTCCGCCTCCACCGCGACCGCGCAGGGGGTCGCGGGAGCGCTCCTCGCGCTCTCGTTCCTCTCGAAGCAGACCTCGCTCGTCGCGTTCTTCCCGCTTCTCGCCTGGGCGGTCGTGTCGCGGCCGAAACCCAGGCTCGCGTGCACGGCCGCGGCGGCGGCCGGGATCGGCCTGGCGCTATGGGTCCTGCACGCGCGCACCGGCGGGTGGTTCGGCTACTACGCGTTCGCGCTGCCGGCCGGGCACGCCGTCGAGCCGCGGCGGATCGCCGGGTTCTGGACCGAGGATCTCCTGCCGCTTCTCCCGGCGCTTCTCCTGGCCGCGGGGTTCCTGGCGGCGTGGAGGCGCCGCCGGGACGGCGCCGCGTTCGCCGGGTCGCTGCTCCTCGGCGCCCTGGCGTCGTCGTGGCTCGCGCGCGCGCACGTCGGCGGCTGGGACAACGTGATGATTCCCGCCCACGCCGCGCTCTGCCTCGTCGCGGCGCTGGCCCTCGGGGCCGCCCGCGAGGGGGCGCGGGCGGGGACGGCGGGGTGGGCCGGAGCCGCCGCCGCGGCCGCTCCGCTCCTGCTGGTCGTCCAGTTCGGCGCTCTCGTGTACGACCCGTCCTCTGCGATCCCCGGTCCGGAGGACCGCGAGGCGGGCCGGAGGCTCGTCGAGGGGCTGTCGTCCCTCGAGGGGGACGTCCTCGTCCCGGCGCACCCGTACCTCCTGGCTCTCGCGGGGAAGCAGGTGCACGCGCACCTGATGGCGATCTCCGACGTGCTGCGCGCGGGGGAGAGCGAGACGCGGACCCGGTTCCAGGAGGAGATCGAGCGCGCGATCGCTTCGCGGCGATACGGGGCGGTGATCACCGACGAGGGGGCGGACTATCTCGATGCATTCGTCGCCTCGGGTTATCGCCCGGCGAGCCGGGTCTTCGACCGCCGGGACGTCTTCTGGCCTGTGACCGGCCTCGCGACGCGACCCGATCGGCTCTGGATTCCGGCCGGGGCCGCCGAATAGCCGGCGCCGCGCACCGGCCGCGCCGGGTGGGAGGTCCACGATGAGGGCGAGCCCCGAAGCGGTTCTCGCGCGGCACGAGCTGCTCTGCTTCCGCAGGGCGTTCCCGAGGAGCGCGGCCGAGCTCGATCGGACGCTGCGGGAGCTCGGCCGCTTCGAGCGGCGGGTCCGGCCGGTCCGCGACGCCCTCGAGAACACCGGGATCGCCGGGACGCTCTACCGGTATCCCTACGGCCACCGCATGGCGCGCTGGTTCGCGGACCGTTATGGGCGCGCCGTGGAGATCGACTGGGCGGCCTACAAGCGGCATCGCTGGGACGAGGTCGCCGCGATGCTGTCGCTGTGCACCGCGTGGGCGGAGAGCGAAGGGCTCGACGACGAGGACGTCCCGTCGTGGGAGTGGATCGACCGCGCGAGGCGGGGGAGCGGGAAGACGGCGCTCCGGTGGCTTCTCGACGCCCTCCGCCGGCAGGGGCTCGACGAGCGGATGGCCTCGCACCTCTACGACTCCACGAACCTCCCGCTCGTCTGGGACCTCTCGGGCTGCCGGGACAGCGTCACCCACGCGCGGCTCCCCGTTCGGCGCGTGTTCTACCACCGCAAGCTCGAGCGCGGGCGCCCCCATGACCTCGCCGCCGAGGCGCGCCGCGGTCCGGCTCCTCCGCTGGAGCTTCTCTCCCCCTCCCGGGCGCGGCGGATCCTCGACGCGGCTCGCGCCGCCCTGAGCCAGCGCGAGCGGGAATTCCACGTGATCGTGCACGGGAACCCGGACGAGGTCTACCGCTTCGACGCGGGGCGTGGGCTCGAGATCCACGTCGTCGGCCTCGCGCGTCCGCTCCGGCTGACGCTCGAGGCGGACTACGGCGCGTTCCTCGTGAAGAACGGCGTGCCGATCGGCTACGGGTACGCGGCGCTCCTCTTCGACCGGGCCGACATCGCCATCAACGTCTTCCCGACGTACCGCGCCGGCGAGTCCGCCCGCGCCTTCGCACGGTTCGCGGCGCTGTTCCACCGCCACTTCGGGCAGGAGAAGCTCGTCATGCGCCGGTACCAGCTCGGGCACAAGAACCCCGAGGGGATCGAGGCCGGCTCGTTCTGGTTCTATTACAAGCTGGGCTTCCGCCCCGTGGATCCCGCGGTGCGCGAGGAAGCCGAGGCCGAGGCGGCGAGGCTCGCGCGCCGGACGGGGTCGCGCTCCGGACCCGGGACGCTTCGGCGCCTCGCCCGCAGCGATCTCGTGCTCTGCCTCGACGGCACGCCGGTCGAGCGGTTCCGGGATCTCGACGTCAAGCGCGCGGGGCTGGCCGTGACGCGGGAGATCGAGCGGCGATGGGGAGGCGACCGGGCCCGTGCAGTTCGGATGATGGCGCGCGACGTCGGGAGGGCGCTCGGCATTCCGCCGGAGCGCGCCGAGGCGCTCCGCATGACGCCGGTCGCGGCGCTCGTCGAGGACCTTCCCTCGTGGTCCGAGGGGGACCGGGGACGGCTTCGCGCGGCGCTCCTCGCGAAGGAGGCGCCGCGCGAGAGGACGTACGTTCGCGCCATGCTGCGGGCGCCGCGCTTCGAGGAGTGGTGCCGCCGGTTCCTGGGGGCTGCGCGGCCTCCGCGGCCGCGTTGACGGTCCGGTCCGCGCTCCCCGCGGTTCCGCGGTCCCCGCGTCCGTTGCGACGGGAACCGCGGCAACCTACAATCTCGCGCGTGAGGACCAGATCGTCGTTTCCCCGTCGCCGCGCCGCCGTCTTCGCGCTCCTGCTCGCATCGGGTTCCCTGACGGGAGCGGCCGAGTCGGCCGCGGTTCGGATCGCCGCCGACGCGTCGGGGACCTCGACCCGCCTCGTCCTGACCTTTTCTCGGCCTGTCGGCTGGGAGGTCGCCTCGGGCGACGGGAAGATCACGGTCTCCTTCGCGGAGCCCGTCCAGGTGACGCCTCCCGAGGCCCGGCGGGAGGACCCGATCCTGCAGTCCTGGCGCTCGAAGGGGGACCGGACGATCGTGTTCTCGACCGGCCCGGCCTTCCGGAAGCTCGAGAGCTTCGAGCTCCGGAACCCGGCGCGGCTCGTCCTCGACCTCCAGGGCGAGGGGACGGCTGCGACGGCGCCGGCGGGCCGGGAAGCCGCCGGGCGGCCTCCGGCGCGGGTCGTCGTGATCGACCCGGGACACGGCGGCATCGAGCTCGGCGCGGTCGGGCCGAAGGGGCTCCGCGAGAAGGACGTCGCGCTCGACATCGCGCGCCGGCTGCAGAGGGCCCTTGGGCGCGAGGACGGGGTGATCGCGGTGCTGACGCGCGACGAGGACCGCCTCGTCCCGCTGGACGAGCGGGCGGCGATCGCGAACCACAACCGCGCCGAGCTGTTCGTCTCCATCCACCTCAACGCGTCGAGGCGGACCGGAGCCGTGGGGGCGGAAACGTACTTCCTCTCGCCGGATGCGACCGACGACGAGGCGCGCACGCTCGCGGCGCTCGAGAACCGCGCGTCCGGCGTCGAGGAGGCCCGTCCCGCGGAGCCCGCGGCGCCGTCGGACAGGGATCTGGACCTCGTTCTCTGGGACCTCGCGCAGAACCAGTACCTTGCCGAGAGCGGCCGGCTCGCGGAGTCCGTACAGGAGGAGATGAACGCGCTGGCGGGGACGAAGGACCGGGGCGTACGGCAGGCACCCTTCCGCGTGCTGATGGGTGCCACGATGCCGGCGATCCTCGTCGAGGTCGGGTTCCTGACGAGCCCCGAGGAGGAGGAACGCCTGCGGGATTCCGCCCACCTCGACCGCGTCGCCCAGGCGATCGCCCGCGCCGTTTCCGGGTACCTCCGCGGGCGCGAGCGGCTGGACGCCCCCGGAGCCGCGCGTTGATCGCGAGAAGATTCCCTGCTCTCCTGCTGGCGGCCGCGGCGCTCGGACTCGCCGGCTGCGGCGGCGCGGGTCCGGATCGCCGGCCCGCCGCGTCGGAGACCGAGGAGACGCCGCCGCCGCGCGCCGAGGCGGAGGAGCCCGCGGGCGAGGAGCCGCTCGAGCGCGAGGTGGTCACGATCTGGTTCCCGTCGAGCCGCGGCGACGGGCTGGCGGGCGAGAGGCGCGAGATCTTCTCGACCGCCTCACCCGCGGACCGGGCCAAGCAGATCGTGGCGGACCTGATCGCGGGGCCGGAGACCGAGGCGGCGCTTCCGGCCCTGCCCCCGGGGACCCGCTTGCGGCAGGTATACGTGCTCGCGGACGGGACGGCGTGGGCCGATTTCTCCCAGGAGTTCCTGAAGGCGGTGGGGAGCGGGAGTTCCGACGAGATCCGCGCGGTCTACGCGGTCGTCGACTCCGTCGCCCTCAACGTTCCCGAGATCGCGCGCGTCGGCATCCTCGTCGAGGGGGCTCCGTGCGAGGCGGCGGGCGGCCACCTCGACCTGAGACGCCCGCTCCCGCCCGACCGATCGCTGCCCGAGGGCGCACCGGAAGAGCCGTCGGGCGGAGGAGAGGAAGTCCCCGCGGGCGGCGGCGAGGGAGAGGCGATCCCGGCCGGGGACGCGGCGAGCCTCGTGTGAGGGGGGAGATGGACGCGCGACCGATCGGCGTGTTCGATTCCGGGGTCGGGGGGCTGACCGTTTTCCGATCCCTCGAGGCCGCGCTTCCGGGGGAGTCGTTCGTCTACCTGGGCGACACCGCGCGAGTCCCGTACGGGACCAAGTCGCCGGAGACCGTCGGACGGTACGGGGTCGAGGCGGCCCGGTTCCTGCGGAAGCAGGACGTCAAGATGGTGATCGTGGCGTGCAACACCGTGTCCTCCGTGGCGCTGGATGCGGTCGCCGCCGAGGCGGGAGTGCCGGTGGCCGGCGTGATCCAGCCCGGGGCGCGGCGCGCGGTGGCGCTGACGCGGCGGGGGCGGATCGGCGTGATCGGGACCCGTGCCACGATCGCGAGCGAAGCCTACCCTCGGGCGATCCTCGCCCTCCGCGAGGATGTCGAGGTGTTCAGCAGCCCGTGCCCGCTCTTCGTGCCTCTGGCGGAGGAGGGGTGGACCGACAACGAGGTGGCCCGCAGGACGGCGGAGACGTACCTCGCGACGCTCGAGGCCGCCGGTGTGGACACGCTCGTCCTCGGGTGCACGCACTACCCGCTGCTGGCGGGGGTGATCGGGGAAGTCATGGGAGGGGACGTCGCGCTCGTGGACTCGGCGGACGCGGTGGCCTCGGAGGTGCGCGAGAGGCTCTCCGGGGACCCGCGCCTCGCGGCCCCCGCCGCCGGCGCCCCGGCGCCGAGCCGTTTCTACGTCACCGACTCCCCGGCGCCGTTCGCCGCCGTGGCCGAGCGATTCCTCGGAAGGCCGGTCGGCCTGATCGGCCGGGCCGGGATCGCGGGAGAGTGAGGGAATGACGCGCCACGACGGCAGGGCGTCCGACGCGCTCCGCCCGGTCGAGATCGTCCCCGGCTACCTGCGGCACCCGGAGGGATCGGTCCTGATCTCGATCGGCGACACGCGCGTCGTCTGCGCCGCGAGCGTCGAGGACAAGATCCCTCCCTTCCTCAAGGACACGGGCGAGGGGTGGGTGACGGCCGAGTACGCGATGATCCCTTCCGCCACGCACACGCGGACCCCGCGCGAGATCGTGCGCGGCCGGCCGGCGGGGCGGACGATGGAGATCCAGCGGCTCGTGGGACGCGCGCTGCGGAGCGTCGTCGACCGGAAAGCTCTCGGGGAGCGCACGGTCTGGATCGACTGCGACGTGATCCAGGCCGACGGCGGGACCCGGACGGCGAGCATCACCGGCGGGTTCCTCGCCATGGGGCTCGCGCTCCACGCGCTCCTGGACCGGCGCGCCATCGCGAGGCCCCCGCTGACGGGCATGGTCGCCGCGGCCTCGGTGGGGATCGTCGAGGGGAGGGCCGTGCTCGACCTCGACTATGTGGAGGACTCGGCCGCCGAGGTGGACATGAACGTCGTCCGCACGGACGACGGGCGCTACGTGGAGATCCAGGGGACCGCGGAGACGACGCCGTTCCGGAGGGACAGTCTGGACGAACTCCTGGCCCTCGCCGGCGTCGGGATCGATCTCCTCCTCGCGCGCCAGCGCGCCGCGCTCGGCCCGGCCCTCGAGCGCCTCATGGCCCGGCGTTGACCCGGATCCTGGTCGCGACGAGGAATCCCGGGAAGCTCCGGGAGTTCGAGGAGGCGCTCGCCCCCGAAGGGATCGAGATCGTAGGCCTCGACGCGCTCGCCGACGCCCCGATCGTCCGGGAGACGGGCTCGAGCTTCGATGAGAACGCGAGGATCAAGGCCGAGGCCTGCTCGGCGAGGACGGATCTCTCCGTGCTGGCCGACGACTCAGGCCTCGAGGTGGACGCGCTCGGCGGCGAGCCGGGCGTGCGCTCGGCGCGCTACGGGGGCGAGGGGCTCGACGACGCGGGCCGTTGCCGCCTCGTGCTCGAGAAGCTCGCCGGCGTGCCCCGGGAGCGGCGCCGGGCGCGCTTCCGCTGCGCGCTCGCCCTTGCCCGGGGCGGCCGGACGATCGCCAACTTCGAGGGGACCGTCGAGGGTGTCATCCTCGAGGAGCCGCGCGGCGAGAACGGATTCGGTTACGATCCGATCTTCTTCCACGAGGGTGCGGGACGCGCCTTCGCCGAGCTCTCCCGCGCCGAGAAGCGCGCCCTCTCCCACCGCGGCCGCGCCCTCGACGGGGTCAGACGTTACTGGCGTTACCTTTCAGGGCGATAAGGACGGATTCTCGCGGAAATCACCGGACCCGCAGGTGCCAGGTTCGGCGAGGGATGTTCCTGCGGAAGCGGCCGGCACAGCAAACCTGTCCCCACCACCTTCGGAAATTCTTGCCGAATCTCGCCGTTTCTTCCCCCAATGGTTACGCCGGTAACGTCTGACCCCGTTCTATAATCCCACCATGCGGCGAAACGTCCGGCTGGCGGCGCTCGGGGCCCTTCTCGCGCTGCTCGCGTCGTGCGGGGGAGGAGGCGAAGGCCCGGGAGAGCCCGCATCCGGGAGAAAGATCACCGTCGGCGTCTCGCTCCTGACCCGGACGCACCCGTTCTACCAGGACCTCGAGGCCGGGCTCCGCGCGGCCGCAGCGCGTCGCGGGCTCGACCTCGTCGTGCAGGCCGGGGAGTTCGACGTCGCGCGCCAGAAGGACCAGATCGAGAGCTTCCTCGTGCGCGGCGTCACAGCGATCGTCGTCGCGCCCTGCGACTCGAAGTCCATCGGCACCTCGATCGTCGCCGCAAACCGTGCGGGGATCCCCGTGTTCACGACCGACATCGCGGTGCTGGCCCCCGAGGCGCGGATCGTCTCGCACATCGCCTCGGACAACGTCGAGGGAGGCCGTCTAGCAGCGCGCGCGCTGGCCGAGGCCCTCGGCGGGAAGGGGAAGATCGCGATCCTCGACCATCCCGAGGTGGAGTCGGTGATCCAGCGCGTCTCCGGGTTCGAGGAGGAGCTCGCCTCCCATCCGGGCGTCCTCCTCGTCGCCAAGCTCCCGGGCCGGGGGATGAAGGACGCCGCCTTCCGCGCGGCCGAGGACCTGCTCCAGGCGCATCCCGACCTCGACGGGATCTTCGGGATCAACGACGACTCCGCTCTTGGCGCGCTGGCCGCCGTCGAGAAGGCCGGCCGCTCGGGGCGCGTCGCGATCGTCGGCTTTGACGCGACCCCCGAGGCGCGCCGCGCGATCCTCGACGGCAAGATCCTGGCGGACGTCGTGCAGCTCCCGCGGCGGATCGGAGAGGAGACGATCGACGCCGTGGCGGACCATCTCGCGGGCAAGCCCGTCACGCCGCGCACGCTCATCCCCTGCAAGCTCTTCACGCGGGCCGATGCGGCAGCCGACTGAGCCCGGAACGCCGGTCCTCCGCGCGGCGGGGCTCGACAAGTCCTTCCCCGGCGTGCGGGCCCTCCGCGGCGCTCGCCTCGAGGTCCTCGCCGGGGAGGTCCACGCGCTCGTCGGAGAGAACGGCGCCGGCAAGAGCACGCTCGCGAGGACGGTCGCGGGCGCGGAGACTCCGGACGCCGGGACGGTCGAGATCGCGGGAGTCCCGCTCTCTCCGTTCGCGCCGGCCCGCGCTCGCCGCCTCGGCGTCGCCGCGATCCATCAGGAGCCTTCCCTCGTCCCCGGCCTCACCGTCCGGGAGAACCTCTTCCTCGGGAAGGAACTGTCGCGCGGGGGGTTCACGCTCGCTGCCGGAGAGCGGGCGCGCGCGCGGGACGTCCTCTCGCGCCTCGGGGCGGACGTGGACCCCGAAGCCCGCGCGGGGGATCTCGATCTCGCGCGGCAGCAACTCGTCGAGATCGCGAGGGCGCTCCTCGACGATGCGCGCCTCCTGCTTCTCGACGAGCCGACGGCCGCGCTGAGCCACGCCGAGACGCGGCGCCTGTTCAAGGTCGTGCGAGCCCTCGCGGCGCGCGGGACGGGAACGGTCTTCGTCAGCCACCGCCTCGACGAGATCTTCGAGATCGCCGCGCGCGTGACCGTGATGCGCGACGGCGAGACGCTCGGGACCTGGGGCGCCGGCGACCTGACGCGCGAGCGCCTCGTCGAGCTGATGGTCGGACGGCCGCTCGACCGGGAGTTCCCGAAGATCAGGGCGGAGGTCCGGGGCGAGGCCCTCTCGGTTCGCGGCCTCCGCGGAGGCCGGGTGCGCGACGTGTCGTTCTCCGTGCGACGCGGCGAGGTGCTCGGCATCGCCGGCCTCGCGGGGAGCGGCCGGACCGACGTGGCCCGGCTGATCTTCGGGGCCGACCGGATCGAGGGAGGGGAGATCCGCGTCGGGGGCCGCGTCGTCGCGATCCGCTCTCCGCGCGACGCGATCCGCCACGGGATCGCGCTCCTCACCGAGGACCGCAAGGCCCAGGGGCTCTTTCCCGGCCTCTCGGCCCGCGAGAACTTCGCCCTCCCCGGCCTCGCGCGCTGGTCCCGCCTCGGCTGGATCGCGCGCCGCCGGGAGGGGACCGCGTTCTCCCGGTGGGTCGGGAGCCTCTCGATCCGCCTCGCCTCGCCGGAACAGCCGGTCCGCAATCTCTCGGGGGGCAACCAGCAGAAGCTCCTCGTCGCGCGGTGGCTCGAGAGCGACGCCTCGATCCTGATCTTCGACGAGCCGACCCGCGGCGTGGACGTCGGCGCCAAGCGAGAGATCCACCTGCTCGTCAACGACCTCGCGGCGCGCGGCAAGGCCGTCGTCATGATCTCCTCGGAGCTTCCCGAGATCCTCGGCATGAGCGATCGGATCCTCGTGCTGCGGGACGGGCGGATCCGCGGCGAGATCGAGAGCCCGGAGCGGTCGAGCCAGGAGGAGATCCTGTCGATGGCGGTCTCCTGACGGGACCGGGAGGACGGTGCATGGGCCAGACCTTCCGCGATCGCGTCCTCGCGACTGCGTCGCGCCACGGGATGATCGGGGTGCTCCTGCTCCTCGCGGCGTTCTTCTCGGTGGCGACGCTCCGGGAGCAGAGCCTCGCGGGAGAGGCGGCGGCGGAGGCGCTCGCCCACCGGGTCGAAACGCTCGCGCGCGGCGGCACGACCGTCGTCGTCGCGGGGCGCGACTCGGACGAGGACCGCAGGTTCGCAGGCGCTTTCTCCGCGCGCGCCGCGGAGACGGTCCTCGGCGACCCGGCGCGCCTCCGGGACGCCCTGGCGCGCATCGCCGCCTCGGGCCCCCGGCGCGTCGCAGTCGTCGTCCCCGCCCCGCTCGCGGCGGTGGCGCGCGGCGTGCTCGCGGACCTCCCCGCGCTCGCCGGCTCCGAGGTGCTCGAGCCCCCCTCCTATCGCTGGCCGACGTTCCTTCTCCGGGAGAACCTCCTCAACGTCGCGAACCAGATCGCGGTGATCGCGATCGTCGCCGTCGGGATGACGATGGTCATCCTCACGGGCGGCATCGACCTCTCGGTCGGCAGCCTGATCGCCCTCGCCGCCGTCGTCGCCGCGTGGATCGTGGAGCGCCTCGGCGCCGAGTCGGCGGGAGCCGCCGCCATGACTCTCGCCGCGCTCGCCACGATCGCGCTCTGCGCCGCGGTCGGCCTCTTCTCGGGAGGCGTGATCGTCCGCTTCGGCGTCCCCCCCTTCATCGCGACTCTCGCCGTCATGCAGGTCGCGAGCGGCGCCGCGTATCTTCTCTCCCGGGGGAAGCCGATCTACCGCCTGCCGCCCGGCTTCGTCGCGATCGGCCGCGGCTCGGACCCCCTGCTCGGCGTGCCCTGGGGGGTCCTCCTGATGCTCGGGCTCTACGCCGCGGCCCATGTCGTCATGACGCGGACCGTCCTCGGCCGCCACGTCTATGCGGTCGGCGGGAACGCCGAAGCGGCGCGCCTCGCGGGCGTGCGGGTCGGAGGGGTCATCGCCCTCGCCTACGTCGTCTCGGGAGCGCTCGCGGGCCTCGGCGGCTTCGTGATGGCCTCCCAGCTCCGGAGCGGCGCCCCGACCTACGGCCTGATGTACGAGCTGTACGTGATCGCCGCCGTCGTCGTGGGCGGCACGAGCCTCTCGGGAGGCGAGGGGCGCGTCCTCGGGACGCTGATCGGCGCCCTGATCATCGCGGTGATCCAGAACGGCATGAACCTGACGAACGTCGAGAGCTACACCCAGAAGGTCGTGCTGGGGCTCCTGATCCTGGGAGCGGTGCTCCTCGACCGGATCAAGCGACGCGGGATGGAGAAGAAACGATGAGAACGCGAAACGACGAAGCCGGTGGGCGCCGGAGAGACTGCAACCCGTGGGGACGACAGGGGCACAGAGGCTGCAACCCGTCGTCCCGACGGGCCGCGTTCCTCGTCCTCGTCCTTTACACCCTCGCTCTCCCGGCTCGCGCAGGGGCCGCGGAGCCGACTTCATCGCAAACACCCGTTCTTTACGTCGTTTCCACCTCCCACCTCGACACGCAGTGGCGCTGGACGATCCGCGACACGATCGAGCGGTTCGTCCCGGCGACGATGCGGGAGAACTTCGCCCATTTCGAGAGGTACCCCGGATACGTGTTCAGCTTCGAGGGGGCGTTCCGCTACTCCCTGATGAAGGAGTACTACCCGCCGGAGTGGGAGCGGGTTAAGAAGTACGTCCGCGCGGGACGGTGGCGGGTCGCCGGGAGCTGGTGGGACGCGGTGGACACGCACGTGCCGTCGCCCGAGTCGCTGATCCGCCAGGCGCTCTACGGCAACGGGTTCTTCCGGCGCGAGTTCGGGACGACGAGCCGGGACGTGTTCCTCCCAGACTGCTTCGGGTTCGGGTACGCGCTCCCCGCCGCCGCGTCGCACGCGGGGCTCGTGGGGTTCACGACGCAGAAGCTGACCTGGGGCTCGGCGTACGGGATGCCGTTCCCGGTCGGGCTCTGGGAGGGGGTGGACGGCTCCCGGCTCGTCGCGTCGCTGAATCCCGGCAACTACGTCGCGAGGATCGAGAGCGACCTGTCGTCCGACCCCGCGGTCCTCGAGGCGGTCGAGAAGCAGCGCGCCCTTTCCGGAATCCCCGTCGCCATGCGCTTCTTCGGCGTCGGCGACCAGGGCGGGGGGCCCGACGCTCCCTCGGTCGCGCGGCTCGTGGAGGCGATGTCGGGGAAGGGGCCGGTCGAGGTCCGCAGCGCGGGCGCCGACGACCTCGCTCGCGACCTCGCCGCCCGGCTCCGGGAGCCGGACCCGCCGAGGCTGCCGCTCTACCGGGGCGAGCTCCCGATGACGGCGCACGGGGCGGGCTGCTACACCTCGCAGGCGGCGATGAAGCGCTGGAACCGGAAGAACGAGCGCCTCGCCGACGCGGCGGAGCGCGCGGCCGTGGCCGCGGGCTGGCTCGGCGCCGCCGCCTACCCCCGGGAGACGTTGGCGGGCGCCTGGAAGCGGTTCCTGTGGCACCAGTTCCACGACGATCTGACGGGCACGAGCATTCCCGAGGCCTACGCGTTCTCCTGGGACGACGAGCTGATCTCGCTCTCGGAGTTCGCCGGAGTCCTGGGCGACGCCGTCGGCGGCGTCGCGTCGGGACTCGACACGCGCGCCCGAGGGATCCCGGTCGTCGTCTACAACGCGCTGTCGGCGCCGCGCGAGGAAGTCGTCGAGGCCGATCTCGCTTTCGAGGGAGGGCCGCCGCCCGCGGTCCGCGTGCTCGGCCCCGACGGGAAGGAGACTCCCGCCCAGATCGTCGAGACGTCCGGATCTAGCGCTCGCGTGGTCTTCCTCGCGCGGGTGCCCCCGCTCGGCTACTCGGTCTTCGACGTCCGCCCGGCGGCGGCCCCCGCGCCGGGCGGCGCGCTCCGCGCGGACGCCGCGGGTCTGGAGAACGAGCGGTACCGCGTCCGTCTCGACGGGCGAGGGGACGTCGCCTCGATCTTCGACAAGAGAAGCGCCCGCGAGATCCTCTCGGCGCCGCTCGCCCTCCAGCTGATCGCGGACGATCCGGGGAAGTGGCCCGCGTGGGAGATCGACTACGACGACCTGTCCGCGAAGCCGCGGGCGGTCGTCGCCGGGCCCGCGAGGGTCCGCGTCGCCGAGAGCGGCCCCGCCCGCGTGGCGCTCGAGGTCGAGCGCGAGGCCGGCGGATCGACGTTCGTCCAAACGATTCGCCTCGCAGCCGGCGGGGCTGGGGACCGCGTCGAGATCGACGGCGAGATCGACTGGAGGACTCCGGGGGCGCTCCTAAAGGCGGCGTTCCCGCTCTCGGTCGAGAGCGAGAAGGCGACCTACGATCTGGGCCTCGGCACGATCGAGCGCGGTGTCAACCGGAAGGAGCTGTACGAGGTGCCCGCGCAGCAATGGGCGGACGTCACCGCGGCCGACGGGACCTACGGCGTCGCCATCCTGAACGACGGCCGCTACGGCTGGGACCGCCCCGGTGCGGGCACGCTGCGCCTCTCCCTCGTGCGCACGCCTGCCGTCAACGACGCGTGGTCGTGGGTCGGCGACCAGAGGTCGCAGGACCTCGGCCGCCACCGGGTCCTCTACGCGCTCGTGGGGCACGAGGGCGACCACCGGGCGGGAGGGGTCGCGTGGCAGGCCGACCGCCTCAACCAGCCGCTCGCCGCCTGGCAGGCGAGGCCGCACGCGGGGCCGCTGGGCCGCAGCTTCTCCCTCGCCTCGGTCTCGACGAGGGGCGGGGTCTGGCCCTCGGTTTCGATCGGAGCGCTGAAGCTGGCGGAGGAGGGGGACGAGATCGTCGTGCGCCTCTACGAGCGGTCGGGGACGAGGACCGAGAACGCGCGCCTCGCGTTCGCTCGGCCGATCGCCTCCGCGCGGGAGATCAACGGCGCGGAGGAAGATCTCGACGCGGCCGCTCGGGCGGACGCTCCGGCTTTCCGCGTCGAGAACGGCGCGCTCGTGGCTTCGTTTCTCCCGTACCGGCCGCGGACGTTCGCGATCCGGCTCGCGGCCCCGCCGGCGCGACTCGGCCCGCCGACGTCGCGACCGCTCGATCTCCCGTTCGACCTCGACGGCGCGAGCCTCGACGGAGCCCCGGCGGACGGCGATTTCGACGGGAAGGGGCTGACGCTCGCCGGGGAGCTGTTTCCCGGGGAGATCCTCGCCGCGGGCGTGCCGTTCCGCTTCGGCTCGCCCGAGCCAGGCAGGAAGAACGTCCTCACGGGGACGGGGCAGGAGATCCCCCTCCCGCCGGGCCGCTGGAACCGGCTGTACCTCGTGGCGGCCTCGGTCGGGGGGGACGCGGACCTCGAGGTCGCGGCAAGCGGGAAGACGGAGCGTCTTCCCCTCCAGGCCTGGGACGAGCCGGTCGGGCAGTGGGACGACCGCCTCGGATCGGGCAAGCTCGTGCACGACCCCGACGAGATCGCGCCGGCCTATCTCAAGCCCGCCCGGGTCGCCTGGGCGGGAACGCACCGGCACCACCGCGAGACGGGGAACGAGGCCTACGCCCTGACGCGGTTCTTCCTCCATCGCGTGGACCTGCCCGAGGGGGCGCGGTCCGTGAGGCTCTCCGTCGAGCCGAGGGCGCGGATCCTGGCGGCAACGGTCGCGCGGAGCGCTCTCGACGACGTCCGCGTGGCGCAGCCGTTCCTGGACCCGCCGCTCGCGACGCGGGTGAGGGTCTCGGCGCCGAGCGAGGTGTTCCTCGACACCCTGGCCGTGATCCTCTCGTCGCCGACCCGCGGCGCCGAGATCCGCTACACGCTCGACGGGAGCCCCCCATCGCGCGAGTCGCCGCTCTACGAGGGGCCGATCTCGCTCGCGGCCTCGGCGACCGTCAAGGCGCGGGCGTTCGCTCCCGGTCTCGACGACGCCTTCGTCGCGTCGGCCGCGTTCCGGAAAGAGACGCCGAAGGCCCCATCGCGAAAGACGCCCGCGAGCCCCGGTCTCTCTTGCCGCTACTACGAGGGAACTTGGTCCGACCTGCCGCGGTTCCAGTCGCTCGAGCCTGCGCGCATCGAGACGGTCGCGGCGGTCGGCCTCCCGCCGTTCGCCAGGGAGGAGAACCTCGCGCTCGAACTCCGCGGCTACCTGCGCGTGCCCGAGAGGGGCGTGTACACGTTCTGGCTGACGTCGGACGACGGGAGCGCGCTCTGGCTCGACGGCGGGCGCCTGATCGACGCCGATCGCCTGGGCGGCACCACGGGCGAGAGGGCTGAGATCGCGCTCGAGGCCGGGCTCCACGCCCTCTACCTGCCGTACTTCCAGCGCCGCGGCGAGCGCGCCCTGGTGCTCGAGATGGCGGCGCCCGGGGGCGCGAGGAAACCGGTGTCCCCCGCCGACCTGTTCCACGGGGAGTGAGGGAGGATGGGAAGGAAGGGATGGGAAAAGATGGGCAGGGATGAAGGGAGCGATCGCGAGCTGCTCGCCGGAAGACCCGGGAAGCGCACGACTTCCGGCCTCCCGTTCCTCGTCCCGCGTTGACGGGATGTGGGCCCGGTGGTAAATTTCCCGCGCTCCGGGCGACGATGCCGCCCGCAGGCACATGGTCCTGAGTAGCTCAGTCGGTAGAGCAGGTGGCTGTTAACCACCGGGTCGCAGGTTCGAGTCCTGCCTCAGGAGCCAGCCCGATCAGAAACAACAAAACGGCGATCAGCTAAGCTCAAACGGGACGCATCCGGTCCCGGACACCGAAGAAAATCCGCGAGACTCGCGGAGACTGCGTCGACGAACAGGACGACCGGCTCTCTGCCTGCGGACGTCGCCAGCCGCGTCCCATCCACGAGGGTTGCGGTGGGCCGGTTCGGCTCTCTGGCTCTCCTGCGGTCGGCAGAGAGCCATGCCGTCTTCGAGCACGATGGGAGCATCCAGCCGAACGGCAAGGGGGGGAATCGGCTCGGCCGCTCCTGCACATCTTGTCACCAAGGAGTGTCGCACAAGCAGAGCCTGGGTCATCTCCGCTGCTTCCCCTCTCGCAGTCAGCGCGCCTGGGTACCCGCCGACTGTGCCTCCAACCTTCGAATGTTCTTTTCCAGGCCCCTACGGTGCGTGGGATTAGTCGTTGACCCCGCGAGCTTCCTGAGCGGTTCTATCGCCCGCGGATCGCCGAGGATCTCCAACCCCTTTGCACCTCTCCATTGGTACACTTCGGACAGGGACAGAGTCGCCTCCAACATCGGCTCAAAATCCGAGCGATCCCCAATCACCCCGAGCACGTGGACCGCGTGCGCCCTGACACTCATGTGTTCGTGCTTCAGAAGGCGTAGCAGATCTGGGCGCACTGCGCTCTCGCGCCGATTTCCGAACGCGACGATCGCCGCGATCAACACGCGCGGTTCCATCTGAGTCTTCAAGACGCCGGACAGCCGTTCCATCGCCGCCGGCGTCGCCAGGGCATCAAAGACCCTCACTGCCCAGACCCGACACTGATGAGGACTTTCCTGACAGAGTGGGATGCCGAGATCTCCTCCCCCCGTCTTTAGCACGTGGTCGCAGCATGGGAGCACTGCATCACCGAATTTAAGAAGCTCCGGGCTGACGTACGCGTAATCCATACTCTCTAGGCCTTCTGGAAACGTCCTTCGGAACACGGCGGAACTGCAAAAGTCGCCGTTTGCCGTCGCCATGCTTGCTGCCGGGCCAAGAACTGTGAGGGAAGCGATTACGAAGAGCGGAACACGGGGGCTCATGGATCACCTCGGAAGATCGTCAGGTCCGTGTTGATGTTGGAACACTGGTCGGCGTCGAAGTCGCGCGAGTTCGCCGTGATCGTCCCGTTCATGACATTCGGCTCGACGCAGATGATTCCATCTGCGTCCCGGTGCTCGTCACCGCCCCAGCTGATTCGCTCGATGAGCGCGTGACCGATCTCGTGGGCCAAAGTCCGAATCGTGTGGGGCCTCAACTCGAGGTCCGTAACCTTCGATGCGGAAATGATTACGCCAGAGTTGATTCCGTCACTGACGTCGGGAAAGCAGTCGGCCGTGACCGTCTCCCCGATCGTGTGATGCGGTGGCTCGCTGTCACCAACGGTCAGGTTCCTCACGAAGTAGATGTTCAAATCGGTGGGCTCGCTACTTCTCCAGCGTGAATCGTCCAGCAGATCTTCCTCGTCTTCTGTCCGGCTGAGAAATCCGCCGCAGGTTGCGGTGGTCCAATCATTGATCTCCAGATCCAGAAGGTTCGTCGGTGGCGCGAACTTCCTCACGACATCGTCTCGAATCTGTAGGTCGATGCCGCACATCTCGAACGCCGTCCTGGCGTGCATGACAAGTTGTCGTACGAGGGGTTCGGAGATCGGCGCTCCGTCCGCGATCCACGGGGCGATGTACACGGTCTTGTAAACAGGGAACTTCACAATCCGCGTCGGCTCGCCGACATAAGCGAACGTCCGGCCGCTGGCGTCTTTGTCGAGCGCGACGCCACGGGGGCTCTCCAATGGCACATCAATCGTTTTTGACCTGTCCGTCGCGGGGTTGATCATTACGATCCGATTCCGGCCGCGATCGGCAACCAAGAGACGCTCCGTCGCGGGGGGGCCGGCTGTCTCCTCCGTGATGGCCATCTGCCCCGGCGTCACAATCGGGGAGTTGCTGGAGTCATACGTCTTCTGCAGAACCCCGGGGACCGAATCGGTGTACTGACGAACCGTAGTCGAGTCGGCGACAAAGACATCATGGAAGAACGGGCTGGCGCTGTTGACGTTCACCACGACGCCACGAGGTGCACCACCGAAAGTGAAGCCAGTCGCGAAGTCCGTCACGGCTCCAAACTGCGGCACGATGCGGACCTTCTGCTTGCCGATGGCACCGTCAGCCACATACACGCGGCCCTCCGGTCCATAGTCGGTCAGGAACGGGTCAAGCCCGATCGCGAAAACATGGCACAGGTCCGCTGTCGCTGAATTGCCACAGGTTCGATAGAAAATCTCGTTGCCCGTGCTGTCAGTCCGCTCGATGGTCCCGTAGTTGTACGAGTTCACGAGAGCGTTGCCGTAGTAGAGACGGTTCGGAGTGGCAAAGTCCGCCGGAAGGCCGGTGGCCTCGTTCAAATAGCCGACCTGCGTTCTTAGCCCCGTCGCAGGGTCGACCTTGTAAACCCTGTCCGACGTCGCTGCACCGCCGGTGTCAGACACGAAGAGCACGTGCGCCGCATCGACCGCGAGAGAACTGATGGCGGAGAGCCCGCTCGTGGCCGTTGTTAACAATGTGTGCCCTCCCCCGCTCGCACCCTTCGAGGTCGATGCAACAACGCTGCCGGTTACGGCTCCAGCTGGGACCGCGAATGTCAGCGTCGTGTCCGTGACGTCCGTTACAATCGCGGGCTCTCCACCCACGAAAACTTGGTTGTCAGACAGCGAAGACGAAGCGAAGCCGAATCCGGTGAGCGTAACGCTCTCTCCGGGTAGCCCCGAGTCTGGGACCATTCCGAAAACCCGAGTGGGTGCGTTGTCGTCCTCAACGCTGTAGAAGTAGCTCACCCCGTCGTTCAGCACTCCGTCGCGAAACGTCGTCACCGTCAACCCGGCGGACAGAATCTCTGGCGGGGGCGCGGTGCCGGTGAAATCGGCATGGGTGCAGCGGACGACGGAGTACGGCGTGGCAGTGGAGGTCCACACCAGCACCACATCGCCAGCCACCGAGTCCTTGTCAACCGTCAGCGATGGGATGGGTGGCACGACCGTCGGCGGACTCGACTCGGCGTAGACCCCGCAGCTGCCGAAGAGGAGAAGAATCACGCTGGCAGCAAAGGAGAAACGAAAGATCGTCATCTCGCTACCCTCCACGGCAAAGACGAAGTCCTGAACCGAGCAGGGGCGTCTACCAGTCGGCCTTATCGTACCACCGTCAGTGAGCGAGTCACCCGAGATCGAGACGATTGCCATTGGGGAATCGCCTCGACCCCCTTGGCTCTCCCCGGGGCCGCCCAGATCAACCCGCGAAAGCACAAGGCCAGGATCTGCTGCGAGGCATGCGCGTGTCGGAGATGACGAGAGCCCTAGCAGGCCAGCGTCCGGATCCTGCGGGACATCTCCTCGTCACTCGGGTGGGTGTACACGACGGTCGTCAGCGGGCAGACGTGCCTGGCAAACCTCTGCGCCAGGAACAGGTCTCGCGTGGCCCGGTAGGCGCTCAGGGCCGTGATCTGCCTCGCGCCTGGATGGGGTCCCAGTGCGCGTGGTGCCCGTCAATCCCGTTTTCCCGGGTCCGATTCAGGGCCCTCGACCGTAACGCGCGGTTCGTCGGCTGCTTCGCCGGTACGCTCTTCTCCCGCAGCGGCGGAGCGTTGCTTCCGTCGATCGGTCGCTCGGGCCCGCCGCTTCCGAATGCGAAGTGGCCCGACTTCCTCCCGCGCTTCAGGCGAGAGCATTCGATGAACGGCGGCTGCTAGGTCCTCCGAATCGATCAGCAGACCCTCCTCGCGGCGAATCTCGCGACGCACCAGCCGCAGGACATTCTCATGAAACAGCGCCTTAGCGATCGACGCCGGGCCCAGAGCCTTGTGCTTCTGCCAGAACGCCTCGTGCTCGCCCTTCTTGATGGCGTGGTGGTGGAGGAAGGCGAGGAGCTCGGCTGATTCATTGAATTTATCAGCGGCTGCCAAATCCACGGCGAACGCGCGCTCGTATTCGATTCCCTCTTCGAACGTCAGGTGGTAGAGATTCCACGCCACTCCATTGGTCAAGAGCACCCACTGGAAGTTGTTTCGGGAGGCGTACGCCTGGGCTTGCTCGATGTGGCGATCCCGAAGCGTCACGCCGGCTGCCTTCGCCTCGACGAGAAGGCGGATCACGCCGTCGATCTTCAGCGCGATGTCGATGTACTTGTTCTTGAGCTGCGCCTCACGGCTGATCTCGGTGAGAGAATCGTAGCCGAGCACTTCTTCGAACACCTTGATCAGGCGCTGAACGGTGTCCGCCTCGTTGAGGTTGTCACGCTGAGCCTGAAGAAGGTGGGGAAGGTACCGCTTGAGGGCCTTCGAGATGTCGGGTGGCATGTGCGTCCCTCCGGTCGAGGACAAGAGGCCGGCGCGGGTTGTGCGGTCGCCCGCGACGACTCGGAGGCTGATTCTACGCATGTGTAGAGGCGAGTCAAGCAGCATCAGGGCATGCGGCGCCAGAAGGGCTTCTTGCGCAAACGGCTCGCCCGTGGACTCGCGCGAATCCGTGGGAACCGGTCGCAGAACGAGTTCTCGCGGCGCGTTGGGGTCTCGGGTCCCACGATCAATCGCATCGAGAACGAGACCCAGAACGTGTCGCTGGAGACCCTCGAGAAGCTCTGCCTCGCGCTTCGATGCGACATTCGCGACCTGTTTCCGGACGAGACCGATGCGGAGGGGAAGTAGAAGTTCCAACGGTCTGCGCGCGGGTTGCTGTCAACAGCTGAGGTCGCGGACGCGCGAAGCCATTTCGTCATCGCTCGGATGGGTGTAGACGACGGTCGTGAGCGGGCTGACGTGCCTCGCGAACCTCTGCGCCAGGAACAGGTCCCGCGTAGCCTGGTAGACGTTCGTGACGGCCGAGTGCCGCAGCGCGTGAAAGCCGTAGAGTCGGTCGAACCCAGCCTTCACCTGCCACGTCCTCCACGCGAACTGGACCCGGCGCTTCGAGATCCGGCGGCGGGACTGGTTGCAGAAGAGGGGGTCGGCGACGTCGAGACCTTCGCCGCGCTGGCGCTTGTGCTTCCAGAACCGCTTCAGCTTCGGGACCAGCCGGTCGGGTAGGAACACGTCCGCCGCTCGGCCGCCCTTCGCGATCTCCTTTCGGACGCGCACCCGGACCCGGGGCGTTCCGTCCGGCGTGAACACGTCGCCCACGTTCAGGCCGACGAGCTCGGCGAGGCGCAGGCCGGTGCCGAGGGCCATCGAGAAGATCGTGTGGTCGCGAAGGTTCACGGCGGTGATCCGCAGGATTTCCTTCTGCTCGGCGGCGGTCAGGGTCGGCGGGGCGAGGTGGGGCATCAGGATTCCTTCGCTTCGATCGGCGGTGGCTCGGCCGGCCCGGGAACGCGAGTTGCTTCGTTCATCAGCGTGCGGAGCATGTCATTGGCTTGAAAGCCGAAAACGTCGTTGAAGACATCGGCGATGAACAGCAAGTGCTGCGCGGCGATCAAAGGGCTCAGCGCTACGTCCGGCATCGTCGGCGTCGAGTTGAACCACGTGGCACCGTCGGCGGTGCGGACGTACGAGGCTTCGGTCGTCGGATTGGAGTGGACGAAATCCGTTCCGTAGAAATAGAACAAGTAGCTGTTCTGCATGCCGGCCGAGGCGGCGAGCTCCGCCAGAGATTTCGTCAACGTGCGCCACTTCATCTCTTTGCCAAGCCTCTCGTACTCTCGGTGCCGTTGTTCGATCTCAGCGACCGGTACGCGCGAGAGGTCCGCGGACGGCAGGAGCTCGCGCATCAAGGCGAGCCGGCCATATTGCTTTTCGGAAAGAAATAGGGCGTAAGCGCGGGCGCGGTCGTCTGAATCGTCCTGGTGAACCCAACGAACCACGATCGCCTGTTCGACGAGAACTCGAAGCAGGATTTCCGCGTCTTCGCCGTAGCCACCGAAAAAGAGAACGTTGAGAGCCTGTCCTGTCTTGAGTGCCTTTACGAACTGGAACAGGACGACAAACTGTACGCGCGTCATGCCTTCCATCGGAATCCCATCGAGCTTTTCCAAAAGGCCATGAAGAGACTCGATCGTCCGATTGAGCAGCTGGTACTCGGATGGGAAAGCAGATTGAATGGCCGTGGCCGTCGCGGGAGCAAATGGTGTGGCCATGACGTTCACCTCCCGGGTGGTTGCCTACTCCGACACGGTGCGCGCTGGCGACCGCATTGCAGTGCGTACGCATTCTGCCCCTTCTTGGCGGCGAATACAGAGGTCCATTTGGAGATGCCACTCGCTCTCCGCCACGATCGCCCGCAGCGTCCGCTCGGTAATAGGGTCACGACCGCTGACGATCGGCGGCCACGCCAGGATCTCCTCCTGGATGTCCGGCGCGAGCAGCGTCAGGTTCACGATCTGGGTCACCCGGGCGCGGGTCAGGCCCAGCTTCCTCGCGGCGTCGGCCAGGTCGGCGTACTCGCCGGCACGGACCCGCGCCTCGATCTGGTGCGCGAGCGCGAGCAGGCGGGCGACCCGCAGGACGCGGCCGGGATGGGCTTGCTCGGCAGCTGGGGCCGGCCTCCCGAACTCGACCGCGTAGCTCACCGTCGCACGGGCGGTCACGACGCCACCTCCGCGGCCAGCGTCGCGATCCCCGCGAGCCTGAACGCGATGTCCAGCTTCCCGGTGCCGCCATCGTAGGCGACCCGCTCGATCAGGAGGTTCAGGACGCGCTCGCGCTCGGGCGTGAGCAGCACGTCCCACACCGGGTCGAACGCCTCCAGCGCCCGGGCGAGATCCGCCTCGTCGATCTGCTGGCCGGCGAGCGCGGCCTCACGGGTCCCGATCTCGGCGAGCCGGGCCTCCAGAACGCCGACGCGCTCCTGTGCCGTGCCAATCTCGGCGTTGACGGCATCCGCCCCGGGTCCCGTCGTGCGCGCCAGGGTGGCGACGAGGCGCTCGACGTCGCGCCGAACGACACCCTGGTCGCGCTCGAGCCGCTTCGCCTCGGCCTTCACGCCGCGACGCTCGGCGGCAACCTGGGCGAGAGCCGCCTGGAACGTCTGCTCGCGGAGGGCGGGGTCCCGGCCGATGCACCGGATCCGGTCGACGACGAACTGCTCGACCCGATCGGCCTGGATCGCCTTCGTGGGGCAGGCGTCCGCGCCCTTCCGCATCGCGTTCTGGCAGCGGTAGTACCGGTACAGCCGCCCGTGGGCCTTCGACGGCGCGTGGACCATCGCGGTCCCGCAGGCGGTGCAGCGCAGGAGGCCACGCAGCAGGGCACCGTGCTGGTTCCGGGCACCGGACCCGCCGTTGCCGCGGTTCTCGGCCATCAGGCGCTGGACCTTGTCGAAGAGCGCCTTCGGCACGATCGCGGGGTGCTCGCCGCGGAACGTCTCGTCGCCCAGCCTCTGCCTGCCGGCGTAGAGCGGGTTCGTCAGCAAGAGGCGCAGGTTGATCCGGTCCCAGGCCTTGCCCTGTCGGCGATTCCCGTCCTTCGTCGTCCACGACTTCCGGAGGCACCCGCGGCGGTTCAGCTCCTGCGACACGGTGATCAGCGAGGGCGTCTCGACGTACATCGCGAAGATCGCCTTGACCTGCTCGGCCTCGTCCCGGTTGACGACGATGCGGCCGCCCTCAGGGGTGACGTCGAAGCCCAAGGGGGGCATGCCGCCCGTCCAGCGGCCTCGCCTGCGGGCCGCCCGCATCTTGTCCCGCGTCCGCTCCGCGATGATCTGCCTCTCGAACTGGGCGAACGACAGGAGGATGTTCAGGGTCATCTCGCCCACGGGCGTCGAGGTGTCGAACCGCTGGCTGACCGAGACGAAGCTGACGCGGCGCTTCCTGAAGATCTCCAGCATCTGCAGGAAGTCGAGCATCGAGCGGGAGAGCCGGTCGAACCGCTGGACGACGACGCACTGGACCTTGCCGGCGTCGATGTCGGCAAGCAGACGCCGCAGGGCAGGCCGGTTCGTGTTCCCGCCGCTGAACCCGCCGTCGTTGTACTCATCCGCGAGGATGGACCAGCCCTCGTCGCCGTGGAGCCTCACGTATGACTCGCAGGCATCGCGCTGGACCTCGATCGAGCTGAACTCCTTGTTGGCCTGGTCCTCGGTGGAGACGCGGCAGTACGCGGCGCAGCAGACGGGAGCCGTCGCGGTGGCGACCGCCGTAGCCCGACCGTTCCGCAGCGCCCGGGGCATCTACTTCCTCCGCTTCCGCTCGGTGAGGCCCCAGAAGAGGCGGCCGTTCCAGTGCGACCCCGTGGCCGCCCTCGCGGCCTCCGTCAGGGAGTCGTACCGGATTCCCTCGAGCTCGTAGCCGTCGTCGAGAGAGAGCAGCCGGAGTTCACGACCACGCCACCGGCGGGAGATCACCGTCCCGGGCGAGGGGAGGCGGGGGTCTCGCGCAGGCCGGGTCTGCGTGGCAACCGGCCGGGCGTCAGGCGACGGCGGCTGGAACCCCGCCGGCACCCGTGCCCGCACGAACTCGGCCGGGGCAAGCTCGCCGATCCGGGCCTTCGCGGTGTCGGACAACCCGCCGTGCGCCAGTTCCTGCACCCGCCACGCGAGCCGGCGCCAGAGGTAGTTGCGGTTCCGGCTGCGGGACGGCTCGCCGTACAGGCGCTCCCACTCGCGGCGCAGGTCGCCGACCGTCATCTTCCTGAAGGCCTCGATCTGCGCGATCACGCCACCTTGCATCGCCGCCTCCTCGGGGGCCTGCGGTCGACACAAGGAGTGCTCCGGTTCGCACAGGAATCAAGGGGTTTCTGCGGCTCTCGGGGCCGAGAAACGGCGCAACGGCGCGACCTTTCCGTCAACCGCACAAAGCCGCGGGCGAGCAACGCCGCCAGCTCGCGTGAGCCGAGGACTGGTGCCTGCTTTGTGTCCATCGGTACGAGGCCTCCGCTCTACAAAGGCCCCGTTTCCTCGGAGCAGGGGACAAGATTCACATCGCCGCGTGCCGACATGCGGTGTGGCACGGAAGCATTCCGCGGAAGGCACAACAGCAGTACGCTCATGCGGGGCCCGCACCGGTCTGCAGCCGGGGCGGCTCATCCCGTCGCCAGCGGGCCCGCTCTTCTTTCCAGGGATGATCGAGGGATGCGACGGTGACGACCAACTCCAACAAAAAAAATGACAGCGACAGAGAGACGGCCGCTGAATCGACCGAAGCCGAGATTGACCTGAGTCTCGGCGAAAGGGAGATGCAGCGATGGCAGGCACTCGCCGAGGAATCCTGGAGGTTACCCGCAACCCCCGAGGAGGCGCTCGTGCGTATCGCGATGGAGGTCGGCGAGTACGACGATTCCTGGAATCGAATCTGTGCTGATGGGATCATCCGCGCGAGAGTACCGGATGGCCAAGATCGCAGCGTATTGCAGACCGACTTACTGGACAGGCTTACTACAGGGAAGTTGCTAGCTACGGGGTGCCGAGCTCCTGCGACCGTCGAATCCGAGAGGGTGCCGCTCAATCCCGAGGTATGGCACTTCCTGGCGATCGATTTCAAGACGAATAGCGCGATCTGGCGGGAGGCAGCGGAGAATCCTGGAGAAGCGGCCCTCGCCGCCGTGATGGGCCTAAAAGGTTGGAAGTCGCAGTACGAAATGCTGCTGATCTATCGACCAACTCAAGTCGAGCGAGCCCGCGCCGTCGTTGAGTCCAAGGCGAGCGCGACACGGAAGTGCAGGGACTGGATGAAGGCCCAAGGCGAGTCGGGTGAACAGTGGACAAAGGAGAGCGCTTGGGCCGCGGTGCAGGTGTTGTGTGCGGGACTATCGCACCGGCAGTTCTTGCGCGCGTGGGACGAGGAGGCGCCGCCCGAGTGGAAGCGCCCCGGGCGGAAATCAAAGCAGTCGAATCGAAACACCGTATCGAAACGCAAGTAATCGTGGGGGGATGTCCATAGGCCATTCCGTCCCGTACCCTCGTTGTCGAAGGCCGAACTGCCAAGCGGCCATCGGAGCGAGGACGTGGCGGATCGATGCCAGCTGAGTCTTGAGTCTGAAGGCAGCTACCGCCCCGCCTCCTCGCCCGCCCAAGCCCGTCTGTTCATCCATGATCCCTCGCGACGCCTCACTCTCGGAACACAACACCTGCGTGTTCAAGGTCGCGACGCGGTGCGGCGATGCTGACCCGCGAGTGGCGCTGCCCCAACTGCCGTCGAAAACTTGGCGAGGTCGATGCAGAGGGATGGGTTCACGTCGAGAACCGGGATCGAGCTGATTACTGGTCTCCTCCGCCGGTTCGGGGCTTCTGCCGTCGCTGTCGCAAGTTCGACATTCTCACAAAGCAGGAGGTTGCAAGTGCAATTCGCGCAGCGCGGTCGTCCTTGACCCGCTGCTAGTTCCGCCAACCTTGAGGCGCTAGACGCCCTGATCGGCCCACTGTGAGGCGCGAGACGCCCGGCCAGAACGGCTGGGCGTCTTGTCGTTCAGGGACCGAGATCAGCAGTACCGCAGCCTCGAACGGGAAATCGGAAGCGAGCAGCACCGCGAGCTGCTTCGCCGTCTGCAGTGGGACGTGCCCTTCCTTCGCCAGTTCGCGACCTGGCTCGACGTCGTCGCCTACATGCGCGTCGGCAGCCTGCGAGAAGCCGAGAAGGACGAGGTCCTGCGCCCGATCTTCGCCGCGCACAACGCCGATCGTGACGCCCGCTGGCGGACGATTCTGCTCGTGATCTTCTGGCCGGCCCTCGTCGCGCTGCATCGCCAGAAGCGAAGATGGGATCCGGATCCCGAGGAACTCTGGCAGATCCTGACCTGGGTCTTTCACGAGGTCCTCTGCCGGATCGACCCTACCCGTCGACCCGACCGCCTCACGCAGAAGGTCGTCAACGACACGGCGCACCACCTCCACGACGAATACAAGCGGCGGTGGGAGCGAGGCCGGCACGAAGCTGCTCAAGACTGCGCCGATCTGGAAGCCCTCGCAGGAGGGGCCGACGGGTTCGACCTCGAGGCCTTCGCACATCGGGAGGCCAGCGAGGCGGCGATCCGGCTGCTCAAGAGGAGCGTCGTCGACCGGTCCCTGAGCCGTGCCGACTTCTTCCTGATTGTCGGCACGCGGCTCTACGAGTGGTCCCTCGAGGACTGCGCCGCCGTCATGGGCCTCGACTACGAGGCGGCCAAGAAGCGGCGGCAACGAGCCGAGGCAGCGCTCCGGAAGAAATTCTCGGGATCTTGTCCCCTCGCTTCCGCACCAGGGGCCTTTCTCAGGCAGGGGAGAAGAAGAGCCCCCGGAAGGAGTGAGCCGTGAAGACCGAGTCGGGCACGAGAAAGCTGGTCCTGGACCTCCTGGAGGAGCAGGCGCTCGTCATCGGCGGGCTGATCGCCGTCCACGACGTCGAGGACGAGTTCGTTTGGCGGCTGTTCCGGAGCCTGGACGTGATCCGCCGGAAGGCGCTGCGCCGGCTCAATCGCCCGCACCGCGGACGGCAGGCGGGCCGACAGGCGGACCGGGCCCCCCGGCAGCCCCATCCGGCCGCGGAGGAGTTCCTGGCGCGGCTGAGGAGGGGGTGACCCGTGGACGCCACCCAGGAAGTTCCCCTGCCCAAGGACTTCGGAGCGGAGCAGGCGACGCTCGGAGCCGTCCTCCTTGACCCGCAGCTCTGGCCCGCGGTTCAGCGGACGCTCGCCACGACCGACTTCTTCCACGAACAGCACCGGAGGATCTTCTCGGCGATGGGGGCGGTCGCGGAGGCGGGCTCACCCCTCGACGTCCTGACCCTCAAGGCGGAGTTGGAGCGCCGGGGTGACCTGGAGGCCTGCGGTGGGGCAGTGTACCTGGGGGTTCTCCTCGACGGTGTCCCTCACGCAGCCAACGCCGCGTACTACGCCGGGATCGTCCGGAGCAAGTGTCGGCGGCGAGCCCTGGCGCGGCTGGCGGAGGATCTCCGTAAGGCGGCCAGCGACGGCGGGAGCGACGAGACGATCGCCCATCTCCTGGTCCAGATCGAGAACGCCCGGGTGCACCCGGCGGACGCCTGGACGCGGTCGACCCTCGAGGGCGTCACCAACCCCGAGGCCGGCACGGTTCACTACGTCGTCGAGGGCCTGATCCCCGCGGGCGAGACGACGATCCTGGCGGCTACCTGGAAGGCCGGAAAGACCCTCGTGGTCTACCGCCTCGTGCTCGACGCGATCAGCCAGCGGAAGGCCCTCGGCTATTACACCGTCAGCGAGGCGGTAAAGACGGTCATCTTCCAGATCGAGATGCCCTCGAGCGAGGACGACCGCCGCTTCCGGCGCCTCGCGATCGGCTGTGGGATGTACCCGGAGGAGGTCCCGGGCTACGTCCAGGCCGGGATGCTCACCGTCTACAACCGGCCGGCGCTGAACCTGACCCGCCCCGAGGATGTCGCGAGGTTCCAGGCGACGGTCCTGGACGGCGGGTACCGGCTCGTGGTGATCGACTCGCTGATCGCCGCCTTCGCCGGCGCGGACATCAACGACAACTCGACGGTGAGGGAGCACTTCGCCAAGGCGTTCGGCCCTCTGACCTCGGCTGGGGTGGCGGTGTTGCTCCTCCACCACAAGCGGAAGACGCAAGGCGGCAAGGCGAGCCGAGACGACGACCGGTCGGCACTGCTCGGTGCCCAGGCGTGGGGAGCGGCTGCGGGGCGGATCTACGCCCTGGAACGGCTGAATGCCGAGCCCGGGCAGGAACCGCCGGGTCCAAGCTCGGCCTTCCACGTCCGCATGAGCTTGACGGGCAGCTGGA
This sequence comes from uncultured Acidobacteriota bacterium, assembly GCA_937864465.1. GTDB lineage: Bacteria > Acidobacteriota > Polarisedimenticolia > Polarisedimenticolales > JAIQFR01 > CALMJU01. The sequence continues at coordinate 44,197 of CALMJU010000015.1, forward strand.
CACCGGAGGAGACCCCGGACGTCATCGTCGCCGTCGAGGACACGACGGACGGCGGGACCACCGTGAGGGTCATCAACGAGGACGAGCAGTTCCAGAAAGGCGGGCTAACCACAGTCCAGCGGGTCGCCCTCTGCCTTGCCAAGATCGTCAGGGCTCGGGGCCGGGTGCGACGCCAAGACGCCATCAAGGAGGCCATGGCGGACCTGGACCTCTCCGAGGCAAGCGTCAAGCGTGGTCTCGACCTGGCCCGCATCAAGCGCTGGATCACCGTCGAGAAGTCGGTCGCGGGCTCCTACAAGGAGCGCGATCTGGTGCCGGGAGACGAGGAATGAGGAACCCGGTTGACCCCTCGTGGATCTCGCGGATCACGTCACGGATCAGAAAACCTGATCCGCGAGGTCGCGGCTCAATTCTCACGGATCAGCCCTATAGGAAATACCTCTCAGATCCGCGAGACTCGAGGGAGGAGACTCCCTCCCAGACCCAGTCACGGATCAGAATCAGAGCGTACCCGCTCTTAGGGCCGGAGCCTCCCGCTCAGGCTCCGGCTCCGGCCCTTGCGAGCCTGCGGGCGCGAACCCTGACCAGCGGCTCTACGAGGGTCAAGAGACGAACGACCCGCAGGCGTCACCACCCACGGGCCGTCCTGGGGCAGGCGAGGCTACTGGCGGGCTTCCCTGGCCTCCTTGATCGCGGCGCGGAACGCGCCCTCGTCCTCGTTCGCCACCGCCACGAGCACTGCCCGGGCCAGGCGGGTGGCTCCACCGGGGCCCGCGGCCTCGTGGAGCTTCGTGCGCTCGGCCTCGGTCATCCGGAGGGCGAACACGCACAGGTCCTCCTTCGGCGCCTTCTCCTTCTTCGGCTTCGGCTCCTCGGCGGCCTTGGGCTTCGTGGTCTTCTTCGACATCGCGGTCTCCTTCTCGGGCGCAAGGCCCGGGTTAGTGGCTCAGCGGGAGCGGACGACGGTGACCTGGAACTCCGACCCGTCGTCCATCCTGACGACCAGGCCCGCGTTGCGGGTGAGCACGCCCGCCTCGTCGTACGGCACCGCCTCGCGGACGCCGTCGGGGTCGAACGACTCGTTCACGTCGACCTCGCCGTTCAACACGGCGGCGAGGCACGCGGCGAATCCTTGCTCGGTCATGGTGGTTCCTCCCTACCCGCGACCCGCGTGGTAGCCGCGCGGGAAGCAGATCTCGCACGCGAACACGATCCCGTCGTCGGGGTTCGTGAAGGTCGGCCCGAGCCCGAGGCAGGACCACGCCTGCGGCGTGTAGGTGGCCTCGGTGCCGACGTGGCGGCCGCACGCGACGCGGCCGCTGTCGTGGATGTAGATGCACGCCTCGTCGAACGACTCGCCGGGTCGCAGGTCGTGCGGCTGCTGGCGACGGTGCGGGCTGATGATCATCGGCATCGTCGGCCCGTCCTACCAGACCTGGTCGAGGACGATGTCGTAGCCGATCACCCTCTCGCCGGCGAGTTCGTGCCCCGCGAGGTACTCGCGGACGATCCGCACGCGCTTGCCGTCGCCGCTCCGCTCGGCGATGACCCGCGTGTTGCCGACGCGCGTGAGCTCGATCGTCCCGCCCGGCTTCAGGGAGCCGATCTTCTGGTCCGTGGTCCGTTCCTTGCGATCCCGGTCTTCCTGGCGAGCGGCGGCGATTCCTTCGTCGACGGGTGTCATGGCGTTTCTCCTTTTCGTGGTGGCCATCGTGTTCTCCTCGCGGGTCCCGCCCGCGTCAGCAACACAACTGCGCT
>CALMJU010000016.1 GCA_937864465.1 uncultured Acidobacteriota bacterium
CCCCGACCTCCGCCTCCTGACCCTCGATCGCCGCGTGGCGGACAACGCCGCCGCGCTCGGCCTCTCCGCCTGACCGCTCCGCGCGCGTCCCGCGCCTCCCCGGGTTCGCGATCCGGTTGCTGTCCCCTCATTTCCGGTTGGTCGTGTGGAACTGCAACATGAGGCTCCACGCGAAGGCTGGGTTGCTGCGGACGCTCGCCCCCGACGTCGCGGTCGTGCCGGAGTGCGCGCGGCCGGAGGTGGTCCTCCGCCACGAGCCGAGGCTCGGGGCGAGCGGGATCGTCTGGACCGGGAGGAACGCGCGCAAGGGGCTCGCCGTCCTGTCGTTCGGCCGCTGGCGCGTCGAGACCGCGGCCGAGGCGGCTCGCGATCTCGGCACGGTCCTCCCGGTGCGTGTCGAGGGGGACCGGAGCTTCCGGCTCGTCGCGGCCTGGAAGTCGCCGGGAGGGCGCGCGCTCGGGTCCGCCCTCGAGGCGCTCGTCCCGTTCCTGTCGTCCGGACCCGCGATCCTCGCCGGCGACTTCAACCGCGCCCTCGTCCGCCGTCGCCGGGACGGCGCGGCCGTCCCCTCGAGGCTCGCCCGGGGGATCGAGAGGATCGGGCTCGCGAGCGCCTACCACGCGGCGCGCGGCGTCCCCCTCGGCGCGGAGCCGGAGCCGACGCTCTTCGTGCACCGCGGTCTCTCCTGGCGGCGCCATGTGGACTTCTGCTTCCTGGACGCCGCATCGCTTCGCAACCTCGGGAAAGTCTCGGTCGGTTCGGCGTATCCCTGGATCCTCGCCAGCGACCACGCCCCGCTCGTCGTCGAGATCGGGCTCCCGGGCCCCTCTTGACAATTACGAACATATGTCCATAATAGAAGGCGAGGTGCCCCATGCCGAGGCCGTTCTGCAGAAGGCGAGTCGCCGGGAGGCCGGCCGCCTCGATCTTCAAGCCGATCGGGATCCCGGTGTCGGAGCTCGAGGAGGTCGTCATGACGCTCGACGAGTTCGAGGCGATCCGCCTCGCGGACCTCGAGGGGCTGTACCAGGAGAGAGCGGCGGAGACGATGCGCGTGTCCAGACCGACCTTCAGCCGGATCGTCGAGTCCGCCCACCGCAAGATCGCCGATGCCTTCGTCCACGGGAAGGCGCTCCGGATGGAGGGAGGACCGGTGCACCTCGGCGCCCCGCGCTGCTGCCGCCTGCACGACCGAAGAATTCGGGGCTTCGAGCCCAAGGAGAGACCGAGATGAACCTCTGCATCCCCGTAACGGAAGACCACGGCGCCGCGAGCCCCGTCTGCGAGCACTTCGGCTCGGCGCCGCTCTTCATGATCGTGGACACCGAGAGCGGCGCCTGCCGCGCGATCCCGAACCGCAACCGCCACCACGGCCACGGCATGTGCATGCCGCTCGCATCCCTCGCGGGCGAGATCCTCGACGGGGTGGTCGTCGGCGGGATCGGAACGGGTGCGCTCTCGAAGCTCGGCGCCGCCGGCATCCGCGTCTTCCGGTCCGAGCACGCGACCGTCGCGGAGGCGCTGGAGGCGTTCCGGGCCGGGACGCTTCGGCCGGTGGAGCCCGGCACGGCCTGCGCCCACCACGGATACGGGCGCGGGCACGGGTGCCGCTAGGGGGAGAGGAGACCCTCCCGCCGCTTGCGGGCCGCTTGCGCTACCATCCGGCGGGGACGTGCTCCGATCGGGGATCGGGGCGATCGCGGATGCGCCGTCCTCGATGGACATCCGGAGGATCCGGGACGGGCTCGTCCCACGGGAGCGAAGAATGCGACGGAGGGAAGGGGAAGGGCCGCCGGAGATCGCAGGCGGGGGCCGCGGCGATCCGCTGCCGATGGTCGGGCAGGGTCCGGGGCCGGGAGATCGGGAGCTCGCGGCGCAGCGGAAGCTCGAGTCCAGGCTCTCCCGGATCCGGCGGAAGGTCGTCGTGCTGTCGGGAAAGGGGGGCGTCGGGAAGAGCACGGTCGCTGTCAATCTCGCGATCTCCCTGAAGATGGCCGGCAAGCGCGTCGGGCTCCTCGACGTGGACATCCACGGGCCGAGCGTGCCGACGATGCTCGGACTCGAGGGGGCGTCCGTCGGCGGCGATCCGGAGGCGCTGATCCCCGTGGACCTGGACGGCCTGAAGGTCCTCTCGATCGGCTTCCTCCTGAGGAGCGCCGACGACGCGGTGATCTGGCGCGGCCCCATGAAGATGCAGGTGATCCGGCAGTTCCTCGGCGACGTGGCGTGGGGGGACCTCGACTGGCTGGTGGTGGACTCGCCCCCGGGGACGGGGGACGAGCCGCTCAGCGTCATCCAGGTCGCCGGGAAGCTCGACGGCGCCGTGATCGTCACGACGCCGCAGAAGGTCGCGGCGGTGGACGTCCGCAAGTCCATCACGTTCTGCCGCAAGCTCGACGTGCCGATCCTCGGAGTCGTCGAGAACATGAGCGGCTTCGCGTGCCCGCGCTGCGGGGAGGTGACGCCGATCCTGCGGTCGGGGGGCGGGAGGAAGACCGCGGAGGACATGCAGGTGCCGTTCCTGGGATCGATTCCGATCGACCCGGCGATCGCGGAGGCCTGCGACGGCGGCCGCGCGTTCCTCCGGGACTTCGCTGCCTCGCCGACTGCCCGGATCCTGCGGGAGATCTTCCGCCCCATCGAGGCGCTCGACGAGGGCGTGGGAGGAGGGGCGGGACGATGAAGGCGAAGGACCCCGGGCCCCGCCGGGGGCTCGCCGGCGCCGAAGCGCCCGCGGGGCCCCGCAGGTTGCCCGCGCCTCCCGCCGCGTGCGACACTAGCGGTTTCCCGCGCGGTCGGCGGGAGGAGGATCCGTCGTGAGCAACGGCTCGAACGTGCCCATCGTCCTCGTCGCGATGGGCGGCCACGCCTTCATGCAGACCGGCGAGAAGGGGACGATCGAGGAGCACGAGAAGAACGCCGAGGGGATCGCTTCGCTCCTCATGACGCTCGTGGATCGCGGGTACCACCTGGTCATCACGCACGGCAATGGACCGCAGGTGGGGAATCTCCTCATCCAGCACGAGATGGCGAGGGAAGAGGTGCCCTCGATGCCGCTCGACGTGCTGGTGGCGATGACGGAGGGGAGCCTCGGGTACATCCTGCAGCAGAGCCTCCTGAACCAGCTCCGGAAGAAGGACCTCAGGCGCTACGTCGTGACGGTCGTCACGCAGGTGCTGGTCGACGAGCAGGACCCGGCGTTCCAGAACCCGACCAAGCCGATCGGGCCGTTCCTGTCCCGGGAGGAGGCGGAGCGGAGGCGCGATGCCCTCGGGTGGAAGGTGCGCGAGGACTCCGGGCGCGGATGGCGCCGGCTCGTGCCCTCGCCGAGGCCGGTGAAGGTGATCCAGAGGCACATGATCCGCGACGCCGCGCGCGCAGGGCACATCGTCGTCGCGTGCGGCGGCGGCGGGATCCCGATCAAGAAGGAGGGGAACGGGCAGTACGGCGGGATCGAGGCGGTCATCGACAAGGACCTGACCTCGAGCGTCCTCGCGACCGACATCGGCGCGGCGCTCCTCGTCATCCTGACCGCGGTCCCGCAGGTCTACGTGAACTTCGGGAAGCCGAGCCAGCAGGCGCTCGGAGCGGTGACCCTCGAGGAGCTGGAGAGGCTCCACGCCGAGGGGCACTTTCCTCCCGGGAGCATGGGTCCGAAGATCGAGGCGGTGATGGGCTACCTGCGCGCCGGCGGCCGCCGCGCGCTGATCACGAACCCCGAGAGCCTCCCCCAGGCGATCGAGGGCCGCGCCGGCACGCACTTCGTCGGGAAGATCTAGGGGGTCAGACGTTACCAGCGTTACCGTTTGGCGCGGATAGCGCGCCACGGCGCAGCTTTTGCCTCACGCGGGAGGCGACGGTTCGCATTGCGAAAGGGGCACGGAACGTTCCCTTGCGGTCCGCCTCTTGCAAAGCATGACTCGAAGAGCGGCCGGGGCGCGACCGAGAAAGCCCGCGATCTCCGCGTAGCAGTAGCCGTGGTCGTCCACGGCGACCTCGACGAACAGGGACCGGGCGAGTGCGGCGACGTGCCTACGGCTCGACCCGCGCACCTCGATCGGATCGACCCGCAGGCGGGCTCGTCGAAGCGTGTCCCGGAGGATCTGATCGAGCCCCGGCCTGCTCTTCGCCGGCGGCTCTGCGGACTTAGCGGCACGGCGTCTCGCGCGAGACTCGAACCGGGCTCCGCCGAGGATCGTGCCGCGTCGCGGGATCAAGTCTTCTCTCGAGTCCGCCGCCGCCTCCTCTCCCTCGTGGAACTCGCGAAAAGCCTCTTGCGCAGCCTCCATCTCCGCGCCGAACATCGACAGCACCGGCTCGCGATCCACGAGAGGATCCGGCTCATCGGTGAGGTAGGCGGAGTACGAGCTCCATGGGAAACCGAGCCCCGGGGTGATCCCCGCGCGCAAAGCGTTGCGGTGCACGTAGCGGACGAGGCGCAGCAGGTACGTCTCGTCCTCGCAAACGAGGCAGTGATACCGGCCCTGAAAGACGTGGCCGACCAGGTCGTACTTCCTGTTGAAGTGGCGCGCGAAGGCGGTCAGGAGGGCGGCCATGAACCTCTCGACCGGGTCATGCATCCTCCGGAGAACCAGATGCACGTGGTTCGGCATCAGGGTGAACGCGTAGATCTCGACATCCAGTCGAGCCTTCAGCCTGCGCAGCCTCGCCAGCAGGAATCTGCGGTCGTCGTCGTCCAGGAAGATCGCCTGGCGGCGGTTGCCCCGGAACATCACGTGGTAGAGGCCGCCGACGAACTCGAGGCGGAGCCTTCTGCTCATGGAGCAGGTCCTTCCGGAGGAGGCCGGGACGCTCCCGACGTAACCTGTTTCCTCGTGGAGCAAGAGGCAAGCTTCTTGGAGCCCGTCGCGAACCTGGCACCGTTGAGCTTCCGCAACTGCCTCCGCAACTGGCCACAGGTCAGCATTTTGTCGGCATCTGTCTGCCAAAACTGATACGCTGGTAACGTCTGACCCCTTATGAGCGAGCTGCACGGGAACCTTCTGGGGCTTTCGTCGGCCGAGCGGCAGGGGCTCGAGCGCCTCTACCGGAGGCGGCTGCCGCCCGCGGCGGTGCTGACCCACGAGATCGCGCGCGAGATGGCCGAGGTCAGCCGCGCCCTGAACCGCCGCGTCGGCGTCCTGGTGGACCGCGCGGGGCGGGTCGAGGCGGTCGCGGTCGGGGACGCCTCGCGCCTCGCGGTCCAGCGCCGCCCGAGCGCGCCCGCCGGGCGCGAGCGCTTCTGCACGCTCCGCTGGCTCGCGACGCGCCTAGAGGACGCCCCGCTCGCCCCGGCCGACCTCGCGCCGCTCGCCCTCCACAGGCTCGACGCGATGGCGGTGATCGCCGTCGGCGAGGACGGCCTGCCGGGACCGGTCCGCGTGGCGCATCTGCTCCCCGCCGACGAGCGCGGGGGAGCTCGGCCGCATCGTCCGCCCGCCGGATCCTCGGGACTCCCTCCGGGCTCCCGCCGCCGCCGCGAGGCACCGGTCGAGGACGTCGTCGCCGACGGAGAGCGGTACCGGCTGTTCCCGCCGCGCCCCGCGAGCCTCGTGGACGACGACTTCCTCGCCCTGATCCGAGCCCTCGAGCAGGAGTTCGACCGTCGCCGCGCCCGCACGAGGGCGGCCGGCCGCGAGGGGCGCGCGATCCTCGTCCACGTGACGACCGGCCCGCGCCAGCGCGCCGAGGCCTCCATCGACGAGCTCTCGGAGCTGGCCGCGTCGAGCGACCTCGCGGTCGTCGACCGGATCGTGCAGCGCCGCCCATCCTACGACCCGCGGACGCTCCTGGGCTCGGGCCGCCTCGAAGACCTGATCATCCGCGCGCTCCGCCTCCAGGCCGACTTCATCGTCGTGGACCAGGACCTGACCCCGGCCCAGGCGCGCGCGATCGCCGAGGCGACCGACCTCAAGGTGATCGACCGCACGCAGCTCATCCTCGACATCTTCTCCCGCCGCGCACGCACCCGCGAGGGGAAGATCCAGGTCGAGCTGGCGCAGCTCAAGTACCTCCTGCCGCGCCTGATGAGCCGCGGCGACTCCGGTCTCTCGCGCCTGATGGGCGGGATCGGCGGGCGCGGCCCCGGCGAGCAGAAGCTCGAGGTGGACCGGCGCCGCGTGCGGGACCGGATCAAGGGCCTCGAGCGGATGCTCGACGCGGAGAGGACGCGCCGGGAGCAGCGGAGGGCGCGCCGCCGCGAGCGCGACGTACCGGTGATCTCCCTCGTCGGCTACACGAACGCCGGGAAGAGCACGCTCCTCAATTTACTGACGCGGAGCGAGGTCTTCGTGGAGCACCGGATGTTCGCGACGCTCGACCCTTCGAGCCGGCGCCTGAGGCTCCCGCGCGAGCGGGAGGTCGTCATCAACGACACGGTCGGCTTCATCCGCGACCTCCCGAAGGACCTCCTCGCCGCGTTCCGCGCGACCCTCGAGGAGATCCGAGACTCGGACCTTCTCGTCCACATGGTGGACGGCGCGCACGCGGGCCACGAGCGGCAGATCGCCTCCGTCGAGGCGATCCTCAAGGACCTGGGGGATGACGCGATCCCGCGCCTGCTGGTCTTCAACAAGGCCGACCTCCTCGACGAGCACCAGCGTGTCGAACGCCTCGCCGGCCGCGACGCGCTTTGTCTCTCGGCGAGGACCGGCGACGGCGTGGACGCCCTCCTACGCCGGATCGACGACGCGCTGTTCTCGCGGGCGGCCGGGAGAGGGCGGGGGCACCTCCGTACTGCCCATGAAGGCCGACCAATAGTCTAGTCCAATTGTCCATATTACGGTCCAATGGCCTTGACAACTCCCCCGGACAGGGGTATGGTTCGCTGTGGCCTAGACCATTGGACGGACCATGGCCTGGAACGCGGACCTGAAGCTGGACCCGGCGAGCGGCACGCCCGTGTACCGCCAGATCGCGGACGCGATCGTGGCGGCGTGCCGCGACGGAAGGCTCTCGCCGGGGATGCGCCTCCCGCCGACGCGCGATCTCGCGCGAAGACTCCACGTCAACCGCAACACGGTCGTCGCCGCGTACGAGGCGCTCGCCGCCGACGGGATCGTCACGAGCCACACCGGCCGCGGGACGTTCGTCGCGGAGCCGGTAGCGGCTCCCGCTCCCGCCCGGGCGGAGACCGGCGACGCGTGGCCCTCCGGCTTCTCGCGCGCCGTCGAGGGATCCGCGCTGGCGGGGCTCCTCTCCGCGTACCGCGTCGCGACCTCCTCGGAAGGGATCTCGTTCGCGGGCTCGTACCCGGCGGCGGAGCTGATGCCGGTCGAGAGGTTCCGCGTGGCGCTCGACGCCGTCCTCGCGCGGAGCGGCGCGGAGGTCCTCTCGTACGGCTCGACGGCGGGGTACGCGCCGCTTCGAGAATGGATCGCGGGCGCGATGCGCGGGCGCGGCTCCGACGTCTCGGCGGACGGCATCCTGATCACGAACGGCTCGCAGCAGGCGCTCGAGCTGGTCTTTCGCACGCTCCTCGACCGCGGCGATCCGGTCGTCGTCGAGGAGCCGACGTACACCGGGGCGCTCTCCGTTCTCGGGTCGCTCGGCGCCCGGATGGTCGGCGTCGCCCTCGACGAGGAGGGGATGCGGCCCGACCTCCTCGCGGTCGCGCTCGAGCGGCACCGGCCGCGCGCGATCTACGTCCAGCCGACGATCCACAACCCGACGACGCGGGTCATGAGCCGCAGGCGCCGTCTCGACATCCTGGCGCTCGCCGAGCGGCACGGCTGCGCCGTCGTCGAGGACGACTGGGCGTGCGATCTCCGCTTCGAGGGGGAGGAGCTGCCGGCGCTTCACGCGCTCGACGGCGGGCGGCGCGTGATCTACCTGAGCACGTTCTCGAAGAAGCTCCTGCCGGGGCTCCGGGTCGGGTGGGCCGCGGCGCCCAGGCCGGTCCTGGAGCGGCTCGTCGCGCTCAAGCAGGTCGCCGACCACGGGTCGAGCCCGCTCCTGCAGGCGGCGCTCCAGGAGTTCCTGAGGGACGGGGGGCTCGAGGAGCACCTCGCGCGCGTCCGTCCCGCGTATCGCGAGCGCCGCGACATCATGCTCGCCGCGCTCGGCGCGCGGTTCCCCGGGGGAGTCTCGTGGACGAGGCCGCAGGGGGGCCTCTTCCTCTGGGTCACGCTCCCCGAGGGTGTGGACGGGAACGATCTCTTCGTCGCCGCGCGGGACCGGAACGTCCTGTTCAGCCGCGGCGGGCTGTTCCACTCGGACGGCTCCGGACAGGGGTCGCTCCGGTTGACGTACGCGTCGGTCGCGCCGGCGCGGATCGAGGCCGGGGTCGCGGTGCTCGGAAGCCTGATCCGCGAGCGCCTCGCAGGCGCCGCGGCGGGCCCGGGGCCGCGGGCCGCCGACGGGCTCCCGATTCTGTGAAGGAAGGAGGGCGAGAATCGCCATGGACGAGGTCAGCAGGGGAACGATGAGGCTCAAGACCGGCCTGGCGGAGATGCTCAAGGGGGGCGTCATCATGGACGTCACCGACGAGACCCAGGCCCGGATCGCGGAGGAGGCGGGGGCGGTCGCCGTCATGGCGCTCGAGCGGGTCCCCGCGGACATCCGGAGGGACGGCGGCGTCGCGCGGATGTCGGACCCGGAGCGGATCGGGAGGATCCAGGAGGCGGTCTCGATCCCCGTGATGGCCAAGTGCAGGATCGGGCACTTCGCGGAGGCGCAGGTCCTCGAGTCGCTCGGCGTGGACTACATCGACGAGAGTGAGGTGCTGACGCCGGCCGACGAGGCGCACCACATCGACAAGTTCGCGTTCCGGGTCCCCTTCGTTTGCGGCTGCCGCGACCTGGGCGAGGCGCTCCGGCGGATCGGCGAGGGGGCCGCGATGCTCCGCACGAAGGGGGAGGCGGGGACGGGGAACATCGTCGAGGCGGTCCGGCACATGCGGGCCGTCGTGGCGGGAATCCGCCGGCTCCAGGTCCTCGGCCCCGAGGAGCTGATGGCCGAGGCGAAGCTCCTCGGCGCGCCGTACGAGCTGGTTCGCCTCGTCGCGGCCGACGGAAAGCTCCCGGTCCCGAACTTCGCCGCGGGCGGCATCGCGACTCCGTCCGACGCGTCGCTGATGATGCAGCTCGGCGCCGAGGCGGTGTTCGTCGGCTCCGGGATCTTCAAGTCGTCGGACCCCGCCAAGAGGGGGAAGGCGATCGTCCGGGCGACGACGCACTTCCGCGACCCGAAGATCGTCGCCGAGGTCTCGCGGGGGCTCGGGGACGCGATGCACGGCATCGAGACGTCGAAGATCCCCGAGTCCGAGATGATGCAGACGCGGGGGTGGTGACGATGCGGGTCGGGGTCCTGGCGCTCCAGGGGGACTTCGAGGCGCACCTGCGCGTCCTCGAGGCCGAGGGCGTCCCCGCGATCGACGTGCGGCGGACCGCGGGGCTTCGAGGGCTCGACGGGCTCGTGCTCCCCGGCGCGGAGAGCACGACGCTCCTCAACCTGATGCGGGACGAACCCTGGTTCGACGAGCTTCGCCGGTTCCACGCCGGGGGAGGGGCGTTCCTGGCCACCTGCGCGGGGGCGATCCTCGTCTCGCGGAAGGTGCGGAGCCCGGAGCAGCCGAGCCTCGGGCTGCTCGACGCGACGATCGAGCGGAACGGTTACGGTCGGCAGGTGGACTCGTTCGAGGCGGAGGTCGAGGTGCCGGCGGTCGGGGGCGCGGTGCGCGCCGCGTTCATCCGCGCGCCGCGCTTCCGGGCGCTCGGGAAGAGGGTCGAGGTGCTGGGCCGGGTCGCGGGCGAGCCGGTGCTGGTCCGGGAGGGGCGCGTCCTGGCCATGACGTTCCACCCGGAGCTGGCGGGAGACGGGCGGCTGCACCGTCTCTTCCTGGAGCAGGCAGGGGAGTCGAGGAGAGAGCGGGAGAGGGACGAGGACGAGCGAAGGGCCGTCGCTTCCTGACGGCGCGCGAATTCATCCGGCGACGCGGGGGCCTCGGGCTCCCCGCGGCCGAGGACGGAGGGCGACATGCCGGTTCTGGTGTACGTGGACGGGAAGATGGTTCCGAAGGAGCAGGCTACGGTTTCGGTGTTCGACCACGGGTTCCTCTACGGCGACGGCGTCTTCGAGGGGATCCGGGTGTACGAGGGGAACGTCTTCCGGCTCAAGGAGCACATCGACCGGCTCTACGAATCGGCGAAGACGATCGCGCTCGAGATCCCGCTGACGCCCGAGGAGATGATCCGCGCGACGCTCGAGACCGTGGCCGCGAACGGCCAGAAGGACGCCTACATCCGCCTCGTGATCTCGCGCGGGGCCGGCGACCTCGGAATCGACCCGGCAAAGTGCCGGAAGCCCACCGTCGTCATCATCTCGGACACGATCCAGCTCTTCCCGCAGGAGCTGTACGACAACGGCGCGGCGCTCGTGACCGCGAGCGTCCGGCGCATCCCGATGGAGGCCCTCGACCCGCGGATCAAGTCGCTCAACTACCTGAACAACATCCTCGCGAAGATCGAGGCGAAGAGGGCGGGCGCGCTCGAGGCGCTCATGCTCAACCACCACGGGCTCGTGGCGGAGTGCACGGCGGACAACATCTTCATGATCCGGCAGGGGACGCTGAAGACCCCGGACCTCATGCAGGGGGCCCTGGGCGGCATCACGCGCGCGGCGGTGCTCGACCTGGCCCGCAAGGCCTCGATCCCGTGCTGCGAGACGGTGCTCGGCCTCCACGACCTCTACAACGCGGACGAGGTCTTCCTGACCGGCACCGGAGCCGAGATCGTGCCGGTGATCGCCATCGACGGGCGCAGGATCGGCGACGGCAAGCCGGGCGCCACGACGAAGAAGCTGCTCGCGGACTTCCGCCTGCTGAGGACGAAGGACGGGATGAAGGTGCCGTACCGGGGCTAGGGGGCTAGGCGGGGCCCCCGCGTTCCGCGGCGACCTCGCTGGAGGCGCCGAGCACGTCGGCCACGGAGCGGAGCAGCTCCGAGAGGGAGACCGGCTTCGAGAGGATCCGGTCGATCCCCTCCTCGCGCGCGCGCCCCGGCTCGAGGTGCTGGCCCCAGCCGGTCACGAGCATCGTCGCCGCCTCCGGCTGCGCGTCGCGGGCGAGGCGCAGGAACTCGATCCCCGACATGCCCGGCATGCCGAGATCGCTGACGATCAGGTCGTAGCGCGTGCGGGAGGCGAGGTCGAGCGCCGCCGCGCCGTCCGGCGCCTCGTCCACGACGTGACGGTGCAGCCTGAGGATGTCGGCGATCGCCTCGCGCACGTCCTGCTCGTCGTCCACCAGCAGGATGTGGGCGACGGCCGTCCGCTCGATCTCGGGGAGGACCGCCTCCTCCTGCGGCCGCTCGACCGGGCCGGTCGCCGCGGGGAGGTCCACCGTGAAGGTCGTGCCGCGCCCCGGCGCCGATTCGACCCGCAGGTCGCCGTCGTGCCGCTTGAGGATGCCCGCGGAGACCGACAGGCCGAGCCCCGTCCCGCGGCTCCCCTTGGTCGAGAAGAAGGGCGAGAAGATCTTCTTCACGTTCTCCGGGGGAATGCCGATCCCGTCGTCCGACACCTCGACGAGGACGCGTCCGTCGACGGCGCGGGTCGCGAGGCGGAGGGTGCCGCCCGAGGGAAGGGCGTCCACGGCGTTCAGGACCAAGTTCGTGAACACCTCGCGGAGCTCGGACGGGTTCGCCATCACGGGGGAGACGTCGGCGAGTTCGGTCTCGATGCGGATCTCCGCTCCCCGGGCCTGAGCCTCGTCCTTCCACCGCCCGCGGGTCAGGTCCACGACCTGCCGCACGAGCTCGCCGATGTCCACGCGCATGCGCCCGGCGTCCCCCTGGAGCCGCGCGTAGTCCAGCATCCGCTGGACGGTCGTCGCGCCGTCCCGCGCCGAGCGCGTGATGACCTCGATCCAGTGCTTCTGCTCGGAATCGGTGACCGTGCGGTCGAGCATCTCCGCCCGCAGGAGGATCGCCGCCATGAGGTTGTTGAAGTCGTGGGCGACTCCGCTCGCGAGCATCCCCATCGCGGCGAAGCGCGCGGAGCGCAGGGCCTGCATCTCCAGGTCGCGCTGGCGGGTCACGTCGCGGGCGATGAGGACGAGCCCCTCGATCGAGCCGTCGGCCGTCCGCCGGGGGGCGACGTCCAGGATGAAGCGCCCGCCGAGATGCGGGAGGTCGAACTCGGCCGTCGCCGGCTGGCCGTCGCGGATCGTGGCCGCGATCGGGTCGTCGAGCGGCGTGGTCCCTCCGCCGTACAGGAGCGCGGCCGCGGAACGGCCACGGAGCGACTCGACGGGACACCGGCAGAGGAGCGCGAAGGCGAGGTTCGCCCGCTGGATCCTCCCCTCCACGTCCTGGAGCGCCACCGGGTCGCCGATCGCGTCGAACGTGCGCTCCCACTCCCTCTTCCCCTGCGCGACCTCCCGGAAGAGGCGCGCGTTGACCATCAGCGGCGCGATCTGCTCGGCGAGGATCTCCATCAGCTGCGCGAAGCGCTCGTCGAACGCGTTCGTGTCGTACGACTCGATGTTGAGCACGCCGACGGGCGTGCCCGCGTTCCGCAGCGGGATCACGAGCTCCGAGCCGGTCTTGGCGCGCGCGAGGAAATCGGGCTGGGCGGAGTTGTCGTTCGAGAAGACGCGGGAGCCGGTCCGGAAGGCGCGGCCCATCAGCCCGACGTCGATGTTCTGCCGGTAACCCTCGAGATCGCCGACGTCGATGAGGCCGGCGCACGCGTTGAACACGAGGCAGTTCTCCGCCGGGTCGTACGTCATGATCATGACGTGCTGGTAGCCGAACGCCTCGTGGATCCTCCCCACGATGGTGCGGGTCAGCAGATCGGGATCCAGGATGCGGGTGGCCTCGCGCGAGATCCGGTGGACGATGCCGAGCGTCTCCGCCTGCTGCGTGGAGTCGTCCGAGAGCGCCTTGTGGCGGCGCAGGAGCCGGCGCCGCTCCGCGATGAGCGCGGCGGCCGCTCCGAGGACGAGCAGGAACAGGACCGGGCAGGCGATCCCTAGCGCGCGAGACATGGTGTCCTGGAAGATGGCGGCCTCCTCGGTCCGGCCCCTCGCCGCTCCCCGACGCGCGGCCGATCGGACGGGAGAATATAATTCCTTAATTCGATTGTGCCAGTCGGCCTGTCCGGCCGCCCCCCGGCGGGGCAGCGCGTGTGTACAGTAGGCGCGGCACCTCGAGCCCAGGAGATCGAGCGTGGCGCGATCCGTCGTGACCGTCGCCGGGGCGGGACCCGCGGGACTGGCCGCGGCCATCGCGCTGGCTCGAAAGGGCCTTCGTGTCCGGGTCCTCGAGCGGGCCCGAGCCGTCGGGTCGCGGTTCCACGACGACTTCCAGGGGATCGAGAACTGGAGCCGGGAGCAGGACGCTCTCGACGAACTCCGGGACGGGGGCGTCGAGCCGACCTGGTGGATGCAGCCGCTCCGGGGCGGAACGCTGTACGACTCGGCCCGCAACCCCGTTGCCGTCGCGGCCGGGCGCCCGCTGTTCTATCTGGTGAGGCGGGGAGGCGGGAAGGCGGGTTCCCTCGACCTCGGACTGCTCGAGCAGGCCGTACGCGCGGGGGTCGAGGTCGAGTTCGACCGGCGGGCCGATCCCGCCGGAGCGGACATCGACGCGACGGGGCCTCGCGGAAGGCCCTTCGCGGTGGCGCGCGGGGTGACCTTCGAGGCCGGATCGGGCGAGACGATCGTGGCGTTTCTCGACGACGCGCTCGCGCCGGGAGGGTACGCGTATTTCCTGGCGGCCGCGGGGCAGGCGACCCTGGCGACCGTGCTGTTCCGGGACTTCGCTCGGGTCGACTTCCATCTCGACCGGACGATCGAGGCGGCCGAGGAGGTCCTCGGTCTCCGCGGGATCCCGCGCGGGCCGCGCTGGAGCGGACGCGGCCGGTTCGAGATCCTGACGGTCAAGACGGCTCGCCATCCGATCGCGGCCGGGGAGGCCGCGGGATTCCAGGATCCGCTCTTCGGCTTTGGGATCCGGAGCGCGATCGTGTCCGGCATCCTCGCCGCGAGGAGCTTGGCCGAGGGCCGCGAGTACGCCGACCTCTGGCGCGAGCGCCTTCTCCCGCACCTCGCCGCCGGCGTCGTCAATCGTGCCGCCTTCACCGTGCTCGGCGATCTCGCGAAAATCGCGCTCTGCGTCGCGGTCGGGCGGTCGGGGCGGCCCGAAAGGATGCTCCGCCTTCTCTACGGTCCGACTCCGGCGCACCGGGCCCTCTACGCGATCGCGGTCAGCGCCGGCGCGCGGCCCTGGCTCCTGCGACGGCGTCGTACACGGCGACCGCCCACGTGATTCCCGAGAGCGCCACGAGGGCGATCGGCCCGACCCCCTCCCGGAAGGCGACCGGAAGGGAGTAGCCGGTGGTCGCGAAGACTCTCTCTGCGAGGGGTGAGGCCGCGAGCCAAGCGCCGGCGAGGAGCCACAGCGCGACCAGGAAGAGCGCCGCCCGCACCCGGTGCCCGGAGACCGCCTGCCCCCAGCCCGGGATCGACGCCGACGCGAGACCCGCGACGATCGGGTGCGGCGCCGAGCAGAGACGAGACCGGCATGCGAGCCGGTGCGCGTGGATCACGCCGCCGACGTGCAGGGCGCACGCCGAGGCGAGCAACGCGACGAGCGCCGCGACCGCCGCGCGAGGCGGAACGTCGAGCAGGCGGAGCGTCGGGACGATCCGGTCGATCCCCGAGACGATCGCCCAGCCGAGCGACGTGACGCAGCCGAGGCAGCTCGAGAAGAAGAGCGCCGCGGTCGGCTCACCCGAGACCAGTTGTCCCGACCCGGGCGCCAGCAGCGACATCGAGGCCGCGACGGCCGGGAGCGCCGAGACCGGAGGCGCCGACACGAAGAGCCGCCCTCTCCCCGGCGAGATCTTGGGGGCGCATGCCATGCGGGGCTTTTTCGCCCCGACCTCGCCGAGATCGTAGACTTCGACGTCCATCGCTGCCCTCTCCCCGAGCGGTCCCTAGCAATCGGGTGACCACATCGCCCGGGCCGGAATCTCGCTTCTCTCCCGCGCTCCCGCGCCCGCCGATTACGCTGCCGCGCCTCAGGTTGGGGTCAGACGTAACCAGCGTAACTGTTTGCCAGGAAAACATCGCCGTCCGAACGTTTTTGCGCTGGCCCCCGGGGACATACCTGGATGTCACTACCGGGCGCGCCGGAAGCACGCTCGAAGAGTTTCCGTCGAACCCGGCACCTATGCTCGCTGGGAATCCATCGAGATCGCGCGCTTTTCGTCGCAAACCGTTACGCTGGTAACGTCTGACCCCCTATAATGCCGCGCATGTCGAACGGGTACGATCCGGGGGAGATCGAGCCGCGCTGGCAGGCGTTCTGGCTCGAGAACGGGACGTTCGCGGTGCCGAATCCGGGGGGACCGGGGTTCGATGCCGCGAAGCCGAAGTTCTACGTGCTCGACATGTTCCCGTACCCCTCGGGAGCGGGGCTGCACGTCGGCCACCCGGTGGGGTACATCGGGAGCGACATCGTCGCGCGCCGGAAGCGGATGGAAGGGTGCAACGTGCTGCACCCGATGGGCTGGGACGCCTTCGGCCTGCCTGCCGAGCAGTACGCGATCCAAACCGGGAAGCACCCCGCGGAGACGACCGCCGAGAACGTCGCGAACTTCCGCCGGCAGCTCCGGCTGATCGGGCTCGCCTACGATTGGGATCGCGAGGTCAACACGTCGGACCCGCGGTACTACCGCTGGACGCAGTGGATCTTCGCCCGCCTCTTCGAACGCGGTCTGGTGTACGCCGCCGAGATCCCCGTGTGGTGGTGCGAGGAGCTGAAGACCGTCCTCGCCAACGAGGAGGTGATCCACGGCCGGTCGGAGCGCGGCAACTATCCGTGCGTGAGGCGGCCGCTCCGGCAGTGGATGCTCCGGATCACCGCGTACGCCGACCGCCTGGCGGACGACCTCGACCTCCTCGACTGGCCGGAGTCCGTGAAGGCGATGCAGCGCGAGTGGATCGGCCGCTCGCACGGCGCCGACATCGCGTTCCCCGTCGAGGGCGCGGCGGGCGAGTCGCTGACCGTCTTCACGACGAGGCCGGACACCCTCTTCGGCGCGACCTTCATGGTGGTCGCCCCCGAGCACCCGCTCCTTCCCCGGATCACGACCGACGACCGCCGCGCCGAGGTCCGGGAGTACGTCGCCGCGGCGGCGTCGAAGTCGGATCTCGAGCGCACGGACCTCGCCAAGGAGAAGACCGGCGTGTTCACGGGCGCCCACGCCCTGAACCCCCTCCTCGACCCGGCGGACCCCGCCGCGCGGATCCCGGTCTTCGTCGCCGACTACGTCCTCGTCGGCTACGGGACCGGCGGGATCATGGCCGTGCCGGGGCACGACGAGCGCGACCACGAGTTCGCGAGGAAGTTCGGCCTCCCGATCGTCGAGGTCGTGAGGCCGCCCGAGGGAACGCCCGGCCTCGACGAGGGGGTCTGCTTCGTCGGCGACGGGACCTCCGTGCGCTCCGGCCCGATCTCCGGTCTTCCGACTGCCGAGGCCAAGGCCCGCGTGATCCGGCTCCTCGAGGAGAGGGGCGCGGGTAGGGCGCGGACCCAGTACCGGCTCCGGGACTGGCTCTTCAGCAGGCAGCGCTACTGGGGCGAGCCGTTTCCTCTCCTCCATCTCGAAGACGGCACCGTCGTCCGGGTCCCGGACGGCGATCTCCCCGTCGAGCTCCCCCGGATGACCGACTTCACACCCTCGGCCGACGGCTCGCCGCCCCTCGCGCGCGCGACCGACTGGCTTCGCGCGAAGGACCCGGCGACGGGACGACCCGCCGGCCGGGACACCGACACGATGCCCGGATGGGCGGGGTCGTGCTGGTACTGGCTCCGCTTCATGGATCCCTGGAACGACCGCGCCCCGTTCGCCCCGGAGGCGGAGAGATACTGGGGGCCGGTCGATCTCTACATCGGCGGCGTCTCGCACGCCGTGCTCCACCTCCTCTACGCGCGCTTCTGGCACAAGGTCCTCTACGATCTCGGGATCGTCTCGACGCCGGAGCCGTTCCGGCGCCTCTTCAACCAGGGGTTCCTCGTCGCGCCGGCCTACATGGACGCGACCGACCGGTACGTCCCGGCCGACGACGTCGAGGAGCGCGCGGGGAGATTCCTGCGCCGCTCGACGGGCGAGGAGGTCCGCCAGGTCACGGCCTCGATGTCGAAGTCGCTCCGCAACGTCGTCAACCCGGACGACGTGATCCGGGAGCACGGAGCCGACGCGTTCCGCCTGTACGAGATGTTCATGGCGCCGCTCGCCGACCAGCGCGCGTGGAACACGAAGGGGATCGTCGGCTGCCGGCGGTTCCTCGATCGGGTCTGGCGCCTCTTCGTCGACCCGGAAGCGGGCGATCCGATCCGCCCCGAGCTGCGCGCGGAGCGGCCCCTCGAGGGGGCGGCGCTCGAGCTGGAGCGCTCTCTCCACCGGATGCTGAAGCGGGCGGACGACTCCTTCGGCGAGTTCAACTTCAACACCGCGGTCGCGGCCATGATGACGTTCGTCAACGAGGCCTCGGAGCGCCCGGGGGCGCTGACGCGGGCCCAGGGGGAGAGATTCGTCCGGGCGCTCGCCCCGTTCGCGCCGCACGTCGCGGAGGAGCTGTGGCGCCGCCTCGGCCACGGGGCGAGCGTCGCGGACGCCGCGTGGCCGGCCGCCGACCCCGCCTACCTGGAGGACGAGACGTTCGAGCTGGTCGTGCAGGTCCTGGGCAAGGTGCGGGGAAGGGTGTCCGCCCCCCGGTCGGCCGGCGAGGAGGAACTGCGGGCGCTCGCCCGGGGCGCCGTCGAGAAATGGCTCGAGGGGAAGACGATCGCGAAGGCGATCGTCGTCCCGGGCAGGCTCGTCAACTTCGTGACGAGGTGACGCCGGGGCGCCCCGGCCGCGCCCCGTCCCCGAGGCCGGCCGCCGCCGCGTCCACCCCGTTCCGGAAGATCGCGACCCCGTCCCCCTCGTCGGGCACGGGTCCCTCGAATCTCCGCTGTGGCCACGCCGGGTGCTGGAACCCGTACAGGAAGGCGTCCGGGTGGGGCATCAGGCCGAACAGCCTGCCCGAGGGATCGCACACCCCCGCGATCGCGCCGGGGGAGCCGTTCGGGTTCCAGGGCCACTCCTGCGTCGGCGACCCGTCCGGCCCCACGTAGCGCGCGGCGATCTGCCCGCCCTCCTCGAGCCGCGCGAGCACATCGGCGTCCGCCGCGAGGAACTTCCCCTCGCCGTGACGCGCGGGGGCGTCCATCCAGGAGAGCCCCCGCGTCCAGACGCAGGGGGACCGCGGCTCGAACGCGAGCCGGACCCAGGCGTTCCGGTAGCCGACGCGATCGTTCGGCGCGAGGGCGGCGCGCGGTGTCCGGTAGTCGCCGTCGAATCCGGGGAGCATCCCGAGCCGGACCATCGTCTGGAAGCCGTTGCAGATTCCGAGCGCGAGGCCGCCGCGCTCGAGGAACTCGACCAGCCGGTCGTACAGGCGCCAGCGGATCTTGTTTGCGAAGACCGAGCCCGCGCCCAGGTGGTCGCCGAAGGCGAACCCTCCGATGAGGGCGAGGATCTGGTACTCCGCCAGGTCCCGCGGGGCGCGCCCGTCGAGGAGGTCGAGGAGGTGGACCCGCTCCGGCGACGCGCCGGCGAGGCGGAACCCCTCGGCGGTCTCGGCCTCGCAGTTCAGGCCGAGGCCGGTGAGGACGAGGACGCGGACCGCCGCTCGCCGCTCGCGCCTCTCCTCCTCGGGGAGGGCGCGGAGCCGCTCCACCGCGCCGCCGTCCTCGGCCGGCCGCTCGGCCGAGGGCGGCGGAGGCGCGGATACGACGTGGGAGGAACGGATCTCCCCCGGGGAGAGCGTCCGCCGGAACGCGTCCTTCATCCCGTCGACGGAAAGATCGAGGCGCGGGCGCCCGCCGAAGCGGGCGAGGAGCCGGGGCTCCCGCGTCACGCGCCCGATCCTCCGGCACGCCAGCCCCCGGAAGCGCGCCTCGAACGCCCCGGCGTCCTTCGAGGACGTCGTCACGACGAACCTGCCGCACGACTCGGAGAAAAGGGCGACATCGGCAGGGAGCGCCCGGAGGTCAGGGCACGCATCGAGGTCGAGATGCATGCCGAGGCCGCCCGCCATGGCCGAGCGGGCGAGGGCCGCGGCGATCCCCCCGCGCGCCGGGGCGGCCGCGGAGCGCACGAGGCCGTCGCGCACCGCGCTCTCCAGCGCGCGGTAGAGGGGCAGCGTCTCTCCCGGGTCCACGCGCGGCGCCTTGCTCCCCACGTAGGGAGCGGGGCCGTCCGGCGGCTGCACGAGCCCGTCGCTCTCGCCGAGGTGGCGGAGGTACTCGCTCCCCCCGGTCTCGTCGCGGGTCGCGCCGAGGAGGAAGACGGCGTCGCCGGGCTCCTTGAGGTCGAGCGTCACCGCCTTCCGCACGTCGTCCATGTGGCCGATCGCCGAGACGAGCAGCGTGGGCGGGACGCTGATCTTGACCCCGCCCATCGTGGAGTCGTTCTTCATCGAGTCCTTGCCCGAGATCAGGGGGGTGCCGTAGGCGACGCACAGGTCGTGGAGACCGCGGCAGGCGCGCACGAGCTGCGCGAGCTTGTACGCTCCGTCCGGCGTCGCCGCGGACTCGACCGGGTCCGGCCAGCAGAAGTTGTCGAGAAGCGCGATCCAGTCGAGTCTCGCGCCGGCGCAGATCTGCCGCCGGACCGCCTCGTCCACGACCGCGCGCGCCATCGCCTCGGCGTCCAGGTCCGACAGGAAGGGGTGGATCCCCTCGGAGAGCGCGTACCCCTGGAACGACCCGTGCCGGGCGAGGAAGACCGTCCCCTCGGCGGGCACGTCGGCCCCCGCGCCGACCCACGGCTTGACTACCGTGAGCCCTTTGACCTCGTGATCGTAGTGGCGCGCCTTCTCCTCGCCGGAGCCCAGGTTCGGCCTCGCGAGGAGGCCGAGCAGCACGGCCGAGAGATCCTCGGGGGGAGGCCCGGCCGGATCGGCGAAGACGGGCGGCGCCCACCGCGCGACGAGATCGAGATCCGGCGCCCCCTCGTGGAGGAACTCCATCGAGAGGTGGGCGACCGTCTCGTCCCCGTACGTGACGTGGAGGTAGCCGCTGTTCGTGAACTCCCCGAGAACCGTCGCCTCCACCTCGCGCCGGCGCGCCAGGTCGAGGAACGCCTCGACCCGCTCCGGCGCCACCGCGAGCGTCATCCTCTCCTGGGCCTCGGAGAGGAGGATCTCCCAGGGGGCGAGCCCGGCATACTTGAGCGGAGCCTTCGAGAGGTCGAGGAGCGCGCCGCCCGGGCCGGCCGCCATCTCGCCGACCGAGGACGACAGCCCCCCCGCGCCGTTGTCGGTGATCGCCTCGTAGAGCCCGAGGTCGCGCGCCTCGAGAAGGAAGTCGGTCATCCGCTTCTGCGTGATCGGATCGCCGATCTGGACCGCCTGCACGGGGGAGGACTCGTCGAGCGCGGCCGACGAGAAGGTCGCCCCGTGGATGCCGTCGGCGCCGATGCGCCCTCCCGTCATCACGATCCGGTCGCCGGGCCTCGCCTTCTTCTCGTGGCCCGGGCGGCTCCCGACGGAGACCGGGAGCGCTCCGACCGTACCGCAGAAGACCAGGGGCTTCCCGACGTAGCGGGCGTCGAAGATCTCCCACCCTCGGCCGTACGGGATGCCGCTCTGGTTCCCTCCGTCGATGACGCCGGCGTGCACGCCGTCGCGGACGCGGCGCGGGTGGAGGAGCCCCTTCGGGATCGGGCCGGCGTGGAACGGCGACGCGAAGCAGTACCCCCACACGTTCGCCAGGAGGTCGGCGCCGAGACCGGTCCCGAACGGGTCCCGGTTGACTCCGACGATCCCCGTGATCGCCCCGCCGTACGGGTCGAGCGCCGACGGGGAGTTGTGCGTCTCGACCTTGTAGACGAGGTTGACCCGCTGGTCGAAGGCGATCACGCCCGCGTTGTCGTGGAAGACCGAGACGAGCCACGACACGCCGTCGCGCGCCAGGATCTCCCGGTTCACCCGGTCGGTCGCCCCGCGGATGAACGTCCGGAACAGGGAACGGATCGTCTGCGCGGGACGGCCCGGCTCCTCGTACGCGATCGTCGCGTGGAAGATCTTGTGCTTGCAGTGCTCGCTCCAGGTCTGCGCGAGGCACTCGATCTCGACGTCGGTCGGGGCCCCGCCCAGGCCGAGCGCGGTGCGGCGAGGGTCGCTGCCCGCGCGGCGGAAGTGGTCGCGGATCGCGCGCATCTCGGCGAGCGTGAGGGACAGCAGGCGCTCCCGGCTGAGGCGGAGGAGCTCGTCGTCGCCGACGTCGAGGGAGACCGGGAGGACGGCCGGACGCTCGTGGCCGGCCACCTTGGGGACGGAGAGGTCGGGAGGGGAAGACTCCCACTCGCTCCGCGTCTGCACGAGGACGGTCTGGATCACCGGGTTCGCGAGGAGGCCCCACGCGATCCGCTCCGCGGCGCCGCGGTCCACGCCGTCCAGGAGGTACAGCGTCGAGGTGTACACCGCCGCCTGGTCCCCGAGGGGGCGGCCGAGGGTGTCCTCGATGCAGATCCTCGCGCTCTTGCCGACGGGGTCGGTGACGCCCGGCTTGTACGCGACGGTGACGGCAGCGTCGAACGGACCGTCCTCGACGCGCCCGAGCGCCCCCTGCTGCCGGACCGGGTCGGCGAACTCCGCGACGATGCGCTCGGCCTCCCCCGGGGCGAGCGGCGCCTCGATGCGATAGACGTCGCGCGTGCGGACGCCGGCGACGGGAATCCCGAGGAATCCGCGGACCGTGCGGGCCGCCTCTTCCCCGCGCGGATCCGGAAGCCCGCGGCGCGATGCGATCTCGATTCGGGTGATCAAGGGGAGCCGCCTCCGAGGCGCGAAGGGTAGTGCAACGCGGTGGACCGGTGCAACGGCGCGGAGCGCATGCAGCCCGCCGCGAGCCGGGTGCGGTGGCCCCGCAGCGGCCGGTCGGCGGAAGCGGCGACTTCCGGCCCGTCGGGAGCGTATTCCAAGGGTGACAGCGCAGGCGGTCCTCCGGTGGACCGTCCGTTCCTCCTCCGGTCGCGGCGCGCGGGTTTTCCCCCCCACCCGCGCGCCGTGCTCTTCGCGGGCCACCCTTTGGTATCCTCCCGTCTCGGACCACCCGGGAGGGAACATGCGCGACCATCCAGGCGTCCTCTTCCTCATGACCTTCGGACTCGCCCTCTCGTCCCTGGGGGCGGGAAGGCCCGCCAAGACGGAGAAGCCCATGACGGAACCCGCGAGCGAGGCGAAGTCCCCGGGCACGCGGGTCGCGCGGTGGCTCGTGCTCGGCCCCGCGCCCGACCCGCTGCCGGCGTTCCACGACGAGAAGCCCGGCGGCTACGGGGTGGAGGGCCTGCTGAAGGCCGAAACCTTCCCCCCCGAGGCTCGGCGGCCCGCGGAAGGGTCGGACGAGGCATGGTTCGGGGGCGCGCGCCTCGCGTGGTCCGCCCGGGACGGCGCCCTGGACGGCACGCTCGATCTCGCGCCCCCGGAGGAGGGAGGCCGCCCGGCGAGCGCCTGGCTCGCCGCCTATCTCGAGACCGACCGCTTCCGCTCCGTCGAGCTCGAGGTTCTGGGGACCCACCCGCGCCGGGCCTGGCTCGACGGCGAGCCGGTCGCGGCGGGAGGAACGGAGGAGAAGGAGGCGCCGCCCTCGCCGGTGAAGGGGAAGCTCGCGCTCACGACCGGCAAGCATCTCCTCGTGGTCCGCACCGTCTACGACCCCGCCCGCGGCGGGCCGTGGCGGTCGGGGGCCGTCCTCCGCGGAGCGGAGGGGGAGCCGGCTCCCCCCGTCGGCGCGACGCTCGACCCTTCGCGGGTCCTCGACATCCTCGACATCCTCGACGCGCCGGTCGTCAAGGCGCTCGCGGTCGCTCCCGACGGCGTCGAGGCGGCGGCGACGCTCTCCCGCGTGATCCCCGGAACGGACGACTCGGAGTCGTGGGTCGAGATCCGCAGGGTCGCGGACGGGTCCCTCGTCCGCGCCTTCCGGGGAGGGCCGTCCGTCTCACAGGTCGAGTACGACCCCGCGGGGCGGTTCCTGTCCTACGCCACGACCGAGAAGGGCTCGGGCGACTCGCCCGACAAAACGACCCTGTGGCTCCTGGACCGGGCGACGCAGGAGGTGCGGCAGTTGCTCGAGCGGGTCGAGAGCTTCTCGACGTACGCGTGGTCGCCCTGCGGGGGCGCGATCGCGTACTCCGTCACCGTGAAGCCCGAGCCGGACAAGCGCGGCGTCAAGCGGATCGAGGGGCTGCTCGACCGGCAGCGGGACTTCCGCACGAAGAGCTACCTCCACCTCGCGGTCGTCCCCGAGGGGACTCGCCGCAGGCTGACCGCGGGGGCGCTGTCGGCCGGCGGAGGGGCGTTCTCGCCCGACGGAGGGCGGATGGTGTTCCTCCGCGAGGTCGAGGACGTGTCGAGCCGTCCGTACTCGAGGAAGGAGATCTGGGAGATCGATCTCCGGACCTTCGAGGCCCGGAAGCTCAGGGACGGATGGTGGGTCGAGTCGGCGCAGTACTCGCCGGACGGGAAGAGGCTCCTGATCCAGGCCGGGCCTTCCGAGTTCGGATCGGCCGGCGTCAAGGTGCCGGACGGGACGGTCCCGAACGAGGGGGACGGCCAGCTCTACGTGTGGGACCCCGCGCTGGGCCAGGTCGATCCGATCACGCGGGACTTCGATCCCGCGGTCGTGGGCGCGTGGTGGAGCCGCGCGGACGGCGCGATCTACATCAAGGCCGAGGACCGCGACCGCGTGCGGCTCTTCCGGTACGATCCGGTCTCCCGCGCCTTCACCCCGCTCGACGCCGGCGTCGACGTCGTGCGCGAGGTCGCGTGGGCGGCGGCGGCGCCGAAGGGCGCGGCCTCCGGCACGTCGCCGTGGGCGCCCGAGGCGGCGTTCGCGGTCGACGCGGGCGGAGCGCGGCCCACGCTTCTCCTCCGGCCCTCGGGCGACCGGCTCGCCGGGCTCGCGAGAGGCGCCGTGGAGCCCTTCGCGTTCCGGGCGTCGAGCGGCCGGGAGATCGACGGGCGCGTCTACCTGCCGCCCGGCTTCGACCCCGCCGCGCGGTATCCGGTCCTCGTGTACTACTACGGGGGCACGTCGCCGGTCGGGCGCGACTTCGGCGGGCGGTACCCGAAGGAGTGGTGGGCGGCGAACGGCTACGTCGTCTACGTCCTGCAGCCGTCGGGGGCGACCGGCTTCGGCCAGGCGTTCTCGTCGCTCCACGTGAACGATTGGGGCGAGATCGTTTCCCGGGAGATCATCGAGGGGACGAAGGCGTTCCTTGCGGCGCACCCGTACGCCGATCCGGCGAAGGTGGGGTGCATCGGCGCGTCGTTCGGCGGCTTCATGACCGAGGTCCTGCTCACCCGGACCGACCTCTTCGCCGCCGCCGTCTCGCACGCCGGCATCTCGTCCATATCGTCCTACTGGGGGGAGGGGTACTGGGGCTACTCGTACAGCGCGCTGGCCACGGCGGGCTCGTTCCCGTGGAACCGCAAGGACATCTACGTGGACCGCAGCCCGCTCTTCCATGCCGACAAGGTGAAGACGCCGCTGCTTCTCACGCACGGAGCCTCGGACACCAACGTTCCCCCGGGGGAGAGCGCGTCGTTCTACACGGCGCTGAAGCTCCTGGGGTCTCCCGTCGAGCAGCTGGAGATCGAGGGGACGGACCACGTTCTCGAGGACCACGCGAAGCGTGCCGTCTGGTCCCGCGCAGTCCTGGCCTGGTTCGACCGCTGGCTCAAAGGGCAGCCGGAGTGGTGGGAGCACCTGTTCCCCCCGACCAAGTGACGGGCGGGGGGAGGGCTCCCGGCGCGGCGGACGCGGTCACTCGACGGTGACGGAACCTCCCGCCCACGTCGCCGGGATGGAGTTCCCGGGGGGCGGCTGGCTGGAGTCCGTCAGCTCGCAGTAGTCGGCGACGAAGTCGATCCGTGCGCCGGCGGCGTCCGACGCCGCGAGCAGGCGGATCACCAGGAGATCGGCGTCCTCCGTCACGTCGACCCCGGGGACCGTCCCCTCGTCGTTCTGGAGGCGCGAGATCCCGACCTTGACGATCCCGGGCTCGGACGTCGAGTCCACCTCGCAGACGACGGTGACGCCTTCCTCGGCGAGGACCGATCCGGAGGCGTCGTAGCCGGCGAAGTAGATCTCGTCGGTGTCGAACGCGATCCGGAACGCGGCCCCGAAGAGGTCCTCGATCCCGCGCGCGGAGACCCGCACGTCGAAGTAGCGGCCGTCCACAGTTCCCGGCCGGAGCGTGACGCTCCCCTCCGGCGCGGGGTCGGCATCGGGCACGAACACCGCCGTGGGCTCGGGGGCGATCGTCGTGCTGGTGCCGGAGCATCCCGCCAGCGCGAGCGCGGCGAGGACGAGCGACGCGGGGAGAAGGGCTCGGATCGGACGCATGGACGTTTTCCTCTCCGTCGTCACGGGCACGAGAATCCGAAGAATGCGGCGACGTAGGCGACATCGTCCCCGTC
Organism: uncultured Acidobacteriota bacterium; assembly: GCA_937864465.1. Taxonomy (GTDB): domain Bacteria; phylum Acidobacteriota; class Polarisedimenticolia; order Polarisedimenticolales; family JAIQFR01; genus CALMJU01. The sequence goes on from CALMJU010000016.1 coordinate 25,481, forward strand.
GACGACTCCGTTGCCGTCGATGTCCGCGGCGGGATCGTAGCGGGCGGGCGTTCGCGCGGCGCTGGACGCGAAGGCGGTTGCCAGGCGCACGAGGTCCCTCCCGTCCACCTCGCCGTCCCGGTCGACGTCGGGGGGGGTCGGCGTCGCTCCGTTCGTGCCTCCGAGATGGCCCGCATTCGCCCGGAGGCCGTTGGGCTGGGGCTCGCCCGAGAAGTCCCGTGCCGGGTCTGCGGCGTCGAGAGCGGCGGAGCAGAGGTCGAGGGTGAAGCCGGGGAGGAGGACCGGGTCGCCGAAGACGTTGCCGTCCTCGACGATCGTCTCGTCCGCGATCGTCCGCTCGAAGTCCTCCCACCCGTCCGTGTACACGTCGTTCCAGGCGACCCGGACCTCGAGGTCCCTTCCCGTGCCGTTCATCACCTTCCCCGCTTCGAAGGGAAGGGGGCCCCCGATCGCAGTCCCGACGTTCTCCGAGAGGACGGAGTTCCGGATCGCGACGCGGGCCGCCGCGGGCGCCGACGTGTCGGATTCGATCTCGACCCCCGCGGCCCCGACGTCGCTGCGGTTCGACGCGAGGGTCGAGAAGTCGGCGTCGAGCGATAGCGTGCCGTCGGTCCCTCCGAGGAAGACGAACAGGGCCCCGCCGGTGGCCGCTCCCGCTTCCTCGTCCTCGGCCGCGTTGTCCGCGACCAGGTTGCGGAGGAAGCTCGCCGCGATGCCCGCGGGGGCGTCCGAGACCGCCCGCAGCTCGAACCCCCCGCCGTGCGAGCCGGCGACGTTTCCTCGGACCTCGTTGCCCGAGAGGAGCACCGCGGCCGCCGGAGCGCCCGGGGCCGAGCGCGCGATCGCGCGGAGCCCGCCTCCCCCGACCCCCGCGCCGTTTCCGACGATCTCGTTCCCCTCGACGGCGAGGGAGCCCGCGTCGCCGGTAGCCGCGAGGCCGAGACCGAGGTCGAGGTCCAGGGCGCCGCCCGAGCCCATCGCCTCGTTCGCCGAGAGGCTGTTGCCGAGCGCTTCCAGGGCGCTCCCCGCGCCTCCCGCGACGGCCAGGCGCGCCCCGCCGCCGTCCCCGCCGGCGGCGTTCGCGCGAACCTGGCTCCCGGTCAAGGCGAGCCGCGCGGCGGCGCCGGCCGCGAGGTCGACGGAGAGTCCGCCTCCGGAGGCGTCCGCCTCGTTCCCTCCGAACGTGCCGTCGCTGACGCGGACGAACGCGGATCCGCCCCCGCCGCCGTCGTCCACCGAGATCGCGAGCCCGCCGCCCTCGAATCCTGCGTTCTCTTCCACCGTGTTCCCATCGATCTCGATCGCGATCCATCCCGCGCCCGAGCTCTCGATCGCGAGCCCGCCGCCGTCCCCCGCCGCGGCATTCCCGGACACCGTGTTCCCGCGGGAAACGAGGCGTGTGCCCGTTCCGGGGCCGGTCGCCGCCAGGGCGTGGATCCCCCCGCCCTTCCCCGCGTCGGCGGCGTTGTCGAGGACCGAGTTGTCCGAGACCGTCGCCTCCGTGACCTCGAGGCAGGGGCCGAGGACCGCGCACGGGCCCTCGAGCCCGGCGTCGTGGCAGTCCCGGAGGTCCCGGCAGCGCACCGTCGGGTCGTCCCGGCAGACGACGCAGTCGGAGTCGGCCTCGCACGCGAGCGCGGAGTCCGCGAAGCAGCGGACCGGGGCGGGGGAGGCCGCCGGAAGGATCGCGATCCCTCCGCCCGATCCGGACCCGGCGCGGTTTGCCGCGATCCAGTTGTTGACGATCGCTCCGGATCCCTCGAGGCGGACTCCGGAGGAGCCCCCGCCGCGCACGGTGAACCCCTCGATGGAAGATCCCGAGCCGAGGGCGATCACCGGGACGGACGGGAAGGGCTCGCAGGCCGTCCCCTCGGCGCAGTCGCCGTCCGCCGCGCACCAGGCGCCGCCCGCGCCGCCGCAGAGACCGCCGATGCGGACGCACGCACCGAAGTCGCAGCCGAGGTCCGCGCAGTTCGCGTTCTCCGTGCACTCGACGTCCGGGTGGTCCCGGCACGCGCCGACCGTCTCGTCTTCGGGGATGACGCACTCGTCGACGGCGCAGCCGGCCGCGCCGTCGTTGGAGCAGATCCCGGTGCTCGCGGTCCCCGTGCAGGTCTCTCCCTCGGGGCAGTCGGCGTCCTCCGTGCAGTAGGTCGTCTGCGTCGTGCTGCAGACGGTGGCGATGCAGGTGCCCGCGCACTGCTCCTCGCCGTCGCCGTAGCAGGCGAGCCCCAGCCGGTCCTCGCACGTGCTGCCGCCGCAGATCCCCGTCCCGTCCAGGATCGTTCTCGCCCTGTCGTTCGAGTCCTCCTCGATCGCGTCGGCCAGCACGGCGAGCGCCTTCGCCGAGGCGTCCACGCACTCGAAGTAGGCTCCGGGGAGGACCCGCACGGTGTCCCCGCTCGCGGCGGCCGCGGCGGCGTGGGCCACCGTGCGGAAGGGGGCGGATTCGCTCCCCGTGCCGCTCGCGTCGTCGCCGTCCGGGGATACCCACCACGTCGCGCCGAGGGCGGGGCCGGCGGCCGCGAGGGACGACGCCAGCAGCGTCCGGAGCAGCAGGGTTCTTCCGCGGCCCATCGCGAGCGCCTCCCCGTCGCGGCCGGAGCGAGCCCGCACGGCCCTTCCCGACCCGCGCGACGCCGTCGAGACGAATTCAGACTGTACCTCAATCGGGATGCGCCGACTACTCCGGGCCCGGCGGCGCCCGCCCCGGAGGGGGCTCACTCGACGCGCAGGACGGCGAGAAACGCCTCCTGGGGGATGTCGACCCGCCCCACCCTCTTCATGCGCTTCTTCCCCTCCTTCTGCTTCTCGAGGAGCTTGCGCTTCCGGGTGACGTCGCCGCCGTAGCACTTGGCGAGCACGTTCTTGCCCACCGGCCGGACGGTCGTGCGGCAGAGGATGCGGCTCCCGATCGCCGCCTGGATCACGACCTCGAAGAGCTGGCGGGGGATCAGCTCCTTCATCTTGACGGCGAGGGCGTGGCCCTTCTGCTCGGCCTTGTCCCGGTGGCAGATCAGCGAGAGGGCGTCCACCGGCTCGCCGTTGACGAGGAGGTCGAGCTTGATCATGTCGCTCTCGCGATAGCCCGCGAGATGGTAGTCGAGCGAGGCGTAGCCGCGCGAGCACGACTTGAGCTTGTCGAAGAAGTCGAGGACGACCTCGTTGAGAGGCATCTCGTACTCGAGGAGGACGCGCGTCTTCGAGAGGTACTGGAGCTTCCTCTGCGTTCCCCGGCGCTCCTCCGCGAGTTTCAGGACGTTCCCGACGTACTCCGGCGGCGTGATGATCATCGCGACGATGATCGGCTCCTCGATCCGCTCGATGACCTGCTGGGGCGGGAGCTTGCTCGGGTTGTGCACTTCGACGGTCTCGCCCTTCGCGGTCGTCACGCGGTAGGAGACGTTGGGCGCGGTCGTGACGAGGTCGAGGTCGAACTCCCTCTCGAGCCGCTCCTGGACGATCTCCATGTGGAGGAGGCCCAGGAAGCCGCAGCGAAAACCGAAGCCCAGCGCCCCCGAGGTCTCGGGCTCGTAGCGGAACGCGGAGTCGTTGAGCCGGAGCTTCTCCAGCGCGTCCCGGAGCCCCTCGTAGCTCGCGGCATCGGTCGGGTAGAGCCCCGCGAACACCATCGGCTTCGCCTCGCGGAACCCGGGGAACGGCCGCGGGGTCGGGTTCCGGTCCTCCGTCACCGTGTCGCCGATCTGGCAGTCCGCGATCTTCTTGATGTTGGCGATCACGAAGCCGACCTCGCCGACGGAGATCTCCTCCCGGGAGGCGGGCTTCGGCGTGAACACGCCGAGCTCCTCGACGTCGTAGGTGCCTCCGGTGTTCATCAGCCGGATCCGCGTTCCCCGGCGGAACGTGCCGTCGACGACGCGCACGAGCATGACGACGCCGCGGTACGGGTCGTACCAGGAGTCGAAGATCAGGGCCTTCGGCGGCGCGTCGTAGGAGCCGCGGGGCGGCGGGACCAGCGCGACGATCGCCTCGAGGATCTCGTCGATCCCGATCCCCTCCTTCGCGGAGGCGGCGATCGTGTGGGCCGTGTCGATCCCGATGATGCTCTCGATCTGCTCCTTGACGCGGTCGATGTCGGCGCCCGGGAGGTCGATCTTGTTCAGGACCGGGATGACCTCGAGGTCGTTCTCCACCGCCATGTAGGTGTTGGCGAGCGTCTGCGCTTCGACTCCCTGGCTCGCGTCCACGACGAGCAGCGCCCCCTCGCAGGCCGCGAGCGAGCGCGACACCTCGTACGAGAAATCGACGTGCCCCGGCGTGTCGATCAGGTTGAGGACGTACTCCTCTCCGTCCCTCGCGCGGTGCGCGAGCGTCACCGCGTGGCACTTGATCGTGATCCCTCTCTCGCGCTCGAGGTCCATGGCGTCGAGCATCTGGTCGTGCATGTCGCGGACCGCGACCGCCCCTGTCCGCTCGAGCAGGCGGTCGGACAGAGTCGTCTTCCCGTGGTCGATGTGGGCGATGATGCTGAAGTTCCGGATGCGCTGCGACTTCATGTTCGACTTCGCAGTATAGCTTCTGGGGTCAGACATTACCGGCGTTTCCCCCGGCGACCGCCGGGAGGGCGCAACTTCTTGAAACGAAGGAGCTTCGGATCGCGTCCCGCAAGACGTCGCCCGGCGCCGTCCTCGATAACCTTCGATCCGCGGGCTTTCTCCATGAAAAGGCAACGCTGGAAACGTCTGACCCCGTCAAAGGCGCCAGTTGGGGTCGGCGAGGAGGCCGGGGCCGGCGTGGAGGCCTCGCTCGAGGTGCAGGAACCCCGCCGTGGCGATCATCGCCGCGTTGTCGGTCGTGTGCTCGGGGGAGGGGGCGAAGACGGACAGGCCGTGCTCCGCTCCCGCCTCGGAGAGCGCCCTTCGCAGCCTGCGGTTGCAGGCGACCCCGCCTGCGACGAGGACCGTGCGCACCCTCTCGCGGCGGCAGGCGCGAAGCGTCCCGTCGACGAGAGCGTCCACGACGGCCCTCTGGAACGACGCGACGACGTCGCGCACCCGCGGCGACGCCTCGCCGCCGACCGCCGACCCGCGGGCGATCCCCTCGGCCTGCGCGAGCCGGCGCACCGCGGTCTTGAGGCCGCTGAACGAGAAGTCGAGCGATCGGTCCTTCATCACCGCCTTCGGGAACGGGACCGCGCTCTCGTCCGCTCCCTCCGACAGCCGGTCGATGATCGGGCCTCCCGGGTACCCGAGCCCCAGGAGCTTGGCGACCTTGTCGAACGCCTCGCCGGCCGCGTCGTCGCGCGTCCGGGCCAGGAGGCGGTAGGCGCCCTCCTCGGGGCACAGGTACAGCGACGTGTGGCCCCCCGAGACGACGAGCGCGACGGCGGGGAACGGGATCTCCGGGCGATCGAGGAAGGGGGAGCGGATGTGCCCCTCGAGGTGGTTCACGGCGAGCAGCGGCACGCGCCGCCGCCACGCGATCGCCTTGGCGGCCGCGAGGCCGACGAGAAGCGACCCGACGAGGCCCGGGCCCGCCGTGACGGCCACCGCGTCGATCGCCTCGACGCCGGCTCCCGAGCGGCCGAGGGCCTCCGCGATCACGGGCCCGATCGCCTCCACGTGATGCCGCGACGCCAGCTCCGGCACGACGCCGCCGTACCGGCGGTGGACGTCGACCTGGGACGCGACGACCGACGACAGGATGCGCGAGCGATCTTCGACGACGGCGGCGGCGGTCTCGTCGCAGGACGTCTCGATGCCGAGGATCCGGGCGGTCACGGGGGGACCGCCGCTGCGAGCAGCGCGCGGAGCGACCGGGTGTACGGCGGCCTCGCGATCCCTCGCTCCGTCACGATGGCCGTCACGTACCGCGCCGGGGTGACGTCGAACGCCGGATTCCGGGCGACGATCCCGCGGGGGGCGATCCGCGCGCCAAGGACCTCGGTCACCTCCGACGGGTCGCGCTCCTCGATCGGAATCCGATCGCCGTCTGCGCAGGCGGGGTCCACGGTCGACAGCGGGGCCGCTACGTAGAACGGGACGCGGTGGGCGTCCGCCAGCACGGCGAGAGGGTACGTCCCGATCTTGTTCGCGACGTCCCCGTTCGCCGCGATCCGGTCGGCCCCGACGACGACGAGGTCGATCTCTCCGCGGCGGAGGATGCTCCCCGCCATCCCGTCCGTGATGAGGGTCGTCTCGATGCCGTCCCGCAGCAGCTCCCACGCCGTCAGCCTGGCGCCCTGGAGGAGCGGCCGCGTCTCGCCCGCGAGCACCCGGACCTTCTTCCCCGCCTCCCGGGCCGCGCGGACCACGCCGAGCGCGGTGCCGTACCCCGCGGTCGCCAGGCCGCCCGCGTTGCAGTGGGTCAGGATCGTCGCCCGGCCGGGAACCAGCTCCGCGCCGTGGCGCCCGATCCTCCGGCAAGCGTCGAGGTCCTCGTCCCGGATGCGGAGCGCCTCGTCCTCGAGCGACGCCGCGATCCCGCGCGGGTCGAGCCCGGCGGCCCGCGCCCTCGCCGCCTCGGCGAGCATCCTGCCGACGGCCCAGGACAGGTTCACCGCCGTCGGGCGCGCGGCGCCGATCGTCGCGGCGGCCTGCTCGAGCTTCCGGTCGAACGCCTCGGCGTCGAGATCGGAGGCGAGCGTTGCCTCGAGCGCCACTCCGAAGGCCGCTGCGACCCCGATCGCCGGCGCCCCGCGGACCGTCAGGGAACGGATCGCGTCCGCCACCTGCTCCGCGGTCTCGAGCTCGGCATAGACCTCCTCGAGCGGGAGCTTTCGCTGATCCAGGACCCGCACGCCGCGCGCCGTCCGCTCGACCGTCGTGAACATGGGCGGATTATAGGGCGCGCCGGGCGCCGGGACGCGGGCGCCGTCCGATTCCGATACAATCCCCGCCGGAGCGCCCATGTTCCCCCTGCTGGAGGTCGAGAGCCTGCGCGTCCGCTACGACGGCCTCTTCGGGCCCGTCGCCGCCGCGGACGGCGTGTCGTTCCGCGTGGAGGAGGGGGAGACCTACGCGCTCGTGGGCGAGTCGGGCTGCGGCAAGACCGCGACGGCGCTGGCGATCCTGCGCCTGGTGGAGCCGGGGCGCATCGAGGGGGGGCGAGTCGTCTTCGACGGCAGGGATCTCCTCCGGATCCCCGAGCGGGAGATGCGCCGCGTCCGGGGGGCAGAGATCGGCATGGTGTTCCAGGAGGCGGCCGCGGCCCTGAACCCCGTGCTCAAGGTGGGGACCCAGGTCGGCGAGTCGCTCCGGATCCACCGGGGGCTCTCGCGCCGCGCCGCGATGGACGAGGCGGTGCGCCTGCTGCGCCTCGTCGCGCTCCCCGACCCCGACCGGCACGCCCGCGCGTACCCGCACGAGCTGTCGGGGGGGATGATGCAGCGCGTGATGCTCGCGATCGCGCTCTCGTGCTCCCCGAGGCTCCTGATCGCCGACGAGCCGACGACGGCGCTCGACGTGACGATCCAGGCGCAGATCCTCTCGCTCCTCCGGCGCCTCAAGCGCAAGATGGGCCTGACCGTGCTCGCGATCACGCACGACCTCGGCGTCGTGGCGGAGAACGCCGACCGCGTCGGCGTGATGTACGCGGGCCGGCTGGTCGAGGAGGCCCCCGTCGCGGACCTCTTCCGCGACCCGCGGCATCCGTACACGCAGGGGCTCCTCCGGTCGATCCCGGGCGCCTCCCCGCCGAGGGCGGGCGCGGGGGGCGCACGCCCCCGGCTCCCGACCTTGGCCGGGGCGGTTCCCGATCCGGCCTCTGTGCCGCCCGGATGCCGCTTCCACCCGCGCTGCCCGAGGGCCTTCGAGCCGTGCCCGAGGATCGAGCCCCCGGCCGTCGAGGTCGGACCGGGCCGGCGGGTCGCCTGCTTCCTGGAGGGCGCGGCGACGGCCGCGGGAGAGGGCCGGTCATGACGCGGATCGGAGGCCCCCTCGTCGAGGCCCGAGGGCTCGTCAAGTCGTTCGCGCCGCGGCGCGGCTGGCTCGGCCGCCCCGGACCCCGGGTGCGCGCGGTGGAAGGGGTCGACCTCGCCGTCCGGGCAGGGGAGACGGTCGGTCTCGTCGGCGAGTCCGGCTCCGGGAAGTCCACGACCGGCCGCATGCTCGTCCGCCTCGTGGAGCCCGACTCCGGCTCGATCCGGTTCGACGGCGCCGATCTGCTCGCTCTCGAGGGACGCGCCCTCAGGAGGAGGCGGCGCGAGTTCCAGATCGTCTTCCAGGACGCCCACGGAGCGCTGAACCCGCGCATGAAGGTCGGGAGCATCGTGGGCGAGCCGCTCGAGATCCACGGGATCGGCGCGACGCGCGCGGAGCGGCGGGAGCGCGTCCGCGCGCTCCTCGCCGAGGTCGGTCTCGATCCCTCGTCGGCAGAGAAGTACCCGCACGAGTTCTCGGGGGGCCAGCGGCAGCGGATCGGGATCGCCCGCGCGATCGCGTGCTCTCCGAGATTCGTGGTCGCCGACGAGCCGGTCTCGGCCCTCGATCCGCCGGTGCAGGCCCAGATCGTGAACCTGCTCGCGGACCTCCAGGAGCGGATGGGCCTCGCGTACCTCTTCATCGCCCACGATCTCCGGATCGTCGAGCACATCAGCGACCGCGTGATGGTCCTGTACCTCGGCCGCATCGTCGAGGAAGCCCCCTCCGCGGACCTCTACCGGGAGCCCCTCCATCCGTACACGCGCGCGCTCCTGGCGTCGGCCCCGAGGCCGGTGCCCGGCCCCCCGGCGAGGTCCGCCGTCGCCGGAGAGCCGCCCTCGCCCACGGCGCCCCCGCCGGGGTGCGCCTTCCACCCCCGCTGCCCGATCGCCGACCAGGACTGCGCACGGCTCCGCCCGGCGCTCCGGGCCGCGGGTGACAATCGGCGCGTGGCGTGCCATCTTGTTGGACCCCTTGCACCTTCGCCGCCGGCGGCTGAAACCGCGGGAAACGACGGCGCGTAACAAATCGCGAGCCCGCACGCGCGTCGGGCAGGACAACGGAGGTTTCGACGTGAGACGAACGCCGATCGTGCTCCTGGCAGCCGGCCTCATCCTCACCGCGCTCCCGGCGCCGCCCGCCGCGGCCCAGGACCCGGCCCCCGCGGACGAGGGGACGCCCCTCGCGCTCGCGGAGGCTCTCCGGACGGCGCTGGCGAACAACCTGGACCTCGTCATCGCCCGGAGGGACCCGCAGATCGCCGCGGCGGGGATCGACGTCCAGGAGGCGAACTTCGACCCGACGCTCGGGGCGACCGCGGCCTTCGCTCGGAGCGACGTCGACGAGACGATCACCTCCGTGAGCGAGGAGGGCGAGTCGGTCACGGAGAGCACCTCCGCGACCGACAACCCGTCGGTCGACGTCTCGTGGGGGCAGAACCTGAAGTTCGGCGCCCGGTACGACGTCACGCTCAACGCCCTCGAGAGCGACACGTCGCCGTCGATCGGCATCGACCGGGCGACCGGCTTCATCGTCGAGAGCGACCCGCTCTACCGGCAGCACTCGATGGCCCTCAGCTTCGAGATGCCCCTCCTCCGGGGGTTCGGGACCGAGGTGACGACGGCGGACATCGTCCTGGCCCGGAGCGGCCTCGAGATCAGCCGGGAGGATCTGCGGCTCCAGGCGCAGACGACGATCCAGACGGTGGAGAACGCATACTGGGACCTCCTCGCCTCGATCGAGGCGCTCCGCGTCGCGCGGGAATCGCTCAAGCTGGCGCAGGACCTCCTTGACCTCAACCGGAAGAAGGTCGAGGTGGGGACGCTCGCGCCGATCGAGATCACGCAGGCCGAGGCCGGAGTCGCCTCCCGCGAGGAGAGCGTGATCGTGGCCGAGACCGCGGTGGAGAACGCCGAGGACGGCCTGCGGCAGCTCCTCGCCGTTCCGCAGCAGGACCCGTCGTGGTCGCGGCACATCGTTCCCACCGACCGGCCCGAGTACAGGGAGATGAAGCTCGACGCGGAGGCGCTCCTCGCGAAGGCGCTCGAGAGTAGGCCCGAGATCGTCACGGCGAAGAAGCGGCTCCAGGAATCGGAGCTGAGCGAGCGGGTCGCGAAGAACGCGGTCAAGCACGACCTGACCCTCGGCGCCTCGGTCGGCCCGACCCGGAGCGACTACGATGTGCGGATTCACTACCTGAACCAGACCCTCCTCCCGCAGGACGCCAAGACGTCCATGGACCAGCTCGACTGGCGGATCGGGCTGACCTACGGCATCCCGATCTTCAACCGCGCGGCCAAGGCCAACTACGCGGTCGCGACCCTGAACCGGGAGAAGAGCGAGCTCGGCGTCCGGAACGTCGAGCAGACGATCCGCGTGGACGTGCGGCGCGCCGTTCGCAGCGTCGAGTCGGGAGTCAAGCGCGTCGCCGCCGCTCGCGCGAACACCGTGCTCCAGCGGAGGACGCTCGAGGCCGAGCAGAAGAAGTTCGACAACGGCATGAGCACCTCCTTCGAGGTCCTCCAGATCCAGACGGATCTCCTGAACGCCCAGGTCGCCGAGATCCAGGCGATCCTCGACTACACGAAGGCCCTCGCCGATCTGGAGCGCGCGCAGGGGACCCTTCTCGAGGCGCGCGGGCTCGAGCTCGCCGACGCCGGGAGGCAGTGACGATGGAAGCTACGCCGAAGCCGATCGAGCCGGGGGGGGAGATGGGCCTGGGAGCGAAGCTCGCGAACGTGTTCTTCTCGCCCGCGGCGACGTTCGAGTCGGTCGCACGGAGGCCGGGGTGGGACTGGCTCGTGCCGGTCCTGCTGATCCTCGTCCTGGGCGTCGCCGGGGCGTTCGTCATCGCGCCGAAGATCGACGTGGACGACGCCGTCCGGATCCAGATGGAGAGGATGGAGAAGGCGCAGCCCGGGATGTCGGGCGCGGACCGCGAGCGGATCGAGGAGACCTCGCGGAAGAGCATGACCGCCTTCACGCAGGGGCCGCTGCGCTTCGTCGGCCCGGTCGTCGGGGTCGTCCCCGTCTTCCTGGTCCCCCTGTTCTACCTCGGCGTCTCGGCCGCCTGGGGGAAGGCGGGCCGGTACCTGGCGATCCTGGGAGGGTACGCCTGGGTCCAGATGGTGCAGGTGCTGAAGGGGATCCTGATGCTCGCGATCGGCTCGACGAGGGACTCGATCGGCATCGAGGAGATCGAGGGCCTCGTCAAGTCGAACCTCGGGGCGTTCCTGGATCCGGGGACCGCGAGCCGGCCGCTGTTCGCGCTCGCCTCGAGCGTGGACGTCTTCGAGATCTGGGCGGTCGTGCTCGGCTCGATCGCGCTCTCGAAGACGACGCGCCTGAGCCCGAAGGGCGCCGCGGCCACCGTCGCCGGCCTCTGGATCGTCTGGATCCTCGTGAGGACGGGCCTGGCGGCGGTCGGATCGGCCTTCGGAGGCTAGGGGAATCCCCTTGACGACCCTGCGAAAGATCCTCGTCCTACTCGCCGCCGCCTGCGTCCTCGGCGCGATCGTCGCAGTCTCGCTCCTCGCGAAGCGGAGCGGCGAGAAGGGGAAGGAGGTCTACCTCGCCAAGGCCGAGAGGAAGGACGTCGTCGCCGCGGTGACGGCGACGGGGCGAATCGAGCCCCGCACGAAGGTCAACGTCCAGTCGTCGGTCATCGGCGAGATCGTGGAGCTCCCGGTGAAGGAGGGGGATGCGGTCCGGAAGGGGGACCTCCTCGTCCAGGTCGACCGCGCCACGTACCGGTCCGAGGTGGACCGGCTTCGCGCGAACCTCCGCATGGGGCGGATCGCCGTGGAGCAGCAGGAGGTCGCCCTCGAAGGCCTTCGCCGGACCTTCCGGCGCGCCGAGGCGCTGTTCCAGGGCTCCCTCGTCCCGCAGCAGACGCTGGACGACGCGGAGCTCGAGGTCCGGTCGGCCGAGATCCAGCTCAAGAGCCTCCGCGAGCAGGTCTCCCAGGCCGGCGCGAGCCTCGCCAAGGCCGAGGACGAGCTGCGCAAGACGACCATCGTCTCCGCGATCGACGGCGTCGTGACGCAGCTCAACGCGGAGATCGGCGAGATGACGCTCACGGGCACGATGAACAACCCCGGCACCGTCATCCTCGTGGTCTCGGACATGAGCGAGGTGCTCGCCGAGGTCGACGTGGACGAGAACCGCGTCGTGCAGGTCCGGCCGGGCCAGCCGGCGAGGGTCGTCGTGGACGCGGTCGGCGAGTCGCGCCCGTACCGGGGGAAGGTCGTCGAGATCGCGGGGACCGCCATCACGCGGCCCGGGCAGCAGGCGCTCATCTTCCCGGTGAAGATCCTGCTCGAGGACCCGGACCCAAGCCTGCGGCCCGGGATGACCGCGAAGGCCCGGATCGAGGCCGAGCGGGCGGACGGCGCGGTGACGGTGCCGATCGCGGCCGTCCAGGTGCGCCCGAAGAGCGAGATCGAGAAGGTCCTCGCGGAGCGGGAGAAGAAGAAGGAGCGGGCGGGGCCCGCCTCGGCGCCCGCCGGCACGGCCGCCGCCGCGGATGCCCCCCCCGAGGCCGGGAAGGCCGCGGTCCCGGCCCGGAAGGCGGCCTCCGGGGGCCGCTCGACGGGGCTCGAGGCGAGCGACCGCCGGGAGATCGTCTTCAAGGTCGTGGACGGCAAGACGGTGATGGTCCCCGTCCGGACCGGCATCAGCGACGAGTCGGACGTCGTGATCCTCGAGGGGATAGAGGCGGGCGACACCGTCGTGCAGGGGCCCTACCGGGCCGTGAAGCAGATGAAGGAAGGCGAGGCCGTTCGCGCTGCGAAGGAAGAGGGCGCCGAGGGCGGGAGCGAGGGCTCCGGGATCCAGATCGAGGCGGACTAGCCTCGACCCGAGGGACGCGTCATGGACGGGCTGATCTCCCTGAGCGACATTCGCAAGACCTACGAGATGGGCCAGACGCAGGTGCGGGCGCTGGACGGCGTCTCGCTCGAGATCCTAAAGGGCGACTACCTCGCCGTCATGGGCCCGTCCGGCTCGGGGAAGTCCACCCTCATGAATCTGATCGGCTGCCTCGACACGCCGACTTCAGGCTCGTACCTGCTCAAGAGCCGGGAGATCAGCACCCTGGGGGACGACGAGCTCGCGAGGATCCGGAACCGGGAGATCGGGTTCGTCTTCCAGACCTTCAACCTCCTCCCCCGCGCGGACGCCCTGCAGAACGTGGAGCTCCCCCTCGTCTACTCGGGGATGTCCCGGCGCGACCGGCGCGAGCGTGCGCGGCGGGCTCTCGAGGCGGTCGGGCTCGGCGACCGCATGGGGCACCGGCCGAACGAGATGTCGGGCGGGCAGCGCCAGCGCGTCGCGATCGCGAGGGCCCTGGTGAACGAGCCCTCGATCCTCCTGGCCGATGAGCCGACCGGAAATCTCGACTCGAGGACGGGCGAGGAGATCATGGCCCTGATCGACCGCCTCCACCGGGAGGGGAACACGATCATCCTGGTCACGCACGAGGACGACCTCGCGAAGAAGGCGGAGCGCGTGATCCGGCTCCTCGACGGGAAGATCGTGAGCGACTCGCGCAACGGCGGCGCGGGGAACTGAGAGGGGCCGCGCGCCGTGCTCCTGGAAAACCTCGTCCTCGCCCTCCGGTCGCTCTGGACGAACAAGATGCGGTCGTTCCTGACGACCCTCGGGATCGTCATCGGGGTGGGCGCGGTCATCGCGGTCGTGTCGATCGTCCAGGGGTTCAGCCAGGTGATCACGGAGGAGATCGAGAGCCTCGGGTCCAACTCGGTCATCGTCTCCCCGTATCGCCCGCCCGGGAAGGAGGGGGAGAAGCTCGGCCGCATCGAGCTGACCCAGGAGGACGGGGAGGCGCTGGTGCGGGGGGTCCCGCTCGTCGAGGCGGTCGCGCCGATCCTCCAGCTGGGCGCGCAGGTCAAGGCGGGCGAGGAGTCCGCGCTGTACCCGGTGGCCGGGACGACGCCGATCTTCCAGGATCTCCGGAACTACTACGTCCGGGAGGGGCGGTTCTTCAACGAGGTGGACGACCGCGAGCGGCAGACCGTGTGCGTGATCGGCCACGGCGTCATCAAGGACCTCAAGCTCCCCGCGCGACCGGTCGGGCAGGAGCTGCAGGTCCAGGGGAGATCCTACAGGGTCATCGGCGTGATGGAGCCGAAGGGGCAGCTCCTCGGCCAGGACATGGACAAGTTCGTGCTGATCCCCTACGGCACCGCGACGGCGATGTACGGGCGCGAGGCGTCGCGCGAGAACACGGCGCTCCTCGTCCACGTGCGGACCGCGACGGACGTGACGCGCGCGACGGACGAGATCGAGAACTTCCTCCGGATCCGCCACCGCCTTCGCTCCGACCAGCCGAACGACTTCCAGCTGACGTCCCAGACGCAGATCCTGAAGTCTTTCAGCAAGTTCGCGAACGGCGTGACGTACGTCGTGGCGGGGGTCGTCTCGATCGCGCTCCTCGTCGGCGGGATCGGCATCATGAACATCATGCTCGTGTCCGTGACCGAGAGGACGCGCGAGATCGGCGTGCGGAAGGCCGTGGGCGCGCGCCGCTCGCACATCCTGGCGCAGTTCGTGATCGAGGCGATCGTGCTGGCTCTCATGGGCGGCCTGACGGGGATCGTCCTCGGCGTCGGGGTCGGCGTGCTGGCCGCGCGCCTGATCCCCAACTGGCCCGGCGCGTTCGTCCCGTTCTGGGCGATCGCGCTGTCGTTCGGCTTCTCCTCCATGGTCGGCCTCTTCTTCGGCATCTATCCCGCCGCCAAGGCCGCCCGCCTCGACCCGATCGAATCCCTCCGCTACGAGTGAGCGGCGCGTTCCGCGCCTCGGGCCCGGTTTTGACAGCCCCGCGAGACGGGGATAGATTCGGAACGGGTCGGAGGAGAAGCCGTGGACCCTGCCGCCGGTTGGACCGGGAGCCTGTTCCAGCGATACCTCGACGGCGGTCTGGCGATGCACCCGATCACCGCGTGCTCCCTGATCGCCGCGGCCACGATCGTCTACAAGCTCCTCGTGTTCCGCCGGGTACGCAGGGGAGGAGGGGGGCTCGCGCTGCAGGTGCGCGCGCTGCTCCTCGACGGGCGCATCGCGGAGGCGCTGGACGCCTGCCGTCGCGACGGAGGGCCCGTCGGCCTCGTGCTCCGCGCGGGGCTCGTCAAGCACGGCGCGTCGCGCGAGGAGATCGAGCGCGCGATGGAGAGCGTGGCCGCGGGTGAGATCGGCCATCTCGAGCGCTACCAGGGGCTCCTCGCGGGGATCGTCGGATTCGCACCCCTTCTCGGCTTCCTGGGCACGGTCGCGGGGATGATCGGCACCTTCGACCGGATCGCGCAGCAGGGGCTGAGCCACCCCGGACCCATGGCGCAGGGGGTCTCGACCGCGCTCCTGGCGACCGCGTGGGGCATCCTCGTCGCCGCGGGCACGAAGCCGTTCCACGGCTGGTTCGCCTCGAGGATCGCCGCGTGCGCGAGGGACGTCGAGATCGCCTCGAGCATCCTCCTCGAGACGTTCCACGAGATGGAGCGGCTGGGGGCGCCCGCTCCGAGGTGACGGAGGCTGCCCGGTGAAGCTCCGCGCGCCGATGCCGTCCTTCGCGGAGGCGCCCGCGGCCGCGCTCGCCTCGATCGCCTCGCTCGCGGCGCTCTTCCTCCTCCTCGCCGTCGCGGACGGGGCGGACGAGGCGGGTGTCCGTCTCCCGGAGTCGGTCGCTCGCGCCGAAGCGGACCGCGGGGGCGCGTGCATCGTCCTCGCGTCGGGCGCCCAGGCGCCGGGGGCCCCGCGCGCGACCCGCTTCGCGTTCTCCGACGGGAACTCGCCGGGCCGTCCGCTCGGGGCGGTGACCGACGTCTACCTCGCGGCGCTCCGCGTCCTGGACTCGGATCCGGAGAGGGCGTTCGCCGTGAGCGCCGACGCGGGGGTTCCCTTCGCCCTCGTGGACGACGTGATCGAGCAGTTGCGGAGGGCCGGCGCCCGGGAGGTGACGCTCCTGACGCGCGCGGCCCCGGCGGGGTCGGCGCCGTGAAGGTCCCGCGGAGCCGTCCTCCGGGCGCCGAGGTCCCGGCGGCCGCGCTGGCGGGCGTGGCCCTCGTCGCGCTCCTCTCCGCGGCGGCGATCGGCGTCCTGTCGCAGGAGGGGGGCCTGAGGATCGGGATCGCCCAGTCGGGAGAGGGGCCGGCGATCCCCTCGGAAGGCGCCGCGTTCGTCGCCGTCCTCCCGGATGGGTCGCTCCTCGTCGACGGCGAGCCGCTCGCCCTCTCCGCCCTGCCCGCTCGGATCGCGAGGGAGGGGCCTCCCGGGCTCGTCGTAGTGGGCGCGACCGAGGAGACGTCCTACGAGGCGGTCGTCGCGGTGCTCGACGCGCTCGCGTCGCTCCGGCCGGCCGCCGGCGTCGCGACGCGCGTGCTGCTGCCCACGCGCGCCGAGATCACGGACCAGGCGAAGCGCATCGGGCGGGATCCGTTCGCGCCCCGGGCGCCGAGACGCTAGGAGGGGGTGCGTGGAACGGCGCGCGTCCGCTCTCCGGCTCGAGGATCGGCTTCGCGCCGCGGGCGAGGTGCACGCGGCGAGGCTGCACCCGGAGACGCGGCGGTTCGCGCCGGCCGCGATTGCGGCGGCGGTCGCCCTGCACGCGCTCGCGGGGCTTCTCTCCTTCCCGCGAGCCTCGGGGGCGGATCCCCCGCCGTCCCCCCTCCGGGGTGCGGTCGCGGCCGGGCCGCTCCACGCGGTCGTCCCGCTTCCCGTGCCGAGGATCCCGGCGTCCTCCGCCGGCGCTTCCACGGAGGCTCCGCGGCCCACGGCGGCGGAGGCGGCGGCACGGATCCCGGCTCCGGAGCCGCCCGAGCTTCCGATCGAGCCGTGGATCGAGACGGTGAAGGAGTCCGAGCTGGCCGCGCTCCCCCCCGAGGCGGGCCTGCCGCTCGGAGTCCCGGAGCCGCCGCCCGCCGGGCCCGCGTACCAGGAGCCGGGGATCATCACGAACCCCGTTCTCATCCCCGGGAGCCGCGTGCAGCCGGTGTATCCCGCGAGGGCCAAGAGGCTCGGGCTCCCCGGGAACGTCCTGCTCGACGTCAGCGTCCTCCCGGACGGATCCGTCGGCGAGATCGCCGTGCTCCGCTGCAATCCGCCCGATCAGGGCTTCTGCGAGGCCGCGGCGCGCGCGGCCCGGCGCTGGCGCTATCTTCCCGGGCTCCGGGACGGCCGTCCGACGCAGGTTTCCCTCAAGGTCAACGTGGACTTCCAGCCATGATGCGATCGCTTCCCTCCGCGACTCGGGCGGCGTGCCTCGCCGCGCTCGCGCTCCTGCTCGCGGCGACGGCCGCGCACGCCGGGTTCGACCAGGCGGTCGCGTACTTCAAGGCGGGGAACTGGCTCGAGGCATCGGCGCGCTTCCAGGCACTCGTGGACGAGTCTCCGGCGTACGACTACGGCCACTACATGCTCGGTCACTGCCTTCTCCGGATGGGGCGGCCCGACGAGGCCGCGGAGAGCTTCCGCAGGGCGGTCGAGCTCCGGGAGGACCGGCCCGAGTACCACCACGGCCTCGCCCTCGCGGCGCACGCCCAGAAACGCTATGTCCAGGCGCTCGGCGCCCTGTCCAGCGGCATTCCTCTCGTCCGCGACTCCCGGACCGCCTGGTCGTACCTCGTGCTCCGCGCGTGGACCCTCGCGGCGATCCACCGCTGGTCCGACGCGGCCTCCGACCTCGAGAAGGCGATCGCGATCCGCGGCGATCCCGCGCTGCTGGACATGCTCGGCCGGGCGGAGCAGTCGCTCGGCCACTACGACCACGCCGCGCGCGCCCTCAGTCTCGCGCTGCAAGCGAGACCCGACGACGGCGACCTTCTCCGGCGCTTCTCGGACGCCCTGATCCGCGTCGCGATCTCGACCCCCGATCCGGAGCGCAAGCGGGCCGCGTACGCGCAGGCGGTCGCGGCGGCGCGCCGGCTCCGCGCGGCGGCGCCCGACGACGCGGCCGCGGCGGAGCTCCACGGGCGCGCGGCGCTGGGCGCCGGTCTCTTCGAGGAAGCGGAGGGGGCGCTGGCTGCGGCTCTCGCGTCCCGGCCGGGCTGGTGCCCAGCGACGATCAACCTCGGCCGCGCGCTCCAGGGGCAGGGGCGGCTCGAGGAAGCGGAGGCGAGACTGCTCGAGGCCGCCTCCTGCGCGCCGACCGCGCCCGAGGTGCACGAGTCCCTGGGCGGCGTCTACTTCCGGCTGCATCGCTTCGAGCGGGCCCTCGAGTTCTATCGGAGGGCGGAAGGCCTGATGCCGAGCCCGACCGCGAGGGCGGGGATCGAGGCCTCCAAGGTGCGCCTCCAAAGCCGCCGGGAGAGCGGCGGGGCGAAGCGATAGCCCGTCCCAAGTCTCTGACAGCACGGAATTTCTCCTTCGTGTGCGTTGACACCCTTTCTCGCACTGTGTTAGAGTCGCCGGCCGGTTTCCTCCCGGCTCGCACAGGATGGGGCGCCGCGCCGTTCCGGCGGCTTCCGGAATCGTCCCGACGAGGCGGGAAGCCGGCCGCCGGGAGGGTCCCTTGACCGACAGCCTGGTTCCGGTCTTCCTCATCGTCGCCGCCGGCATCGCCACCGCGGCCGTCTTCCTCGGGTTGACGCACGCGCTCGGACGCCCGCGGAGGTCGGTCGTCGACAGGACGCCCTACGAGTGCGGCCTGCGCCCGTTCACGTCGACGCTCCGCCACCGCTACTCGGTCCGCTTCTACCTGATCGCGATGCTCTTCATCCTGTTCGACATCGAGGCGGCGTTCCTGTACCCCTGGGCGGTCACGTTCCGCTCCTTCGCCGCGAGCGCGGTCTTCGTGCTCGTCGAGATGGCGGTGTTCCTCGGCATCCTGATCGCAGGCTACGTGTACCTCTGGCGCCGCGGCGCCCTCGAGTGGGACTGAGCGATGGCGGACGGGAAGAAGGCGATCGAGGCGCTTCGCGGGCGGTTTCCCGGCGCGGTCGTGTCGGAGGGTTCGTTCCGCGACCAGCACTGGGCGGTTCTCCGGCTCGAGACGCTCGTGGAGGCGTGCCGCTGGCTCCGGGACGATCCGGCCTGGGCCTTCGACGTCCTGCTCGACGCGACGGCGGCGCACTGGCCGGACGATCCCGAGCCGATCGAGCTGATCTACCACCTCCACAGCACGGCCCGGAACGACCGTCTCCGGATCAAGGTGCGGACGGCCGACGGCGCGGAGGTTCCCACGCTCTCCGGGGTGTGGCGATCCGCCGAGTGGGCCGAGCGCGAGACGTACGACATGTTCGGGATCGTCTTCCGAGGGCATCCGGACCTCCGGAGGATCCTGATGCCCGAGGACTACACGGATTTCCCGCTCCGCAAGGAGTTCCCGCTCTATCGCGGCTGAGCGAAGAGGCCCCGAAGCGACGATGCCCCCGACCTACGAGCGCTCCGAAGAGCATCCGGACGTCATCACGCTGAACATGGGCCCGTCGCACCCGGCCACGCACGGGGTGCTGCGGATCGTCCTCCGGCTCGACGGCGAGACGGTGGTCAAGGCCACGCCGCACATCGGCTACCTCCACCGCGGCATGGAGAAGATCGCCGAGAACCGGAGCTACCTCCAGTTCCTCCCGTACACCGACCGGATGGACTACCTGAGCCCGCTCGCGGCGAACGTCGGGTTCGCGCTCGCGGTCGAGGCGCTGCTCGGGATCCGGGTCCCGCCGCGCTGCGAGGTGATCCGGGTCCTCTGCTGCGAGCTGGCGAGGATCGGGTCGCACCTGGTGTGGCTCGGGACCCACGCCCTCGACATGGGCGCGGGCACCGTGTTCTTCCACACGTTCCGCGACCGCGAGTGGCACTACGACCTCATCGAGCACCTGACCGGAGCGCGTCTCACCACCTCGTTCACGCGCGTGGGCGGGATCGCGCGCGACGTGGACGCGGCCTGGCTCCGCAAGCTCCGCGACTTCGTGGACGCGATGCCGCGGCGGATCCGGGAGTACGAGGCGCTCCTCACGAAGAACACGATCTGGCTGAAGCGCACGCGGGGGGTCGGGGTCCTGCGCGCCGCGGACGCGCTGTCGCTGGGTGTGACGGGCCCGTCGCTCCGGGCCTCGGGGGTGGAGCACGACGTCCGCAAGCTGCGGCCGTACTCCGGGTACGAGAGGTACGATTTCGAGATCCCGACGGGGAGCGAGGGGGACATCTACGACCGCTATCTCGTCCGCCTCGAGGAGATGCGGCAGTCGCTCCGGATCCTCGACCAGGCGCTGCGCGACGTCCCAGACGGGCCCGTGAGCGTGGAGGATCCGAAGGTCTTCCTGCCGCCCAAGCGCAAGGTCCTGACGAGCATGGAGGAGCTGATCCACCAGTTCATGATCGTGACGGAGGGGTTCGAGTGTCCGGCGGGGGAGGTGTTCCACTCGACCGAGGTGCCGAAGGGGGAGCTCGGGTTCTACGTCGTCTCCACCGGCGGGAAGGCGCCGTACCGGCTCCGGATCCGCTCCCCGAGCTTCCACAACCTGGCGGCGCTGCCGCTTCTCTGCGAGGGAGGTCTCGTAGCCGACGTGATCGCCGTCATCGGCAGCCTCGACCCGGTGCTGGGCGAGGTGGACCGGTGAGCGCTCGCGTCGGATAGCCCCGGAGTCGCCATGTTCGGTCCCGAGTTCGAGCGGAAGGTGGACAGGATCGTGGCCCGGTACCCCGAGCCCAAGGCGGCGCTGCTGCCGGTGCTCTGGCTGGTGCAGCGGACCCGGGGGTTCGTCGGGCTGGACGCGGAGGCCTGGGTCGCGGAGCGGCTGGGGGTCGGCGCCGCCCACGTCCACGGCGTCGTGTCGTTCTACACGATGTACCGGCAGAAGCAGCTCGGGCGCTACCACATCCAGCTCTGCACGACGCTGTCGTGCATGCTGCGCGGATCCGACGACCTCGCGGCCCATCTCGAGAAGAAGCTCGGGATCCGGCCCGGGGAGACGACCCCCGACGGGAAGTTCTCCCTCGCGAAGGTGGAGTGCCTCGGCTCGTGCGGCACGGCGCCGATGCTCCAGCTGAACGACGACTACCACGAGAACCTGACGATCGACGGCCTCGACCGGCTGCTCGACGGCCTGCCCTGAGCGCGGAGACCGGCATGGAGCGGATTCTCACCCGCAACGTCGGCAAGGAGGGCTCCCACACCCTGGCGGTGTACGAGGCCTCGGGAGGCTACCAGGCACTCCGCAAGGCGCTCGGCGCGATGACCCCCGAGGCGGTCGTCGAGGAGGTGAAGCGCTCGGGGCTCCGGGGCCGCGGCGGCGCCGGCTTCCCGACCGGCCTCAAGTGGTCCTTCATGCCGAAGGACGCGGCGCGGCCGAAGTACCTGATCTGCAACGCGGACGAGTCCGAGCCGGGAACGTTCAAGGACCGCGTTCTCATCGAGAAGGACCCGCATCTCGTCCTCGAGGGGTGCCTCGTCTCGGCCTTCGCGATGGGCGCCCGCGCGGCGTTCGTGTACATCCGAGGAGAGTACGTGCACGGCGCCCGCATCCTCGAGCGGGCGATCGAGGAGGCGTACGAGAAGGGATACGCGGGGAAGAACGTCCTGGGGAGCGGCTTCGACTGCGACCTCGTCCTCCACGTCGGCGCCGGCGCCTACATCTGCGGGGAGGAGACCTCCCTCATGAGCTCCCTCGAAGGGAACCGCGGCTACCCGCGCCTGAAGCCGCCGTTCCCGGCCCAGGCGGGGCTGTGGGGCTGCCCGACGACGATCAACAACGTGGAGACGCTCGCCTGCGTCCCGTTCATCGTCGAGAGGGGCGGCGACTGGTTCCTGTCGATCGGCAAGCCGCCGAAGAACACAGGCCCGAAGCTCTACGCGCTGTCCGGCCACGTGAAGCGGCCCGGCGTCTACGAGGCCCCGATGGGGCTGCCGCTCCGGGAGCTGATCCAGAACCTCGGGGGCGGGATGCTCCGGGACGACCGGCCGCTCAAGGCCGTCATCCCGGGCGGCTCCTCGGTCCCCGTCCTGACGGCCGACGAATGCGACGTCGACCTCGACTTCGACTCGCTCGCGGCGAAGGGGAGCATGCTCGGCTCCGCCGCCGTCATCGTCATGGACTCCTCGACCTGCATGGTCCGGGCGATCGAGCGGGTGGCGCACTTCTACGCGCACGAGTCGTGCGGGCAGTGCACTCCCTGCAGGGAGGGGTGCGGCTGGATGGAGCGGGTCCTCGCCCGGATCGAGCGCGGCGAGGGGCGGCAGGAGGACCTCGATCTGCTGCTCGACGTGTCGTCGCACATCCTCGGCCACACGGTCTGCCCGCTGGGCGACGCCGCGGCGATGCCGGTCGCGTCGTTCGTGACCAAGTTCCGGCACGAGTTCCAGTACCACATCGACCACAAGAAGTGCATGGTGTGAGATGCCGAAGCTGACGGTGGACGGTCGGGAGATCGAGGTCGCGCCGGGCACGACCGTGCTCCAGGCGGCCCTCTCCATGGGCATCGAGATCCCGCACTACTGCTGGCACCCGGGGCTTTCCGTGTCGGGGAACTGCCGGATGTGTCTCGTCGAGATCGAGAAGGCGCCGAAGCTCCAGATCGCCTGCGCGACCCAGGCGGCCGACGGGATGGTCGTCCGCACCGACACGGATCGGGTCCGGAGCTCGAGAGCGGCGATGATGGAGTTCTTCCTCATCCATCACCCCCTCGACTGCCCGATCTGCGACCAGGCGGGGGAGTGCCGGCTGCAGGAGTACGCGGTCGAGCACGGCACCGGGAGGAGCCGCTACCTCGAGGCGAAGCTCCAGTCGAGCAAGGCCGTGGACATCGGGCCGCACGTCCTCCTCGACCAGGAGCGCTGCATCCGGTGCAGCCGCTGCATCCGCTTCTGCGACGAGGTGACGAAGACGTCCGAGCTCGCCTTCTTCCGTCGCGGCGAGCGCACGCAGGTCGGGATCCACCCCGGGAAGCCCCTCGCGAACCCGTACTCCGGGAACGTCGTGGACCTCTGCCC
>CALMJU010000017.1 GCA_937864465.1 uncultured Acidobacteriota bacterium
TCTTCATCCCCGTGCACCTCAGCGATCGGCTCGTCGCGCTGCTGCTCGGCGACGGGGGCCCGGTAGGCCGGATCCAGGGCGACCTCCGGGATCACGTCGGGCTCGTCCGGATGCTGGGGCTGGCCCTGAGCATGCTCATCCTCAAGAAGAAGATCCGCGCTGGCTCCGAGAGCGGGATCCGGGCCCCGAGGGATCCCGGTTCGAAGTAGCCCACCTCGCGATCCGCGAGGGAAGACGACCTTCATGAGAATCCTGGTCGCCGAAGACGAGAACACGTCGCGCAGCGTCATCTGCGAGGTCCTCGAGAGCGACGGTCACGAGGTGACCGGAGCGGCCTCGGGGGAGGAGGCGCTCGAGTCCTTCCGGAGGTCTCCGTTCCCGCTCGTGCTCACGGACGTCGCCATGCAGCGCATGACGGGGCTCGACCTGCTCGCGGAGATCAAGCTGATCAGCCCCGACGCCATCGTCGTCGTCATGACGAGCCACGCCTCGCTCGACTCGGTCACGACGGCGCTGCGCTCGGGGGCCTACGACTACATCACCAAGCCGTTCGAGGACCTGGACGCCGTCATGGACGTCGTCGGCCGGGCCACCGAGAAGATCCGGCTCGCCGAGACGAACGACAGGCTCCTCCGCGAACTCCAGGCCAAGACCCTGGAGCTGGAGCGGCTGAACTCGGCTCTCAGCGACATGGCGAACAAGGACGGCCTGACCGGGCTCTTCAACCACCGGTTCTTCCGGGAGCTGCTCGAGCGCGAGATCTCGCGCCAGAAGCGCCACGGACGGCCGCTCTCCCTCGTGATGATCGACATCGACCACTTCAAGCGCTTCAACGACTCCTTCGGGCACCTGGCGGGCGACGCCGCCCTCCGCCGGGTCGGCAGGATCCTCCAGTCCGGCTGCCGCGCCTCCTCGGTCGCCGCGCGATACGGCGGGGAGGAGTTCGCGATCCTCCTCCCCGAGACCGTCAAGGAGGGAGCCGTCGTTCTCGCCGAGAGGATTCGCACGACGGTGGAGGAGACGCGATTCCCGGGGTCGGGACCCGAGGATGCCGGGGCGCTCACGCTGAGCTGCGGGGTGGCCGCCTTCGGCGAGGACGGGAGCGAGGCCACGACGCTGCTCCGGGCCGCCGACGCGGCCCTCTACCGGGCGAAGGCCTGCGGCCGCAACACGACGTGCGCCGCGTCGGGCGAGGCGACCTCCGGCGACTCGGTCCCCTGAGCCGGGACGGCGGCGCGGCTCCGGCCGCGGTCGGGCTCGCTCTCGATCGAGTTCTCGCCCGTCCGATCACGCCACCGCGGCCGCCAGGATCGCCGCCGCCCGCACCGCCGTCGCGAGCAGCACGCCCCCGCCGAGGATTGCGGCCGCCGCCGGGACGAGGACGCGGTCGCACAGCGCCGCCCAGGAGCCGCCTCGCCCGCCGCGCGCCTCGAGCGCCGCGCGGCAGCGGGCCCGGAGGAGGGCGGCCCCCTCGGGCCGGAGGTCGGGAAGCGGGAGCGAGGCCAGGGCGCCCAGCTCCGGGTCGCGCCGCGGGTCGGGATCTTCCGGTGTCCTCATCTCTCCTCCTTCGCCTCTCCTTCCCGCATCTCGCGAGCGAGGAGGCGGCGCGCGCGCATCAGCCGGGCCCGCATCGCCTCCGGACCGATTCCGCAGACCGCCGCGGCCTCCGCCGGCGTCATCCCCTCGACTCCGACGAGGAGGAGCGCCTCGCGGGCCCGTGCGGGGAGCCGCCCGAGCGCCCCCTCGAGAGCCCTCTCCCGCTCGCCCCGCGAGATCTCCTCGAGGGGCCCCGCCGGCGGCGCGGCGCGCAGGGTGATCCGCGCCAGCTCGCCGACCCGCTCGGCATCGAGCAGCCGCCAGCGGCTCCAGCTGACGAACAGGTTGCGGGCGACCGTGAAGAGCCAGGCCGCAAGATTCGTCTCGGGTCCGGCCGGCGGCGGGTGCGAGATCAGCCGCAGCCACGTCTCCTCGAGCAGGTCCTCGGCGACGTCGCCGTGGCGGGACATCCGCAGGAGGTAGGCGTACAGGCGAGGCCGGTAGGCGTCGTAGATCGCGTCGAACGCCTCGGCGTCCCCGATCCGGAGGCGGCCGATGAGGTCTCGCTCGATTTCCGGCTCCACGGGAATCTCAACGCTCCGGGCCCGCGATCGTGACGCGGGGGCCGGCGTCACGACCGGCCGCTCCGCGCGTTGTACCTGCGAACACGAGGAGGACACCATGGTACTCGGACTCGCGATGCTGGCATTCACGCTCGTCGTCGGGCTGGCGGCCCTGGGGCTCGGGATCTCGTTCGCTGCGCGCCCCGCGGAGACGAAGCTGGCCACGCTGCGACCCCTGTCGCTGGCCGTCATCCTGGCCTCCACCGCCGCGATGGTCACGGGGCTCGCGATGTCTCTCGCGCGCGCGGCCGGCGTGGCTCGGGACGGCGCGACGCCGACCCCGGACCTGCTCCTGGCGGGGCTCGGCGAGGCGATGGTCCCGGGGGCGGTCGGCTTCGCCCTCCTGGCCGTCGCGTGGCTGCTCGTCGGCGTGGGGATGCGCCGCCAGCCGTAGCTCCGGCCTCGCCGGTCCGCCCCGCCCTTGACGGCCCGCCGCCGCGGCGCAATCCTGCCTCGGGCCGGATGCCCGCTCGGGGGTCGTCAGATGACGGAACGGTTGGACTACGAGGCGGTCGGGTTGATCTCCGGCCTCGAGGTGCACCAGCAGCTCTTCACCCGGCACAAGCTGTTCTGCCGGTGCCCGTCGGGACTCTACACGACGACGCACGACGGCGAGGTGCTGCGCCACATGCGGCCCACGCTGTCGGAGCTCGGCGAGTACGACGGCACCGCGCTGATGGAGTTCAAGACCAAGAAGGAGATCGTGTATCTCCTCAACCATCTCAACGTCTGCACGTACGAGATGGACGACACCCCGCCCTTCCTCGTCAACCAGGAAGCGATCGACGTGGCGATCGAGCTCTGCCTGATGATGAACATGGACATCATCGACGAGATCCACATCGCCCGGAAACAGTACCTCGACGGCTCGATCCCGACCGGCTTCCAGCGCACGGCGATCATCGGCGTCAACGGGTGGCTCCCCTTCCGCGGGCGCAAGCTGAGCATCACGCACGTCAGCGTCGAGGAGGACTCCTGCCGAGAGGTCCGGGACAAAGGGCACCAGATCGTCTGGCGCACCGACCGGCTGGGGATGCCCCTCACGGAGACCGTGACCGGGCCCGACCTGCGCACGCCCGAGGAGGTGCGGGACGCGATCCTGCTCTGCGGCCTGACCGCGCGCTCGACGGGGCGCGTCCGGACCGGCATCGGCGCCAGCCGCCAGGACGTCAACGTGTCGGTCCGCGGCGGGAGCCGGGTCGAGATCAAGGGGGTGCCGCGCGCCGGCCACGCGGTCCGGCTGGTCCACAACGAGGCGGTGCGCCAGGTGAACCTGCTCGCCCTGCGGGACGAGATGCGCCGCAGGGGCCTCGATTCGCCCGACGCGATCCGCGTGCACGCCGTGGACGTCTCCGAGGTCTTCGCCGACAGCGACCTCGACTGCCTCCGCCGCGCGCTCCAGGGCGGCGGCCGCGTCTTCGCCGTCCGCGTCGAGGGGGCCGCGGGGCTCGCCCAGCACCCGACGCAGCCGGACACCGTCTTCCTCGACGAGCTGTCCGGGCGGATCCGAGTGATCGCGTGCCTCGACGAGCCCCCGATCGTGCTTTCCGCCGCGGCGCTCCCCGAGTTCTCCGACCGCCACCGCACGCTGGAGCGGCTGCGGAAGCGGGTGCGGCCCGGCGAGCGGGACGAGCTCTTCCTCGTCTTCGGCCCCGAAACGGACTGCCGCACCGCCGCCGAGGAGATCCGCCTGCGCTTCGCCGACGCCGCGCAGGGGGTCCCGAAGGAGACGCGCCAGGCTCTGACGGGGGGGTTCACGACCTTCGAGCGGATCCTTCCGGGGCCGGATCGCATGTACCCGGACACCGACTCGCCGCCGACCCGGGTCACCGCGGAGCGCGTCGCGGCGCTCAAGGCCCGGCTCCGCCCGGCCCCCTGGGACCGCATCGAGCGATACATGAAATCGCGCGTTCCGGAGGAGACCTGCCACTGGCTGATCCGGCGCGGCGGGGCGGACATCGTGGACGAGGTCGTCGCGAGGACCGGCGTGGACGGGCTGGTCGCGGCGATCGAGATCGGCCAGCGCGGCCGAGCGCTGCGGCGCGCCGGCACGCCCGTGGAGCGGCTCGGCGCCGGCGAGTGGGTGGAGATCTTCGACCTGTTCGCAGCCGGCCGCATCCCCCGCGAGGCGATCTCCGTCGTCGCCGCCCGCGTCGCGAAGGACGGCGGCGGCGCCTCGGCCGCGGCCGCGGCCGAGGGGATAGCGCTCGAGCCGCGCGAGCGCTGGCGGGAGGAAGCGGACCGGATTCTCGACGGCTGCCCGCAGGCGGCGGAGCCCGCGGACAGGCGACTGCGCCGTCTCGTGGGGCGGGCGGTCGCGATGCTGCGGGGCCGGGCGCCGGCCCGGGAGGTCGCCGACCACGTGCGCGGCAGGCTCGAGGAGGTGGCGCGATGACCGTTCCGATCGGCGAGAGGGCCGACCGGCTGCAGGGGTACCGGGGCCCCGCCCGGGAGCTCCTGGACCGCTACGCGATCGGCGTCTGGAGCGAGGTCGAGATCGTCAACGACGAGGGGTCGTCGTTCTGCGGCGTCGTCCTCCCGCGCAGCGAGACCGCCGACGACCTCCACATCGTCGTCAAGCTGTTCAACGGATACAACGTCGGCATCGCGGCCGACCGCGTCGTGTCGGCCCGCGAGACAGGGTATCGCAAGGCGGTCTACAAGATCCCGGAGAAGGAGTTCCCGTTCGACCCGCGCAAGCCCAACGTCACGCTGCTCGGGACGGGAGGCACGATCGCGAGCCGCCTCGACTACCGCACGGGCGCCGTGATCCCCGCCTTCACCCCGGGCGAGCTGTACGGCGCGGTTCCGGAGCTGGCCGACATCGCCAACCTGACGACCAAGAAGCTGTTCGGCGTTTTCTCCGAGAACATGGGCCCGGAGCAGTACAAGGCGCTCGCCGTCGCGATCGGCGAGGAGATCGCCCGCGGCGTCGACGGCATCGTCGTGGGCCACGGCACCGACACGATGGCCCACACCGGGGCGATCCTGAGCTTCATGGTGCAGGAATCGCCGGTGCCGATCGTGCTGGTCGGAAGCCAGCGAAGCTCCGACCGGCCGTCGTCCGACGCGGCGCTCAACCTGATGAATGCAGTGCGGACCGCCTCCGAGTGCGACATCGCCGAGGTCATGCTCTGCATGTTCGGCCCCACGTCGGACAACTACGACCTCCTGCACCGCGGCACCCGGTGCCGCAAGATGCACTCCAGCTACCGCTCGACGTTCCGCACGGTCGGCGCGACGCCGCTGGCGACAGTGAGCCGCTACGCGAACGCGTCCGGCAGCCACTTCACCTACCTGACCGACGACTTCCTCAAGCGCGACAAGGCCAGGGTGCCGCGGATCACGCCGGTGTTCGAGGAGAAGGTCACGATCCAGTACTACTACCCGAACTTCAACCCCGACATCGTGGACGGCCTGGCCGACATGGGGTACCGGGGGCTGGTCATCGCCGGAACCGGTCTCGGGCACGTCAACAAGCCGCTCTATCCCGCGATCCGCCGCGCCGTCCGGGCGGGGATGACCGTCGTGATGACGGTGCAGACGCTATGGGGCTTCGTCCAGATGTACGTCTACGACACCGGACGCGACCTCCTCGACCTGGGGATCATCCCGCTCGACAACATGCTCCCCGAGACGGCGTACATGAAGCTCGCCTGGGTCCTGGGCCAGACCGACGACCCCGCCCGGATCCGCGAGATGATGACCACGCCGGTCAACCACGAGATCACCCCCCGCGAGCCCCACAACGGGTACCTGATCCTGCAGGGAGGGCTGCCGGAGGTGGACGCCTTCGTGCAGAGGCACTGGAAATGACCGCCGCGGCACGGGGTCCCGCCCGGATCCGAAACCGGGGCGCTCCGGCCGCGTAAGACCGGAGGTGAAACGCCGGGGCCCGGGCCGTCCGATCCTCCTTCCGGCCTGCATCGCGCTCGGGCTCGGAGCGGCCTCCTTCGCCGAGGAGGCCGCGCGGGGGCCGGAGATCCGGATCCGGCGGGCCGCCGCGCCGATCGCCGTGGACGGGGACCTGTCCGACGCCGGGTGGCGGGGGGCCACGCGCGTCGAAGACTGGTTCGAGACGAACCCCGGCGAGAACGTCGCCCCCAGGGTGAAGAGCGTCGGGTTCCTCGCCTACGACGACCGCTATCTCTACGCCGGGTTCGAGTTCTCCGACCCCGACCCGTCGCGCATCCGGGCGCCGTACTCCGACCGGGACGGGATCTCGGAGAGCATGGACTACGGCGGGATCGTCCTCGACAGCCGCTTCGACGGGCGCACCGCGATCCTGTTCCTCGCGACGCCGCGCGGCGTCCAGTACGACGCCGTGCAGGACGACGCAGCCTCGGGCGAGGACGCCTCCCCCGACTTCCACTGGGACTCCGCCGCCAGGATCACCGGGGAGGGCTGGACGCTGGAGATCCGGATCCCCTTCTCCTCCCTCCGCTACGACGGGCAGGGCCCGCAGACCTGGGGCGTTCTGCTCTTCCGCAACTACCCGAGGGAGGACCGCTTCGAGATGTTCTCGACGGCGCTCCCCCGCGGCAGCGCCTGCTTCGTCTGCCACGAGCACCCGCTGACGGGCCTCGAGGGGCTGCCCTCCGGGGACCGCTTCGTCGTGGCGCCGTACGCGTCCGCGCGGGCCCAGGCGGAGCCGATCGAGGGGCCGGGGAGCCCTCTCGACGATCGGAGCTCGGAGGGGACGGCCGGCCTCGACGCCAAGTGGATCCCGGGCCCCGACCATGCGCTCGACCTCGCGCTGAACCCCGACTTCTCCCAGGTCGAGTCGGACGTGACCAGGATCTCGGCCAACGAGCGGTTCGCGATCTTCTACCCGGAGAAGCGCCCGTTCTTCCTCGAGGGGATGGAGATGTTCGCGACCTCGATCCCCGCGGTCTACACGCGAGCGCTGACCTCTCCCCGGTGGGGGACGCGCGCCACCGGCAAGGCGGGGGCCCTCGCCTACACGGCGGTCGTCGGCGAGGACCGCGGCGGCGGGAGCGTCATCCTTCCGGGCCCGGAGTTCTCCTCGTTGGCGCCCCAGGACTTCTCCTCGACGTTCGCCGTCGCGCGCGTCCGCCGCGACCTCGGCAGGTCGTTCGTCAGCTTCCTCGTGACCGACCGCGAGATCGACGGAGGCGGCTTCAACCGGGTCGCGGGGCCGGACTTCCAGTGGCGCCCCGACGACGAGAACGTCGTCTCCGGCCAGATCCTGTTCAGCGCGACCGAGACGCCGGACCGGCCCGACCTCGAGGAGACCTGGGATGGCCGGAGCCTCTCCGGGGCCGGCGCCGACTTCTGGTGGGCGCACTCGACGCGGACCTTCGACTTCTCGGCGCAGACGAAGATCTTCGCCGACGGGTTCCGGGCGGACTGCGGCTTCGTCCCGCAGGTCGGCTTCCGCGAGGGATACGCCGAGACGGGGCGCACCTGGTACCCCGCGGGGCTCTTCTCCCGGGCAAGGCTCTTCGCCATGGTCAACCACATCGAGGACCACGACGGGACTCTCCTGAGGCGCCTCTTCGCCGGAGGTGTCCAGGCGAACGGCCGCCGGAACTCGTACGTCCGGGTCTGGGCGTACCTCGACCGGATGAAGGCGGGAGCCGAGGTCCACCCGAGGCGGCAGCTCCGCTTCGAGCTCCGCGCCAGCCCCTCCCAGGCGGTGTCGGACCTGAGCCTCGACGGGATCGTCGGCGAGGAGCTGGACTACGAGAACGAGAGGCCGGGAGAAGGCGCCAGCTTCACGCTCGGGGCCACGCTGCGAGCCGGAGATCGCCTCGCCGTGCGGCTCGACGGCGAGCGCCGCTGGCTCGACGTCCGGCCCGACCCGTCGGGCCCGATGCGGCGCCTGTTCACGGCGAGGGCGGAGAGGGTCAAGGCGATCTGGACCTTCAGCGCGCGGAGCTTCCTGCGGTTGATCGGCCAGTGGAGCCGCACGGTCCGGGACCCGCTGCTGTACGGGTTCCCCGTGCCCGGGGAGGAGGGCGCCTTCTCCGCCTCCGCGCTGTTCTCCTTCAAGCTCAACTGGCAGTCGGTCCTGTTCGTCGGCTACGGAGACGACCGCGAGATCGACGCGGGCGGGAGCCTGGAGCCGTCGAGCCGCGAGCTGTTCCTCAAGGTCTCGTACGCGTTCCAGCGCTGAGAGCTCGGGCCGCGAGGAGACGTCGCGCATGGCCCCCTGCCAGGACATGGTGTAGCCTCGCCGGCAACACGCGACCGGCGTCCGCCGGAGCCTGGAGGAGCGTCATGACCGAGCGCAGCCGCGCCCCCCGCCCGATCGCCGAGGTCGCCCGCGACCTCGGAATCGCGAGCCGCCACCTCGTCCCCTACGGCGACGACAAGGCCAAGGTGCGCCTCGAGGCGCGCGCGGCCTCCGGCAGGCCGCCGGGGAAGCTCGTCCTGGTCTCGGCGATCACGCCGACGGCCGCAGGCGAGGGGAAGACGACGATCTCGATCGGCCTCGCGCAGGGGCTCGGGGCGATCGGCGAGCGGGTCTGCCTGGCCCTGCGGGAGCCCTCTCTCGGGCCGACGTTCGGGCTCAAGGGAGGCGCGACGGGAGGCGGGCGCTCGATCCTCGTCCCGACCGACGACATCAACCTCCACTTCACCGGAGACTTCCACGCCGTCTCGGCGGCGCACAACCTGCTCGCGGCCCTCCTCGACAACCACATCCACCACGACAACGCCCGCTGCATCGACCCGCGGAGGGTGTTCTGGCGGCGCGTCGTGGATCTCAACGACCGCTCCCTGCGCAACGTCGTGATCGGGTTGGGCGGCGTGCTCGAGGGGGTGCCCCGCGAGACCGGCTTCGACATCACGCCGGCCTCCGAGGTGATGGCCGCCCTGTGCCTCGCCGAGGACGCCGGCGACCTGCGCGCGCGGCTCTCGCGCCTCCTCGTCGCGCTGACCCTCGAGCGGGCCCCGGTGACCGCCGCGGACCTCAAGGGCGTCGGCGCGATGATGGTCCTGCTCAAGGACGCCATCCTCCCCAACCTCGTGCAGACCGGCGAAGGGGTGCCCGCGTTCGTCCACGGGGGGCCCTTTGCCAACATCGCGCACGGCTGCAACTCGGTGATCGCCACCAAGATGGCGCTCGCCCATGCCGACTGGGTCGTCACCGAGGCCGGCTTCGGCTTCGATCTCGGGGCGGAGAAGTTCTTCGACATCAAGTGCCGAGCCGCCGGGCTCGACACGGCGGCGGTCGTCCTCGTCGCCACCGTGCGCGCCCTCAAGCGGCACGGCGGCGTCGCGAAGAAGGAGGACCTCCCGCGCCCGGACCCGGCGGCGGTCGAGCGCGGCCTCGGGAACCTGCGCAAGCACGTCGAGAACATTCGCGTCTTCGGAGAGCCGCCGGTCGTGGCGATCAACCGGTTCGCGACGGACGCCGACGAGGAGATCGCCGTCGTCCGCGACGCCTGCACGGCGCTCGGCGTCCCGTGCGCGGTCGCCGACGTCTTCGCCGAGGGAGGCGAGGGGGGGCGCGAGCTGGCCCGGGCGGTCGTCGAGCACGCGGAGCGGAAGTCGAAGCCGTTCACGCCGCTCTACGACCTCGCGCTGCCGATCCCGGAGAAGGTTCGCACGATCGCGAGGCGCATGTACGGGGCCGAGACCGTCGAGTTCGCGAGGGCCGCGGAGCGGGACATCCGGGAGATCGTCGGCCTGGGCCATTCCGACCTCCCGGTCTGCATGGCGAAGACCCCGAACTCGCTGACGGACGACCCGAGCGTGGTCGGCCGCCCCGAGAGCTTCGACATCACCGTCCGGCGCGTCGTCCTCGCCGCAGGCGCCGGGTTCGTCGTCCCGCTCCTCGGCGACATCATCCGCATGCCGGGGCTCCCCGCGGAGCCCCAGGCCGAGCGGATGGACCTCGTCGGCGGCCGCGTGACCGGCCTGCTCGGGGGGTGACGGGCGGCTTGAAGACGACGGGGGCGGGCGCCACCGCCCGCCCCCGTCGCGGCCCTCCGGCGCTTCCGGCGCCCCGGAAAGCCGTTCTAGTTCCGAATTCCGGCGCTCACTTCGCCACGATCAGGACGTCGATGTAGCTCAGGTTGCGAGCGAAATCGATCTGCGCAACCCCGCCGCCCGTGTTGGCCGGCATGATCTGCGTGGCTCCCTCGGTGAAGAAGGTGTTGCAGCTGACCGGAGTCTTGTCCGCCCCGGTCTCCGGATCCAGGCTGAAGGTGACGCGGTAGTAGCCGACTCCGTCGTTGAGCCGCTTCAGGTTCCAGTTCCAGCCGTAGATCACCTTGCCCGGGACGTTCAGCTCGGCGGAGTAGATCTCGGACAGCGCGTTGCCGTCCACGCCTTCGGCCTCCCACACCGCGCTGTTGTAGAGCGTCGCGCCGACCGGGCCGTCCCACTGGTGCGTGGTCGCGTTCCAGGTCAGTCCGAGAGTGGTGTTCGCGATGGGCACGCCGGCCGCGTCGTACGGCGTCACGTTCAGCTTCTGGACCGTGTAGCGAGCGAGCCACGAATACACCGTCGCCTGGCTGCTGGCGTACTGGGCTCCGTTGGTCGCCCAGACCTCCTCGAGGCCGTCGCCCCACAGGTAGGCCATCTCGTAGCCGATCATCGGCGTCGCGAGGTCCTTGTACAGGACCACTTCGGTGCGCAAGAGCGACCGGATCGTCCAGACCTGCGACTCCATGTTGTCGCCCCAATCGATCCAGCTCACGTCGACCGGCGCGCCGCTGCCGTCGGCCGATTGCGCCTGCCAGTAACTGAGCTCCTCCTGCTGGTAGTACCACTTGACCCCGAACTCATCGAGGTAATACGGGCCGTCGAGCGTCGCCTGCAGCGGGTCTCCCCGCAGATCCAACCCCTTCCCTTCCGCCCAGATCACCGGCAAGGAAAGGTTGTTCCCCGCCGTCTCGACGTGCGCGGAAGCCGCCCGCACGCCGGGCACGAGAATGCAGGCCGCAATCAGCGACATCGTCACGAGAGCGATCTTCCCCAATCTCATCGGTGGTTGCCTCCTTGGCGATTTGTTCGGTTCCCCCTGCCGCCAGCCGCCGTGGCTGTCCACGGCGCATCTCTGATCAGACGGTTGCCTAGTCGGTCATCTCTCGATCACGTGGGCCTCAATCCATAGGCTCTCCTTCTCGGCGCGAACCACGGAACGCGATTCCGGATTCTTCTTCTCGGGGAAGCGCGGACCCCGCCCGCGGCGGGCGTCGCCACAACGCCTCGTCCGTCCGGATCCCGGCACCCGGCGACCACAGGCCCAGGATCGATACGGGCTCTCGCAATTGGCTCCCCCCTCCCCTTCTCCAAAAGTGGCGCATGCCGGAAGAACAACTCGCGCCACTTATAATCGTTTCAGATACCCAAATTTCGTTCGGGAGGCAATGAAGTTTTTAAGGTATTACCTAGAAGTATTTGGTATATTACGGTAAATCTGAAATGTCGGGCGCTGGCTTCGACGCGAAGCGTCCCGGCCACGGTGGCCGCGAGATTGTGGGATGACGGGGGTCCGGGGAGTGGCCTCCGGCGGAGAATCGCGGCGGCGGACCGCGCCGTTTCGGGCCTTCTGACGAGCACACCCGTTGCTCTCTTCTCGTCACGCGCCGCCCCGAGCGTGCCGTCGAGAGCGTACGACCTGGCCGCTGCCGTTCCCCCTTCTACCTCCACCCCGGCCGCCCTTCCCACCGTTTCGCGCATCCACGCCGGCGACCCGTTCCTTCCCACACACCGGCATCCCCTCCCCGGCCCGCTCCCGTCGGTCCCCAACTGTCGAGACCCCACAATCTCGCGGCCACCGTGAGAAGGAACCAACCACTCTCCGAAATCTGGCTCGTCCTCTCCCTCGTCTCGGCACACTGGAGAGTCCCGATACGAAGCCCACCGGAAGGCAGGGAGCGCGTCGATTGACGTCGGCCCGGGGCACGAGCAGAATCCCCCGGCCGGCATCCCCCATGGTCCGCTCGAAGGCTGGACGGGAGGCATCCGGCGACGAGGCCGCCCTGGACGCCGGCGGCTTCCCGGTCCGAGCCGCGACGGCGCGGCGGGGACGGAGGTGAATCGTGACGACGACTCCACGAAGGGAGTTCCTGGGACTCCTCGCCGGGACGGTGGCCGCCTCGGCGATCCCGGCCGCCGCGAGGCCCGCCGCCGCGACGGCGCCGCGCGGGCTCGCGCCCGTCCCGGGCGGCCCCGTGATGAAGGGCCGGGATCGCGGCGTCTACGTCGTGCACGACGCCCGGTCGCTCGAGCCGCTCTACGCCGAGACCCTGGGCGATCCTCTTCCCGAGCGGACGCCCGCCGCGTCGGTCTCCAAGACGTTCTGCGCCTACGCGGCGCTCCGGGAGGGCCTCCTTGCCGAGACCGAGAAGATCTTCTGCGACGGCGACGGCTGGCGTCCCGAGGGGCACGGCGCGATCGCGGTCGTGGAGGCGCTCGCGGTGTCCTGCAACGCGTTCTTCGAGAAGCTCGGCGCGAGGCTGACCTGGGATTCATACCGCGAGGCCTGCGACCGGCTCGGCGGGCTCTCGGACCGTCTCGGCGGGAAGCCGGCGAATCTCCTCGACCGTCTCGCCGCGTACGCGCACGGGGACCTCCTCGCGACCGGCTGCGAGGAGTTGGCCCGCCTCGGACGAGCCGTGGCGCTCGCCGATCCCGCCGATCGCGCGCTCGCCGTCGTGAGGCGCGGATGGCGCGAGGCGGTGCTGCGCGGCACCGCCGTCGCCGCGAACGTCCCGGGCCTCGAGGTCGCCGGCAAGACCGGGACGCTCCCCGGAGCCGCCGCCGAAACGAAATTCGCCGCCTTCGCGCCGCTCTCGGAGCCCCGATGGGTGATCGCCGCGCGCACGGCGGGCCCCGGGAGCGCTTCCGCGGCCGCGATCGCCGGCCGCGCGCTCACGAGGCTCGCCGGCACGGCCTGAGCCTGCGGTGGACTCCGCCGCCCGGTCTCGGGCACAATCCCCGACGCGGATCGCCGAGGTGAGATGAGCCTGTGCTGACCGCCGTCTTCGCCCTCTACTTCGCGCTGACGCTCGGCCTGGGGCTGTGGCAGGCCACGCGGACGAAGTCGCAGAAGGACTTCGTCATCGGGGGGTCGAAGCTCCCCGGATGGATGCTGGCCCTGTCCGAGCGGGCGACCGGAGAGTCGGCGTGGCTCCTGCTCGGCTTCACGGGCCTCGTCTACGGCACCGGGCTCGCCAGCGTCTGGGTCGCGGTCGGCTGCCTCTCCGGGATCTGCACCGCATGGATCGTGCTGGCGCGGAAGTTCCGGGAGGAGGCGGAGCGGCACTTTGCGATCACGATGCCGGAGTACTTCTCCGCCAAGTTCCCCTCCCATGCGGCGACGATCCGGCTGCTCTCGACCGTGATCATCGTGTTCTTCTTCGTGTTCTACGTCGGCGCGCAGTTCGCCGGCGCGGGGAAGACGATCTTCGTCACGTTCGGCGTCGACCCGTTCTGGGGGCAGATCGTCTCGTGCGCCGTGATCCTGGCCTACGCGACCCTCGGCGGGTTCGTCAGCGTCGTCGCGGTGGACGCCTTCCAGGCGATCCTGATGATCACCACGCTCGTCGTCACCCCGGTCGTCATGCTCGCCAAGGTCGCCGCCGGCCCGGTCTCCCTGTCGCGGGCGCTGGCCGCGGCGGGGCCGGGGGTGGACTCGTGGACCGGGGGAGTCGGCGGCTTCGCGGCGGGACTCCTGATCTTCAACCACTTCGCCTGGTTCTTCGGGTACCTCGGCGGCCAGCCGCAGCTCAACGCCCGCTTCATGGGGATGCGGGACGACCGGCAGGTCCGGATCGGCAGGAACCTCGCCGTCGGCTGGACCCTGGTGGCCTACGTCGGAGCGGTCCTCATCGGGCTCTGCGCCATCCCGCTCTTCGGCCGCGGGGCGGTCGCGGACCAGGAGATGATCCTCCCCACGGTGCTGAGCGGTCTCTTCCCGCCGTGGCTCGCCGGCATCCTGCTGGCGGGAGCCGTCGCCGCGATGGTCTCCACGGCGGAGAGCATGCTGATCGTCGCCGGGTCCTCGATCAGCCAGGACGTCTACAACGGGATCCTGCGCAAGGGGCGGGCGAGCGACCGGACGCTGCTCGCCGTCTCGAGGGTCGCGACGCTCGCGGTGGGGATCCTGGGGCTGGCGCTGGCGCTGACGACCGACCGGCTCGTCTACAACATCGTCAGCTACGCCTGGGCCGGGATCGGCTGCTCGTTCGCGCCGGCGATCCTCCTGTCGTTCTACTGGAGGCGGTTCGGAGGCCGCGGCGTCGTGACGGCCCTCGTCATGGGGCTCCTGACGACGGTCGTCTGGATCTCGACCGGCCTCGACCGGACGGTCACCGCAATGGCGGTCACGTTCTTCGTCGCGATCGGCTCCGCCGCGCTGGTGACGCTCCTCGCGGCGGAGCCCCCGTCCCCGCCGCCCGGGACCTCGGCCGGGACCGGAAGCGGCTCCGAGCCATAATGGGGAATATGAGACCTGAAGACGCCGGAATCGCGGAAGCTCGCAGGCCGATCTCCGGGGGGCGAACTACTATCCGGGGCGCGGCCCCGCGCGCCGCATCGAGTTCACGGCCCTGATCGACATTCGTCCGGCGCAGGGGAACCGCAGCATGGAGATCCAGGATCCCGCGCTCCGAGACAGGATCCGGTCGCTGACGCTCGCGCGGATCGGAGAAGGCGAGGCGATCTGAGATGAGCCAGCATGCCTCGCTGTCCCCCGAGCGGTGGTCTTCGTTCTCCCTGGACCAGCAGATCCTGATGATCGCGAACGAGATGAACCGCGCGGGCAAGCTGCCGGACCCGCGGGACCGGACTCTCTTCCGGGCTTCCTACGAACGAGTCCTCAACCTCGCGGATCTGACGATCCGGGTTCAGCCCCGGCCGGCGTTCCGCCGGGAGATGCTGCGCCGGCGCGACCTCGCCGCCGAACTCTACGTCGCGGAGAGCCCGGATCCGTCCGCGCACGCCGCGGCGTTGCGGTTGCTGCTCCGGTTCACGCCGGAGGCATCGAGGCAACTCGCCTTCCTCGCCTAGGATCGTTGCCCGAAGGGGGAGCGGCTCGCGCGGCCGCCGGCGGGATCGCCGCCCGCGCCCAGGAACTCGAACCTGCGCTCGCCGCAGCACCGGCAGGAGGGGTTCCGCGGGGGAAGCTCCGCGCGGTGGAAGGCGAGGCGCCACACGTCCACGCTGACGAGGACCGGCGGGTCGGGGACCTCGCGCGTCACGAGCCACCGGAGCGCCTGCGCCGCCTCGAGGGAAGCGACGGCGTGCGCGGCCGGGCCGAGGACGCCCTCGGTGGCGCACGTCGGCGAGACGCCCGGGCCCGGAGGGTCGGGCTCGAGGCAGCGGAGGCAGGGCGTCCTCCCCGGCACGACGAGCGCGCTCACCCCCTCGCTCCCGATGCTGGCGCCGTAGACCCAGGGAATCCCCTCCCGCACGCAGGCGTCGTTGAGGAGGTACCGCCCCTCGAGGTTGTCGAGGCCGTCCACGACGACGTCCACGCCGGCCACGAGGCCGAGGACGCTTCCCGGGGCGATCTCGGCGAAGACCGGCTCTACGGCGACGTCCGAGGCGACCCGTGCGAGCCTCCTCGCCGCCGCGACCGCCTTCGGCCGGCGCTCGCGGACGTCGTCCTCGTCGAAGAGCGCCTGCCGCTGGAGGTTCGTGATCTCGACGACGTCGCGATCGACGATCCTCAGGAACCCGACCCCGGCCCGGGCCAGGAGGCTCGCCGCCTCGGCGCCGAGGCCGCCGCAGCCGGCGACGAGGGCGCGGGCCGACCGGATGCGGGCCTGCCCCGCGGGCCCGATGCCGGGGAAGACAGTCTGCCTCGAGTGCCGCACGGCGGAATGATACGGGGCCCGGCTAGGTTTGGGAACCGGCCGCCCCTTCCTTGACGATCAGGTGCACCGCCTCGGGCGAGACCGACACGCCGACGCGCGTCCCGGCCCGCAGGGGGACCTCGCGTGCCGCGCGCCGGGTGACGAGGGCGGTCAGCGGGAAGCCGCAATCGACGTCGGCCTTGAGCGTGGAGCCCTGGTCGAGCACCGAGGTGACGGTCCCCTCGATCGCTCCGGCAGCGGTTCCCGCGCCCGGCGTCAGGAGGATCTCCTCCGGACGGACGCAGACCAGGACCTGGCTGCCGGGGGGGAGATCGGAGAGGGCCGAGAGAGTCCCGCCGGGGATCCGGACCTTCGCGATCCCCCCTCCCGCCGCGACGACCTCGCCGGTCAGGATGTTCGACGTCTGGAGGAACTCGGCGACCGCCGGCCCGCTCGGGCGGTAGAAGACCTCCTCGGGCGTCCCGACCTGGAGCAGCCTCCCCTCCGAGAGGATCGAGATCCGGTCGGCGACCGCGAACGCCTCGGCCTGCTCGTGGGTGACGTAGAGGCAGGTGATCCGCCCCTCGCGGACGATCTGGCGCAGCTCCCGGAGGAGCCGCTCGCGGATCCTGGCGTCCAGGGCGGCCAGCGGCTCGTCGAGCAGGAGGAGCTCGGGGCGGAGCACCAGAGCGCGGGCCAGCGCCGCGCGCTGCGCCTCGCCTCCGGAGAGGGTGGAGGCGCGCTGCCCCGCGAGATGGCCGATGCGGAAGAGCCGGAGCATCGCGTCCACCTTGGGCGCGAGCGCCTCCTCGCGCTCGCCGCGCAGGCGCAGGCCGTACGCGACGTTCTCGAAGGTCGTCCCCGAGAAGAGGAGCGGCGACTGGAAGACCATCGTCATCCTGCGTCGGAACTCGAGCGGCGCGGGCCACGGCACGATCCCGCCGCGCCAGCGCACGCTCCCCCGCGACGGGCGCTCCAGGCGGTTGACGACCCGGAGGAGCGTGCTCTTCCCGGCGCCGGTCGGGCCGAGGACGACGTGGATCTCCCCCTCCCGCACGTCCAGCGAGGGGAGATCGAGGAGCGTCCGGCCTTCCTTCCGGACCAGGACGTCGTCGAGGCGGAGAAGACTCATCCCTTCGATCTCTGCTGGACCGACGTGAACAGCCAGTTGAGCGCCAGCGCGAGCGCCAGCAGCAGGACGCCGAGCGCGATCGCCAGGGTGAAGTTCCCCTGCCGCGTCTCGAGGACGATCGCGGTCGTCATCACGCGCGTCTGGCCCTTGATGTTCCCGCCCACCATCATGACCGCGCCGACCTCGGAGACGATCGAGCCGAAGCCCGCGGCGAGCGCCGCCACGAGCGACAGCCGCGCCTCCTGCACGAGCTTCCACCAGTACTGCCGCCTCGAGGCCCCCAGGGAGAGGATCTGCAGGTGGACCCTGGGATCGAGCGCCTGCACGGCGGCGAGCGTGATCCCGACGACGAGGGGGGTGGCGATGATCACCTGGGCGACGATCATCGCGGAGGGCGTGTAGAGGAGCTCGAGCCCTCCTAGCGGGCCGGCCCGGGCGAGGAGCAGGAACACGACGAGGCCGACCACGACCGGCGGGAGGCCCATTCCCGTGTTGACGACCGTGACGAGGAACCGGCGGCCCGGGAAGTCGTGCAGCCCGAGAAAGATCCCCGCCGGCACCCCGATCGCCATCGCCGCCACGATCGCGGCCCCCGAGACGAGGAGGGAGAGGCCGAGAATCCCCAGCAGCTCCTGCCGCATGGCGAGGAGCGCGCCCAGCGCCTCGTCGATTCCGGTCACTTCCTCGCGTCCGGCACGAAGAGCGGCCGTCCGTACTTCTCGCGGCCGAACTCCCCGATCCTCTTCTGGGTCTCCGGCGCGACGAGCCACTCGGCGAAGCGGCGGGCCTCCTCGACGTGCGTCTTCGGATGCTTCTCGGGGCTGACGACGATCACACGGTAGGTGTTCAGGAGGTCCTTCGCCCCCTCCGAGACGACCTCGAGATCGAGCGTCCTCCGGAGCGCGAGCCAGGTCCCGCGGTCGATCAGCGTGTAGGCCCGCTTCTCGGACGCGATCCGCGCCGTCTCGCCCATCCCCTGTCCAGCGCTCAGGTACCAGGGTTTCCCCGAGGGGTCGAGGTCCGCCCTCTTCCAGACGTCCTGCTCCTTCCTGTGCGTCCCGGACTGGTCCCCGCGCGAGACGAACGCCGCTCCCGCCTCGAAGATCCTCCGGAAGGCCTCCAGCGCGTCCGAGCCCCGCGCTCCCGCGGGATCGGCTCCGGGCCCCACGAGAACGAAGTCGTTGTACATGACGTCGAGCCTCAGGGCGCCGAACCCCTCGGCCATGAAGGCGTCCTCGGCCGTCTTCGAGTGCACCAGGAGAGCGTCGGCGTCTCCCCTCCTCCCCATGGCGAGCGCCTCGCCGGAGCCGACCGCGACGGTCTTGACGCGGATCCCGGCCTCGGCCTCGAACGCCGGGAGCAGGACGTCGAGGAGCCCGGAGTCCTGGGTGCTCGTCGTCGTCGCGAGGATCAGGGTCTCGCCGGCGGCCGCGCCGGAGGGGGCGGCCGGCAGGCCGAGCACGAGGAGCGCAAACGCGAGGCGAGACGCGAAGCCCATCCTATCCTCCCCCGATCAGGTGGACGATCTCGACGACGTCGCCGTCGCGGAGGACCGTGGACGCGAACCGGTCCTTCCGGACGAGCTGCCGGTTGACGAAGACGACCTTGAGCGGGAACGTGAACGTCTTCTCCCGGATGAGCCCCTCGACCGTCAGGCCCTCGGAGCAGGCGTACGGCTCCCCGTTCACGGTCAGGCGCATCGTCACTCCGCGACCCCGTTCGCCCTCAGGAGATCCACGAGCCCCTCGACCCGGTCGATCCCGAGGGACCGCACCTTGGCGAGCGTCGGGATCCCGTCGGAGGTCCAGCCGCGCCGCTTGTAGACGGCGTCGAGCAGCTTCTCGTACCGGTCCTCGCGGTACCGGCGCAGCGCGGCACGTTTCTCGTCGAGCGTCATCGTCGCGGGGTCCGCGCCGACCTCCTCCCGGAGCTGCTTGTCGTACCGCTCCTCGCGGGACAGGTACTCCTCGGCGGTGACCGGTCCCTGCGACCGGTACGGGATCGCGTCGTGCCGCCTCCGCCCGAAGCCCATCTTCAGGTTGAAGACCCGCTGGAAGTTGTAGACGCGCTCGCTCTGGGCGATGAGGTCTTCGGGCGCGACCTCCTTCCCCGTCATGCCGGCGAAGAACTCGCAGTATCCCCGCACGTGCCTCGGCACCTTCGCGGGCGCGCCGGACTCCGCGTTGTCCTCCGGCTCGACGTCGTTCCAGAGGAG
Organism: uncultured Acidobacteriota bacterium; assembly: GCA_937864465.1. Taxonomy (GTDB): domain Bacteria; phylum Acidobacteriota; class Polarisedimenticolia; order Polarisedimenticolales; family JAIQFR01; genus CALMJU01. The sequence goes on from CALMJU010000017.1 coordinate 19,285, forward strand.
CTTGCAGAGGCCGTTGAGGCCGAACCAGGTCCGCCACATCGGGAAGTAGTGCAGCGCCTCGGCCTTGTCCTCGAAGGTCGGGATCTGCTTGTTCACCATGTCCATGAAGATCAGCCAGGCCTCGTCGTGCTGCGGCCCCTTGAGGGCGATGCCGTAGCCCCCCTGCTGGGCGAGCGACTCCTTGGTGACGTACTCGGAGTACTCGAGCCCCTTGGCCTCCATCCCGATGTCCTGGAGGAACGCCGGGTCCGCGCCGAACCGCTCGGCGAAGATCCGCTTCATCCGGCGGATCCCCTGCCCCGCGATCTTCCCGAACCCCTCGCCGCGCGCCATCTGGTGGAGAACCTCGAGGGTCCCGTCGATGCTCCCGAACCGGAGGTCGATGCCGCCGGTCCGCTCCAGGTTCAGGGCCCCCGCCTCGAAGCACTCCATGACGAACGCCATGAGCGTGCCGAACGAGATCGTGTCGAGGCCGTAGTGGTCGCAGTAGTAGTTGATCTCGACGATCGCCCAGGGCTCGAAGATCCCGAGGTTGCTCCCGCACCCCGACGCGGTCTCGTACTCGGGGCCGTCCACCAGGACCCTCTTCCCCTTGTCCGGTCCGGTCCGCAGCAGGTGCCCCTCGACCGCCTTGGCGCACGCCATGTCGCAGCCGAGCGCGCAGCCGTCGTCGATCCCCTGGGAGAAGATCGGCTTGAACTTGTCCGAGGCGATCCTGTGGGCCTCCGCGTGGGCGCCGAACCGGTAGTTGTGCACCGGCAGCAGGTCGTAGTCGTTCATGATCTCCACGAGGTGCGCCGTCCCGACCTCGCGCATGCGGCACTGGCTGCCGTCGAGGAGGAGGACCTCTCGGGTCAGCTCGGCCCCCGCCCGACGGATCCGGTCCGCGTTCGCGGGCCGGTTCGGATCCTCGGCGAACCGGATCGCGCCGGTCGGGCAGACGTTCGCGCAGGCCATGCACCCGACGCACTCGGGCGGCTGCTTGCCGTACGGCATCGAGACCCTGCGGCTCTCTCCCCGCCCCTCGAACGCCAGAACCCGGTGCCAGACCCCCTCGTGGCAGAGACGCACGCAGAGGCCGCAGAGGATGCAGGCGCTCTCGCTCTCGTTGCGCTTCGGGTGCGAGAACCTCGGCTCCGTCAGGCCGACGTCGCGGGCGGCCTCCCGGATCACCTTCACGTTCGGCCAGCGCGCGAGCATCATCTCGAGGACGACCCGTCGCACGCCGAGGGCGCGGTCGCTCCTCGTGAGCACGGCGAGCGGCTTGCTCAGCGGGTAGTTGCAGGCCGTGACGATCCGCTTCTTCCGGCCGTCGTCCACCTCGACGCTGCAGACGCGGCACGCCCCGTACGGCTCGACCATCGGGCTGTCGCAGAACGCCGGGATCGGGATCCCGAGCGCCCTGGCGGCGGCGAGGATCGTGGTGCCCGGAGCCACCTCGGTCTTGCGGCCGTCGATCGTGACCTCGATCATGTCGGACCCCTCTCCTCGCTCACTCGACCTTGACGGCGTCGAACTTGCAGACGTCCATGCAGGTGCCGCACTTGATGCACCTGGCCTCGTCGATCCGGTGGAGCTTCTTCGTCTCCCCCGCGATCGCGTCGGTCGGGCAGACCTTCACGCAGGCGCCGCAGCCGGTGCACTCGATCGTGATCCGGTACCGCACCAGCTCCTTGCAGACGCCCCCGGGACACCGCCTGTCGCGGATGTGGGCCTCGTACTCGTCGCGGAAATGCCGCAGCGTGGACAGGACGGGGTTGGCGGCGGTCTGCCCCAGGCCGCACAGCGACCCGCCGGCCAGCGCGGCGCCGAGGTCCTCGAGGAGCGGGAGATCCTCCTCCCGGCCCTCCCCGCGCGTGATGCGGTTCAGGATCTCCCGGAGGCCGACGAGCCCCTCGCGGCACGGCGTGCACTTCCCGCACGACTCGTCGCAGAGGAAGTCGACGAAGTAGCGGGCGACGTCCACCATGCAGGTCCGGTCGTCCATGACGATCATGCCGCCGGACCCCATCATCGAGCCGGCCTCGACCAGCGTGTCGAAGTCCACGGGGAGATCGAGCATCGACTCGGGGATGCACCCGCCCGACGGCCCGCCCGTCTGCACCGCCTTGAACCTGCGGCCGCCCGGGATGCCGCCTCCGATGTCGAAGACGATCTCGCGCAGCGTGATCCCCATCGGGACCTCGACGAGCCCCGAGTTCTTCACGGTCCCGACCAGGGAGAACACCTTGGTCCCGGAGCTCCCCCCCCAGGGCGACTTCGACACGTCGCCGGTCCCGATCGAGGAGAACCACTCCGGCCCCCGGAGGAGGATCTGCGGGACGTTGGCCCAGGTCTCGACGTTGTTCAGCACGGTCGGCATGTCGCGGTAGCCGTGCTCCACCGTGTGGACGTACTTGGCCCGCGGCTCCCCGGCGCGCCCCTCCATCGAGGCCATCAGCGCCGTGGACTCCCCGCAGACGAACGCCCCCGCCCCCTGGTGGATCGTGATGTCGAACTCCATGTCCGTGCCGAGGATCCCCTTGCCGAGGAGCCCCCACTCGCGGGCCTGCTGGATCGCCTTCCGGAGCCGCGCGAGCGCGAGGGGGTACTCGAGGCGGATGTACACGAACCCCTCGACGGCGCCGAGCGCCCGGGCGCCGATCAGCATCCCCTCGATCACGGCGTGCGGATCGGCCTCGACGATGCTGCGGTCCATGAACGCGCCGGGGTCCCCCTCGTCGCCGTTGCAGACGACGTACGGCCGCACGCCGCGGGCGCGGGCCGCCTCGAGGCAGGTCTTCCACTTGACTCCGGTCGGGAAGCCGCCGCCGCCCCGCCCCCGGAGCCCCGACCGGACGATCCGGGCGACGAGCTCGTCCCCCGGGACCCCCTCCGCGAGGACCTTCCGGATCGCCTGGTAGGCCCCCGCGCGCAGCGCGTCCGCGATGCTCTCGGGGTCGATGCGGCCGCGGTTCCTGAGGGCGATCGCGTGCTGCTTCGCGAAGAACTCGATGTCCTTCTCGAGCGGGACCGGCTTCTTCTCGCCGTCCTTCCTGTAGAGGAACTTCTCGAGCGGCTTCCCCCGGACGAAGTGCGACTCGACGAGATCCGGCACCGCTTCGACCTTGAGGCGCTCGTAGAACACCCCCTCGGGCTGCACCACGCAGATCGGACCGTGGGCGCAGAACCCGTTGCAGCCGGTGGCGACGACCTTGATCTCGCGGTCGAGCCCGCGGCGCTCGATCTCCCGCCGGAGCGCGTCGCGGATCGGGAGCGACTTCGCCGAGACGCACCCCGTCCCGGCGCAGACCATCAGCATCGCCTTGAATCCGGCGATCTCGGCCCGGGCCTCCTGCGCGAGGGCGTCCAGATTCTCGATCGTCGCCTTAGGCATCGCGGCTCTCCTTGGCCCGGGGCTGCGCCCCCGGCTTCCGCGGCTTCCGGAGGAGCCGGGCGACCTTGGAAGAATCCACTCCGCCGACCAGCTCGTCCCCGATGGTCACGACCGGGGCCAGGCCGCAGCAGCCGAGGCACCGGACTCCGTCGAGGCTGAACTCGAGGTCGGCCGTGCTCTCCCCGGGCCGCACGCGGAGCTCGCGGCTGAACGCGTCCAGCACCCTCGCGGAGCCCTGGACGTGGCAGGCCGTGCCGGTGCAGACCTGGATCGGGACCCTTCCTCGCGGCTTCAGCGAGAACGCCTTGAAGAACGTCGCGATGTGGTAGAGGCGTCCCATGTCGGCGCGCGTCCGCTCGGACACGCGCTCGAGCGCCGCCTGGGGGAGATGCCGGAAGCGCGCCTGGATCTCCTGGAGGATCTCCACGGCGAACTCGGCGTCGCCGCCCCACCTGTCGATGATGTCGTCGACCTGCGTACGGTCGTGGTCCGCCAAGGGGCTCATCGGAAGGTTTCTCCTCTTCTCAGGGCGCCTCGACCGTCAGCGTCCACTGCGGCCGGTTGCGGCTCGACTTCGCGACGATTGCCTTGATCTTCTTGTCCATCAGGACGGTGCCCAGGCCCCCGCGGCCCGCCTGCTTGAGGCGGGGCTCGCGCCGCTTCCAGTCGTAGAACGAGACGTTCAGGCAGCCGATGAGCGTGTGGACGGCCCCCTCGCCCGCGGAGACGACCGAGATGCTCTGCAGCTCGTCGGGGGTCCGGGCGTACATGTGGTGGAGCTGGCTCGCCACGTCGTAGCTGTTGAGCGCCTCGTACGGGGCGGTCTCGATCGTGACGCGGTGCTCGTCGCCGTCGATGACGACGAGGACGAACTCGGACGCCTTGCCGCGGACCTCGAGCGCGTCGAAGCCCGCGAACTTCAGGAGCGGCCCGAAGTGCCCCCCGACGTTCGAGTCCATGACGGATCCGGTCGTCGGCGAGATCCCGGTCACCAGGCACTTGCCCGACCCTGAGAAGTACGCGGTCCCGCCGAGCGGGCCGGCGGAGAAGTACAGCCCGTTCCGCGGGTCGTCCCACGCGATCGGCCCCGGGATCGAGTGCCACATGAGATAGAGGTCGAACCCCTTCCCCCCGGTGAAGCACTCCTTCATGTAGTCCGTGACCGGCCGCGTCTCGATCCGGTTCGCGGAGACGTCCACGTGCAGCGTCCTGCCGGCGTACCCGCGCTCCACGCGTCCCGGCGGGTAGTCGAAGGCGGCCAGCACGCGGTGGGCCGCCCGCATCTCGGTCAGTGCCGTCGTCTCCATGCCATCTCCCTCCGCCCGCTCCCTAGGGGCGGCGCGATCCGATCCCCGGCGCTCGACTCCGCGGCCGGCCGGCTCCCGGCGCCGGGCTCGATCCGCAGGAAGCAGCGCCCGAGGCCGCCGAACGCGAACCCCAGGCGCCCCGACGGCGGGATCGAGGCGAGGACCTCTCGATGCAGGTAGATCGCCACACCCTCCGCGTCGAGGACCTCGTGCTCCTCGACCGCCTCCGGGACCTCGAGCGACCCGACCGGGCCGCGCACGGCGCGTCATCAGCCATGCAGGACCGCCTGGATCGAGACGCGAAGGGCCCCTCCTCGGGCGGATACGTACTCGCGTACCGCGCCGGACTCGAAGCGGGCGATGCGCATGCTGCGGTCCCCGGTCGTGTGATATATGGATGCGACAGTATGCCACAAAGCGATTGCGGTCGCCGGACGCGGTCCGCGCCGCCTCGGAGGGCCGATTCCATGACAACGCGCCTCGGGATCCCGGCGATCGCCGCCGTTTCCCTGCTGGTCGCCGCCTCCCCGACGGCCGGCGAGCGCCCCGAGCACGAGACCCGGCAGCTCCGGGTCCGCGCCGGAGGGACCGAGAGGACGCTGACGCTCGCCGATCTCGAGGCGCTCCCCGCGGTCACGGTCGAAGGCTACCGTCCGATCGGCACGGCCAAGGGCCCGCTCGCGAGCAACACCTGGACCGGAGCTTCTTTCCGCGACGTGCTGCTCTCGGTGGACCCGCGCTTCTGCGAGCGGGAGGAGTCCTCCCCCTCCGTCGTGGTCCGGAGCGTGGACGGCTGGACCGTGACGCTGAAGTGGCCGGAGGTGTGCGGGGCGGCCTCGGGCGGCGAGGCGCTCTACAACGTCAAGGGGTGCAACGAATGCCACGGCACCGGCGGGGAGGGAACCGCGCCCGCCGGCAAGACCCCGGCGCCGGCGCTCCGGGGCCGCAGCCTGACGGTCGGGGAGGTCGCTCCCGTCCTTCGCCAGGGCGGGAAGGCGCACACCAAGTACGACGTGTACACGGAGACGTTCCTCCCGGATCCGGAGATCGCGGAGATCCTCTCGTGGCTCGCCGGCGCCCCGTCCGGCACGCCGCGCTACGTCGTTCCCCCCGAGCGCCGGGCGATCCTCCTCGCCTACCGCAAGAACGGCCGGCCGATGACCGGGAGCGACGGGCTGATCCAGATGATCGTCGCGATGGACGAGATCGCGAGCCGGTACTCCCACTGGGTGAGCGAGATCGAGGCCGGGCAGTGAGCGACTCTCCCGCCGCGCGCCGCGGTGCCGGCCCCCGGCTCGCGCGCCGCGCGATTCCCGGAGACCGCGCGTGGCGCGTCGGCGCGCGCACGGTGCACGTCGCGGCGATGGGGATCGTGCTCGGCGGCGTCGCGTTCGACGTCCCGGGAGGACGGCTGCTCGTCCCCTCCCTGCTGACCGCGGCGAGCGGGGCGGTCCTCCTCGGGATCGAGCTGTGGAAGGGGCTCGACTTCGCCTGGCAGGGGGCCGGCGCGGCCGTCTGGCTGAAGCTCGCGCTGCTCGGGCTGGGGGCCATCTTCCCCTCGGCTCGCCTCGAGTGGTACCTGGCGGCGACGGCCGCCGCCTCGGTCGGCTCCCACATGCCGGGGTCCTGGCGGCACTACTCCTTCCCGGACCGCCGGGTCCTCGAGCGTCCCGACTGAGGCCCGTTCCTGCTATCGTGGAAGGGACACGGGAAGGACACCGATGATCACCTACCGGGAAGCCCTGGCGCTTTCGCTTCGCTCGGTCTCGCGGCTCCCGTCGTGGCGGGTCCCGCTCGCGGAGGCGCTCGGTCTCGCGGCGGCCGGGGACGTCTTCTCCGAGGACCCGGTCCCGCCGTTCACGAACTCCGCCATGGACGGGTTCGCGCTGCGCTCGGCGGACGCGGCCGGCGCGTCGGACGGGAGCCCGGCGCGCTTGCGCGTGGTCGGCGACGTCTCCGCGGGACAGGTCGCCGCGTGGAGGATCGAGGAGGGGGCCGCGGTCCGCATCATGACCGGCGCGCCGGTTCCCGACGGCGCGGACGCGGTCGCGCCGATCGAGAGCGTGTCGGCCGACGGCGAGTGGGTCCGCATCCCCGGGCCGGTCCGTCCGGGGGCGAACATCCGCCTTGCGGGCGAGGACATCCCGGCGGGAGGGCGCGTGGTCGAGGCGGGATCGGCGCTGGGGCCCGCCGAGATCGGGGTCCTCGCGGCCACGGGCCACGTCGAGGTCGAGGCCGTGCCGCGCGCGAGGATCGCCGTGCTGACGACGGGCGACGAGCTCGTGGACGCCTCGGAGCGCCCCGGCCCCGGCCGGATCCGCGACGCCAACCTGCACTCCGTCTGCGCCCAGGTCCGGGCCTTCGGCGGGATCGCCGTCCCGTTCGCGCGGGTGCCGGACCGGCGCGGCGCCGTCGAGGAGGCGCTCCGGAAGGCCGAGGCCGAAGCGGACGCGATCGTCACGAACGGCGGAATCTCGATGGGGGACCACGACCACGTCCGGGAGGTCCTCGAGGGGCTCGGCGCGGAGACGCTGTTCTGGCGGGTCCTCCAGAAGCCGGGCGGGCCCCTGGGCCTCTTCCGGCTCCACGGCAAGGCGGTGTTCGGGATCCCCGGCAATCCGGTCGCCGCGATGGTGATGATGGAGGAGTACGTCCGCCCCGCGATCCGGAAGATGATGGGATTCTCGAGGCTCCACAGGCCGGAGCGCGAGGGGGTGCTCGACGACGGCTGGCGCAAGTCCCGGCCGGACGGCCGCCTGCACTTCCTCCGCGTCCGGCTCCGAGAGGAGGAGGGCCGGCTCCGCGCGGCCCTCACCGGCCCGCAGGGATCCGGCGTCCTCTCCTCGATGACCCTGGCCGGCGCGCTGGCGCTCGTCCCGGAGGACGCGACGTCGATCCCGCCGGGCGGGCGGGTCCTGCTCCACCTGACCGAGCGCCCCGAGGACCACGGATGACGGCCGACTCGCACGGCCGCGCGATCCGCCACGTGCGGATCTCCCTCACCGACCGGTGCCAGCTCCGCTGCCGGTACTGCCTCCCCGAGGAGGGGGTGAGGCTCCTCGATCACGCGGACATCCTTCGCTACGAGGAGATCGTCGCCTTCCTGGAGGTCGCGGTCTCGCTGGGGATCTCGAGCGCGCGGCTGACCGGCGGCGAGCCGCTCCTCCGCCGCGGCGCCGTCTCGCTCGTCCGGGACCTCGCGCGGATCCCGGGGCTCGACGACCTCTCGCTGACGACGAACGGCCTCCTGCTCCCGGACCTCGCCGGGCCGCTCCGCGACGCGGGGCTCCGGCGGGTCAACGTCGGCCTCTCGAGTCTCGATCCCGAAGCGTACCGGGAGATCACTCGCGGCGGCGACCTCTCCGTGGCGCTCCGCGGGCTCGAGAGCGCCGTCGAGACCGGCTTCCGCCCGGTCAAGGCCAACGTCGTGCTGCTGCGCGGCGTCAACGAGGACCCGGCGCCGTTCCTCGACCTGACGAGGAGGCTCCCGGTCGAGGTCCGGTTCATCGAGCACATGCCGGTCGGCCCGGTGCCGTCGGAGCGCTACCGCGTCCCGATCTCCGAGCACCGCACGCGGCTCGACGCGCTCGGCCCCTTCGAGCCGGCGGAGCGGTCCCGGGGCGTCGGGCCCGCGGAGGAGGCCTTCCGCGTCCCGGGCGCCCCCGGGAGCTTCGCCGTGATCCCCGCGGCGAGCCGGGAGATCTGCGGCCGGTGCAACCGGCTGCGCCTGACCTCCGACGGCCACATCCGCCCCTGCCTCTTCTCGACGAGGGAGATCGACCTGAAGCCGGCGCTCCGGCCCCGGCCCGACGCGAGGCGGCTCGCGGAACTGCTCCGCGAGGCGATCGCGGTCAAGCCCGAGGGAATGCCGGACCCCGCGGCCGCGCGCGGCCGCGGCATGTCCCAGATCGGAGGATGAAGATGGCTCGCGGCCTCTCGCACCTCGACGCACGGGGGAAGGCGCGGATGGTGGACGTCGGCGGGAAGAAGGCGACGGTCCGCGAGGCGGTCGCCCGCGCCCGCGTCGTCGTCTCGCCCGCGACCTTCCGCCTCCTTCGCTCCGGCGCGACGAAGAAGGGGGACGTCCTGACCGTCGCCGAGATCGCGGGGGTCCAGGCGGCGAAGCGCGCGTCCGAGCTGATCCCCCTCTGCCATCCCCTTCCGCTCGCCTTCGCCGGCGTCCGCCTCTCCCTGAGCGGGAAGGAGCGTGCCGTCGAGATCGAGGCGACCTGCCGCACGCGCGCCGGGACCGGCGTCGAGATGGAGGCGCTGACGGCGGCCGCCGTGGCGGCGCTGACCGTGTACGACATGTGCAAGTCGGCCGAGCGCGGGATCCGGATCACCGACCTCAGGCTCGTCCGCAAGACCGGGGGATCCGGCGGCTCGTTCGAGGGGGACTGACGTGGCCGCGAAGGTGCTCTCGGTCAACGTCTCCGAGACGAAGGGGACGCGCAAGCGCCCGGTCGAGAGCGCCAGGCTCGCGCCCGGCCTCGGCGTCGAGGGAGACGCCCACGCGGGGGACTGGCACCGCCAGGTCAGCCTGCTCGCACGGGAGAGCATCGACAGGATCTCGATCCCGGGGCTCGCGCTCGCGCCCGGCGACTTCGCGGAGAACCTCACGACGACCGGGATCGACCTGGCAAGCCTTCCGGTCGGATCGGTCCTGCGCGTCGGCCGCGACGCGGCGCTCGAGGTGACGCAGATCGGGAAGGAGTGCCACCTGGGCTGCGACATCCGGCGGCAGGTCGGCGACTGCGTCATGCCCCGCGAGGGGATCTTCGCCCGCGTCCTCGAGGGGGGGCGGGTGGCGCCCGGCGACACGATCGAGGTCGTCCGGAGGGGGGAGACGCCGTGAGGGCCGCGGTCCTGACCGTCAGCGACGGCTGCGCGCGGGGGGAGCGCCGCGACGAGAGCGGGCCGCACCTTCGCGAGCGCCTCGAGAGCGCGGGGTTCGAGGTCGTCGCGAGCGAGGTCGTCCCCGACGACCCCGCCGCGATCCGCCGGGCGCTCGAGCGCTTCGCGGACGACCTCCGCGTGGACGTCGCGCTGACGACCGGCGGGACCGGGTTCTCGACCCGCGACACCACCCCCGAGGCGACCCTCGCCGTCGTCGAGCGCCGGGCCGGCGGGCTCGCGGAGGCCCTGCGGGCCGACGGGATGAAGAGGACGCCGCACGCCTGCCTCTCCCGCGGAGAGGCGGGGCTCAGGGGAACGACCCTGATCGTCAACCTGCCGGGGAGCCTGAAGGCCGTGCGAGAGGGCATGGACTTCCTGCTCCCGATCCTCCCGCACGCCGTGAAGATGATCGGCGGCGGGGGCCACTGACCGGAGGAGAGAGACGATGGACCGGTTCGAGAACGTGACGGTGGTGAAGAAGGCGAACGTCTACTACGACGGCAAGGTGACGAGCCGGACGGTGCTCCTCGCCGACGGGTCGAGGAGGACGCTGGGGATCATGCTGCCCGGCGACTACGAGTTCGGCACCTCCGAGAGGGAGGTCATGGAGATCCTCGGAGGAGCGATGGAGGTGCTCCTCCCCGGAAGCGCGGACTGGCGGCGGGTCGCGGCCGGAGGGACGTTCGAGGTCCCCGCCGGCACGAAGTTCCGCCTGCGCGTCCGCGAGGTCGCGGACTACTGCTGCTCGTACCTGAAGTGACGCGGCCCCGGGAGGCTCCCGGCCGGAAGGCGGCGGGGCCCGCCGTCAGGGCTTCGCCGCGGCGACCTCCTCGAACACGTACTCGTGCTGCGCGTCGCGCGTGACCAGGCGGCGCTTGCCGTCCCGGTCCGCGACGACGAACTCGAACCCGGCCAGCGTCGGGTCGATCGTCAGGAACGAGATCGTCCCGTCGTCGTTCTTCCGCGACGCGATGGCGCTCTTCCACTCGCCGACGTCGAAGACGACCGCCTTCCCCTCCTTCAGGACGCGCACCTCTCCGAGCGCGGGGTTCGTGTAGCGCGAGGCCAGCTTCCCGACGGCCACGGGGTCGGCCGGGACGACGAGCCGCTCGCGCTCCTTGGCGATGGACGCCTTGCGCTGCTCCGCGGCGACCCGGAGGGTCTCGTCGGCCTCCGGCTTCCCGTCGAACAGCACCTCGAGGAGCTTCCTCATCAGAGGCCCGCGGATGAGGACGCCGGAGTCGGAGTTCGCCAGGATCACGGCGCCGACCCCGTGCTCGGGCAGCCAGATCATGTCGCTGTGGTACCCGGGCAGGTCGCCGCCGTGGTGCACGACGGGAACGCCGTACTTCCGGTCCACCATCAGCGCCATGCCGTACGTCGCGTCCTCTCCGAGGACGACGTTCGGCTCGTACCGCTCGAGGAGGTTCTCCGCCGACACCAGCCGCTTCCCGCCCGGCAGCATCCCCTTCGCGAGCTCCATCTGGACGTACAGGGCCAGCTCGCGCGGGCTCGTCCAGACGCCCCCGGCGGGGCGCACCGGGACGACCGTGTAGTTGAGGTCCATCGGCGCCCGGGTCACCCTCCCCTCGAGGTCCTCGCCGTGGGGCAGGGCGACGTCCCCCCGGAGCGCCTTCGCGAAGTCGAAGGTCGTCGTCCTCATCCCGAGCGGCTCGAAGACCTTCGTCCGCATCGCCTCGTCGTAGGCCTCCCCCCACTCCTTCCCCGGCACGGCCTTCGACCCTCCGATGAAGCCGGCGGCCGCCGCCATCAGGTTGCTGTACTGGAAGACCTCCCCGAAGCCGCTCGTCGGTTGCATCGTGCCGAGGAGCTTCATCGCCGAGGCCGGGGTCTGCCCGCGGAACTCGAACAGCCACTCCAGGTCCTGCCGCGGCAACCCCGTGCAGGCGCAGATCAGGTGCCGGACCAGGACCTGCCGCGTCGTCTCCTCGTCCCCCAGCCGGAAGGCGGGGAAGAGCTCGGTCACCGGCTGGTCCCAGCCCATCTTCCCCTCGTCCACGAGCTCCGCGAGGAGGAGCGTGGTCAGCGCCTTCGTGTTCGACGCCGCCAGGAAGAGCGTGTCCGGTCCGATCGGCTCGGGTTTCCCGAGCTCCTTGACGCCCAGGCCCCCCGCCCAGACGATCTTTCCGCCGTCGAGGAAGGCGAGCCCCACGCCGGGCGTGTCGAGCATCTTCATCCCATTCGCCACGAACTCCCGGAGCGCGGCGAGGCGGCTCTCGTCCAGGGGGTTCGCCTTCTTCCCGGCGAACGACTCCCGGGAATACCCCTTCGGCCGGAGGCTCTGCATGGCGAGCCGGAGCGGCGCGCCGCGCTTCTCGAACGTCGGCTCGGTGCCGTCCACGAGAACGACGGTCCAGGCCTTGCCGGCCCGCCAGGCGAAGGCGCTGACGACCGCCCGCTCGTTGGGGGACGTCTCGTACTGGAAGGCCTTCCGCTCCTCCCAGCCGTTCACGGCGCTCTGCGGCACCGCGATCTTGAGCGGGCGCGCGAAGCCCGGCTTGTACGCGGCCCACCCCGCGGCGGCGGCGGCGGCGGCATCCTTCGCCTCTACGTCCACGATGGCGACGTGCGAGTCGGGCTCGGGAGGCTCGAGAACGACGACCGGCCCACGGGTCGTCACCGTCCACCCCGCCGGGACCGTGAACGTCGCCCCGGCGGCGGTCGCCCGCGGCGAGTCCCGGTCCACCTTCTCGGAAACGGCGGGGATCTCCGGCTGGCCGAGGGCGGGGGCGGCGAGAAGCGTCAGGAGAGCGAGCGCGCACGCGAAGCGTCGGGACATGGGATCCTCCTTCCGGGGATGCTCCCGAATTCTATCGCTACAACGGGCGATGGGCACCCACGGTTCCGCTCCGCGGGCGATTCCCGCCCCCGGATCGCGTATGCTTGGCGCGGAAGGCTTCGCCCCGACGGAGGACGCGTGGTGGCTTCCCCGAGAGCGACGGCGCCCGAAGGAGGATTCGACCGCGTCCGGCGGACGGCCGGCTTCTTCGCCGGCCCCGCGCTATTCGCCCTGGTCCTGCTCCTCCCGGCGCCGGGCATCTCGCCGGAGGCGCACCGCCTCGCCGCCGTCCTCGCCTGGGTGCTCGTCTTCTGGGTCTCCGAGGCGATCCCGATCCCCGCGACCGCCCTGCTCGGCCCCGTCCTCTGCGTCCTCCTCGGGATCGCGGAGCCGGCGATGGTCCTCGCCCCCTTCGCCCATCCGATCGTCTTCCTGTTCCTGGGTAGCTTCCTCCTCGCCGAGGGGATGATCGTCCACCGCCTCAACGAGCGCGCCGCGCTGATGGTCCTCTCGGTCCGCTGGTTCCTGAAGAAGCCGGGCCGGCTCGCGCTCGCGGTCGGCGCGATTCCCTTCCTGGTCTCGATGTGGATCAGCGACAGCGCGACGACCGCCATGATGTACCCGATCCTCCTGGGGATCCTGGCGACCTTCCCGAAGGAAGGCGCGCCGGCCGGAGGGGGCCGGTTCGAGACCGGCCTCCTTCTGACGATTGCCTACGCGGCGCTGATCGGCGGGACCGGGACACCGGTCGGCACCCCCCCGAACCTGATCGGGATCGGGATGCTCGAGAAGCTCGCGGGGGTCCGCATCCCGTTCTTCCAGTGGATGCTCCTCGCGATCCCGATCGCCCTCGCGGTCGGCGCGGCCATGTTCGCCTGGACGGCGCTCATCTTCCCCGCGGCGCGCGTGGATCCCGAGGCGACCGGGGCCGCCGTCCGGGAGATGCGGGCCCGGCGCGGCCCTTGGACGCGCGGCGAGAAGAACGTGCTCTTCGCGTTCCTCGTCGCGGTGTTTCTCTGGGTGTTCCCCGGCGTCGTCGCCTCGATCGCCGGGCCGCAGTCGGAGCTCTTCCGGTTCTGCGAGCGGCACCTCCCCGAGGGGGTCGCGTCGCTCGTCGCCGCGCTCCTCCTCTTCCTCCTCCCCGTGGACTGGCCGTTGCGGAAGTTCACGCTGGCCTGGTCCGAGGCCCTCCGAATCGACTGGGGGACGATCCTCCTCTTCGGGGGAGGGCTGGCGCTCGGCGGCCTGATGTTCTCGACCGGGCTCGCGGACGCGCTCGGCCGTGGGCTGATCGCGCTCTCCGGCGTCACGTCGCTCTGGGGGCTCACGGCGCTCGCGATCGGCCTCGCCATCCTGATGACCGAGATGACCTCGAACACGGCGACCGCGAACATGCTCGTCCCGATCTTCATCGCGCTCGCAAGCTCGATCGGCGTCAGCCCGGTCCCGCCGGCGATCGGCGTCTGCATGGGGGCGAGCATGGCGTTCATGCTCCCGGTGTCCACGCCGTCGAACGCGATCGTCTACGGCTCGGGCCGCGTCCCGATCACGGCGATGATCCGGACCGGGTTCCTGCTCGACCTGACGAGCTTCCTCGTCGTCTGGGCCGGCCTTCGGATCCTCTGCCCCGCCCTCGGCCTCGTCTGACGCGCCCGGCCGCCGCCTACGGGAGCGGGCACGCCGCGCCGAGGCGCTCCGTCCCGTCGGTCCCCCAGCCGAGGGTGCCCTCGCCGGCGGGACACGCGTTCTGCGCGCGGACCAGGTAGTGGAAGACCGTGCCGGGCCCCGGCACGGCGCCGTCGCGCGCGACGCGGTCGGTCCCGTCGTCGCTCTCGACGCAGACCGCCGGGCCGAGGAAGTCGAACGGGACCTCGGATCGCAGGACGTCGTAGGCCAGGACGGTCGAGCCCTCCTCGCCGGGAGGGAACCACTGGATCACGCTCTCGCCCGTGGCGGCGTCCCGCGCCACGCGGACCTGCCGGACCTCGCCGGGCGGCCCCCAGACGACCGGGTCCGCGGGATCGCAGTCGCAGGGGTCTCCGGCGCGGTCGCCGTCGACGTCCCCCTGGTCGGGATTCGGCAGGCCCGGGCAGTTGTCCAGCGACTCCTCGACGCCGTCCCCGTCGAGGTCGCCGAGGCAGTCCGACGGGCACGACAGCTCGTCCTCCGTCCCGTCGCATCGCCCGTCGCCGCACGCGGGCGGGACCGCCCAGGCGAACTCCGTCGCGCGCGTGACCTCGGCCCAGAGGCCGAGGCATCCGGTCGCCTCGTCGCAGACGTTGACGCGGTTGCACGACCCGCCCTCGTCCCAGATCCAGTCCGCGGGGGCCCGGGCGAGCACGCCCTCGACTTGCATCACGTCGCCGCGCTCGTCCAGGCTGACGACGGCGGACCCGCTGTTCCCCCCGAAGGTGTCGAGATCGTCCGTGAATGCGTCCAGGTCGGACCCGAAGCACCCGGGCAGGGCCTCCCGGACCGTCGCGCCGGAGAGCCCCGTGGCGCCGATCGGCTCGGGCCCCCCGGCGATCTTCACGGGGATGCCGCTCGGATGGCCGATCAGGAGAAGCCCCGCCACCCGGTCGTCGAGCTCCACGACCCCCTCGCGGCGGAGCGGCAACGGTTGCTGGAGACCGTCCACCGGCCGGTCCATCCGCAGTACGGCCCAGTCGATCGCTCCGGACTCCACGCGCGCGACGATCTCCTGGCAGCGGTAGACGTCGCTCTTCGGGAACCGGGTCTGCGGCACGCCGGCGTCGAGCATCCGGTAGCCGAAGACGAACGCCGCGTCGCCGCATTCCGCCGCGTTCCGTACGCAGTGCCCCGCGGTCACGAGGAGGTCGCGATCCACGAGGAAGCCGCTGCAGAACGCGGACGTCAGCTGCGAGTAGAACCTCTCGTCGGCGCAGAGATCGTGGTACTCGCCGAGCGTGGGAGCCGGGATCAGGACACAGTCGTCGACCCCGCAGGAAACGCTCGCGGCCTGGATGAGGGCCACGTTGGAGCGGAGGGCGACCCGAGCCCAGATCTCGTCCGACGGGAGGTCCCACGGCTCCATCCGATCGTCCGTCCCGTAGACGACGCCGAAGGAAGGCGCCGACGCCGCCGCGGCGAGAAGCGAGCAAGCCACGACGGCCAGGACCTCGCGGCGATTCGGGCAAGGCATGGGAGCACCCCCTTCCGAACGGCTCCGGCCTCCTCATAATCTACGCCGAACCGTCTCCCGCGTCCGGGAGAAGGAGCTTTGAGGGCGCCGGTGCCGGTGATATTGTGCGTCATCCGTTTGCCCGAAAGGGCTCCCGGATCCGTTCCGATCCGCAGCACGAAGGAGATGGCATGGCTCGACCGCGCGGCGCCCTTTCCCGGACCCTCGCCGCGATCGTCCTCCTCGCCGCGTGGGCGGCGTGGGCCCCGCCGGCTCCGGCCGAGGAGGCCAAGGACGAGAAGGCCACCGAGACGAAGGAAGCCGAGAGGTCCAGGATCACGGAGGAGATCCTCGTCGTCGGGAAGGCCCCCAAGGACCTCCCGCTGGCCACGGTCTCGACGCTCGACTCGGCCCGGATCGAGGCGATGGCGCCCCGGGACCTCGGGGACGTCGTCCGGTACGTTCCGGGGTCCCTCGTGACCTTCGGGGACAAGGACACCTACACGCTGAAGCTCCGCGGCATCGACGCCCGGCGGATCGCCCTGCTCCTGGACGGCGTGCCGGTCTACGAGCCGTACTTCGGCACGTTCGACCTCAAGACGATCTCGGCCGGAGGCATCGACACCCTCCAGGTGACCAAGGGCCCGTCGTCCGTCCTCTACGGGCCGAACACCCTGGGCGGCCTGGTCAACGTGATCACGAAGAGGCCCACGGAGCGCCCGCTCCTGTCCCTCTCCGCGAGCTGGGGCGACGAGAGCACGCGCAGCCTCGGGGCGGACGGCTCGTACTCGTGGGGGAAGATCGGGCTCTCGGCCGACGCCCTCTACCAGGACTCGGACGGCTTCACCTATCCCGACCCCGAGGACGGGGAGACCTCGCGCGACAACAGCGACTACGAGC
Source organism: uncultured Acidobacteriota bacterium (assembly GCA_937864465.1). Lineage (GTDB taxonomy): Bacteria > Acidobacteriota > Polarisedimenticolia > Polarisedimenticolales > JAIQFR01 > CALMJU01. Next base: position 35,706 of record CALMJU010000017.1, read on the forward strand.
GCCTGAACCTCAACGCCAAGCTCTTCTGGTGGCCGTCGAGCAAGACGGAGCTCATGGTCAACGCCGGGATCTACCGGTCCGAGTACGGGATGCCCCCCGCGCTCTTCACCCAGCGGGTCCGCTACTGGCGATTCCCGAAGTGGGACCGCACGACCTTCAACGCGGGCGGCTTCACCTCGCTTGGAGGGGACGCGACGCTCCGGTTCCGCGCCTTCCACGTCAACTACTACAACACGCTCGATTGGTTCGAGGACGAGGCGATGACCGTGCTCGACTCGTCGAGCACCTACGACAATTCCGTAGACGGCGGCTTCGCCCTGGCCGAGATCCCGGCGGGCGAGAGGAACGAGATCAAGGCCAGCCTGACCTACCAGCGGGACGTCGCCCGGATCCAGGACGACGTGGGCCTACCCTGGGACAAGTACGACCAGGCCACCTACTCGGCGGGGATCGAGGACCATTTCGGCCTGACGGACGAATGGAAGCTCATCGGAGGCCTGAGCCTGGACTACATCGACAAGTACGTCTCGGGAGACAACAACGATGCGTTGAACCCGCTCCTCGGCGTGAAGTACACGCCCAGCGAGGACCTCGACTTCCATCTCTCGGTGGCGCGCAAGTCCCGCTTCCCCTCGATGCGCTCCCTGTACTCCACGAGCTCGGGGAACCCCGACCTCCTCGCCGAGTCGGGCAAGAGCGCCGAGTTCGCGGCGACGTGGAACGGCCCCGTGTACGTGACCGGATCGGTGTTCGCCTACCGCTTCGAGGACTTCATCGACTCGATCCGGCTCGAGGACGGGACGCGCCTGTACGTCAACATCGGGGAGGCCCGCATCGACGGCCTCGAGGTCCAGGTCCAGAAGAGCATCCGCTGGTTCTCGGGGATGGTGAACTACACGTACCTGAGCCACAGGAACGAGACGGACGACCGGCCGCTGGACGCGCAGCCGGACCACAACGCCAGCCTCGACCTGTGCTTCCGCCCCGGGGGCGGGTTCCGGATCAGCCTCTTCGGGCTCTACGGCTCGCAGTCGTGGTGGTACGACTCCTCGACGAGCTCGCTCCTGACGATCCCCTCGTACCTCCACCTGGACGCGATCGCCGCCTACCGGTTCCTGGAGCGGTACGAGGTGTTCGCGAAGCTGGGGAACGCCTTCGACCAGTACGTCTACACGGAGCCGGGATTCCCCTGGCGAGGGAGGTACCTCGAGGTCGGCATCCGGGCGGACGTGCTGAGGTAGGAGCCCGCCGGCGAGGCACGAAGAGGACGGCGCCGGGGAAGAGGACCGCGGCGCAGGCGTCCGCTCCCTCCCCGTCGCGATGGACTACCTGCCCGCAGTCGAGACGAGCACGAGACGGTTGCGACGAAGAGTCGGTGCGAGGCCGGCGGACGGAGCCGTCCCGATGCGATTCGCGCGACGGCGTGCTTGATCCCGCCCGAACCGTCGTCATATCATCCGGCGTCGGTGCCGCCGGTCGCGTGTTCCACCGCCGGGCCGAGCATGAGCCGCTCGAGCGCGCCCGCGCCGGTCCGTTCGGGGGCGTCCGGGCGGATCGCTTCGCGACGAGCATCGCGCCGTCCGCCGCGAGAGCGAAGCGGACGCGGGTGGACGACGCGAGGCGCGGGAGAGGGAGGGGCCTCGTCGTGAACTCCTTCGCCTTCTCCCCGCCCGAGGAGCCGGGCTCCCGGCGCGGACGGCTCGCAGGGATCGCTCTCTTCGCTCTGTTCGCGGCGTGGTACTTCCGCGACGTGCTCGGCGGCGGACTCTTCTACCTGTTGGACTTCCACCAGACGTTCGAGCCGCTCCGAACCGTCTATTCCGATGCCGTGCGGCGGGGGTCGCTGCTGTGGAGCCCGCGACTGGGCAACGGCGCTCCCCTGCTGGCGAACCCGCTCTACGCCGCGCTCTACCCGCCGAACCTCCTCTGCGCCGTCTTCCCGACCGCGGCAGCGCTCACCGTGCTCTCGGTGCTGCACATCCTGTGGGGATCCGCCGGCGCATGGCGTCTGGCTCGGCTGTCCGGCCTGGGAGCCCCCGGCGCGTGGACCGCGGCGGTGGTGTTCGGCTTCAGCGGGGCCTCCGCGTCCGCCACCGCGTACCCGAACCTCTCCTGGACGCAGGCGTGGCTTCCATGGCTGCTCGTGTCGTGGCAAGCCGCAACGGCGCCGGACCTCGGCGCTCGACGCCGGGTCGCGAGCACGCTTGTGCTGGGGCTCGTGGCCGCGCTGCTGCTCACCCTCGGCGACCCGTTCATCCTCGCCGCCGCGGCGATCGCCCTCGCCGTGATGGCCGTCTCGGAAACCGCGCGGCGCTTTCGCCGGACGAGGAGCGGCCTGGTCGCGTTGTGGGTCCCGTCCGGCGCGGCGATCGTCGTCGCGCTGGTGCTCGCCTTCCCGCTCCTTGCGGCACTCTGCGCCTACGCTCCCTACTCGATGCGCGGGATCGGCTTCAGGCCGGAGGGAGTGCAGTACTGGTCGCTTCACCCGGCGCTCGTTCTCGACATGCTGCTCCCGAGCCCGTTCGGCGATCTCCGATTGGAGGGCCCGGGAGGCTTCTGGGGGCAGGCCGTCGCCCCCGAGAAGGGGTTCCCGCTCTTCCGCGGCCTCTACGTCGGTGCGTTGACGTCGGCGCTGGCGATTCTCGGAGCACTGCGCAGATGGCGTTGGCGCCCCGCGACGCTGACGTTGGCCTGTGTGTTCTTCCTGCTGGCGCTCGGCCGCTACGGACCGCTGTATCCCGCGCTGAGCGCCATGCCGCTGGTTCGAGCCCTGCGGTTCCCCGTGAAGTGGATGCTTCCCCTGCTGCTCCCTCTCGCACTGCTCGCGGGCAGCGGCGTGCGAGCGATGCAGGGGGGAGAAGGGTCCGGAGATCTCGCGCGCCGCCGCGCGCTCGCCGTCCTTCTGTCCGTGGCGGGACTCCTCGCCTTCCTTACCCTCTCCACCTCCGCCGGTATCGACGGATGGCTCGTCGGCCTTGCCGGAGACGGGGCCGTGTCCGGACGGCTCCGCGCGGAGACGCTCAGCAGGATTCGAGGCGACTTCGCGCTCGCCTCGGGGCTCGCCGCGATCCCGGTGCTGCTCGCGGCGGGGGCGCTGTGGCTTCCCTCCCGGCGCGGCGGGCGGTGGGCGGCGCCCGTTCTCGCGATGCTCGTGACGCTGGACGTGGGAATCGCGAACCCGCGGTTCGCGCCGACGGTCCCCAGATCGTTCTACGACGAGGTGCCGGAAGCGGTGCGGGTGCTGCGCGAGGAGGCCGAGGGCCTCGGCAGGGTCTGGATCGAGGACCCGACGGTCGCGTCGGCTCGGCCGCTCCTGCGCTCGGAGCGCTCGGTCGACCGGTCCTGGTGGCAGCGGCGGGTGGTGATGGGTCGCGTGGGAGCGGCGTACGGGCTGGATCTCGCCTTCCCCCTGGACACGGAGCTGCTCGCCCCCGTCGACTACACCCGATTGCGCGTGCTCCTCGAAAGCGCGCCGGCGCGCGAGAAGCTGATGCTGCTCGGTGCGGCAGGGGTAACGCACGCGGTTGCGTACCGCCTCGCGGACGAGCCGTTTCTCGAGCGTGTCGCCGTGCTGCCGAGCCAGACCTCTCCGCCTCAGATCGTGTGGCGCAACCGGCTCGCCGTGCCGCGCGCTCGCCTGGTCCCGACCCTGCTTCCGTACGAAGGAGACACGGGCTTCATCGAGGCCGTCGGGAGCCGCCCCGAGGACCTCTTCCAGCGAGTCGCTCTCGTGGAAATCGGAGAGCTGAGCGCCCACGGGATCTCTCCGCAGAGCCTCGCGCCTCCCGTGTGGGACGGCGCGCCCGTGAGCCCCGGCACGGCGGAGATCCTGGAGGATCGCGGCGACGTCCTGCGCCTTCGCACGCGCGGTAAGGCGGCGTACCTCGTCCTGAGCGACGTGCTGCTTCCGGGATGGGTCGCCTCCGTGGACGGCGTGGAAACGCCGCTGCTGCGCGCGGACTACGCCTTCCGAGCTCTTCCGCTCGCGGCCGGAGAGCACGACGTCCGAATGCGGTATCGGGTGTCGAGAAGCTGGGCGGGCCGCCGGCCGCAGGAACCGCCCGGCTAGAGGAGGACGGGCGGCTCCTTCCGCCTCGTGGGCCCGGCACGCCGGGCTCCGGCATCGCGAGCGGCCTCGTCCCGGAACGCTCCGGATTTTCCGACCGCGCAGGCGCGCGATCGCAGGAGGGGCGGGCCGCGGAGCGCACGCGCCTCGGGGAGGAGTTCCGACTCTTCCCGACGCCCCTCGCGCTCGCTCAGAAGCTCAGGCTCAGCCCGAGCATGGCGTTGATTCCGGGCATCGGATAGCCGGGCCGGTACGCGTAGCTCGTGTCGGTGAGATTCTCGACCGCGAGGAAGACCTCTCCCGGCCCGCACTTCCGGGCGACGCGCCCGTGGAGCAGGAAAAACCCGTCCACGCGCGCCGCCTCCTCCGGGAAGCGCGGGTCCCAGACGTATCGCGATCCGAGCCGCTGGGCGTCGAGGCTCACCCGCCACGCCGGGGCCGGCGTCCAGGTCGCGCCGCTCACCGCGGTCCATCGCGGGGCGAACGGCAGGTCCTCGGGGTCGGATCTCGCGCAGGTGCCGCCGACCAGCAGGTCGAGGGTCCGATGCGGCCGGAACGAGAGCGTCGTCTCCGCCCCCGTCGTCCGGTACTCGCCGACGTTCGCGAACAGCGGCGGGTACGGGGGCGGCGGCACGAAGCGCAGCGCGTTCCTGCCCCGATTGTCGAAGATCGCGATCTCGATCGAGCCCCAGGTCCGCAGCGGCCGGGAGTAGCCGGCCTCGAGCTGGTCGAGAGTCTCCGCTCGGAGATCTTTCCACTCTCCCGTCCGCCCGTAGAAGGCGTCGAAGAACACGGCGGCCCAGACTCCCGGCAGGTTGTACGCGTGGGCGTAGCGCAGGTAGGCCTGCCCCCAGGCCCCTCGCGCGACCAGGCCGGCCTGGCCTCCCCAGTCGCCGCCGAAATCCCGGCTGCGGTTGTAGCGGATCCCCGCGGACGGCACGAGCTGCACCTCGGAGCCGAGGGTCCAGCTCGCCGCGACGTAGGGGGCCGTGTTGGCGAAGCGGTAGTCCCCCTCGGGGAACGTCGCCGTCGGCGTCTCTTCCCGCGCGCTCCCGCCGTAGAGGTCGCGATCGATGCCGAAGACGATCTCGCCGTTCTGCGTGACCGCGAATTTCTCCTGGAGCCTGACGCCGTAGTTGTCGTAGCCGGTGAGGGTCGAGAACTCCTCCTGCGCGTCCGGGTCCCACTGCCGCCAGTCGATGTCCCCCCGGTCGTAGTACACCTTGGCGGAGCCCGACCAGCGCCCCCGGGAGTGCGCCAGGCCGGCGATCGCGAGCTCGTCCCGGATCGCGAACCGCTGCGCGATCGGGATCGGAAGCGCGCCCTCGGCGCCCGGGTCGTCGGCCCATGCATCGCTCCCGTCGAAGACGAGGGAGAGGTCCCAGCCGTCCGCGATCCTCGCGCCGATCCGCCCGAAGACCGCGGCTACACGGCCGCCGGCGCCGGGCCGGGCTCCGTCGCTCCGCCGATGGCTCGCGGAGACGTGGTAGTCGAGCCTTCCCTCGCGGCCGCCGTAGTCGATCGTTCCGACCGTCGTGCGGAAGCTGCCGCCCGCCAGGGAGAGCGTGCCGCCGCGCCCGAGCTCCGCATGCCGCTTCGGAACCAGGTTCACCGCTCCGAACGCCATGTTGCCGAACAGGACCGGCTGCGCGCTCCGGTACACCTCGATCTCCCGCGCCAGGTCGATCGAGAGCGTGTCGAGCAGCGGGTGCGTCCACACACCGACGAACTTCGGGATGCCGTCCACCAGCGTCGAGATCTCGGCGCCCGGGCGGCCCGATCCCATCCCCCGAAGAAACAGGCCTCCGCCGTCCCCCCCGCCGTAGTTCCCGACCGGGTTGTACCGGGAGATCACGACGCCGGGCACCCGCCGCAGGGCGTTGTCGACGTCCTGCGCGTTCAGGTCCCGGATCTGCTCCTCCGTCACCACCGTGACCGGATTCGCGTAGCCGTCGACCCTCGTGGCCTCCACGATCGGGCGGGCCGTCACGGTGACGCGCTCCTCGAACGCCGGCGCGGGGTCGTTTCCCTCGCCGGCCCCGCGCTCCGGAGGGTCCTCCTCCCGCGCCTGGAGCGCCCCGAGCGCCAGGCCGATCGCCGCGGCGGCGAGGAACAAGCGGCGCGTCACCGGCCCTCCTCCCCCGCTCGCGGGCTCACACGCTCGCCGAGCTCGCGACGAGCTGGCCGTGCTTGACCCCCTTGAGGCCGATCAGCCGCTCGGCCAGGCCGCGGAGATCCGCGGGCTTGCCCCGCAGGGCCAGGACCTCGAGGCACAGCTCGCGGTCGAGATGGACGTGCATCGTCGCGAGGACCCGGTGGTGGTGCTCGTGCCCGGCCTCCACCAGGCGGTCGGCGAGCTCGCGCTTGCCGTGGTCGTACACGAGCGTGAGGCTCGCGACGGCCTCCTTCCCGCCCCGCTCCCACTCCTCCTCCACGAGCCGCTTCCGGATCAGGTCGCGGATCGCCTCCGAGCGGTTGCGCTTGCCCGCTCGGGCGGCGAGCGCGTCGAAGCGCTCGATCAGGTCCCTCTCGACGGCCAGGCTGATGCGCTCCAGGTCCATGGCTCCTCCGGTAGTACGTTTGTGACGGAATTCCTACCACGCCGGCAGGGCCCCGGTCAAGCGGCGCCGGCCCCGGGCCCCGCGGCCGGCGTCACGCCCCGAACTCGGAGAGCCTGAGGCTCTGCAGGTACTCCTTCAGCAGCCGGTGCCGCAGGAGGCCCGCCTTCGCGGTCTTCTGGTACAGGGCGAACCGGTCCTCGAGGGGCCGGATCGAGGGGAACAGCGGCACCAGGCCGCCGCGCGCCAGCTCCCCCTGGAGGGAGTAGCTGGGAGCGATCAGGACGCCGAGATCGCTCACCGCGGCGTGGATCATCCCGCGGATGTGGTTGATGGCGATGACCCGGCCGAAGGCGATCCCGCGCCGCTTCGGGAAGCCCACGAGGAACCGGCGCCACCAGGCGCACTCCTTGTCGATGGAGAGGACCGTGCACCTCGCCAGATCCTCGGGCCTCCGGATGCCCTGCCCCGCCTGGTAGGAGGGGGAGCAGGCCACCATGTAGGCCTCGCGGAAGAGGACCGTCCGCTCCAGGTGCGGCGAGTCGTGCTTGACGCAGTCGATGGCGAGGTCGATCTCCTCCCGCAGGAGCGGCGCGAGGAGGTCGGGGCTGAGATGGAAGTCCATCTCGATCCCCGGGTGGGCGGCGAGGAACGGCCGGATGTGGCGCATCAGGACGCTGCTGCCGAACTCGATGGTCGCTCCCAGCCGGATGCGCCCCTCGGCCCGGCCGCGCTCCCGGTGGAGGTCGTCCTGCGCGACCTCGAGCGTCGAGAAGACGGTCTCGCAGGCGGCGTAGAGCCTGCGCCCCTCCTCCGTCGGCCGCACGAGCCGGCCGTGCCGGATCAGGAGGCGCGTGCCGGCGGAGTCCTCCAGCTTGCGGATCGCGTGGCTGACGGCGCTCTGCGTCCGGAAGAGGCGCCGGGCGGCCCCGGAGAAGCTCCCCGCCTGGACGACCAGGAAGAAGGCTCGAAGCTGCGCGAGGTCGAGGTTCATACATGAGCTCCATTCATCTCATTCTTGAGAACAATGCATTTGCTGCATGGCACCGCGGACCGTAGGATACCCCCAGGAGGTGCGGACGTGCACACGATGACGGAAGAGTCGACGCGAAGCGTCCTCCGCGACCTGGGGATCGAGGATCGCAATCCCGGAGGGTTCGCGGGCGAATGGATCGGGAGCGGCCGCGCCGTGCCGGTGATCTCCCCCTTGGACGGCGAGCCCCTCGCCTCGGTGGCCCAGGTCACCGGAGAGGACCTCGAGATCCTCCTCGACCGGTGCCGCCGCGCGTTCCTCGGGTGGCGGCAGGTCCCGGCTCCCAAGAGGGGGGAGGCCGTGAGGTCCCTCGGGGAGGAGCTGCGCGCCCACAAGGAGAACCTGGCCCGCCTCGTGTCCCTCGAGATGGGCAAGACCCTCCGGGAGAGCCTGGGCGAGGTCCAGGAGATGATCGACGTCTGCGACTTCGCCGTGGGCCTGAGCCGGCAGCTCTACGGGCTGACGATGCCCAGCGAGCGCGCGCAGCACCGGATCCAGGAGCAGTGGCACCCGCTCGGCGTCGTGGGGGTGATCACGGCCTTCAACTTCCCCGTCGCCGTGTGGAGCTGGAACGCCGCCCTCGCTCTCGTGTGCGGCGACACGGTGCTCTGGAAGCCCTCCTCGAAGACCCCCCTGACCGCGGTGGCGGTCACGCGCATCGCCCGGCGCGTCCTGGAGCGGCACGGGCACGATCCCGCCGTCTGCTCCCTCGCCGTCGGCAAGGGGAGCGAGATCGGCGACCTCATCAACGCCGACCCTCGGGTGGCCCTCGTGTCGTACACGGGCTCCGTCCCCGGAGGGCGGCACGTCGGGCGGATGGTGCAGGAGCGGTTCGGGCGCCTCATCCTGGAGCTCGGGGGGAACAACGCGGTGATCGTGAGCGACAAGAGCGACCTCGACATCGCCCTCCGGTCGGTCTACTTCGGCGCGATCGGAACGTCGGGGCAGCGGTGCACCTCCACGCGCCGCGTCATCGTCCACGAGTCCGTGTACGACGAGTTCACGGCCCGCCTCGGGGCGCTCTACGCGAGGACTTCCATCGGCGATCCCCTGGACGACGCCAACCTCATGGGCCCGCTCGTGGACCGGAAGGCCGTCGCCACGATGATCGAGGCGATCGAGGCCGCCAAGGCCCAGGGCGCCCGCGTCCTCATGGGCGGGGAAACGCTCCGCCTGCGGGGCGGCTGCTACGTGACGCCGTGCCTCGTGGAGGCGCCCGCCGGCCTCCCGATCGCGCGGGAGGAGACCTTCGCTCCCGTGCTGTACCTCATGAAGTACCGCACGCTCGAGGAGGCCATCGCCGTCCAGAACGCCGTGCCGCAGGGCCTCTCGAGCGCCATCATCACGAACGACCTGCGGGAGAGCGAGCGGTTCCTCTCGGCGGCGGGGAGCGACTGCGGCATCGCCAACGTCAACACCGGAACCAGCGGCGCCGAGATCGGCGGCGCCTTCGGCGGCGAGAAGGAGACCGGCGGCGGCCGCGAGAGCGGATCCGACGCCTGGAAGGCCTACATGCGCCGCCAGACCAACGTCCTGAACTTCAGCGGGCGCATCGAGCTCGCCCAGGGAATCCGGCTGGACGTCTGATCCGAGCGCGGGGAGCGGGCGCCCGCCGGGGGAACGAGGTTTCGTCATGTCGCACGGATTGTTCCGAACGCCGCCCCCGCGGAACGAGCCCGAGAGGAGCTACGCCCCGGGCAGCCCCGAGCGGGCCGGCCTCCGGTCGAAGCTCGAGGAGATGGCCTCCGAGAGGATCGAGATCCCGCTGGTCATCGGGGGGAAGGAGATCCGCACGGGCAGGCTGGCGAAGGCCGTCATGCCCCACGACCACGGCCACGTCCTGGCGGACGTGCACCTGGGAGGGAGGGCCGAGGTCGAGCTCGCCGTCCGGGCCGCCGCCGAGGCCAAGGCCGCGTGGGCGGCCCTGCCCTGGGAAGCGCGGGTGTCGGTCTTCCTCAAGGCGGCGGATCTCCTGGCCGGGCCGTACCGGAACGTGCTGAACGCGGCCACCATGCTCGGGCAGAGCAAGACCTGCCAGCAGGCCGAGATCGACAGCGCCTGCGAGCTGGCCGACTTCTACCGCTTCAACGCCCGCTACTACGAGCAGCTCCTCGGCGAGCAGCCGGAGAGCGGGCCGGGCGTCTGGAACCGCCTGGAGCAGCGCCCCCTCGAGGGGTTCGTGTTCGCGGTGACGCCCTTCAACTTCACCTCCATCGCCGGCAACCTTCCGACCGCCCCCGCCATGGTCGGGAACACGGTGCTCTGGAAGCCCGCCAGGAGCGCGCTCTACAGCGCGCACTTCCTGATGAAGCTCTGGACGGAGGCGGGCCTGCCGGGCGGCGTCATCAACCTGGTGCCGGGGAGCGGCGCGGCGATCGGCGGCCCGGCGCTTGCGAGCCCGGATCTCGCCGGCGTCCACTTCACCGGATCGACGGCGGTCTTCCACGACATGTGGCGGTCGGTCGCAGCGAACCTCGGGACGTATCGCAGCTACCCCCGCCTCGTCGGCGAGACCGGCGGGAAGGACTTCATCCTGGCGCACGGGAGCGCGGATCCCCTCCCCCTCGCCGTGGCCGTGGTGCGGGGGGCCTTCGAGTACCAGGGCCAGAAGTGCTCCGCGGTGAGCCGCGCGTACGTGCCCAGGAGCCTGTGGCCCCGGGTTCGGGAGATGCTGGTCCCCATGGTCGAGGGGATCCCGGTGGGCGACGTCCGGGACTTCTCGAACTTCATGGGCGCCGTCATCGACGACGCCTCGTTCCGCGTCCAGAGGGCCGCGATCGACGAGGCCGCGTCGGCGAGCGACGCCTTCGTCCTGGCCGGCGGCCGGTACGACGACCGCGAGGGGTACTTCGTGCGCCCCACCGTCATCGAGACGACGAATCCCGGCTACCGCACCATGCGCGAGGAGCTGTTCGGGCCCGTGCTGACCGTCTTCGTTTACGACGACGCGCGCTGGGAGGAGACCCTCGACCTCGTGGACCGGACGAGCCCCTACGCCCTCACCGGCGCGGTCTTCGGCCAGGACCGGCTCGCCGTGCAGCAGGCCCTCGATCGCCTCCGGAACGCCGCCGGCAACTTCTACGTCAACGACAAGCCGACCGGGGCGGTCGTCGGCCAGCAGCCGTTCGGGGGCGGCCGCATGAGCGGCACCAACGACAAGGCCGGCGGCCCGCAGAACCTGAGGCGCTGGGTGAGCCCGCGGACGATCAAGGAGACGTTCGTCCCGCCGACCCGGATCGAGTATCCGTTCATGCGGGCGGGAGAGCATCGCCGCGCGACGAGGGCGGAGGCATTCGCCTGTGCGGCCTGCGCGGAGTCCGCGTAGGGCTCGCGCGGGATCGGCCCGGAGAACACGAGCGGGGAGCCGAGCCCGCGCGCCGAGGGCGCGCGCGCCCGAGCTCCCCGAATCGGCCCGCGCTCGGCGGGCGCTACTCCGCGATCTTGATGTTCCCGTTGATCGTCCTGATCGTCACCCGGTTCCCGCCGCCTCCGACGGCGCCCTTCGCGCGGATGTACTTGCGGGGCGACCCGTGGTCGCGGTCCCAGTCGGGGGTCACGGTCGGCCTCAGGCCGCCGGGGGCGTCGATCGTGTAGTCGTGGCCGGTGTTGCGCGTGTACGCGATCTCGAGATCGAGGTCCATGCCGAACCCGCGCGGCACATCGAGGACGACGTCCCCGCTGTACGAGGTCAGCGTCACGTCGCCCCCCTTGCCGGTGACGGTGACGTGGATGTCCCCGCTCATCGTCGTCGCCTGGACCCACCCGTCCACCGAGGCGATCTCGACGTCGCCGCCCATCGTCTTGGCGCGCACGAAGCGGCGCGCGTTCGCGACCGAGATCGTCCCGCCCATCGTGTGGAGGTCCGCCCCCTCGGGGGCGTCCTCGATCTCGATCGCGCCGCCCATCGTCGAGATCTGGACGGACTCCGGGGAGGCGTCTTCGACCCCCTCCACGAGGCGGTTCGGCGCCGCGAGCCCTCCGTCGCGCCGGCGGACGTTCTTGTACCGGACGTTGCCGCCCATCGAGCGGCCCTGGACGTCCCCCTCGACGTTCTCGAACGTCACCTCGCCGCCCATCGTCTTGAGGACGCCGTCCACGTTCGAGTCGGTGAGCCGGATCGCGCCGCCCATCGTCGTCAGCCTCGCCACTCCCTTGAGGCCGTGCAGGGTCAGCGCGCCGCCCATCGTCTTCCCGTCGAACTCCCCCTCGACGCCGTCGATCGAGATCTCCCCGCCCTTGGAGTCGATCGTGACGTCGAACGAGCGGGGCACGCGGATGTCGAGAGAGACGTCGGATTGCGAGTCGTTCCGGTGCCGCTCGTAGGACGTCCGGATCCCGACGCCCCCTCCCGACTCGTCGAACTCGATCGCGCATTCGGGAGAGCACGACAGCGTGTAGGTCACGGAGACGGAGGAGCCCTCGGTCCCCGCGATCGAGACGGAGCCGCCGGTCTCGAGATCGAGAGTCAGCGTTCCGCCGGAAGAGGCCTTGAACTCCCGCGTGACGGGGGCGGCGGCCGCGGCCGGGAGGGCCGCGCAGGCGAGAGCGAGCGCTGCGACGAGGGTCCTATTGAGCATGATCGTCTCCTTCCCGGCGGCTTGCACCGCCCGGCTTCCTCTCTCAGATCCTTCGTTCGTACTCGGCGAGGCGGACCTCGAGCGCCTCGTCGCCGGGGCGCGGGCGCTCGCGGATCGCCTGCCGGACTAGGTCGCGGTCGGCATCGCGCGCCGCGAGCGCGTCGAGCGCGAGCAATCGCATCTGCACGGCGGGATCGTCCCTGAGCGTCGCGAGCATGGCGGCCTCCACGTCCGCGTCGTGGAGCCGCCCGGCCAGCGCCGCGAGCGCGCCGAGGCGCACGGCGAGGCTCTCGTCGCGGCGCATCGCGAACAGGAGCGCCTCCTTCGTCTTGAGCTCCGTCGCCGCCGCGGCCAGCTCCGCGGCCTTCAGCCGGGTGCCCGTGCTCGAAGGGCCGACCAGCGCCTGGACGAGGAGGTCCTGGAGCAGCTCGGAGCCCGCCGGCTCGACGAGCCGCACGCGCGTCGTGACGTCGAAATCGAGGGCGAGCCGGCCGTCTCCGGCGCGGCGGAACGACACGTTGGAGTAGGTGAAGCGCGAGTCCTCGACGTCCGTCATCTCGCGGTTTCCCGCGGCGTCGGCCCGCATCGCGGAGATCAGGCGGTCGGTGACGTCCGCGCCGCCTCCCCGCACGGCAGCACCCGACACCGCGCGCCCCGCGGCGAGGCCGGCGGCGAAGAGCAGCGCCGCC
>CALMJU010000018.1 GCA_937864465.1 uncultured Acidobacteriota bacterium
GGAGCGAACGTTCCTTTCCTTCTGCAAGTCGTCATCGCTTCCGCTCGATGCCGACGTTTCGGCGGGCGCGCCTCCTCGCGGGGTCGCGAGTGCGTCTGGGCTCCGACTTCCCGAGACAACCACCCCCCGGAACACCACTCTCGCTCGGCTGGCCTGGTTTATACGGCGATGCGACGGACAGCGTTAAGGAATTCGTCGAAAACTCGGCCTCCACGTCCACAAGCTGAAGCGTCGAGTATAAGTACTGTAGGTTTTCATGCTTCGAGCGCTGCGCCCTGCGCGCTCGTGGGCTCCCGCGGAGGATGGGTCGGTCTCCCGACCCTTCCGTAGCGCGGTTGCCGGGGGGGCAGGGGGGGCGGGGCCTCCGTCCATTCCGGAAGCCCCCTTCCTCATCTCCAGGTCGTCCGCGCTCGGACGATCTCCCGCCCGTCGTCGATCCGGACGACGCGATGAAGGAAGGTCTTCTCGGCCGCGGCCGCGGTTTCGGACCGGAGCGCTTCGCCGAGCAGCGCCTCCGCCCGGAACTCGACCTCGAGGCGGCGGAGCGTCCCGAACCGCACCGCGTCGGGCAGCCCTTCGAGGACCCATCCGACCATCCGGACGTTGTTGGCGTGGCGGTTCAAGTCGAGGTCGGCGAACCGCACCACGATCGGCGTCGCCGCTTCCGGCTCCGAAAGCTCCGGGACCCTTCCGAACGGGCCGTCGAGGACCCGCGGCGGGGTGCCGCGCGCGATCTCCTGGAGATCGTCCGGCGGCGAGATCGGCCGGCGCGAGGCGAGGTCGAGGATCGCCCACGCGGTGACCGCGACGCCGATCGCCGCGCCGCCGCCGTCCGTCATCCGGAAGTCGCGGAGCGCCCAGGCGCGGTCCACCCCCGACGGCCAGGTCGCGACCTCGACCTCCTGCCGCCACGACGGCAGGCGATCGAGATCCACGCGGAGGCGCGTCAGGACCCAGGTGAGCCCCTTCGGGAGCAGGTCGTCCACGGCCCAGCCGAGGCGCGTCGCGTGGTTCCCGGCCGCCTCCTGGAGCCAGGAGCAGACCGCCTCGGCCGAGGCCCGCCCGGACGCGTCCAACTCCGAGGAACGCACCACGAACTTCTCGGTCCAAACCTGGTGCACGACGAGAGCCTCCGATCGCCGGGATCGCCGCTCCGCGCGTTCCGGACGTTCCGGCGAGGCAGTGTAGCAAAGCGAGGCGGAAGGCGATTGCGAGGCGCCGTCGTTTCCGATAGGTTGGGACGGCTCTCGAGGAGGTTCCCATGCGGATCGCGCTTCGCCTCGCGGCGGTCTTCGCCCTCGTCGCCCTCGGTTCGTCGCTCGCCCCCGTCGCCCGGGCTGCGCGGGGCGGCGGTCCCCCGACCGTGCCGATCGAGAAAATCGCGGCGCTCGTTCCCGGCGAGCCGCTCGGCCCTTGGAGCGAGGCGGCGACGCGGCCGATCGCGATCGTCGTCTGGCCGGAGGAGGGCGCCGACCCGAGGGCCGCGGAGATCGTCCGGGCGATCGAGAAGACCTACTCGGCGGTCGGCGTGGGTGCCGCGTTCCTCTCGATCCACGCCCCCGAGGCGGCGGGCCCCGGCGTCCGTCTCGACCGGAAGACGGCGAAGGCTCTCGCGGCGCTGGCGGGCAGGGGGGCCAAGCACCACCTCCGCAAGCAGGGCGGCAGCCCCGTGGGCCTCGTGCGGGGAGCCGACGGATCCTTCTTCTCGGTCGGCCCCCTCGACCTCGATCACGAGGGGTACAACCTGATGCGGGGGCTGAAGGAGGTCCTCGACGTCCGCTTCGAGAGTCTCGATCCCCTGGAGCGTGTAGCGATCACCGACCTCGACGGGAGGAAGGTCGAGATCCTTCCGTACCTCGACTCGCTCCCCACGGACCTCGTGCTCGTGGACATCTGGGGAACGTGGTGCCCCCCCTGCCAGCGGTCGCTCCCGCATCTCGTCCGCCTCAGCGAGAGCTGGGCGGGCCGCGTCACGCTGGTCGGGATCGCCTGCGAGCCGGGGGACACGCACGAGGAGAGGCGCGAGGCGCTCGACGCGTTCCAGGAGACCCGCACGCGGCTTCCCTATCCCCTCCTCCTCGGAGACATCTGGGGCATGCGCCTGAGGCTACCGGAGTTCCTCGGCTATCCGACGATGCTCCTCGCGAAGCGGGAGCCGTCGGGCTGGAGGCTGCTCTGGCAGCACGTCGGGTTCGAGGACGGGCAGGAGAAGGACATCGAGGCCGCCGTCGCCGCGGCCCTCGCGCCGTAGCCGGCCGGCCGCCCGCCCCCGCGAACGATCACGCCGCGCCGGCCTCCCCGCTCGTCCGGCCGGGAGCGGAAAGCCGACTTCGCAGGCGGTCCTGCAGCCTCTCCATGTACACGTACACGACCGGTGTCACGAAGAGCGTCAGCGACTGGGAGACCAGGAGGCCGCCGACGACGGCGAGCCCCAGGGGGCGCCTCGCCTCGGCCCCCGCGCCGAAGCCGAGCGCGATCGGCAGCGTGCCGAACAGCGCCGCCATCGTCGTCATCATGATCGGCCGGAACCGGACGACGCACGCCTCGTAGATCGCCTCCGGCGCCCCTCCCCGTCCCGCGCGCTGCGCCTCCAGCGCGAAGTCGATCATGATGATTCCGTTCTTCTTCACGAGCCCCACGAGCATGATGATCCCCACGAAGGCGTAGATGTCGAGGTCCACCCGGAAGAGGAGCAGCGTGAGGAGCGCGCCGAGGCCGGCGAGCGGGAGCGCCGAGAGGATCGTCAGCGGGTGGATGAAGCTCTCGTAGAGGACGCCCAGCACCATGTAGATGACCAGGATGGCGAGGAGAAGGAGCAGCCCCAGCCCCTTCATCGAGCTCTGGAAGGCCTGGGCCGTCCCCTGGAAGGTCGCGCTGACCGTCGCCGGCAGCGTCTCGCGCGCCAGCCGCTCCGCCCGCGCGGTCGCCTCTCCGAGGGAGGCCCCCGGCCTCAGGTTGAACGACAGCGTGACCGAGGGGACCTGCCCCGAGTGGTTGACGGCCAGCGGCCCCAGACCGGGCTTCATCCGGACCAGCGCGTCGAGCGGGACGATCGCCCCCGACGACGATCGCACGCGGAGGAGCGAGAGGTCGAGGATGTCGCTCCGGAACTCGGGCAGGAACTCCTGGATCACCGCGTACGCGTCGTTCGGAGCGAAGATCGTGGAAACCTGCCGGCTCCCGTACGCGGTGTACAGGGCGTCCTCGATCCTGCCCGCGGTGACTCCGAGCGAGGCGGCCCGGTCGCGGTCGATGTCGATGTCGATCTGCGGGTTCTTGAGCAGGAGGTCCGTGCTCACGTCCACGAGCAGCGGATCGGCGCGCAGCTTCTCCTCGAGAAGGGGCGCGAAGCGATACAGCTCCGCCGTGTCCGGCCCGGTGAGAGTCAGCTGGTACTGGCTCCGGCTCATCCGCCCGCCGATCTGGATCGCCGGCGGCGACTGCACGAACGCGCGGAGTCCCGGAATCCTCGATAGCTTGGAGCGGAGCGAATCGACGACCTCGTCCGCCGTGAGGTCCCTCTCGTCCCGCGGCGTCAGGCGGGCGCTGAAGAACCCGGTGTTCGTCGATCCCGCCCCCCCGCGCGCCCCCGTTGAGGACATGAAGGCGGCGACGTTCGGGTCCGCCCGCAGGACCTCCATCACCGCCTTCTGGTGCTCCACCATCGCCGCGAAGGAGATCCCCTCGACGGCCTCCACCTGCCCGAAGACCTGGCCGATGTCCTGGGACGGGATGAACCCCTTCGGGACGACGACGAAGAGCGCCCCGGTCAGGACGGTGACGGCGACGGTACCTCCCAGCATCGCGCGGCGGTGCCGGAGCGACCACGCGAGCCCCGTCTCGTAGGCCGACAGCATCCGGGCGAAGAAGCGCTCGGAGAGCCGGTAGAGGGCGCGGTGCTCGATCTCGCGGGGAGGGCGCAGGAACCGCGAGGAGAGCATCGGGGTCAGGGTCAGCGACACGAAGCCCGAGATCAGCACGGCCATCCCGATGACCACCGAGAACTCCCGGAACAGCCGGCCGACGATCCCGCCCATGAAGAGCACCGGGATGAAGACCGCCGTCAGGGACAGCGTCATCGAGACGATGGTGAAGCCGATCTCCCTCGATCCGTCCAGCGCGGCCCGGAGCGGCGGCGATCCCTTCTCCATGTGCCGGACGACGTTCTCCAGCATCACGATGGCGTCGTCGACGACGAACCCCACCGAGAGCGTCAGCGCCATCAGAGAGAGGTTGTCTAGCGAGTAGCCGAGCGGGTACATCGCCGCGAACGTCCCCACGATCGACATCGGCATCGCGAGCGACGGGATGACGGTGGCGGACAGGTTCCGCAGGAAGAGGAAGATCACCAGGACGACCAGGGTCAGCGTGACGAGGAGCGTGGCCTTGACGTCGCGGACCGACTCGTCGATCGACACCGACCGGTCGAAGAGCAGGTGCATGGAGATGCTCGCGGGAAGCCTCTTCTGGAACGTCGGCAGCAGCTCCTTGACCGATCTCGCCACCTCCACCGTGTTCGTGCCGGGCTGCCTCTGCACGGCGAGGACCACGCCCCGCTGGTCCACGAACCACGCCGCCGTCTTGTCGTTCTCGACGCTGTCGAGGACGTCGCCCAGCTCGTCGAGGCGCACCGGCCTCCCGTTCCGGTAGGCGACGATCAGATTCCGGTAGGCCTCGGCCCGCGTCAGCTGGCCTCGTGTGAGGATCGTGTGGGCCGTCTCGGGACCCTCGAGGACTCCCGTCGGAAGGTTGACGTTCCCGGCCTCGAGCGCCCGGGTCACGTCGTCCACCCCGAGGTCGCGGTTCACGAGCGCCCTCGGGTCGAGCTGGATGCGCACCGCGTACTTCTGGGAGCCGTACACGAGCACCTGCGCGACGCCCGAGACGGTCGAGATCCGCTGCGCCATCATCGTCTCGGCGTACTCGTTCAACTCGTACAGGGGAAGCGACGCCGACGTGAGGGCCACGTAGAGAATCGGCTGGTCCGCCGGGTTCACCTTCCGGTACGTCGGCGGGTACGGCATGTCCGGAGGGAGGCGCCGGTTCGCCCTCGCGATGGCGGCCTGCACGTCCTGGGCCGCGGCGTCGATGTCCCGGCTCAAGGCGAACTGGAGGGTGATCGTCGTGCTCCCGAGCGAGCTCGAGGAGCTCATCGAGTCCACGCCCGCGATCGTCGAGAACTCCTTCTCGAGCGGCGTCGCCACGGACGAGGCCATCGTCTCCGGGTTCGCGCCGGGCAGGGACGCGGACACGGAGATCGTCGGGAAGTCCACGTTCGGGAGGTCGCTGACCGGCAAGAGCCGGTACGCCATCCCGCCGAAGATCAGGATCCCCGCCATGACGATCGTCGTCATGACCGGGCGCCGGATGAACGGCCCGGAGAGGTTCATGACGGCTCCGCTACCCGGCCCTTCCCGCCGCGGATCTCCACGCGGGCCCCCGGCACGAGGCGCAGCTGCCCGTCCGTCACGACCGTCTCCCCGCCGGCGAGCCCCTCGGCGATCACGGCGTCCCGGTCCTGGATGCGGGCCACCTTGACCTGCCGCATCTCGACCGTGGAGTCGCTCCGGACGACGAAGACGTACCGCCCCTCCTGCCCCGTCTGCACCGCCGGGGCCGGCACCACCACGCGGTCGGGCTCCTCCTCGAGGATCACCGACACGTCTACGAACTGCCCTGGCCAGAGCCTCTCGTCCTCGTTCGGGAACGCCGCCTTCAGGAGAATCGTTCCGGTCGCGGGGTCCACCGCGTTGTCGACGAACCGGAGGCGTCCCTCGGAGCGGGATTCGGGCGCCTCGGGAGGAGCCGCCCGGACGGAGATCGTCTCCGGGGCGAGCCTGCGGACCTCCGGCAGCCACCGCGCCGGGACCGCGAACGCGACGAGGATCGGCCTCGTCCGGTTCAGCGTGACGAGAACCTGATCGTTGGCCTTGACCAGGTTCCCCGCCTTGACGACGAGACTCCCGGTCCTCCCGGTCACGGGCGCTCGGATCGTGCAGTAGGACAGCTGGAGCCGCGCGTCGTCGAGGCCTGCCCGGTCGGCGGCGACCGCCGCCCGGAGCGACTCCGCGCTCGCGACCGCCATGTCGTACTGCTCCCGCGTGACGTAGTCCTTCTCCACGAGCGAGGCGTAGCGCGCCACGTCCTCTTCTGCCTTCCGCAGGAGCGGCTCGTCCTTCGCGAGCTGGGCCTCCGCCTGCCGCAGCGCGGCCTCGTGGGGACGCGGATCGATCGTGAACAGCAAGTCGCCTGCGCGAACGGCGGCCCCTTCCGCGAACCAGACCTTCGTCAGCTCCCCGCCGATGCGCGCCCGGACCTCGACGCTCGCCACCGGCTCGACGCTTCCCACGGCCCGGAAGCCGACCGGGACCGCCTTCCTCGCGGCCTCGCCGACCTCGACCGGGACGGGCGGCTGACGCCGCTCGGGGGGCCCTCCGCCGCAGGCGGCGGCGAACAGGACGAGAGCCGCCAGGAGACGGGTTCCCGTGGAAGTGGCTCTCATGGCGCTCCTCTCGTCGTCCCGTCCGTGGGAGAAGCCGCCGGACGGGGGGCGGCGGACCGGGGCCAGAGGGTTCCCGTGTCGCGCGCGAGGCGGGCGAGAGAGAGGAACCACTCCGCGCGCGCCGCGACCTGCTCCGCCCGGGCGGACGACAGCGCCGCCTGCGCGACGAGCAGATCGACGAGGCTTCCCACGCCGGCCCGGTAACGGCCCAGGGCGACCTCGTTCGACTGCGCCGCGCTCTCGACCAGCGTCCCGACGGTCCGAACCTTCTGCGCCGCCGTCCGGGCGTCGTAGTAGCCCGCCCACACCCGATAGACGACCTGCTGCCGGAGCGACTCGACCCGGGCATCGGCGGCCTGGGCGTCGGCCCTGGCCCTGGCCTCGCCGTACCGCTGGGAGAACCCGCGGAAGAGCGGCACCCGCAGGAGGAGACCGGCGGAATAGGCGTTCTGGAAGGGATCGCCTCCGCCGTACCAGATCCGTCCGGCCTCGCCGCTGAAGACGAGGGACGGGCGCCCGTCCGATTCGACCTTCGCGACGTGGCTCCACGCCTGGGCGGCGGCGGCCCGCGTCCCGGCGAGCTCCGGGCTCGCCTCCAGCGCTTCCTCGATGAGCCGGTCCACTTCCTGCGCGAGCGGCTCGATGTCGAGGTCGTTGACCGGCGTCTCGACGTCGAGCGGCGCGTTCGCCGGGAGGCCGACGGCCGTCGCCAGCGCCCCTCTCGTCACGAGGATCTCTCCCTCCGCCTCGTCGGCGCCGAGCTGCGCCTGGGCGAGCGCCGTCTTCGTCTGCAGGACGTCCGCGATGGTCGCCACCCCAGCGTCGTGCCGTGCCGTCGCTGCGTCGAAAGCGGTCCGGGCCTCCCCCAGCGCGTCGCGCCGGGCCCCGAGCAGAGCCTCGATCGAGAGGTACCGGATGTAGGCCTCGACGACGCCGAGCGCGACGTCCTGGACCGCGGCGTTGTGCCGCCAGTTCGCGCCGATCAGCGCTAGCCGCGCCTCGTCCACGGACGCGCGCCGCCCCCCGAGATCGAGCAGCAGGTACTCGACGACGAGCGCCGGCCCGTAGCTCGTCTGCTCGTAGGCGATCTTCCCCCCCGCCGCCGATCCTTCCGCGCGGGTGACCGTGGCCTGCAGGTCCACGGTCGGGTAGTACGCGCCTCGCTCGCCGCCGAGCCCGGCCTCCGCCGAGCGCGCGGCCGCCCACGACTCCCTCGTCGCCGGGTTGGTGCGCAGCGCGAGGTCGATGAGCCTAGTCAGCGTGAGCTTCCCGCCGGGGTCGAGGAGGTCCGCCGGGATCTCCGCCGGAGGAGGCGCCTCGGGAGCGGGAACGCGCGCGCCCGCGGGGGGCACCCAGACCTCTGCGGGGGAAGGGGGCGTGCCCGGTCCCTCGCGCGCCGAGGCGATCGAGGGGGCTGAGGCGGGGAAGAGAAGCGCGATCGCAACGGCCGCCGCCGCGCTCCGCCGAGCGCGAGGCCCGCCGTGAGAATCCGGTCGCGGTAGGCCCACGGGTCAGGAGCCCTGCCTGCGATTCCGCTCGAGCGCGCTCTTGAGAGCGTCTCCGAGGTGGGTGCCGAACGTCGCCTCCGGCTCCTGGGGAGAATTCTCCGGGGCGCGCTGCGGTCCCTCCCTCTCGGCGCCCTCCGGCTTCGCGGGGGCCTCGGCGCGGGACCGCGCCGTCGCCTCTTCGTCCATCGTCAGGCGGATCCTCCGGCCGCCGTCCTCCACCTCCACCACCGTCACCTCGACCTCTCGGCCGATCGGGAAGAGGCGCGCGAGGTCGGCGCCGCGAGGGGTCCCGGTCCACGCGTTCGGCACGAGCCCGACGCGACCGGGCGCGAGCCACACGAAGACCCCGAACCTCTCCGGCTTCTGCACCTTTCCGCGGACCTTGGCGCCCGGCTCCAAGCTCGGCATCGGGGCGCCGTCCCCCTCGGCGGGAGCGGGGGCCACCGCCATTCTCCGGCGGTGGACGTCGAGGGAGAGCACGAGCCACGGACTCACGACCCCCTCCTGGAGGCCGGCCTGGAAGCCACCCGGAGACGGAGGGAACTCCCGCGCGGAGGCGAGCGCCTCCACCCCGGGCGCCATTTCGACGAAGGCGCCGAAGTCGGCGATCCGGACCACCTTCCCCTCGTGCACCGCCCCCGCCGAGATCCGCTGCGCGACGTTCGCCCAGGGATCCTCGGTCGCCTGACGGATGCTCAGGGAGATCTTCCCCGTCCCCTCGTCGAGCCGGAGGATGCGCACCGACACGCGGTCCCCGACCTGCAGCGCCTCGGAGGCGTTCGCCACGCGGGCGTGCGCGATCTCGGAGACGTGCACGAGCCCCGTGACCCCGGCGCCGAGGTCCACGAAAGCGCCGAAGTCCGCGAGACGGGCGACACGCCCCTGCATCACCGCCCCCTCGATGAGGGTCGCGCGGACCGCCTTCGCCTCGTCCACGCGCTCCTCCTCGAGGAGCGCCCTGCGCGACAGGACGAGGTCGTCTCCGCCGCGGCGCATCTGCGTGATCCGGAATCGGTAGGTCCTCCCGACGTGGGTCTCGGGATGGTCCTCGTGGTGGAGCTCGATCTGCGAGTGCGGACAGAACCCGCGACACTTGCCGACCCGGATCTCGTATCCCCCCTTGATGACCTTCTCGACGGTCCCGTCGACCGGGAGCCCCGAGCGGAACGCCCTGGCCACGGCCGGATCGCGCGGCCTGCGCCGGACCGCGCGCGAGCCCTGCTCGGCGTGGGAAGCCTCGCGCGCTTCGGTCGCGGGCGCCCCGGGAACCTCCTCCGGAGTCCCGCCCCCGGCAGGCGCTCCCTCCGGGGTCCCGCCGGCTTCCGTACCGGCCGGATCCTCGAGGATCGGGTCGTCGCTCACGACTCTCCTCTCCACCCGTCGCGACGCTCGCCGCGGGCCGTATCGCCCGCCCTCCGACCGGAAGCGGAGGATGCGAGCGCCTACACGCCGCTCTATTCTGCCACAACTGGCCCTCCCGTTTCCCTGGTGTAAGCTGACGGCGGGCCTTCGGGCCGGAGGCGCGCGTTGAGACGGGGACTCGCGGACGTGGCGCCCGGAGACGGGAGGGCGGGCGAGCCCGAAGGGAGCGCCGACGTCCGTCGCCGGGCCGGATGGCTTCGAAGGCTCTACCTCACGCTCCGGACGGAGCACACGACTCCGGGCAAGGTGGCGGCGGGAACCGCCCTCGGGGTCTTCGTGGGGTGCTCCCCTTTCTGGGGCCTCCACACGGCGATCGTGCTCCTGCTCGCCACGGTCTTCCGGCTGAACCGGGTGCTCGTCTACGCCGCCACGAACGTCGGGAACCCGTTGACCGCCCCCGCCCTGCTCTTCGCGGAGGTGCAGGTGGGGCACCGCATCCTCCGCGGGGTGTGGCTGGGACTCTCGCTCGACGAGGTGCGGTCGTTCGGCCTGTCGTCGCTCTTCGTGGACCTCGTGGTCGGGAGCCTCGTCGTCGGATCGGGGCTGGCCCTCGTGCTGGGCGGGGTCGCCTGGCTGGCCGCGCGGGCGGGACGGCTCCCGGCCGCCTACCAGGACATCGTCGACGGGATCGTCCGCCGCTACCTCGACGCCTCGATCCTCGAGGCCGAGAAGGCGCGGTTCCGGCTCCTGCGGGACCCCGTGTTCCGGGTTCTCCTCGAGGAACCGGCCTGCGCCGGAGCCGCTCGGGTCCTCGACGTGGGATGCGGGCGCGGGCTCGCCGCCGCCGTCCTGGCAGCCTCCCCCGCGGCGCCGGCCGGCGGCCGCTCGTACGTCGGGGTGGACGAATCGGAGCGGCACATCCGGGTGGCGAGGGACGTGCTCTCGGACCTCCCCGGCCTCTCGTTCCAGGCCTGCGACTTCCGCGACTTCGACCCGCCCCCCGCCGATCTCGTGCTCCTCGTCGACGTCCTTCATTACCTCCCGCACTCGTCCCAGGACGCCCTCCTGAGACGGCTCGGACGGGCGATGCCGCCCGGAGGGCGGATCCTGCTCCGCGAGGTCGACGCTTCCGCCCGGGCGCGGTTCTGGAGGGCCGCGATCCGCGACGCGCTCTCGGCCTTCCTCCCCGGCCGCCCGCACCACGTCGCTCACTTCCGGCGCGCCGCGGACCTCGCGAACGCGCTCGTCGCCTCAGGCTTCTCCCCGCTCGACCGCTCGTCCCGAAGCACGGCGGCCCGCGGAAAGGTCCTCTTCGAGGCGGTGCGGCGCCCGGCGGCGGCCCAGCGCAGCGGAGGCCCTCCGTGAGAGCGTTGGTCGTGACGCGGCCCGGAGGTCCCGAGGTGCTCGAAATCCGGGATCTCCCCGAGCCGGCGTTCGGGCCCGACGAGGTCCGGGTGCGGGTCCGGGCGACGGCCGTCAACCGCGCCGACGTCCTTCAGAGGCGGGGCCGGTACCCCGCACCGCCGGGGGCGCCGCCCGACGTGCCGGGCCTCGAGTTCGCGGGCGAGGTGGAGGAGCGCGGGAGCCGGGTGGCGCGGCTCCGCCCCGGCGACCGCGTGATGGGGCTCCTCGGCGGCGGCGGTTACGCCGAGCGGGTCGCGATCCACGAGCGGGCCTGCCTGCCGGTGCCGTCCGCCCTCACCTGGGAGGAGGCGGCGGCGGTCCCCGAGGCATTCCTGACCGCCTTCGACGCCCTGTTCGCGCGAGGCGGGCTCGCGGCGGGCGAAACGGTTCTCGTCCACGCGGCCGCCTCGGGCGTCGGCACCGCGACGCTCCAGATCGCCCGCGAGGCGGGCGCGCGCGTCGTCGCGCTCTCGCGATCGGCTTCGAAGCGGCGCCGTCTCGAGGATCTCGGCGCCGGCCGGGTGCTCGATCCCGCGACCGAGGATCTCGCCGGAGCCGTTCGCGAGGCGGCGGGCGGCGCCGTCGACCTCGTCGTGGACTTCCTCGGCGCCGGGTCCTTCCGGGTGAACCTCGACGTCCTCGCGGAGCGGGGCCGTCTCGTGCTCGTCGGCACCCTGGCGGGCTCCGTCGTCGAGGCCGACCTGTCGGTGCTCCTGCGGAAGCGGATCACGGTGACCGGCACGGTGCTGCGCTCCCGTCCGATCGAGGAGAAGATCGCGCTCGCGACGGAGTTCTCGAGGCGCGCGCTTCCCCTGCTCGCGGCCGGCCGTATCGTCCCGGTCGTGGATCGCGTCCTGCCTCTCGAGGCGGCGGGCGAGGCCCACGCCGCCATGGAGCGCGACGAGAATTTCGGGAAGATCGTGCTGCGCGTTTCCTGACCGGACCCGGAGGGGCCCGGACGGACGAGGAGGCTTGCGCCATGGAGGGGATCAAGGTCGAGAAGAACCCGTCCGCCGAGGTGCTCGAGAAGCTGGGCGTGCGGAGATGGCCGATCTGGACCAAGGAGGTGTCGACGTTCCCGTGGAGATACGACGAGCCCGAGACCTGCTTTTTCCTGGAAGGCGACGTCGTCGTGACCCCGGATGGGGGCGAGGCCGTGCACGTCGGCCGGGGGGACCTCGTGACCTTCCCGAGCGGCATGTCGTGCACGTGGAGCGTGCGCGAGCCGGTGCGCAAGCACTACAGGTTCGGCTAGTGCGCGCGGCCGTCGCGGCGATCGTCCTCGCCTCCCTCGCGGCGGGCTGCGCCTCGGAGCCTCCCGGTCCCCGGACCGTCGAGGACCGCGAGCGCGGCTATCGCTTCGTGCTCCCGGCCGGCTGGAGGATGATCGGATACGACGCTCGGTCGGATGGGAAGAGCCTCCTCACGATCGACGTCCACTCGCTCGTCGGCGCGGATCCCTCGTTCGTCGCGGGACTCCCCCGGACGATCCTGCCGCAGCTCGAGGGATGGACCTTGTACTACTTCGTCAGCGACGAGCCCCCCGTTACGAGAGAAACCGAGATCGGAGGCCGGCCCGCCTTCGAGGCGGTCTACCGGATCCGCGTCCGCCCCGCCGACCCGCCGTCGCTCGCCGAGTACTGGGTCGTGAGGAACGACAACCTGCTGTACATCCTGCGCGCGACCTACCCGCCCGGCCTCGCGGAAGCCGACGGCGAGGCGGTCCGCGAGATCCTTGCGTCGTGGCGGTTCCTCGAGGCGACCTCCCCCGCGGCGAGGCCGCTCCAGCCCCCTCCGTCTCGGGACCGGTAGCGGCTCCCGTCGAAGAAGAAGGGCCGCCGGAGATCCCCGACGGCCCTCTCCGGCCGACTCGGCTCCCGGCGGCGGCGCGCTACATCACCGCCGTGGGCGGGGCCGGCTCGTCCGCGGCGCCGGCCTTCCGGAGCGGAACGAAGACCAGGTACGCGATCAAGACGGCGAACACGGCGAGGGCGAGCCACCCCGCGACCGGCTCGAACGCGCGCACCGCCGGGAACTCGGCGGCCTGGCCCATGCGGTCCCTCGTGAACACGACGGCCGCGACGACGAGGCTCATCAGCGCCTCGCCGGCGATCAGCCCGGAGGCTGCGAGGATGCCGGCATTCTCCAGACGGGCGTTCTGGGCGTCGTTGTAGCGGCGCTTCGCCGCGATCTTCCCGACGACCCCCTTGATCATGCCGCCGATGAAGATCGCGAACGTCGTCTCGAGCGGCAGGTACATGCCGACCGAGAACAGCATCGGGCTCTTGACCCGGACGAGGATCAGCGAGATTCCCATGGCGATCCCGACGATCACGAGCGGCCACGCCATTTCCCCGCCGACGATCCCCGACGAGAGGGCGGCCATCAGGCCCGCCTGGGGAGCCGAGAGATTCGGGCTGCCGAAGCCCCCGGTCGCGGGATTCTGCGCCAGGTCCGAGTTGTGGAGGACGTACAGAGGGAAGAACAGGACCAGGCCCGCGAGGACGACCCCGATCACGTCGCCGATCTGCATCTTCCACGGCGTGCCGCCCAGGATGTGCCCGACCTTGAGGTCCTGCAGCATCTCGCCGGCGACCGCCGCCGACACGCAGCCGACCGCCGCCACGCCGAGCACCGCCGCGACGCCCTCGACCCCCTTCGCCCCCACGACGACCATCGTCAGGGCGGCGACGATCGTCGTCGCGAGGGTCAGACCGGAGATCGGGTTGTTCGAGGAGCCGATCATCCCGACGAGGTTCCCCGACACGGCGGCGAAGAAGAACCCGGTGACGAGCATCACGATCGCCGCCAGGATCGCCGCCGGGAGCGCCTTCGTGAAGTAGAAGTACAGGGCGATCATCAGCGCGAAGACCGCCACGATGCCGAGGCCGACGACCTTGAGATTCAGGTCGCGCTCGGTGCGCTCGGTGCTCGCCCCCGCGGTCGCGGCGCTCCGGACGTCCGCGATGCTGCGCTTGACGCCGGCGACCAGGTTCTTCCTCATCTTCCAGAGCGTGAAACACGCGCCGACGAGCATGCCGCCGACGGCGATCGGACGCACGATGCGGACGTACAGGCCTCCCGTCAGCGCTCCCCAGTTCCCGCCGTACTGGTCGATCTGCGCGGGCCCGAGGAAGTACACGAGGAGCGGGACGAACAGCCCCCACGCGAGGAGGCCTCCGGCGAAGTTCAGCGCCCCCAGCTCGGGGCCGATGATGTAGCCCACGCCGAGGTACGCGGGCGTCGCCGCGGGCGCGGTCACCGTCGTGATCCCTCCCGCGGGGATCGTCCTGTCCGCCGCCAGGCGGACGAACCCCTCCTTGAGACGCCCGATCCCGACCTGGAACCGGTTGACCGCGTAGTAGATCCCCAGGCCGTCGAGCGTGTCGCCGTCGGCCCGGCCCAGGAGACGGATGAGAGCGCCGACGCCCATCGCCGCGAAGAGCTGCTTCGCCGCCCCCGTCCCCCGCTGCCCCGCCTTGTGGATCTCCCCCGCCGCGACCGACTCGGGGAACGGCAGCGTTCGATCCTCGACCATCACCCTCCGGAGGATCGTGACGAAGAGGATCCCCAGGATGCCGCCGAGGATCATCAGCGCGCAGGCGGTCAGGTACTCGTTCATCAGGCTCGGGCCGGGCTTGAATTTCCAGATGCGGAGCATGACGAACGCGGGGATCGTGAAGATCGCCCCCGCCGCCACCGACTCCCCGATCGAGCCGACGGTCCGGGCGAAGTTCTCCTCGAGGATCGAGCCCCGGAACAGCCGGAGCACGGCCATTCCGATCACGGCGGCGGGATACGTCGCCGCGATCGTCATCCCCGCCTTCAAGCCGAGGTAGGCGTTCGCCGCGCCCAGCACGACGCACATCACGAGGCCGAGCAGGAGCGCGCGGATGGTGAACTCGCGCATCTTGCTGTCGGCGGGAACGTACGGCTTGTAGGGGTTGTCGCTCATGCGGCCTCCTTCGCCCTCCGGCGCGGGGCCGGCGGGGGGCGGATTCTACCCAGGAACCGCACCGGGAGTCGAGGGGGCCTCAGGGATTCGCGTCGAGCACCCGCCGGAAGTTCCCCCAGGCGATCTTCGCGACGGAGGGCTCGGAGAGCCCCCTCTCCCGCAGCTCCCGGAGGATCCGCGGGAACGCCGAGCAATCCGGAACCCCTTCGGGAAGATCGGGAACCCCGTCGAAGTCGGAGCCGAAGCCGGCGTGGTCGTCTCCCACGAGGCCGACGACGTGCAGGACGTGGTCCGCGATCCGGCCGATCCCCGGACGGACCGGCGCCATCCGCTCGCGCATCGAGGCGGCGAGCTGCCGTCCCGCGGCCAGGCGCCTCGCGGGATCGTCGCCGTGCTCGCGCTCGACCGCCTCCAGCGCCTCGAAGAGATCCCCGATCCGGCTCTCCTGCGCCTCCGCGTACGCCGGATCGAGGAAGCCCGGGAAGAAGTTGATCCCGACGAGGCCGCCCGAAGCGGCGACGGCCCGGATCCCGTCGTCCGCGAGATTCCGCGGGATCGGGCAGAGCGCGGCGGCGTCCGAGTGCGACGCGAGGAACGGCCTCCGCGTGATCCTCGCGACGTCCCGCACCGTGGTCGCATGCGCGTGCGAGACGTCCACGACGATCCCCATCTCGTTCATCGCGTGGACCACCTTCTCTCCGAACGCGGTCAGCCCCTCGAAGGAACAGCTCGCCTCCCCGGACGAGGCGGCCCAGGAGAGGTTCCGGGAGTGGGTGAGCGTCATGTACCGGACGCCCCGGAGCCGGAGCCGCTCGAGCCTTCCGAGGTCCTCCTCGATCGCGTGGCCGTTCTCGACCGCCGCCACGACCGCCGTCGTGGCGCCGCCCTCCAGGACGCGGTCGATGTCGGCCGTGGTCTCCGCCTTCGCGAGACGCCCCCCGGAAGCGGCGCACGCCTCGTCGATCCGGTCGAGGAGGTCCATCGCCTCGGCGAAGGCCCGGCCGGCGGGGAGCGACGGAGCGACGTAGCAGGCGAAGACCGCGAGGCCCACGCCGCCGCGCTCGAGCCGCCCGGCGTCGACGTGCCCCTCCGCGTGCCCCGCGGCCAGGTCGGCGCCGCCCCGGATCTCGAGGGGCGTGTCGCAGTGAAGGTCTGCCACCCGGATCGCCATCGGGTCCCTCCGCGGACGGACGCTCCCGCGCCTCAGGAGCGAAGACGGTACACGGCGTCGAACGGGCTCGACCCGGGCGCGCGGACGACCTTCCGGCCGGGGTTGGCCGACAGCCGCTCGAGCAGGCGGAACGCGGTCTCCGCTTCCTCGGGCGAGCCGGCGGCCTCCGCCAGCTCTTCCGCGGTCCCCCCGGCGGGACCGCGGGCGCGGAGCGCCGCGAGAAGCTTCCGCTGCAGCTCCAGGACGGCGGCGGCGGCCCTCTTTCCCGCCTCGACTCCCGGCTGGTCGTAGGCGTTGACGCGGACGAGGGAAGCGTAGAAGCCGACCGCGCGCTCGAAGAGCGCGATCAACGCGCCGACGCTCCGGGGGCTCGCGTCGGGGACCGTGATCGTGATCGAGGGGCGCCCGCTCTCGTGGAGCGCGCGGCGCGTCCCCAGAAGGAAGCCGCCCAGGTAGTCCCCGGACGTGACGCCCGGCTCGACCTCGAGGCTCTCCCCCTCGCGGTCGCGGAGCACCTCGACGAAGGTCGCGAAGAAGTTCGGCACCCCTTCGCGGAGCTGCTGGACGTACGCGTGCTGGTCGGTCGAGCCCTTGTTCCCGTAAACTGCGATCCCCTGGCGCACCTCCCGGCCGTCGAGATCCCTTCCCTTCCCGAGAGACTCCATCACGAGCTGCTGGAGGTACCGGCCGAGGAGCGCGAGACGGTCCTTGTACGGCAGGACGACCATGTCCCTGGCGCCCCTGCCGTCCCCCGCGTGGTGCCACGAGAGCGCGAGGAGCATCGCGGGGTTCTTCGAGGCCTGCCGCGACCGTGTCAGCCCGTCCATCTCGGCCGCGCCGGAGAGGATCCCCTTCGCGTCGATCCCGAGGAGCGCCGAGGGGAGGAGCCCCACGGCGGAGGTCGCGGACGTCCGCCCCCCGACCCAGTCCCACATCGGGAAGCGCTCCAGGAACCCCTGCTCCGCGGCGATCCGGCCGAGCGCGCTCCCCTCGCCGGTCACGGCGACGGCGTGACGCGCGAACTCGAGCCCGAGGCCGCGGTAGGCGGCCGCCGCCTCCAGCATCCCGTTGCGCGTCTCGGGCGTGCCGCCCGACTTCGAGATCACGACGGAGAGCGTCCGGTCGAGCTCGCGGCCGATGGACGCCAGAACGCGATCGATCCCGTCGGGGTCGGTGTTGTCGAGGAAGTGCGGGGTCATCGGTCCCGTCGGGCTTCCCAGCGCGTCGGCGAGGAACTGCGGGCCCAGGGCCGACCCGCCGATCCCGATCACGAGGAGACGCGTGAAGCGATCGGCGCCCGGCGGCCGGACGCGCCCCTCGTGGACCCTCGCCGAGAAATGCAGGACCTTCGCCTCCGTTCGCCGGATCGCGTCCGCGATGTCCGGCGAGGGGGCGAGCTCGGGGGCCCGGAGCCAGTAGTGGCCCACCATGCGCCGCTCGTCGGGGTTGGCGACGGCTCCGGCCTCGAGCGCGTCCATCGCGTCCAGTGCGCGCGCGACCGGACCGTCCATGGTGCGGAGGAGATCGGCGGGGAGCCCCATCCGGCTGACGTCCAGCCGGAACCCGAGCCCCGGAGCGTCGAACAGCCAGGCCCGGTAGCGATCCCAGAGATCTCTCCCGTCCATCGCGCCCCTCCCCGCCGGCTCCGCCGGCGCGCCCAGCATAGCCCCTGCCCCCGCCGCGGGGTAGGCTCTCTCGCTTCCCCCGCAGGGCGCTCGGCGGTACACTCGGCCCGAGCCATGGACCGCGCGAATCGCCTTCGCCTCTCGCGCGACGGCACCCTCGCGGGCGACGTCGAGACCTTGGGACGTCTCCTCGCCTCCGCCCGGCGGGTCGTCGCGCTCACGGGCGCCGGGCTCTCCGTGGAAAGCGGTGTCCCCGGCTTCCGGAGCCCGGGCGGACTGTGGTCCGTGTTCGACCCCATGGAGTACGCGACGCTCTCCTGCTTCCTCCGCTCCCCCGCGAAGGCGTGGGAGCTCTACCGGGCCCTCGGGGCCTCCATCGCCGGGCGCGAGCCGAACGCGGGACACCGCGCACTGGCGCGGCTCGAGCGGGAGGGCCTTCTCGCAGGAATCGTCACCCAGAACATCGACGGCCTCCACCGGGCGGCCGGGAGCGAGACGGTGATCGAGATCCACGGGGAGGGCAGGAACCTGGAGTGCACCGTCTGCCGGGCGATCGAGCCTCTCCTCGCGGCGCACCTCGAGCCCGGACCTCCCCCGCGATGCGCCGCCTGCGGGAGCCCGCTCAAACCGAACGTCGTGCTGTTCGAGGAGCCTGTGCGGGAGATGGCGCGGGCCAGGGCGCTCGTCGCCGGCGCGAGCGCGATGCTGGTCGTCGGCACCTCTGCGGAGGTGGCGCCGGCCGGCTCCCTTCCGGGGGACGTTCTCGAAGGCGGGGGCAGCCTCGTCGAGTTCAACCTGGCCCCGACGCGCCGGACGGAGGCGGGGCTGGGACCTTCGGGGTTCTTCGTCGAGGGGCCGGCGGGGCGGACGCTTCCCGCCGTGGTCGATGCGGCGCTCGAGGCCCGCGCGCGGGAGATGCCATGAAAGGCTGGCTGTCGTTCCACCCCGTCGACACGGGGTTCTTCGACGACACGATCGGGCCGCTCGTGGCCGGGAGCAAGATCAACCCGGAGGGGTTCGTCGCGGAAGCCGTCCGGCTGCGAAAGGTCGCGTGGCAGGCGCGCCGCTTCACCCGCGCGCTCGAGACCGCGCTCTCCGCGGCCGCGCCGCCCGAACCCGACCGCGGGGCCGACCTGTGGACGCGGATCCGGTGGACGCTCGACCGTTTCGACTTCCGGCCGGAGGAGGTCTCCCGCCTGGCGTCCCGGTGCGTGGAGCCCGACCTCCACCTCTTCGGCCGCCCGTTCCTCGTGGCGGAGTCCTCGGCCGCGAAGGTGGCGGAGACGGTCGAGCGCTACGTCTCCGCCGCGTCCGCCGACGACGTCGAATCCCTCGCGAGGGAGCAGCTCGCCCGGCTCGACCCCGAGCTCGGGAAGCACCTGGTCCCCGAGGACGGCCCCGATCCCTCCCCCGACCTCATGCACAGGTCGGATCTGCTGGCCGACCTCACGGCGATCCGGGACCTCGCGGAAGCGGCGAGGCGGGGCATGCCGTGGGGAAGGGGAGAGGCCGCCGGCAGGCCGGCGGCCGAGGTGCTGCGGGAGGAAGGCGCCCTCCGGGCGGTCCGCCTCCACGCGAGGGTCGTCCCCTTCTGGCTCGCCCGCGACGTCGACGGCCTCGACACGATCTGCCGCGCCGCCGGGATTTCCCCTCCCGAGTCCCTGGTGCCCGCGAGGAGGATCCTCCCGGGCCCGTGCGAGGAGTTTCCCGGATTCGGCGAGTCGCTCGGCGTCGAGATCTCCCGCCCGAACCAGGTGGGGGCCTTCGTGGCCCCGGAGGACGTGCCCGACCTGATCGGCTTCCTGGCGGACGCGGGGGCGCGGATCATCCGGGTCGCAGCCCGGCAAGCGGAGGGGCCGGCCTGCACCGCACTCCTGCGCAAGATCCGGGAGTGCGCCACCTACGCGGCGGGTCGCGGCTTCGGCTATCTGGAGGCCTCGGGAATCCTGCCGCCGGACCTTTCGGAGGCGGGCCAGGCGTAGCGCCCCGGGCGCGGCTCAGTCCTCCCCGCGGCCCGCGTGTCGCGGGCTGCCGAGCGGCTCGGCATGCACCGACACCCTCGCGAGGTCCGGCGCGGCCTGCCGGAACGCCCGCTCGAGCCGCTCGGTGAGGGCGTGGACGTCCGCGAGCGAGGTTTCGGCGGGCACGGAGCAGTGGCACGAGAGGTAGACGCCCGCGGGTGTCTCTGCGAGATGGAGGTCGTGCAGCGCGTGATCCCCGACGATCGGCCGCGCCGCCTCGTGGATGCGCCGCTCGATGTCCCGCCTCCGTTCCTCTCCCAGCGACTCCGCGACCGTCGCCCTCTCGTCGTGCTGCTCGAGATGGATGTCGGCGCGCCGGATCTCCGGAACCTCCGAGAGGATGCGCGCCTCCACGCGGTCCGCGATCGTGTGCCCCTCGGCCAGCGTCAGATCGCCGGGGAGCTCGAGGTGCAGATCCGCCTGTGTTCCGCCCCCGGCCTCCCGGAGCGTGATGTTGTGAGCGTGGACCCCTTCCATCGCGACGGCCGTAGCGACCCGTTGCCGCAGGCTCTCCGCCCCTTCGTGCGAGGCCACGAGGGCGACCGTGACGACTGCGCCGGTTTCGAACGCCTCCCGCAACCGGGCCCGCGCCTGGTCCGCGATCCGCTCCCCCTCCGCCAGCGGCAGGCCGCGCCGGAGCGTCAGCTCCACGTCCGCCAGGATCCGGTCGCCGGATTGCCGGACCCGGGCGCGAGGCGGTTTCTCGAGCCCCTCGAGCCCCCGGAGCGCCCGCTCGACCGATGCGGCCGCCCACTCGGGGGCGCGATCGAGGAGCATGTCCGCGGCACGCCTTCCGAGCTGCCAGGAGAGGACGAGCACGATCACGGCGACCAAGCTCGCGGCGATCGGGTCCGCGAGGAACAGCCACTCGATGCCGGTCTCGCGGGCGACGACGACACCGAAGAGCCCCGCGATCACGACCGCCGACGAGAAGATGTCCGTGCTGAAGTGGAGAGCGTCCGCCTCGAGCGCCTGGCTCCCGCTTCGCACGGCGACCCGCTTCAGGTCCCGGGACCGGACGATGTCCACCGCGATCGAGATCGCCATGACCGCGAACGCCGCGATCGAAGGCTCGACCTCGGGCCCGCCGCCGAGCACCCGGCGCGCGGCCTCGTAGAGGATCCAGAGGGAGGTCAGGACCAGCAGGAGCGTCTCCCCCAGCGCGGTGAGGTGCTCGATCTTGCCGTGGCCGTACGGATGGTCCTCGTCGGGGGGCTTCGCCGAGGTCCGCACCGCGAACCAGGTCATCCCGGCGGCCGCGAGGTCGAGCGCCGAGTGGGCCGCCTCGGCCATGAGGCCGAGCGACCCGGTGGCCAGGCCCGCCGCGAGCTTGAGCGCCGTGAGCAGGAACCCGGAGCCGACCGACCGGGCGGCCGCCCGCCGCTTCTCGAGGATGATCGCCCCCCGCTCCGCCTCGCCCATGCGGCACCCCGCGCCTTTGTATCACACGGCGCGAACGATCGCGCCCCGCCCGTGGCCTTCGGCTTTGACCCGAGCGGCTCCCGATGCCAGAATCGGAATGCGTCGGCGGGCGGATCCGCGCCGCCGTCGCGGGGCCGTCATGACGCACCCCCGCCGTCCCGTTTCCCTTCCGGCAGAGCGCGCGGTGCGGCGCCTGCGCGGAGTGTCCGTGCCCCTGTCGAGCGTGCGGCTCGCCCAGGACGTGCTCGCCGTGCGCCCGCCCGACGAGGGAACCGCCCGGAAGATCCTGGAGGCGGCGTTCGGCGGCGATCCGCGCCTCGTCGCCGGGGAGGACGGGTGGACGCTCTCGGAGCCGGCCCGGGAGGCGTCCGACGGGAGCTCCGAGGCACCGCTCGTCCTGCTCCTCGTCACCGGCAGACGCCCCGCCCCGCGCGCTTCCTTCGAGCCGGCGACCGTCGCTGCGATCCGGATCGAGGGCGGAGAGGTCTCCGCCGCCTGCGGAGGGGACATCGCGCCGGGACGCCTCGGCGACGACCTGCGCGAGGCGGTGCGCGAGGCGCTCCGCGGCGCCGTTCCCCTGATCCACGACCCGCCGGGAGCGCTCGTCGCCCTCGAGCGATGGCTCGACGAGCCCCTCGACGCGCCAATCTCGCTCCGGAGGCTCGCGCAGGCGAGGCTCGGGATGGCCGCCGGCCGGGAGTTCGAGGCGCTCGCGGCCCGGCTCGGCCTCTCGTGGCGGAGCTCGGAGGACCCGCTCGACGCCGCGGAGGTGCTCGCGCGGGCCCTCGAAGCGCTGCGGCGCCCGGGGGAGACCCTCGAGTCCCTCCGGGCCGCCTCGCTCGGCCCTCCTCCCGTCGACTGGTCCCGCTTCGCCTTCGATCGCGCGTTCCTCCGCGAGATCCCGGCGGCGCCGGGAACGTACCGGTTCCTCGACGCGGAGGGGAAGCTGCTCTACGTCGGGAGATCCAGCAACCTGCGCGAGCGGATCTCCTCGTACTTCCGCGCGGGCGCGGGGCGCTCCGCCCGCGTGCGCTCCCTGCTGGAAGCGCTGCACCGGATCGAGGTCGATCCCCTGTCCTCGGACCTCGAGGCGATGCTGCGTGAGGCGGCGGCGATCCGGCGGAAGCGGCCGCAGCGGAACGTCCAGCGAACGATTCGCCCTCGCGGGGGGCGCCGGGGGAGGCTCCGGTCGATCCTCGTCCTCGAGCCCGCCGCGCCCCCGTACGCCCTGCGCGCTTACCTCCTACGGGACGGCCGCCTGGTCGACCGGGTCGCCATCGGTCCCCGCGGGGGGGGCCTCAAGCGGATCGAGCGCGCCCTCGAGAGCCACTTCTTCTCCGGCGACCCCGGTCCCATGCCCCTCCCCGGGCCGGACGTCGACGTCGAGATCGTCGCGCGATGGCTCGCCCGGAACCGAGACCGCGCCGTCGCCTTCGACCCGACACACCTCCGGACCTCCCGGGAGGTGATCGCAAGGCTCCGGCTCTTTCTCGACCGGGGAGACCTGTTCGAACCGGACGGCACCCCCACGACCGTCCGCTGACGTCGCGAGGACCCGCTCCCGGGGCTGGTATACTGGCGCGACCCCGCGGGCGCGCGGCGCTCCGCGAGGACAGACCATGACGGCACTGTTCATTCTCTTCGCACTCGGGCTGGTCCTCCTCAACGCGTTCTTCGTCGCGACCGAGTTCGCGATCGTGAAGGTGCGGGACACCCGGATCGAGGAGCTGGTCGAGCGCGGCGTGAAGCGGGCCCAGGCGGTCCGCGCCGTCCTCCGGGACCTGAACGCGTATCTCTCGGCGTGCCAGCTCGGCGTGACGCTGGCGTCCCTGGGCCTGGGGTGGCTCGGGGAGCCCGCCTTTGCGGCCCTCGTCGAGCCGGTCCTGGCCCGGAGCGGCGTCGCGAGCCCCGCCGCCGTGCGCTCGGTGTCGCTGACCTTCGCCTTCCTCACGATCACGTTCCTCCACGTCGTGCTCGGAGAGCTTGCCCCGAAGACGCTCGCGATCCGCCGGGCTGAGGGGGTGGCGCTCTTCGTCTCGTGGCCGATCCGCGCCTTCCACGCGGCGTTCTATCCTCTGATCTGGGTCCTCAACGAGGCGGCCAATCTGGCGATCCGCGGGCTCGGCCTCTCGCCGCTCCCGCAGAAGGACGAGGCGCACAGTGAGGAGGAGCTGCGGCTCATCCTCGCGGGGAGCCACCGCTCGGGCGCGATCTCGGCCACGCACGCGAGGCTCCTCGAGAACGCGCTCGACTTCGCCGACCGCTCGGTACGGCAGATCATGGTGCCGCGCGGAGACATCGTGTTCCTGGACGCCAACCGCCCGTACGCCGAGAACCTCGCCGCCGCCCGGGAGGGGGTGCACACGCGCTACCCGCTCTGCGACGGCGACGTCGACCGGGTCGTCGGAGTCCTCAACATCAAGGACCTCTTCCTGGTTCCCGAGCGGGGGGCGCGGTCGGAGGACCTGAGGGCGATCGCGCGGGAGGCCTTGTTCATCCCGGAGTCCCTCCGGCTCGAGCGCGCGCTCGCGCTCTTCCAGAAGAGCCATCTGCACATGGCGATCGTCCTCGACGAGTACGGCGGGACGTCGGGGATCGTCACCCTCGAGGACGTCGTCGAGGAGCTGACCGGAGAGATCCAGGACGAGTTCGACCAGGAGCCCCCCAAGGTGATCGCGCTCGGCGAAGGGCGGTACTCGGTGGACGCGGCGCTCTCCGTGGACGAGATCGAGGAGAAGCTCGGGATCCCGGAGGAGCTCGCGCCGGAGGGGGTGGACACGATCGGGGGCCTGGCGTTCGACCGCCTCGGCCGCATCGCCCGGGTCGGCGACACGGTCGAGATCGGCGACCGGAGGATCGAGGTCGCGCGCGTGCGCGGCCGCCGGATCCTGCGGCTGCTCGTGTACCCGCCGGCGCCGCGCCGGGACGGTTGACGGACCGGGCGCCCGCGCGGAACATCGGACGTCCGAGGAGGCCGCCATGGACCTGATCCCCGTTCCGATCGAGAAGCCCGAAGACCTCAACTTCGTCCTCGGCCATTCCCACTTCATCAAGACGGTCGAGGACCTCCACGAGGCGATGGCGTCGACCGTTCCGGCGGCGAGGTGGGGGCTCGCCTTCTGCGAGGCCTCGGGACCGTGCCTCGTCCGCGTCGAGGGGAACGACGAGCGTCTCCGGAGCTTGGCGGCGTCGAACGCGGCGCGGATCGGCGCCGGGCACTCGTTTCTCCTGTTCCTCGAGAACGCCTACCCGGTGAACGTCCTCAACACGCTGAAGTCCGTTCCCGAGGTCTGCCGGATCTTCTGCGCGACGGCCAATCCGACGACCGTGATCGTCGCGGAGCACGGCGGCGGGCGCGCGATCCTCGGGGTCGTCGACGGGTCCTCCCCGAGGGGCGTCGAGGGCGCCTCGGAGCGCGCGGCCCGCATCGATCTGCTGCGGAAGATCGGGTACAAGCTGGCGTGACGGGCCGCGAGGGAAGGCCCCGGGCGGCGCGGGGCGGGCTCACTTCAGGAGCGCGAACCGGAGCACGAACAGGAGCCCCAAGACGTAGACGAGCGCGGACGCCTCGCGCGGCCGGCCGGTGAGCAGCTTCAGGGCCGGGTACGACACGAAGCCGAAGGCGATCCCGTCGGCGATCGACCAGCTGAACGGGATCCCCGCGATCACGAGGAAGGCCGGGAAGGACTCGGTCGCGTCCTTCCAGTCGATCCGCAGGAGGTTCCCGGCCATCAGGCTCCCGACCACGATCAGCGCGGGCGCCGTCAGCGGCTGGAGCACGTTGCCTCCGTCGACCGGCACTCCGCCTCCCACCATCCGGACGAGCGGGGCGGTGAACAGCGCCGCCAGGAACAGCCCGCCGGTCACGACGTTCGCGAGGCCGGTGCGCGCGCCGGCTTCGACTCCCGTCGCGCTCTCGACGTAGGCGGTCACGGTCGAGGTCCCGAGAAGGGATCCGAGGACCGTCCCCGAGGAGTCCGCCATCAGCGCGCGCGTCGCGCGCGGGAGCCTCCCCTCCCGGAGAAAGCCTCCCTGCTCCCCGATCCCGATGAGCGTGCCGATCGCGTCGAAGACCGCCATGAACAGGAACAGGACGACGACCGGGACCATCTCCGGGTCCGCGAGCGCCCGGAGGTCGAGCTGCAGGAAGGTGGGCGCGAGCGACGGCGGCATCTCGAAGAACCCTTCCCAGCGCACGAGCCCCGCCGCCCACGCCAGCGCCGTGGAGACCGCCATCCCGAGCAGGATCGCCCCGCGG
The DNA here is from genome assembly GCA_937864465.1 of uncultured Acidobacteriota bacterium. Classification (GTDB taxonomy): domain Bacteria; phylum Acidobacteriota; class Polarisedimenticolia; order Polarisedimenticolales; family JAIQFR01; genus CALMJU01. Next base: position 25,229 of record CALMJU010000018.1, read on the forward strand.
ACCCGGCGCGCCATCAGGGCGACCGTGACCGCCAGTCCGGCCCACGCCACGAGCGTCGCCGGCCGTGTGACGCTCCCGAGGTGGACGATCCCGCCTCCCGCCGGCCGCTCGACGATCCCTGCGTTGACCAGGCCGATGAAGGCGATGAAGAACCCGATCCCCGCGGCGATCGCGTGCTTGAGCGACGCCGGGACGGCGTCGATGACCATCTCGCGCACCCGCAGGAAGGTGAGCAGGAAGAACGCGACCCCCGAGACGAACACCGCCGCGAGCACCGCCTGCCAGGGAACGCCCATCCCCACGACGACGCCGAGGAAGAAGAAGTTCTCCCCCATGGCCGGGGCCATCGCGATCGGATAGTTCGCGGCGAGGCCCATGACCCAGGTCGCGACCGCCGCGGAGAGGCAGGTGGCGGTCAGCACGGACCCGAAGTCCATCCCCGCCTGCGAGAGGACGGCGGGGTTGACGAAGACGATGTACGCCATCGTCATGAAGGTGGTCGCCCCGCCGAGGACCTCGGCCCGGACGGTCGTGCCCGCCTCGCGGAGCCGGAACCACCTTTCGAGCACGGCGCTCACCCCGGGTCGATTGTAACGCCGCTCCCCGAGGCCGGGACCGGACGGCTACGGCCGGGCCCCGGCCAGCCCGAGATCGTCCGCGATGCCGCGCAGCGCGTCCAGCACGAAGGCGATGTGCTCGTCGAGGTCCATTCCCACGAGCGCCGAGCCCTCGACGATCTCGGCCCGGCTCACGGCCCTCGCGAACGCCTTGTCCTTCATCCGCCTCCGGACCGACGGGACCTCGAGATCGAGGATCGACTTCGAAGGCGTGACGAGCGCGCATGCCGCGAGGAACCCGCACAGCTCGTCGCAGGCGAAGAGCGTCTTCTCGAGCGCGGTCTCGCGCGTCACTCCGGTGTGCGACGCGTGCGATAGGACGGCGCGCCGGAACCACTCCGGGTACCCGCGCTCCGCGAGGATCTCCGCCCCCCGGAACGGGTGGTTCTCGGCGTCCGGCCAGCGCTCGTAATCGAAATCGTGGAGGAGCCCCACGAGCCCCCACGCATGCTCATCCTCCCCGAGGCGCCGCGCGTGGGCCCGGAGCGCGGCCTCGACCGACCGGGCGTGCTTGAGGAGCCCCGGAGCCTTCGTGTGCTCCATGAGCAGCGCCATCCCCTCGTCCCGCGTCGGAAGCTTCGGGTCCATCTCCCCTCCTCCCGGGAAGACCGGGGGAGCCGGCCTCGGGGCCGCGGGGCGGGACCCCGCGGCCCCGAGGGATCACATCGGGTTCCCGTCCGCGTCGAGAAGGCGGATCTCGCCGAGGCCCAGCTCGGCGAGGGACGCTCCGATCTTCGCGCGATCGCCGATGACCAGCCAGACGACGTGGTCGGGCTGCAGGAGCTTCGGGGAGGCGGCCGAGAGCTTGCCGAGGTCGAGCGCCCGCACCTTCGCGGGGTACGTCGCGAAGTAGTCCTCCGGCAGCCCGAAGCGGAGCATCTCCGCGATGGACGCCAGGACCGCCCGCGAGGTCTCCCAGGACCCCGGGAGCGCGAGCGTGAGCCCGTCCTTGGCCTGGGTCAACTCGTCCGCGACGAACGGCCTGGGTCCCAGCGGCCCCCGCAGCTCCTTCGCGATCTCCTGGATCGTCTCCTTCGTCTTGTCGCTCTGTACGGACGTGTAGGCCAGGAGCGGCCTCTGGCCGCTCGCCGGCACGATGAAGCTCCCTGCCCCGTACGTCCAGTGCTTGTCCTCGCGCAGGTTCATGTTGATGCGCGACGTGAACACCCCGCCGAGCAGGTAGTTGATCGTCTCGAACGCGATCTCGTCCGGGTTCGCCCGGGGCGGAGCGACATGGCCCGCGATGACCACCGACTGGACCGACCCCGGCCGATCCACGAGATAAACGACCTGCTTCGCCTGCTGGTCCACCACCCGGAGGTTCTTCTTCGGGACGTCGCCCGGCTTCCAGTCCCGGAAGAGGGTTTCGAGCTTCGGGCGGATCTCTCCCATCGTGGTGTCGCCCACGACGATCAGCTTCGCGTGGTTGGGCTTGAACCAGCTGTCGTGGAACCGGACGAGGTCCTCCCTCGTGATCGCCGGGACCGTGCTCTCGAACCCCGATCCCGTGAACGGCGTCCCGTAGGCGTGGTCGGCCCCGTAGAGAAGGCGCGGGAAGACGCGAAGCGCCATCGCGAACGGCTGGACCTTCTCCGAGCGGATCCCCGCCAGCTGCTGCTTCTTCAGCCTATCGAGGTCGGGCTGCGGGAACGACGGACGGAGCACGACGTCCGCGTAGATCGCGAGCGAGGCGTCGAGGTTGGCCTTGAGCGCGGACAGAGAGACGGTGGACGTGTCGAGGTCCGACCCGGTCCCGAGCTCCGCGCCGAGGGCGCGCAGCTCGTCGCTGATCTCGAGCGACGAACGCGTCTTCGTCCCCTCGTCGAGCATTCCCATGGCGAGCTGCGCGAGCCCCGGGACCGCGGTGAGGTCGGAGGCATAGCCGGCGTCGAGCATCAGGTTCATGTCGATCACGGGGATCGAGTGCCGCTCGGCCAGGATCACCTCGAGACCGTTCGGGAGCTTCGCCCGCTGCAGCGGGGGAAACGCGGCCTGCGGCGGGACGCCCGGCTCGGGCCGCTTCGACCGGTCGGCGCCGGCCGCTGCCGTCCGGTACTCGGGGAACGGATGGATCTCGAGCACGAAGACGCCGTCCGACAGCCACCGCCGCGCCGCGTCGCGGACGTCGGCCGCCCCCGCGGACTCGATGCGGCCCATCTGCGCCTTCCAGGCGTCGGGGCTGCCGTCGTAGACCTGGCTCATGGCCAGCACGTCGGACTTGCCGCCGAACCCGCCGATCCGCTCCACGCCCCGCACGAAGTCGGCGAGGTTCTCGGTCCGCGCGCGCGACAGCTCCTCCCCCGTCGGGCCTTCCTCGAGGAACCGGGCCATCTCCTCGTCGATCGCCTTCTCGATCCGCGCGAGGTCTTCCCCCGGCTTCGCGGTGGCGACGACGTAGAACAGGCCGGCGATCTCCCTCCGGTCCAGGAACGCCCGGACGCCCGTCGCGATCTGCTCGTCGTAGACCAGGCGCTTGTAGAGCCGCGACGTCTTTCCCGACGAGAGGATCGACGCGACCAGCTCGAGGCGGTCGCCGTCGGCGGCCGAGTGCTCGGGGACGTTCCACACCTTGTAGAGCCGGGCCTGCGGGACCCGGTCCTGCGCCACGCGCCGCTGCTCCCCGCTCCGCTTCGCGACCCACGCGGCGGGCCTCTGGACCGGGGGGCCGGGAGGGATGTCGCCGAAGTAGCTCTCGACCTTCTTCTTCGCCGTCTCGGGATCGATGTCCCCCGCGATCACGATCACCGCATTGGCGGCCCCGTAGTAGGTCCGGAACCACTCGTGCACGTCCTCGAGGCTGGCCGCCGAGAGGTCCTCCATCGCACCGATCACGGTCCAGGAGTACGGGTGCCCCGCCGGGAAGCAGGCGCGCGCGATCGCCTCCTCGCTCAGGCTGTACGGCTCGTTGTCGTACTGCCGCTTCTCGTTCTGGACGACGCCGCGCTGCTCGTCGAGCCGCACCTGGTCGATCGCGCCGACCAGGTGGCCCATCCGGTCGGACTCCATCCAGAGGACGGTGTCGAGGGCGGAGGACGGGACGTTCTGGAAGTAGTTCGTCCGGTCCTCGTTCGTCGTCCCGTTCAGGTCCGTGGCGCCGAGGCGCTCGAGGACCTTGAAATAGTCGTCGTTGAAGTTCTCGCTCCCGTTGAACATCAGGTGCTCGAACAGGTGGGCGAAGCCCGTGCGTCCCGGCTTCTCGTTCTTCGAGCCCACGTGGTACCAGACGTTCACGGCCACGATCGGGACCTTGTGGTCCTCGTGGACGAGGAGCGTCAGCCCGTTGTCGAGGGTGAACTTCGCGTAGGGGATGTCGACCGAGGCCGCGATCCCGCCCGGCGCCCCGGCCGCCGGGGCGGCGGAGGCGGTGACGGCCGCCAGCGACAGAGCGGCGGCGAGCAGGGCCAGGACGGTACGGCGCGCTATCCGATGCATCGATGCCTCCTCGTCCCCCGCGCCCGGCGCGAGAATCGGCTTCCGATCGGCGGGGGAATCCGGAGAGAGCTTACGCGAACGGGGGGGGTGGGTTGCAAGTGCGCCGGGCCGCGGGGGCGCCGCTCTCCCCTGGTACAATGTCGGAACCGCCGAGGGGTGCGCGTGGAACGCCCGTTCGTCTGCATGAACATGGCCATGACGGCCGACGGAAAGATCTCCTCCGCCGCGAGGGAGTATCCCGGGTTCACGTCGCGCCGCGACCGGAAGACGATGGACCGGTTCCGGGCCGAGTCGGACGCGGTGCTCGTCGGCGCGGGGACGCTCCGGACCGACGATCCTCCCCTCCACATCCGGGACGAGGAAGCGCGGGCGTACCGGCGGTCGCTGGGAAAGCCGGAGGGGCTCCTGAACGTCGTCGTGACCGCGTCGGCCGCCATCGACCCGGCCTCCCGCTTCTTCCGCGAGGGACCCGCCTCGGCCCGGATCGTCGCGACGGTCGAGGGCGCGCCGGCCGGGCGGGTCGAGGCCCTCGGGCGCTGCGCGGAGGTCTGGCGGGTCGGGCGGGACCGCGTCGACCTCCCCGAGCTGCTGAGGCGGCTCAGGGCCCGCGGCGTGGGGCGGCTTCTCGTCGAGGGCGGGGGCGAGACGAACTGGGAGTTCGTCCGCGGCGACCTGCTCGACGAGCTGTACGTCACCGTCGTGCCGGCGCTCCTGGGCGGGAGGGACGCGCCGACGATCCTCGAGGGGGAGGGGCTGTCCGTGGGCGCGCGAAGGCGCCTGCGCCTCCTCTCGGTCGATCGGCTCGACGACGAGATCTACCTCCGCTTCTCGGTGGCCCGCTGATGGATCGCGGCGCCGTCGCCGACGCCCTCGACGAGATCGCGGCGCTGCTCGATTTCCTCGGGGAGAACCCGTTCAAGGGGCGTGCCTACGCGAGCGCCGCGAGGACGCTCCGGGGGCTCGACCGCGATCTCGGAGACCTCGTCGCGTCGGGCGAGATCCGCAAGTTGAAGGGAATCGGCGACGCGCTCGCGCAGAAGATCTCGACGCTCGTCGCGAAGGGCGAGCTCCCGTACCTCGAGGAGCTGCGGGCGCGGGTTCCCCGGGGGCTCCTCGAGTGGCTCGGGATCCCCGGGCTCGGACCGCAGAAGGCGAGGGCGATCCACGAGAGGCTCGGGATCTCCACCCTCGGCGAGCTGGAGTACCTCTGCCGGCAGGGGCGCCTCCGGGCGCTCGACGGCTTCGGCGAGGCCACCGAGAGGAAGATCCTGGAGGGAATCGAGCGGCTCCGGAGGGACTCGGGTCTCCATCTCCAGCCCCTGGTCCGGGGAGAGGCTGCGCGCCTTCTCGCGATCCTGCGACGGACCGAGGGCGTTCTCCGCGCCGAGGTCGGAGGATCCGTCCGACGCTGCGTGGAGACATCGAGGAACGTCGACCTCGTCGCGGCGGCGGACCGGCCGGAGCCGGCTCTGGCCGCGTTCGCCTCCGCCCGCGGCGTCGCGGAGGTGATCGATCGCGGGCCGGACCGGTGCTCGGTGATGCTCGAGTCGGGCCCGCAGGCGGATCTGCGCGTCGTCCCCCCCCGCTCGTTTCCCTTCGCCCTCGCCCACGCCACGGGGAGCCGCGAGCACAACGCCGCGCTCAGGGCCCGGGCGAATCGTCTCGGCCTCGACCTCGACGAGAGCCGGATGACGCGCCGGACGGACGGATCGGAGGTCGAGTGCACGGACGAGGAGGCGATCTTCCGCGAGCTCGGCCTCCCGTGGATCCCGCCCGAGCTGCGTGAGGGCGAGGGCGAGATCGAGGCCGCGGAGAGCGGGCGGCTTCCCCGCCTCGTCGAGAGCGGCGACCTTCGGGGTGTTCTCCATTGCCATTCGGTCTGGTCGGACGGTCTCGCCACCGTCGCCGAGATGGCCGAGGGGGCCCGCGCGCTCGGGATGTCCTACCTGGGGCTCTGCGATCACTCGCGGGCCGCGGCCTACGCGGGGGGGCTCTCGCCCGAACGCTTCCGGGAGCAGTGGAAGGAGATCGAGGGGCTCAACGCCTCCTACGGCGGCTCGTTCCGGATCCTGAGGGGCGTCGAGGTGGACATCCTTCCGGACGGATCGCTCGACTTCCCCGACGACTTCCTCGAGAAGTTCGAGCTCGTCGTCGCCTCCGTCCACAGCCGGTTCGGGCTGGACAGGGAGGCGCAGACGGAACGCCTCGTCCGGGCGGCGCGGCACGCACCGGTCGACATGATCGGCCACCCGACGGGGAGGCTCCTCCTCGCCCGGGACCCCTATCCCCTGGACCTGCCGCGGGTCCTGGACGCGGCGGCCGAGCGCGGGGTGGCGGTGGAGATCAACGCGCACCCCCAGCGCCTCGATCTCGATGCGCGGGCTCTCCGCTACGGGCTCGCCCGAGGAATGCGAACGAGCGTGAGTCCGGATTCCCACTCCGTAGCCGGGCTCCGCGACGTCGAGTACGGGCTCGGCACGGCGCGGCGCGGCGGGTGCCGCGCGGAGGACATCCTGAACGCCTGGCCTCTCGATCGGCTGCTCGATCACCTGGCGGCGCGACGGCGCGGCGCCCGAGGAGTCCTTGGCCGCCGCGCCTGAGCCGCCCGCAGAGCTGCGGGCGAGGGCGGCGCGGATCGTCGCCGGGCTGCGGCGTCTCCACCCGGCGGCGACGTGCGCGCTCCGGCACCGGAGCCCCCTCGAGCTCCTCGTCGCCACGATCCTGTCGGCGCAGTGCACGGACGAGCGCGTGAACCGCGTGACCCCGGCCCTGTTCCGCCGATACCCGAGAGCCGCCGACTACGCCGGCGCCGATCGCGCCGAGATCGAGGAGCTGATTCGCAGCACCGGGTTCTTCCGGAACAAGTCGGCCTCCCTGATCGGCCTCGGGAAGGCGCTGGTCGAGCGCCACGGGGGGGAGGTGCCCGATCGGATGGAGGACCTCGTCGAGCTCCCGGGCGTCGGGCGGAAGACCGCGAACGTCCTCCTGGGAACGTGGTGGGGCCGGCCGGCGATCCCCGTGGACACGCACGTCACGAGACTCGCGGCCCGGCTGGGCCTGTCCGCGAGAACCGATCCCGCCGGGATCGAGCGCGACCTGATGCTCCTCCTCCGCGAATCCGACTGGACCTTCGTCTCTCACGCGCTGATCCAGCACGGCCGGAAGGTCTGCAGGGCCCGGAAGCCGGCCTGCGATTCCTGCGCGCTCCGTCCCGACTGTCCCCACGGAGCGTGACGGCGCCACATCCCGGGCTGCGGCGGCCGCGCTCCCGATTCGCTATATTGCATTTCCCCTTCCGAGACACAGAGGCGACGTGGCGAGAGAAGCGCGATTCGGGACGATCGGAGGAGAGGACCTCTACCGCAGGCTGGCGACCGGCGAGCCGTTCGTCCTGCTCGACGTCCGGGCCCCGGAGGAGTTCGAGAAGGGCCACATCCCCGGCTCGATCCTGATCCCGCTCCAGGAGATCGACGCCCGCTGGACCGAGGTGCCGCGCGGAGACTTCCCTCTGGCGGTCGTGTGCGAGTACGGCGTGCGGAGCGCCTCGGCCTGCCGCTTTCTCGCCGAGCGCGACGTGCCGGGTCTTTTCAACCTCGAGGGGGGGATCGAGGCCTGGCCGGGCCCCGTGGCGCAGGGCATCGAGGGGAACGGCCGGAGCGCCGGGCGGCTCTCTCCGGAACCGTTCCTGGTCGAGAGCTTCCACCTCCTGCCCATGGGCCTCGCCCTCGACATCGCCATGGGAGAGGGCAGGAACGCGATCTACCTCGCGTCTCGAGGGTTCGACGTCGACGGCGTCGACTCCGATCCGTCCGCGGTGAAGCGCGCCCGCTCGGCCGCCCGCCGCCTGGGCGCGCCGATTCGCGCCGTCGTCGGCAACGTGGAGGACGGCACCCACATCATCCCGGTGGATGCGTACGACGTCATCTCCGTCTTCGACTACGTCCACCGCCCGCTCTTCACCGACATCCGCGAGGGGCTCAAGGCGGGAGGGGTCGTCGTGTTCCAGGCCCCCCTGCAGGGGACGTCCGGCGCCGCGAGCCCGGCGGACCCGGCGCGGCTGCTGGCGCCGGGCGAGCTCAAGAGGGTCTTCGACGACTGGGAGATCCTGCGACTGCGCGAGGAGGTCGAGCCGTCGCCGAATCTCTCCTCCTCCCGCCTCGTCGCCGGGATCGTCGCCCGCAAGCCGGCCGCGTGAGCGCTTCGGGACCGAGGTCCGGGAGACGCCTTCCGCTCGACTGAGATCCGAGCCGGAGGCCGTGGTCGGGCGTATCATGGGCGACGGGCCCCGGCGGCCCGAGGAAACCGCACGCGATGACCGATCCCGCGCCCTCGCAGTCGATCCGGGTGACGGGCGGACGTGCGGGCGTCCCCCTCGCGAGACGGGTCGCAACCCTCGCGGCTTCGGTGCGCCCGTATCGTCTCCTCGTCGGTTGGGCGGTGGGCTGGGCCTTCGTCGGCGCCGTCGTCGGACTCGGGATCGTCTTCACGCGCGGCGCGACGGGGTTCCTGCCCGTGCTCCGGCAGAGCGTTCTCTTCGCCGAGGTCGTCGGATTCACCGCCCTGACGTCCGCGCGGGTCGTGTTCCCGCTGTACTCGCGCCTCCCCGCGGCGGCGCGCTTCGCGCTCCAGGTGCTGACCCTCCTCTCGGGCACCCTGTTCGGGTCGGTCGCAATCCTCGCCACCCAGCCCCTCTTCTCGCTCGCGAGCCCGAGGACGGTCGCGGTGATCGTCTTCATGAACGCCGCGTTCGCCGTCGTCGTGGGGATCGCCCTCCACACCTACGACTCGATGAAGCGCCAGATCGAGGAGTCCTATCGCGTCCTGCGGGAAAAGGAAGCGATGGAGCGGGAGATGGCGATCGCCCGCGACGTGCAGCGGGAGCTCCTGCCCCGGGCCGCCCCTCGCGTCAGGGGCCTCGACCTCGCGGGCGCGTGCGTCCCGGCGATCGGCGTCGGAGGTGACCTCTACGACTTCCTCCCCTTCTCCGACGAGAGCATCGGTCTCGTGATCGCGGACGTCTCGGGAAAAGGGATCCCGGCCGCGCTGCTGATGGCGGGGCTCCAGGCCTCGGTGCGGAGCATCGCGCTGCCGGGCGTCGCGCCGTCGGAGGTCAACCGTCGCCTGAACGAGATGCTCCTGCGCTCGACCTCCGACGCCCGCTACGCGACGATGTTCTTCGCCCGCTACGACGGGAAGAGCCGGGTCCTGACGTACAGCAACGCCGGGCACTATCCGCCCCTCCGGATCAACGGGAACGGGGCGTCGCGGCTCCTCGAGGGCGGTTTCCCCATCGGCCTCCTGGACGGGGCGGAGTACCACGAGGGAGAGCGCGCGATGACCCCGGGCGACCTGCTCGTCCTCTACACGGACGGGATCATCGAGTCCCCGGGCGAGAACGACGAGGAGTTCGGGGAGAGGAGGCTCGTGGAGGCGCTGCAGAGGCACCGCTCCCGCGATCTCGAGGAGACGATCCGTCTCGTGATCGACGACGTGCGGGGGTGGAGCCGGGGCCGCCCGCAGTACGACGACGTGACGCTCGTCCTGGGGCGGATCACGTGAGTCGACGAGACGGGCTGCCGGTCTGGCTGCAGGCGCTCCTCTGGGGGGCCTGCAACACCGCGGCGGGCACCGCCATCGGATTCGCGCTGGGAGCGTTCCGGCCCGGAGGGTTCGACCGGACGCTCGTCTGGATCAGCGTCCTCTTCGGGAACGTCGTGGGCTTCACGGTGCTCCTGACGTCCGTGGTCCTCTTCCCCAGGATCCGCGGACTCCCGTCGGCGGCGCGCTTCGGGCTCCTGGGGCTCGCGCTCCTCTCCGGCGCGATCGCGGGAACCGGCGTCGTGCTGTACGCCTACCCGCTCTACGTGCTCCGGGACTTCCGCCAGACGGTTGCGGTCATGGCGATCAACGGCATCCTGGCGCTCATCCTCGGCGCGACGGTGCACGTGTACGAGAGCCTCCGCGCGCGCCTGAGCGAGACGCTCCGCGAAGTCGAGGAGGTCCGCCTCGTCGAGGCTCGGCTCAAGGAGACCGCCGCGAGGGCGGAGCTCGCCGCGCTGCAGGCCAGGATCAACCCCCATTTCTTCTTCAACACGCTGAACACGATCTCGTCGCTCCTCCGCGAGGACCCGGAAGGGGCCGACGAGCTGCTGCAACGACTCGCGGACCTGTTCCGATACACGTTCCGCGCGGCGGACGCCGGGCCGGTCCCGCTGTCCGAGGAGCTCGACTTCCTCGAGGAGTACCTGGACATCGAGAGGGCGAGGTTCGGGGACCGCCTGCGGGTGCTCTGGCGGATCGATCCGGAGGCGCGGGCGGTCCGGATCCCGGGGCTTCTCCTCCAGCCCCTCGTCGAGAACGCCGTCGGCCACGGGATCGCGCCGCGCGCGTCCGGGGGATCGGTCGCGATCTCGGCCCGGGCGCGGGACGGCGTCCTCGAGATCGTCGTCTCGGACGACGGCGTCGGCCTCCCGCGGTCGGAGGGCTCGCGGATCCGCGAGGGACACGGTCTCTCGAACGTCGAGCAGCGGCTCGGCGTCTTCACGCGAGGCGCCGGGTCGCTGGCCCTGGAGCCGGGCCCCGGCGGCCGCGGGGCGGTCGCCAGGATCGAGATCCCCATCCGGGAGAGCGCGGCGGAGGCGCCCGCGCCGTGAGCATCCGCGCCGTGATCGTGGACGACGAGAAGCCGGCGAGGGACCGGCTGCGGAGGCTCCTCGAGGAGCACGGGGACGTCGAGATCGCCGGAGAGGCGGCGGACGGCCCCTCGGCGGTCCGTACGATCGACCGGGAGCGGCCGGACCTGTGCTTCCTCGACGTGCAGATGCCCGAGATGGACGGCTTCGAGGTGCTGCGGAGGGCGCGGCACCTGCCGCGCGTCGTCTTCACGACGGCGCACGACCAGTACGCGGTCCGGGCCTTCGAGGTCAACTCGATCGACTACCTGCTCAAGCCGTTCGGACGGAAGCGGTTCGCGGCCGCGCTCGACCGGGCTCGGGCGGCGCTCCGGCAGGCGGCCCCGTCCCAGCCGGACCTCCTCCGCGTGCTCGAGGAGATCCGCGCGGGGCTCCCCGGCTCTCAGACCCCGCCGGCGCGCGAGGCGAGCCCCGCCAGGATCCCCGGGCGGCGCGGAGCCAAGATCGTTCTCCTCGATCCGGCGGAGGTGCTCTGGTTCGAGGCGGAGGACGTCCTCGTCTTCGCGCGGGCGGAGGACGGCCGTTTCCTGGTCGAGCGGTCGCTCGCGGAGCTCGAGACCCTGCTCGGCGCCGGCTTCTTCCGGGCGCATCGCGGCTTCCTCGTGAACCTGTCGAAGATCGCGGAGATCCTGCCCGGCGACGCCGGGACGTTCCGCATCGTGATCCGGAACGAGGCGAGGAGCGTCGTGCCCCTCTCGAGACGACAGGCTCGCCGGCTTCGGGAGATCATCCCCTGGTGAGGGCCCGAAACGGGCCGCCGGCCGCGTCCCCGCCCCGACCGCTCACCTTCCGATTCCGACCGCTCGCCGAGAGGAGTATTGACGAGGCGTCCGCGCGGGGCCACAACTGTCCGTGGAGGACCGAGCCATGGCCAGAAACGCGATCGCCTCACGACCCACCGCGCCGCGGCGGGCGGCGCCGCTCCTGCTGGTCGCGCTCGCCGCGCTCTCGTCCGTCTCGGCGTCCTCGGACCCGGCCGCGCCGAAGCTGCCCAAGGCTCCGGCTGCTCCGGTCCAGCCGGCGCAGCCGATCCTTCCGGGCCTGCCGAGCCTCCAGAACCGTTACGTGCTGCCCAAGGGCCAGACCCACGAGGGCGAGCTCAGGCTCCTCACGGGGTCCGCCGTGATCGAGGGCAAGCAGATCGGGAACGTCTGGATGGTCGCGGGCTCCTTGGAGGTGCCGGGAGAGGTCACCGGCAAGATCCAGTTCTGGGGGAGCGACCTGAAGATCTCGGGAACCGTCGAGGGGGACGTCGAGGGGTTCGGGAGCAGCGTCGTGCTCACCGGACTCGTCGGGAAGAGCCTCGCGGCGAAGGCCGGAGACATCGACCTCGCGAAGGAGAGCCGGGTCGCCGGGCGCGTGTCCCTGCGGTGCGGCCAGGCAAAGGTGCACGGGAGGATCGACGGGAGCCTCGACGCCGTCTGCGGGCAGATCGTCTTCGGAGGAACCGTCGGCGGCGATGCGGATCTCGAGGCCGACGCCCTCACGATCGAGCCAAGCGCCAGCGTCGCGGGGGAATTCGTTCACGACACGCGAGTCCCGGTCGACGAGAAGGTCGCGGAGATCCTCGAGCGGAAGAAGAACCTCGAGTCCGATCTCGATCGCTTCCGGGAGCAGAAGCGGCACATCCAGGAGGATCTCGGAGTGCGCCTCGATCACGGCCGCGTGGCGCACGACCGGATCGGCGCATGGTTCGGCTTCCTGATCCTGGCGACGCTCCTCGGCCTCCTCGGCCTCGCGGTGTTCCGCGGCCCGCGAGGGGCGGTCCTGGCCTCGGTCGGCGCCGACCCGCTCCGCAACGTCGGGTTCGGGTTCCTGACGATCGTCGTGGTGCCGGTCGCGCTGGCCCTCTCCTGCATTCTGATCGTGACGATCCCGTTCGCCGCGCTCTCGCTCCTGCTCTTCGCGCTCCTGGTCTACCTCGCCCAGGCTCCCGTCGCGGTCTGGATCGGCCGCTTCGCGCTGGCCAAGATGAGGCGGCCCGACGCCTCGCCGTACGTCGCCCTGCTCGTCGGGATGCCGATCCTGTACCTCGTGTTCGCGCTGCCGTGGTGCTTCGGGCCGCTGTTCGTGTTCGCGGCGCTCTGCCTCGGCACCGGGGCGATGGTGTTCGGCACCCGCGACTGGTGGCGGGCTAGGAAGGCCGCGCGGGCGATCGTCGCCGCGCAGTCCGCGCCGGCGCCCGTCCCCCCCGGGCCGCCGCCCGGGTCCGCGGAGGCTCCGGCTCCCCCGCCCCCCGAGAACGACACGCAGCGATGACGGCGCCCGCCCGCGTCCGAAGCGGGCGGGCCGCCGCGTGCGGGCTCGCGGCGATCCCCGTCCTGTTCTGGGGCTCGTCCTTCGTCGCCACGAAGGTCGCGCTCCGGGGGTTCTCGCCGTGGGACGTCGTCGGCCTTCGCTCCCTGCTCGGGGCGGCCGTCCTGCTCTGCGCGCTCGCCGCGCGCCGCGCCCCGGGCGCCGACGAGCCCCGCCGGGGAGACGGCGCGCGCATCGCGCTGCTCGGGCTGCTCGGCCTCCCGGTGCACCTCGCCCTGCAGGCCTGGGCCCTGACCTGGACGTCGGCCGTCCACTCGGGATGGCTCATCGCGCTGAACCCCGTCTTCACCTCGACGCTCGCCGCCGTCTTCCTGGGCGAGCGATTCCCGCGGGTCAAGGCGGCGGGCGTCGCGCTCGGCTTCGCGGGCGCCCTCGTCGTGGTCGCGGGACGCGAAGGGCTCGGCGCGCTCCGGCTCCCGTCGACGCGAGGGGATCTGCTCATCCTCGCGTCGTCCCTGAACTGGGCCGTCTACACGCTCGTCGCCCGGAGCCTCGCGGTCCGGAGGGACCCGTTCCGGCTGACCGTCCGGGCCCTCTCCGTCGGCGCCGTCGCCTCAGTGGCGCTCTGGATCTCCCTCGGGAACCCGCAGAGCCTGGTCGGCGCCGGCCTGGAGGAGTGGCTCGCCGTCGTCTTCCTCGGCGCCGGCTGCACGGGGATCGGCTACCTCGCCTGGTCGGCGGCTCTCGAGCGTCTCGAGGCAGGCACGCTGTCGTCCTTCCAGTTCGTGCAACCTCTCGTGACCGTGGCCGTCGCGGCGGTCTGGATCGGGGAGAGGACCTCCGGGACCGTCCTCGCCGGCGGGGCCCTGGTGCTCGCCGGGGTGTCCCTGGTGCAGCGCGCCCCGAAGGGACCCGGATCCGTCGGGCGCGCCGCCTAGCGCGGCGCCCGCTTCGAGAACTCCCAGGTCCGCGTGTCGATCAGCACGCGCTCCCCGGCCTCGATGAACAGGGGAACCTTCACGGTCCGGCCGTTGGCGAGGGTGGCGTCCTTGAGGTTCTTCCCGGCCTGCGTGTCGCCCCGAGAGCCGCCGCCCACCATCTCGACCGTCGCTTCGACGAACTGCGGGAGGTTCACTCCGACCGGCTTCCCGTTGAAGACCACCGAGGAGAGATGGAGCCCCTCGGTCATCCAGTGCGCCGCCTCCCCCACCTGGTCCCTCGGAAGCGAGAACTGGTCGTAGCTCTGCGCATCCATGAAGTGACACGACTCGCCGTCGTCGTAGAGGAACTGGACCTGCCGGAACTGGACGTCGGGCTCGTCGAACTTCTCGCCGGCCTTGAACGTCCGCTCGACGAGCGCGCCCGTGATGACGTTCCGCATCTTCGTCCGCACGAGCGTCGCCGCGCCGCGGGCCGACGGGGTCTGAACGGTGTAGTCCTCGATCACGTACGGGGCCCCGTCCATGAGGACCCGGAGCCCGCGCTTGAAATCCGACGTGGTCAGCATGGCGCCTCCCGGACCCGATCAGCGACGCGGCGCCGGATACTCCCCCCGGAGCGCGCCTTCCACCAGCCGCCGCGCATCCTCGGGGAAGTCCTGCCGCAGGAACCACTCGAGGTAGTCCCTCTGCGCGCCCGCCGCCTCCCGCAGCGAGCGCCCCCTCAGCTTGCCGAAAGCGAAGACGATCTCGCCGTTCTTCCAGACGAACTTCCCCGAGACGTCGGCGGCGCTCTCCCCCGCCCCCCCGCGGCACCACGCGTCGAGGCCCTGGACGCTGCGGGGAAGGTCCTCGTAGCGCGCGAGCTGGGCGTCGAGCACGGCCGCCGTCGCCAGCACGTCCGCCTCGGCGCTGTGCGCGGCCTCGTGCTCCCGCCCCAGGTAGAAGCGCACGGCCGCCGAGAGATGCCGGGGCTCGCGGCGGTGGAAGATCGTCATCGCGTCCAGGACGCGACGACCCGGAAGCCCGAGATCCAGCCCGCTGTCCCGGAACTCCCGGTCCAGGAGCGGAACGTCGAACCGCTGGATGTTGAAGCCCGCCAGGTCCGATTCTCCCAGGAAGTCCAGGAGCCCTCGGGCGATCTGGCGGAAGGCGGGCGCGTCCCGCACGTCCTCGTCGCGGATCCCGTGGACCGCGGTCGCCTCCTCGGGGATCGGACGGCCCGGGTTCACGCGGCGCGTGCGGATCTCGCTCGAGCCTTCGGGGAGCACCCGGAGGACGCAGAGCTCCACGATACGGTCGGAGAACGGATCCGTCCCCGTCGTCTCGAGGTCGAAGAAGGCGACCGGCCGCTCGAGCCTCAGGTTCTTCACGGTGGCACCGGGAGCATCGCGCGCCTACGTTATCCGCTCCGCTCGCCCTCTCGCAAGTTGGGGGGCGGCGCCCGGAGGATATAATTCGCCTTCGCGCGACGCGCCGGGCGCGGCGCAGGGAGAGCCCGCATGCGGATGCCCGAGATCCGGACGCTGCCGGTGGCGGACATCGAGATTCCCGCCGAGTACGACCGGCTGTACGACCTCGTCTACAACCTGTGGTGGACCTGGTCCTCGCGGGCGCACCTGCTGTTCAGCAGCATCGACCCGGTTCGCTGGCTGCGCTACCGGAACCCCGTCGAGCTCCTCATCAACGTCGAGCCGCGCCGCTGGGAATCCCTCCTCCTCGACCAGGGGTTCCAGAACTCCTATCGGTCGGTCGTCGGCGAGTTCGACCGATACCTCGCCGGCGTCGAGACGTCCTGGTTCCGGAGGACCTTCCCGGACTACCGGGGCGGCCCGTTCGCGTACTTCTCGACGGAGTTCGGCTGGCACGATTCGCTCGGCATCTACTCGGGGGGGCTCGGGATCCTGTCGGGCGATCACTGCAAGTCGGCGAGCGATCTCGGCCTCCCGTTCGTCGGCGTCGGCCTCCTCTACCGGCGGGGATACTTCCTGCAGACCGTGGACGCCGACGGCGACCAGCAGCACTTCTACCCCGACTACGACCTCAGACGTCTGCCCCTGCTGCCGGTCATCGGTCCGGGAGGCAAGGAGGTCCGGGTCGGGGTGGAGTTCTTCGACCGGACGGTGCAGCTCCGCCTCTGGAAGGCACAGGTCGGGCGCATCCCGGTCGTCCTCCTCGACTCCGACGTGCGCGAGAACACGCCGGCGGACCGGCAGATCACCGCCGTCCTGTACGTGCGGGGGCGGGAGATGCGCCTGTGCCAGGAGATGCTGCTGGGGATGGGCGGCGTGCAGGCCCTGCGCGCCCTGGGGATCCGGCCCTCCGTGTGGCACCTGAACGAGGGCCACTCGGCGTTCTCGGTTCTCGAGCGGATGAAGGATCTGGTGAAGCGGGAGAAGCTGCCGGTCGCGGAAGCCCTGCGGCGCGTCCGGGACGGCTCGATCTTCACGACCCACACGCCGGTTCCCGCGGGCAACGAGGCGTTCCCGCGGCCGCTCGTCGCCGAGTACCTCTCCGACTGCGCGAAGCGCTGCGGAGTCCCCGTCGAGGAGATCCTCTCCCTCGGTCGCGCCGACCCCGACCGGGACGACGGCCAGTTCAATCTCACCGCCCTCGCCATCCGCACCTCGCGCCGCGTGAACGGGGTGAGCGAGCTGCACGGGCGAGTGGCCGACGCGCTGTGGCGGCACCTCCGCCCGACGGAAGCGCAGGTCTCCGGAGAGCGGTGGATCTCCCACATCACGAACGGCGTTCACGTGCCGACCTGGATCGGCCCGGAGATGCACGATCTCCTCGACCGCCACCTCGGAGGGAGCTGGCTCGACCGCCTGCTCGACCCGGGGTTCGCGCAGGCCGTCATGGCGATTCCGGACGCGGAGGTCTGGGCCGCGCACGAGGCGCAGAAGAGGCGCATGATCACCGTCGCGCGCGAGCGCCTGCTCGGGCAGTTCGCGCGGCACGGGTGGTCCCCGAAGGAGCTGGGCCGTCTCGAGCGCTGGATGGACCCGTCGGCGCTCACGTTGGGATTCGGACGCCGGTTCGCGACGTACAAGCGGGCGGACCTGATCTTCCGCGACCCGGCGAGGCTCGAGGCGATCCTCACGAACGCGGCGATGCCCGCGCAGATCGTGTTCGCCGGCAAGGCGCATCCGGCCGACCATCCCGGCAAGGACCTGATTCGAAGGATCTTCGAGGCGTCGCTGTCCCCGACGTTCGAGGGACGGATCGTCTTCCTCGAGAATTACGACATGGGAGCGGCGCGGTCTCTGGTGCAGGGGATCGACGTCTGGCTGAACACGCCGAGTCGTCCCCACGAGGCCAGCGGAACGAGCGGGATGAAGGTCTCGGTCAACGGCGGGCTGAACTTCAGCGTCCTCGACGGCTGGTGGTGCGAGGGGTACGACAAGTCCTACGGCTGGGTGATCGGGCGCGGCGAGGACGGCGTCGATTCCGCGACGCAGGATCGGGAGGACGCCGCGTCGTTCTACGCGACGCTCGCCGACCAGATCGTGCCCTGCTACTACCGGCGCGACCCCGCGACCGGCCTCCCGGTCGAGTGGATCGGGCGCATGAAGAAGGCCCTCGCGCGCCTGACGCCGCGCTTCAGCACGGAGCGCATGGTCCGGGATTACGCGCGAAAGCTCTACGTCCCGGCGGCGCTCGGCGAGGAGCCGGGAGCCGTGATCCGCGAGGCCCAGTTCTGGCAGCCGTGAGGACCGTCCGCGCGAGAGAGCCGCGGACGCGGGCTCGACCGATCGCTCGGCGCCCGCCTTCGCGCTCCGCCGCCGCCCTGGGCCTACGGGAGGCCCCCAGGCGCGGCCTCCCGCCGGGGGGGTGCGGGGATGGCCGCGCCTGGGGGAATCACGTTCAGGGTCTCGCGTCCGCGCGGTGCACGTTCATCACGACCGCGGGCGGGACGTTGTCGACCGGCACGCCGAGGGCCTGAGCGGAGGGGGCCACGTTCCCGGCGGCGTCCAGGGCGAACGCGGCGTACGAGTACGTGACGCCGTTCGTCAGCCCCGTGTGCGCGAAGCCGTCGGCGCTCCCGGGAGCCGCGGGCCTGTCGGCCACCGCGTAGCCGTCCACGGGGCTCGTCGGAAAGCGCCCGTCGGTTCGGTAGCGGAGGACCGTCCTGACGAAGTCGGCGTCGGACGGGTTCCTCCACCCGAGAAGGTTCTGCCCGTCCGACGCGACCGCGGTGAACGCGGCCGCGGCGGCGGTCGGCGTCTGGTCGTCGACCGGCTGCTCCGTGGGGTGGAACATCGCATCGTCGGTCAAGAGGATCCGGTCGGCCCGGGCCTCCGCCTCGCGGCCGCCCAGCTCCACGGAGTGGAGACCGGCGCCGAGGCTGTACGACCTCCCGGCGACCCACGTCCAGACTCCCGTCTGGGGCGCGACGATCTCCTGCCGAGCGGCGCCGTCCACCGACTCGAACCACGAATCGGACGAAGCGGCCGGCCCGTAGATTCGCACCCACAGGTGCCAGGTGCCCGCCGCGGGCACGCTGACCCCGAACGTCGCGGTCCCCGCGGGGCTCGTGGCCGTCCCCGCCGCCGTCCCGGCGGGCGTGTCGATCCACGCGCCGCCGAAGGCGTCCGCGCCCTGGGTCGCCCGGGCCGGAGAGACGAGCGCTCCCCCCTCGGCGTCGAACGCGAGATAGGAGTACGCGCTCGGGGAGGTCGCGAGCGTCTGCACGGGGGACGACGTCGCGGCATTCCCGGCGGCGTCGGCGCTCCGGACGTAGTACTCGTAGGTCGTCGACGGCGCGAGGCCCTCGATCGAAACCGAGTGGCTCTCGACCATCGCGGCGTCGACCGCCGTCTCCTGATAGCCGGTCTGCCCGCTCTTCCGGTAGAAGACCTGGCTGTCGGCATCCTCGTCCGTCGTCCAGGCGATCCGCGCCGTCGTGGCGGTCACCTCGCTCGACTGGACCGCCGAGATGGCGGGAAGATCGGTGTCGGGCACGGTCGTGAAACCCGTCGTCTGCCGGTACGTGACCGCCATCGGATGGTTCGCCAGGTCGTAGACTCCGGACGCGCCGCCGACGACCTCGATCCTGTAGGTCGCCCCCGCCGCCAGATCCGCCGCCGGCGCGATCGTCGCAGTCACGCCGTCCGACGACAGCGCGGGCGAGCCCGCCGCTTGCGCCACGGCGCTTCCCGTCCCGTCGAGGAGGCGGACCGTCGAGGATGTCACCGAGGACGGCAGCATCGCCTCGCTGAACCTCACCGCGGGACGCTGGGTGACCGCCACTCCGGTCGCCCCGTCCGACGGCGACGTGGAGGCGACCGTCGGGGCCGTGGCGGCCAGGATGGTCAGCAAGCCGGCGCCGGAGCCGTAGACGGAGTCCGGATTCGTCACGTCGACGTTCGTCGCTCCGATGGAAGCCGAGGCCCCGACCGCGACCTGGACCGTGAGCGCCGTGCAAGAAGACACGGAGGCGGAACCGACGGTGATCCCGGAAGCTCCGAGCTGGACGGTGGCTCCGGGGAGGAAATTCGTTCCCGTGACCGCGAGCGTGAGCGTCCGCCCTTGCTCGACGGCGACCGGTGTCACGGCGGCGACCACGGGCCTCGGCCAGCCCGAGACCTCGTTCGAGAAGCTCGCGCTGACGTTGCCCGCGGTGTCGTACGCCTTCACCGCGACGTACCAGGTCGTGCAATCGGCGAGGCCGTCGAGGACCGTCGCCGTCACGTTGCCGACGTCACGGCTCTGCGAGTAGCTGCCGGACGACGTTCCCCAGAACACGCGGTAGCCCGCGAGATCCGTGTCCGCGACCGGATCCCACCGAAGGTGCATCGCGCCGGCGGACGCGCCCGATACGGCGGCGGCAGCCGTCAGGAGGATCCAAGCCGCTCGCAGGATGGCACGCATCACCCGCTTCTCCGCGCGGCCTCCGCAGGAGACCGCCGACGAGCGGGCCTTGCCACCTCCATGCCAAAACGGAGCGCGGGGCCGCGAACCTCCTATTCCATTCAGGGCCAAGGAGTTCGCGGGATCGGGCCCGTGGCGCTCCGCCTCGCGCGAAATACGGTAACAGCTACCAGGTTGCAATACTTTCAGGTGGCGATCGGGGAAAACCGCCGTGAGGAACGCCGGGAGACCGCGGTCACTCCCAGAACTTCCAGACCGGCCGCTTCGGCTCCTCCCCCGACTCGAGCACTACGTCGTGCACCGGCAGGTGCGGGAGGGACTCCGCGACCATGCTGCGGAACTCCTCCGCCGCCGCGTCGGGACCCGTCTCGTTCGTCGGGTTCGTCGCGACGGCGACCAGCTTCATCGGACGAACGACCTGGATCCGCCCCTTTCCCTTGAGCCACGCCTTGAAGTAGATCGGCGCGACGTTGATCCGGGTCGCGTCGAGGACGACGAGGCTGCAGCGCAGCGGTGAGCGAACGAGGGGAATCATGAACTCGTCGTTCAGGCCGTGCGGGAGGATCACCGCGGAGACGGGGGATCCATCCGCAGTTTTCAGCGCGCGCACCGGATCGTCGAGCCGCGGGGGAAGGACGCCCGCAGGACGTCCGCGGGAATCGAGGAGCGCTGCGGCTCCCGCCGAGGCGGTCTCCTCCCACGCGAGCCTGGCCGGCTCGTCGCAGGGCGGAACCGTCAGGATCTCGACGACGTAGCGCGCGGCCGCCGCCGACCTCTCGAACGAAGCCGAATAGCTCGCTCCCACGACGAGCAGCGTCCCGTCCGCGCTCCCAGGGGCCGCAAAGCCCCGCCGCTCCCAACCTCCGTCCACGAGCACGAGCCCGCCCGAGGCCTCGCCGAGGCGCCCCAGCACGTCGCCCATTCCTCCGCTGCGGGACGGTCCGTGGACATCCACCTCGCCACCCCGGGTGACGCGGTAGATCCCGACACGCCCGAGCGGCGTCTCGGACGCCGTCATCTCCACGAGGTCGAGCCCGGCCTCGGCCCTCGGTAGCGTTCCCTCCGCCGTGGCGAGCATCACCCCCTCGGGCAAAGCGATCCGCGTGACCGGCTGCGAGCCGGTTCCCGTCTCGATCTCCTGCTCCACCGGCAGCCGCGGGGCGGACGTCACTCCGAGCGGCCAGTCCTTCGCGTGGACCTTGCGCACGAGCGCGGAGAGGACGGTCCTTGTTCCCGCGCGGGGATGCAGTCCCAGGATCGCCACGCGCTGGCATCCCGACGCCACGATGCGGTCGAGCAGCCCGGGTCCTTCCGGCGTCTTCGGCTTCGGTGCGAACATGCCTTTCACGAGGGATCGGAACCATGGAGGCGGCGACCGGATTTGAACCGGTGAATGACGGTTTTGCAGACCGTTGCCTTACCACTTGGCTACGCCGCCGGTGAAATTTCACTATAGCCGCCCCTCCGGAGGCGGTCAACGCCCACGGTGGCCGCGAGATTGTGGGATTGGTGGGGGTGGGAGCGCGGATCCGGTT
>CALMJU010000019.1 GCA_937864465.1 uncultured Acidobacteriota bacterium
CCGTCCGCAGCCATCGTGTAGATCTCGTATGTCCCCGACCGGCGCGACGCGTACTCGAGGTGGCGCCCGTCCGGCGACCACGGGGGGTCCTCGTTGCTCCCCTCGCCGTGGGTCAGCCGGGTGACCGCGCCCGTCGCGAGGTCCAGGACCAGGACGTCGAAGCGCCCCTCGATCCGGGACACGTAGGCGAGCCGGTCGCCGCGCGGCGACCAGGCCGGAGAGTCGTTGTAGTTCCCCTCGTGCGTGACGCGGCGGACGTTCAGGCCCTCGGCGTCCATGATGTAGATCTGGGGCCCTCCGGAACGGTCCGACGTGAACGCGATCTCCCGCCCGTTCGGAGAGACGGCGGGCGAGGTCTCGATCGCCTGCGTCCGGGTGAGCCGCGTGTTCCGCCCGGTGGCGAGATCGACGACGTACAGCTCCGAGTTTCCGTCCGCGTCCGAATTGTACACGATCCGCTTCCCGTCGGGGAACCACGCGGGCGCCGAGTTCAGGCTGCCTCCCGCGGTCGGGAGGGCTCGCAGCCGGCCGTCGCTGTCCATCACGTGCACGGAGGGGGAGCCGGAGCGCCACGAGACGAAGGCGAGGCGCTGCCCGTCGGGCGACCACGCCGGGGAGAGATTGAGCGTCCCGCTCGTCGTCAGCCTCCGGATCCTCCTGCCGTCGTAGTCCATGAGGTAGATCTCCTTCCCCTCGCCGTGCTTGGAGGAGAAGGCGATCCGCGTCGTCGCGACGCCCGGCCGCCCCGTGAACTGGCGGACGAGGTCGTCCGCGACCTGGTGCGCCAGCCGCCGGACGAGGTCCGCTCCTCCCCCGTAACGGCGCGCGAACGGGAAGGTCGCGCTCGCCGTGTCGGCGAGGCGCGCCTCGACGTCGATCCGGTCCCCGACGGTCGCGAGGCGCGTCGTCACGACGGCGTCGGCCCCGACGGACCGCCAGGCCTCGTGCGGGAACTCGCCGGGGTTCGGCGGAACGACGAGCCCGTACAGGCCCGGATCCACGAGGTCGAAGAAGCCGGCGAACTCGAGGTCGTCGCGGAGCGTCTCGACGAGCTCGAGCGCCGCCTGGGCGTCGCGCGCGTCGGCCTCGGGAGCGGGCACGGCGATCGGGATCGGCGTGAACCCCTCCCCGGTCACGACGCCCGTCAATCGCGGTGGGGGCGTCTCCTCGGCGGCGGCGAGCGACGCGAGCGCGACGAGTAGGAGCGCGACGGCACGGTGGGCGATTGGCATCCGGGTCCTCGATCCGTTCATTCCGCGGGGCTCCAGCGGAACTCGAAGCGCGCCGAGAACGGCGCGTCGTCCCAGCCCCCCGGGAGAGGGGGGAGCGGCGATGCCTGCTCCACGGCCCGGACGGCCGAGCGATCGAGCGAGGGCACGCCGCTCGACCTCTCGATCTCGACGTTGCGGACGGAGCCGTCCCGCGCGATCTCGAACGTGACGGTGACGGACAGGGTCTCGCGGACCCCCTCCAGGACGGGGCGGATCCAGCGGCCCTGGAGCGCCGCCGTCACCGAGGCCCGATACCAGGCGAACCGGACGTCTCCTCCTTCGAGGGAGAAGATCCCCCCGCCCCCCCCCGCGGGAGCGCCTCCGTCCGCGGGGGAGGGGCCCGTCGGGCCCCCCGGCCCCGAAGGAGGGCCGGCAGCGGGCCCCGCCGAAGGCGGCGCAGGGGTCTCGAGCTTCGCCTCCGGCTTGTCGCTCGATTTGGCGCGGGGCTTGGGCTCCTCGACGCGGACAGCCTCCCGCGGCCGAGAGGGAGCTGCGGGCCGCGCCGGGATGGCCGCGGCGCCCGCCCCGCCGCGCGAGGGCGGGCCCGGAGGGGCGGCGAGCCCCACGATCCAGGCGTCCTCCTTCGGCGGCGTCCTTCCGTGGAGCCCCGGGAGGATCGCGAGCGCCGCCGAGAACCCGAGGTGGAAAACGAGCGAGGCGCCGACGAAGGGGGACACGGGGCTCGAGGGCGCTCGGAAGCGAACGACGACGCGAAGGCGCCTCACGGCTTCTTCCCTGACCTCGGCTCGAGCGGGACCGTCACGAGAGCCACACGGGTCACCCCCGCCTTCCGGATCCTGTCCATGACGAGCAGGACCTCCCCGTACGGGAGAAGCTTGTCCGCGCGGAGGAACACCGTCTCGTCGGGCCGCGCGGCGGCGAGGCTCCTCATCTGCCGCAGGAGCAGGTCGGGGTGGACCGGACGATCGTTGACCTGGATCCGGCCGTTGCGGTCGACCGCCACGACGACGCGGGCCTCCTCGATGTCCGTTGCCGACTCGGTCGCGGGCAGGTCCAGCTTGATCCCGCGCTCCAGCATCGGCGCCGCGACCAAGGAAATGATGAGGAGGACGAGCATGACGTCGACGAGAGGCGTGACGTTGATCTCCGCCAGGGGCCTCCGCCCCGCGCCGCGTCCCGAAGCGGCAGAAACGGGAGCGCCCACGGCGGTCAGGTCCTCCGCCCCTGTACCCGGTGGATGAAGTCGGCGATGAACTCGTCGGTCCTGGTGTCCATTTCCCGGAGCCGGGCGAGGAAGTGGTTGTACGCGATCACCGCCGGGATCGCCGCGCCGATGCCCGCGGCGGTGGTGACGAGCGCCTCGGCGATGCCCGGAGCGTACGCGGCGAGAGTCGCGGCCCCGGCGGCTCCGATCCCGTGGAACGCCTTCATGATCCCCCAGACGGTCCCGAAGAGACCGATGAACGGGGTGGCGCTCGCCGTCGTCGCGAGGAAGCCGAGGCTCCGCTCGAGCCGGGCCGACTGCACGAGGGCGCTCTTCCGCAGGATCCGGTCGAGGGCCTCGAGCTCGTCGCCGACGAAGGCGGTCCCCGAGGTCGGAGGGTTCAGGCTGATCTCCCGGAAGCCCGCGCGGAAGACCTCGGCCAGCGGGCTTTCCCGGAGCGTCGTCGTCGCATCCTGGATGGCGGCGAGCCCGCCGCCCTTGCGGAAGTGGACGAGGAAGGAGTCGGTCTCGCGCTCGGCCCTCCGGAAGGTCCGGAACCGCTCCGCGATGATCCCCCACGAGACGACGGAGAAGACGAGGAGCACGGTCAGGACGAAGCGTCCCATCGCGCCGGACTCGCGGAGGAGAGACCAGATTTCCACCTGTCCGGCAGCGGCCGCGGCGACGAACGGCATGGGCACGACCTCCGGGCGCATGCTAACCGAGCGCCCCGGGGGCGTCAAAACGCGCCCCGCCCCTGCGGATCTCCGCCGTGTGATAGCATCGCGCCCCGCCCGCGGCTCGCCTCGGCCGCGAGGCCCGGCGCGAGCGCATGCTCAAGAGCCTCCGCATCCGAAACGTCGCCGTGATCGCGGACGTCGCGATCGACTTCGGCCCCGGCCTCAACGTCCTCACGGGCGAGACGGGCGCTGGGAAGTCGATCGTCGTCGACTCCCTCGCGCTCGCGGCGGGGGACCGGTGCGAGGCGGGAAGGGTCCGGACCGGGGAGGAGCGCGCGGCCGTCGAGGCGCTGTTCTCGGTGGCGGAAGGGGCGCCCGTCGGAGCCGCGCTCGCGGCGCGGGGCCTGGACGACGCGGGCGGGGAGCTCGCCGTGCGCCGCGACCTGTCGTCGCAAGGGGGGAGCCGGGCCTTCGTCAACGGGTCGCCGACGACGCTCGGCGTGCTGCGCGAGATCGTCGACTCGCTCGTGGAGCTGCACGGCCAGCACGAGCACCAGGACCTGCTGCTTCCCGAGAGGCACCTCGAGCTCCTGGACCAGTTCGGCGGGCTCGCCGAGGCCGTGCACCGCATCGGGGAAGCGTTCGAGGCGGTGACCGGCGCTCGCGAGCGGCTCGATCGCCTGCGCGCGTCGGCCCGGGACGCGGAGTCGCGCGCGGACTCGCTGCGGCGCTCGATCGCCGAGATCGACGCGGCCGCGCCGAGGCCGGGCGAGATCGAGGGACTCGACCGAGACCGGCGCATCCTGCAGAGCGCGGGGCGTATGGCGGCGCTCGTGGACGACGTCGCGCGGCTCCTGTACGAGGGGGAGCCGTCGGCAGCCGCGCTCGCGGCGGCGGCCGCGCGCCGGGCGGCGGACGCGGCCGGCATCGATCCCTCCCTCCGGGAGATCGCGGAGCGGATCGAGGCGGCCCGTCTCGAGATCCAGGACGCCGGGGCCGCGTTCCGGGACTACCGCGACCGCTCGGACTTCGATCCCGCCCGGCTCGAGGCCGCGGAGGCGCGCCGCGCGGTGCTCGAGAGGCTGCGTGCGCGGTACGGGGGGGACGAGGGGGAGATCCTCGCGCACCGGGACGCGTGCGCGCGGGAGCTCTCGGATCTCGAGGACCTGGACGGCGCGATTCGCGAGGCGGAGGAGGAGGTCGGCCGGGTTCAGAGGCGATACTTGGAGGAGGCGGCTGCGGTCTCGGCTTCCCGGCGCGAGGCCGCGGAGCGGCTCGCGAAGGCGGTGCGGGGCGAGCTCCGGCCCCTCGCGATGGAGCGGGCCCGGCTCGTCGTCCGGTTCGAGCCCGCGCGCGGGCCTGTGCTCGAGGGGGCGGGGCCCGAGCCCGTTCCGCTCTCGCGCAGGGGAAGGGAGCGCGCGGAGTTCCTCCTCTCGGCGAATCCGGGCGAGGATCCGAGGCCGCTCTCGAGGATCGCGTCGGGAGGAGAGCTCTCCCGGGTGATGCTGGCGCTCCACGTGATTCTCGAGGGGGCGGGGCGGGGGAGGGTGCTCGTGTTCGACGAGGTGGACGCCGGCGTCGGGGGGGCGGTGGCGGACGCCGTGGGCGCGCGGCTGGCGCGGCTCGCCGAGCGGCATCAGGTGCTGTGCGTGACGCATCTCCCCCAGGTGGCCGCGCACGCGGAACACCACTACCATGTCCGCAAGCGCGTCGCCGCCGGCAGGACGATCGCAGAGGTGGAGAGGCTCGGCGAGGCCGATCGGCTCGACGAGCTGGCGAGGATGCTCGGCGGGCGGGGCCCCACCGCTGCCGCGCGCAGGAACGCCGCCGATCTCCTGGCGGCGGCGGCATCGCGGCCCCGCTCGAGAGGACGGAGGTTGGCGTGAAGCGCATCGCCGTGTACCCCGGGACGTTCGACCCCGTCACCTGCGGCCATCTCGACCTGATCGCCCGCGCGCGGACGCGGTTCGACCGGCTGGTCGTGGCCATCCTCGGAAACGAGGACAAGCGACCGATGTTCACGGTGGAGGAGAGGGCCGCGTTCCTGCGCGAGGCGGTCGCAGCGTGGCCGGACGTCGAGGTGGACACGTTCGAGGGGCTGCTGGTGGACTACGCCCGCCGCGTGGGGGCGACGGTGATCCTGCGCGGCCTGCGGGCGATCTCGGATTTCGAGTACGAGCTCCAGATGGCGATGATGAACCGGAGGCTCGCTCCGGAGCTCGAGACCGTCTTCCTGATGCCGAGCGAGGCCTACTCCTACGTCTCGAGCCGCCTGGTGCGCGAGGTTGCGCGGCTGGGAGGAAGCGTGGAGGGGATCGTCCCCGACGCCGTCGCCCGGGCGCTCTCGCTCCGACGCGCGGAAGGGTTTTGAGCGCCCGTCGCGGTTTCGGGGCGGTCTTCCCTGAGGCCCTCCGCTACGGCGACGGCGCCCTGAGGGTCCCCGCCTCCCCGTTCCGCCTGCAGGCGATCGACGGCCCCCGACTCGATCGCGCGTCGCGGAGCCCCGCCGAGATCGGGGACGCGCTGGGGCGGCCGATCGCGGCCCCGCCCCTCCCGGAGCTGTTCCGCGGCGCGCGCCGCGTCCTGGTCGTCGTGCCGGACGGGACGCGGACGGCGGCCACCGCGCTCTTCCTCCCCGCTCTCGTGGAGGCGATCGAGGTTGCGGGGCGGCCGAAGATCTCCTTCGCCGTCGCGAGCGGCATCCACAGGCCCCCGACGGAGGAGGAGATCCGCGGGATCCTGGGGCCGGACCTCGCGGGACGGTTCCCGGTCCTGCGGCACGATCCGGACGATCGGGCGTCGCTCGCCGATCTCGGGCGAACGCGGGCCGGCACGCCGGTTCGCGTGCTCGAGGCGGTGCGCCGCCACGATCGGATCGTCCTCGCGGGAGGCGCGGGGTTCCACTACTACGCCGGTTTCTCCGGCGGCCGCAAGGCGCTGGTTCCCGGGCTCTCGTCGCGAGAGACGGTCACGCGGAACCACCTGCGGGCGCTCCGGCCCGACGGCTCGCGACACCCGAAGGCGCGCGCCGGACGGCTCGACGGGAACCCGGTCCACCGGGACATGGTCGAGGGGGCTGCTCTCGTCGGTCCGGACCTGGTCGTCAACTCGGTGCTCTGCGACGGCGGCGGGATCGAGCGGCTCTTCGTGGGGCACTGGCGCCGCGCGCACGAGGCGGCGTGCCGTCACCTGCTCGCCACGCGCCGGGTCCGGGTGGCGCCCCGGGATCTCGTCGTCGCGTCCGCCGGAGGGGCGCCGGCGGACGTCAACCTGATCCAGTCCCACAAGGCGTTCGAGTCCGGGTTCGGCGCCTTGCGGCCCGGCGGCGTCTTTGTCCTCGTGGCGCGGTGCCCCGAAGGGGCGGGGCACGGCGACTTCCTCCCGTTCCTGGACCTTCCCGACGAGGGCGCGATGGCGGCGGAGCTCGCGGCGGACTTCCGCGTCTACCGGCAGACGGCGCTCGCGTGGTTCCGCAAGGCCTCGCGCTGCCGGCTCGTGCTCGTCTCCGATCTCCCCGCGGACACGGTCCGGCGGCTCCGCGCCGAGCCCGCCGGCAACCTCGCGGAGGCGTTCGCGATCGCGCGGCGTCACCTGAGCGAGGGGACGGAAGGGTGGGTGCTCGCCGCCGCCGGCCGCCTGCTCGTCGAGCCGGACGTTCCCCTGCGCGCTTGACCCCCTTCGAGCCCCCCCCCTATACTCGCGCCCGATGAGGTTCTCCCTCCTCGTCGCGGTGTCTCTATGGGCGGCCGTCGCTCGGGGGGCGGAGCCCCAGCCGGTCGTGCGCGTCGTGGACTTCGACGACATCGTCACGCCCGTGAGCGCCGACCGCGTGGTCCGGGCGATCGACAGGGCGGATCGGGACGGGGAGGCGCTCGTGGTGGTCCGCCTCGACACGCCGGGAGGGCTCGTCACGTCTCTCGAGCGGATCGTCCAGCGCCAGCTCGCCGCGAAGACGCCGATCGTGGCGTGGGTGGGGCCCGCGGGAGCGAAGGCGGCCTCCGCCGGGTTCCTGATCCTGATCGCGGCCGACGTCGCGGCGATGGCCCCGGGGACCCACACGGGGGCGGCGTCGGTGATCGGCTCCCTCGTCGGGTCGAACCCGGAGAACGACGTCGGCCTCCGCAAGGCGTCGAGCGACCTGGCGGCGCGGGCCCGCACGATCGCGGAGCACCGGGGGCGAAACGTCGACGCCTGCGCGGAAGCGGTGCTGTCCGCCGACGCGTACACCGACCGGCAGGCCCTGGAGCAGAACGTGATCGATCTGGTCGCGCGGGACGAGGGCGACCTCCTGCGGCAGCTCGACGGACGGGAGATCCGCCGCTTCGACGGGAGCGTCGTCCGGCTCTCGATTGCGGGGGCCCGCATCGAGAGGCTCGAGCCAAGGTTCCGGGACGAGGTGCTCGGGATCCTGGCCAACCCGATGGTGTCCTACCTGCTCCTGCTGCTCGGGCTGGGAGGGCTCTACGTGGAGATGAGCCATCCCGGCCTGATCTTCCCGGCGGTCGTCGGGGTGCTGTGCCTGCTCCTCTTCGCGTTCTCGGCGCAGGTGCTGCCCGTCTCCTCGATCGGCCTCCTTCTGATCCTGCTCGCGATCGTGCTGTTCGTGCTCGAGCTGAAGGTGGTCTCGCACGGCATGCTGACGGTCGGGGGGACGCTCTGCCTCGTCGTCGGATCCCTGATGCTCTTCCGCGGGCCGATTCCCGAGATGCGGCTGCCGCTCCTGGTCGTGCTCCCGGCGAGCCTCACGCTCGCCGCGGCGTGCAGCCTGGCGGTGCACCTGGCGGTGAAGGCGCAGCGCGCTCCGGTGTCGACTGGGGTCGAGGGGCTCCTGGGGGCGATCGGCGAGGTCTCGGAGGATCTGGCTCCCCGGGGGACCGTGTTCGTCCACGGGGAGATCTGGAACGCGGTCTCGGTCTCGGGCCCGGTCCCCAGGGGGGCGCGGGTCCGCATCGTCCGCGTCGATGCCATGACGTTGGCCGTCGAGCCGGCGGGAGACGGGCCGGCGGGAGGGGAATGAGATGCTTGGAATCGAGCTGCCGGTGGGGATCCTCGTCGCGCTGGTCGTGCTGATCATCATCGTCGCGAACGCGATCAAGATCTTGCCGGAGTACGAGCGGGGCGTCGTGTTCCGTCTCGGGCGGCTCCGGCAGATGGATTACGGACCCGGCCTCTTCCTCCTGATCCCGGTGGTCGACCGGATGATCCGGGTGTCGCTTCGCACGGTGGTCCACGACGTCCCCCCGCAGGACATCATCACCCGCGACAACGTGTCCGTGAAGGTGAACGCGGTGGTCTACTTCCGCGTGATGAACCCGCGCAAGGCGATCGTCGAGGTCGAGAACTACCACTACGCGACCAGCCAGCTCTCCCAGACGACGCTTCGGTCGGTGCTGGGCCAGGTCGAGCTGGACGAGCTGCTCGCCGAGAGGGAGAAGCTCAACCAGCAGTTGCAGGCCATCCTCGACAAGCACACGGATCCCTGGGGAATCAAGGTCTCGGCGGTCGAGGTCAAGCACGTCGACCTGCCGGTGGAGATGCAGCGCGCGATGGCCCGGCAGGCGGAGGCCGAGCGGGAGAAGAGGGCGAAGGTCATCCACGCCGAGGGGGAGTTCCAGGCGGCGGCGCAGCTCGCGAACGCGGCGGAGGCGATCGGCAAGCATCCGATCACGCTCCAGCTCCGGTACCTGCAGACCTTGACCGAGATCGCGTCCGAGAAGAACTCGACGATCGTCTTCCCGCTTCCGATCGACATGCTCAAGGGCTTCTTGCCGAAGTAAGGCGTCGGGGGCCGCGTGGACGGGGCCGAGCGCGACCGGGAGTGCCAGCCGGGAGCAGGAGAGCGCCCGGGGCCGGCCTCTTCGCGGGTGCTCGCGGGAGCGCTCGACGTGGCGGCGGACCTGGACTTCGACGGCCAGGCTCGCACGCTCGCGAGACTCGCGGCCCGGTGGACCGACGCGGACGCCGCGTTCGTGCTCGGGCCCGAGGAGGACCCGCAGGTTCTGGTGCCGGTCGCGTCCGAGCAGCGGCGCGGGGAGTGGGATCTCTCGGGGGCCCGGCTGTCCCTGGCCGACGTCCGGGCGTGGGCGGAGGGGGAGCCGCCCGCGAGTCTCGGATCGAGCTTCGGCGGCACGCTCCCCGCCGCGAGCCATCCCGTGGCTCTGCGGGGAAAGGGGGCGGATCCGATCGCGATGCTCGTTCTGTTGGGGGTCCGGGCCCCCGGCGCCGTGACGGAGGTGTCGGATCTCGCGGAGGCGTGCCGGCGATTCTTCGAGAACGCGTGCCACGTCCGCGCGATCCGCGAGCTCGTGATCCAGGACGATACGGTCCAGTGTTACAACCGGCGCTACTTCGAGGAGTTCCTCACGGAGGAGCTGGCCCGCGCGAGCCGGTTCCACGCCCCGCTGTCGCTCATCTTCTTCGACATGGACGGGCTCAAGCAGGTCAACAGCCTCCTGGGCCACGCGATGGGGAGCCGCTGCCTGTACGAGGTCTCGGTTCGCGTGCGGGGCAAGGTGCGGAAGTTCGATCGCCTGTTCCGGTTCGGCGGAGACGAGTTCTGCATCGTGCTCCCGGAGACGGAGTGGCACGGCGCGCTGGAGGTCGCCGAGCGGGTCCGGGTCGCGATCGCCGGCAAGCTCTTCCTGGCGGCGGAGCTCGGGGAGAAGGGGGGAGTCAAGATGACCGCCTCCTTCGGGATCGCGTCGTTCCCGCTGCACGCCCGCGCCAAGGGGGAGCTCCTCGAGCGGGCGGACTGGGCGATGCAGCGCGTCAAGAACGGGCTCAAGAACGCCATCGCCGTGGCCGAGATCGCGGGTGAGGAGCATGGGAGCTGATCCGGGCGACGAAGGCCGCGTCCGGGAGATCCGCCTCGAGGGGTGGGGGATCGGGGCGTCGGCGATCGTCGTCGCCGTCCTCCTCGTCGTCGCCTTCTGGAGCGGACGGGTCTACGAGCGGGCGACGGTCCCCGAGCCCGGTCCGGAGGCCCCCGATCCGCTGGGCAACGTGTCGCCGGCGGCCGGGGAATCCGCGGACGACCTGACGTTCTTCGACACGCTCGCGGGGGGCGGCAAGGCGGCGGAGCCCGGGCGGGAGGTGCGTGCGTCCCGCGAGACCCCGCCGTGCGCGGCCCCGGCGGCGCCCGCCGACGGGCCGTTCCTGGTCCAGGTCTTCGCGGGCCGGGACCGGCGAGCCGCCGAGGAACTGGTGGAGGCGCTTCGGGGGCAAGGCTATCCGGTCCGCGTGGAAGGGGAGAAGGAAGGGCGCGGGACGCTGCTCCGGGTCCGGGTCGGCGGCTACGCGACGCGAGCCGAGGCCCAGGAGGTCGCGGAGCGGCTCGCGACGGAAGGGCACGCCGGGGCGTGGGTGACCCGCCGCGACTGAAACCGCCGCGCCCGCGCGGGCCCGCGGCGGCGGCGCCCTCCCGGCGGCTGGTATCATGGGGCTCGTCGCCCTTGCGCCGCGGTGGGCGGGCCCTACATTCCGTACGACGGAGGAGCGCATCGTGAGGAACCCGGATCTACAGGACCAGGCCGATCGGGTCGCGGGGTTCGCGGAGAAGGTCGAGGCCCTCCGGAGGTTCCTTTGATGTCGACGGGAGACAGGCCGAGCTGGGCGAGATCGAGCGTCAGCTGACCCTCCCGGACGTGTGGGGGGACGCCGCGCGCGCCCGCGATCTCCAGCAGAGGCGCTCCCGGCTTCAGGGGGGGATCGACACGGCGATGGCTCTCGGACGGCTTCTCGACGACGCCCGGACCCTGCTCGAGCTCGGCCGAGAGGGGGAGGACGTGACTGCCGATCTGGGCGCCGCGGTGGAGGCGCTCGGGAAGCGGGTCGAGGAGGTGGAGCTGGCGACGCTGCTGACGGGGGAGCACGACGGCGCCGACGCCCTCCTGGAGATCCATCCCGGAGCGGGCGGAACCGAGTCCCAGGATTGGGCCGAGATGCTTCTCAGGATGTACCTGCGATGGGCCGAGCGCCGGGGGTTCGCCGTCGAGACGCTCGACTACCAGTCCGGGGACGAGGCCGGGATCAAGAGCGTGACGCTCGGGGTCCGCGGGGCGAATGCGTACGGGTATCTCCGCACGGAGCGGGGGGTCCACCGGCTGGTCCGGATCTCCCCGTTCGACGCGCAGTCGCGCCGCCACACGTCGTTCGCGTCGGTGGACGTGATCCCCGAGGTCGGAGGCGACGTCGAGGTCGCGATCGACGAGAAGGACCTCCGGATCGACACGTACCGGTCGTCGGGAGCCGGCGGCCAGCACGTGAACGTCACCGATTCGGCGGTGCGGATCACCCACCTGCCGAGCGGCATCGTCGTGACCTGCCAGAACGAGCGCTCGCAGCACAGGAACCGAGACGTCGCGATGCAGATCCTTCGCGCCAAGCTCCTGGATCGGGCGCGAAAGGAAGCGGAAGAGAGGATGGCCCAGGAGGTCGGCGAGAAGAAGAAGATCGAGTGGGGGAGCCAGATCCGGTCGTACGTCCTCGCGCCATACCGCCTCGTGAAGGATCACCGGAGCGGCCACGAGGTCGGGGACGCCGACCGGGTGCTCGACGGGGATCTGGACGGTTTCATCCGCGCGGCGCTGGCGGCCGCTCGGGGGGAGAAGGCCGCGGGGTCCGCCGGAACGGTGCGGGCGGGGGCGGAACGGTGAGCAAGGAGCCGAGGGACCGCGCCGACGTCGAGCTCGATCCTCGCGAGACGGAGATCCTGAAGTCCGTCATCCAGGCCCACATCGTGTCGGGGGAGCCGATCGGTTCCCGAACGCTCTCGAGGAGCCGGGGGCTCGACCTGTCCCCGGCGACGATCCGGAACATCATGTCGGATCTCGAGGAAAAGGGGCTGCTCGCGCAGCCCCACACGTCCGCGGGGCGGATCCCGACCGACATCGCGTACCGCGTGTACGTGGATCGGCTGATGGGGCCGCCTCGCATGGCGGCGTCGCAGGCGCAGGCGATCGACGAGGCGCTCCTCCGGAGCCGGAGCGAGATCCCCGAGCTCCTCGGCGAGGCGAGCCGGCAGCTGTCGCGGTTCTCGAAGCACGTCGGGGTTGTCCTGGCCCCCGAGCTGCGGCGCATCGTCGTCGAGCACGTCGAGTTCGTCCGGCTCGAGGCGAAGCGCGTCGTCGCGATCCTGGTGGATCGCGCCGGCATGGTGCACAACCGCATCCTCGAGATCGATGATCCGCTCGACCAGGACGATCTGGACCGGATGGGCCGGCAGGTCTCGGAGCAATTCGGTGGCTTTACCCTTCCCCGGATGCGTGAGGCCCTGCTGACGAGGATGTCCGAGGAGACGGCGCAGTGCGATCGGCTCGTGGCCGCCAGTCTCGAGCTGGGGCGCCTGGCGATCGAGCCCGGTCTCGGAGGCGACGTCTTCGTCGAGGGGGCGTCCAACCTCCTCGGCGCTCCGGAATTCGCGAGCGTGCGGCGCATGAGGGCGCTCTTCCGCACGCTCGAGGAGAAGAGCCGCCTCGTCGAGCTGCTGAGCCGCGTCCTCGATGGGGAGGGGGTGCAGGTCGTCATCGGGAGCGAGAACCCGGTGTCGGATCTCGCGGACTGCTCGGTGGTGGCGTCGACCTACGGCTCCGGCGACCGCATCATGGGGACGGTCGGCATCGTCGGGCCGACGAGAATGGAATACGCGAGGGCGATCGCGCTCGTCGATCACTTGGCGAAGGTGCTCACGCGCCTCCTCTCGGCCACGGGGCCGCGAGGGTAGCATCCGGTCGGGCGGGGCGCCCGGGGAGAAGCACTCATGAGCGAGGCGACGGACCGGAGGTCTCCCGACGGCCTCGAGCCGTCGGAAGACGTCGAGATCCTCGAGGTCGTCGGCATGGACGAGGACTCGCCGCCCGCGGCGGCCGGGGAGGAGGTGGAGATCGTCTTCGAGCCGGTGCCCGCGCCGCCCGCGATCCCCGCCGAAGAAGAGGAGACCGCGCGGGAGGTGGATGCCCTGAAGGAGCGCCTCCTGAGGCTCCGGGCGGACTTCGAGAACTTCAAGAAGCGGGCGAGCCGGGAGCAGCGGGAATCCGAGCAGCGCGCGGCGGGCCGCCTGATCGCCACCCTCCTCCCCGTCGTGGACGACCTCGAGCGCGCGCTCGCCGCCGCCCGTTCCGAAGCGGGAGGCGAGGGGCTCCGCGCGGGCGTCGAGATGATCCATCGGCAGCTGCTCGAGGCCCTCTCGCGGGAGGGAGTTCGCCCGGTGGACGCGGTCGGCTGCCGCTTCGACCCGAACGTGCACGATGCGGTGGCGACCGACGACTCGGCGGCGCAGCCGCCGCAGACGGTCGTGGAGGAGCTGCGGCGAGGCTACTGGCTCCACGATCGTCTCCTCCGTCCGGCCCTGGTCACCGTCAGCGTCGCTCCGGGAGGCGCGCCGGACGCCTCGCCGGCCGGCGAGGAGGGGTAGATGGGGAAGGTCATCGGGATCGATCTCGGGACGACGAACTGTTGCGTGGCGGTGATGGAGGGGGGGAAGCCCCGGGTGATCACCAGCCGGGAGGGGAGCAGGACCACGCCGTCGGTGGTCGCCTTCACGGCGCGGGGCGAGCGGCTCATCGGGCAGATCGCGAAGCGCCAGGCCCTGACCAACCCCCAGAACACGATCTACGCGGTGAAGCGGCTCATCGGCCGGAAGTACGACTCGATCGAGGTCGCCCGGGCGAAACAGCTCGTTCCGTACGAGATCGTTTCTTCGCCGAACGGCGACGCGTGGATCCGGGCGCGGGAGAAGGACTACTCCCCTCCGGAGCTTTCGGCGATGTTCCTGTCGAAGCTGCGCGAGATGGCGGAGGACTTCACGGGCAGCGAGGTGAGCGAGGCGATCATCACGGTCCCGGCGTACTTCGACGACTCGCAGCGGCAGGCCACGAAGGACGCGGGCCGGATCGCGGGCCTGAACGTCCTTCGCATCATCAACGAGCCGACGGCGGCCTCGCTCGCCTACGGGCTCGACGAGGGGACGACGCCGAAGCGGATCGCCGTGTTCGACCTCGGCGGGGGAACGTTCGACATCTCGATCCTCCAGCTCGGCGACGGCGTCTTCGAGGTCAAGGCGACGTCCGGGGACACGTTTCTCGGCGGGGAGGACTTCGACCAGCGGATCGTCGATTGGCTGCTCGACGTCGCGCGCAACGAGTCCGGCGTCGATCTGCGGGCGGACCGGCTTGCGCTCCAGCGCCTGAAGGAGGCCGCGGAGAAGGCCAAGTGCGAGCTCTCGCACGAGGAGTCGGCGGAGATCAACCTGCCGTTCATCAGCGCCGACGAGGGCGGGGCGCGCCACCTTCGCGCGGTTCTGACGCGGGAGGCGCTCGAGGGTCTCGTCGAGGACCTGATCGAGAAGACGAGGAGGCCGAGCGAGGAGGCCCTTCGGATGGCGGGGCTCCGCAAGGAGGACATCGACGAGGTCCTCCTCGTGGGCGGACAGACCAGGATGCCCCGCGTGATCCAGGTCGTCCGCGAGATCTTCGGCCGGGAGCCGAACCAGAAGATCAACCCGGACGAGGTGGTCGGGATCGGCGCGGCCATCCAGGCCGGGATCCTGAAGGGCGACGTCAAGGACATGGTGCTCCTCGACGTGACGCCGCTCTCGCTCGGGATCGAGACCCGCGGCGGGATGTTCACGAAGATCATCGAGCGGAATTCCACGATCCCGACGCGCAAGTCTCGGATCTTCACGACGGTGGCGGACAACCAGGCCAAGGTGGAGGTCCACGTGCTGCAGGGGGAGCGCGAGGTCGCCGCCCACAACAAGTCGCTCGGGCGCTTCGAACTCGTGGGGATCCCTCCGGCGCCGAAGGGTGTCCCGCAGATCGAGGTGACGTTCGACATCGACTCGAACGGGATCGTGAACGTGCAGGCCCGGGACATCGCGACGAGCCGCGAGCAGAAGATCCTCGTGACGCCGTCGGGCGGCCTGACGGAGGAGGAGATCCAGGGGATCATCGAGGACGCCGGGAAGCACGCCGAGGAGGACCGCAGGCGGGCGGAGCTGGTCCGGGTGAAGGGGAGGCTCGAGGGGCTGGTGGACAGCAGCCAGAAGAGCTTCGCCGAGTTCGGCTCGATGCTGTCCCCGGAGCAGCAGTCGTCCGTGCGCAAGATCCTCGACACCGCCCGCAAGGCGCTGGCCGGGGGGAGCGTGGCGGAGTGCACGCAGGCGCTCGAGCGCATCGCGGAGGTGGGCCGCATCCTCTCCGAGGTGATCCTTTACGACCCGGGCTCGTTCGAGTCGGAGAAGGAGCGCGAGGGGGCCGATTCGGTCGAGGAGGCCTGATGTGCCCGGGGAGGAGCTCCGGTGTCCGACCGTGACTACTACGAGATCCTGGGGGTCCCTCGAGAAGCGGACGGCCCCGCGATCAAGAAGGCGTACCGCCGCCTCGCGCTGAAGTACCACCCGGACAAGAACCCGGGCGACAAGCAGGCCGAGGAGCGCTTCAAGGAGGCGGCGGAGGCGTACGCCGTGCTGTCGGACCCCGAGAAGCGGTCCCGTTACGACCGCTTCGGGAGGTCCGGCCTCGGCGCGCAGGGGGGGTTCCAGGGGTTCGACCAGGAGATCTTCGGGGACTTCGCGGACATCCTCGGCGACCTGTTCGGCTTCGGGGGGCTGTTCGGCGGAGGGCGCCGGCGCCCGGCGCGCCACCCGGGGGACGATCTCCGCTACGATCTCGAGCTCGAGTTCGAGGAGGCCGTGCGGGGGCTCGAGACGAAGATCCAGGTTCCCCGCACGGAGCGCTGCCCGGATTGCGGCGGGCGCGGATCGAAGAGCCCCGAGGGGATCCGCTCGTGCCAGCAGTGCGGCGGGCGCGGCCAGGTGGCCTTCCAGCAGGGGTTCTTCACGCTGACGCGGCCGTGCGGACGATGCCGAGGGGCGGGCCGCGTCATCGTCTCCCCGTGTCCCGCCTGCAGGGGAGAGGGGCGCGTGCGCCGGGAGCGGACGCTGACCGTCCGGATCCCGCCCGGCGTCGACGAGGGGATGCACCTCCGCTTGCAGGGGGAGGGGGAGGCCAGCCCCGACGAGGGGCCTCCCGGAGACCTGTACGTCGTCGTCCACGTGGCTCCCCACGAGTACTTCCGGAGGGACGGCTCGCACTTGCGCTGCGAGGTGCCGATCTCGTTCGCCCTTGCCGCTCTCGGGGGGCGGGTGCGGGTGCGCACGCTCGACGGCGGCGAGGAGATGGAGATCCCTCCCGGCACCCAGACGGGGACGACGCTGAAGCTCTCCGGGAAGGGCGTTCCGTCGGTCGGGGGCGGAGCCCGCGGGGACCAGTACGTCACGCTGACGGTGAGGACCCCGACGCGGCTTTCGGCCGAGCAGCGGGAGCTGCTGGAGAAGCTCGGGCGCCTCGAAGGGGAGGAGGCTGCCGACCGCGGGCTCTTCGACCGGGTGAAGGACATCTTCGGTTGACGTCGCGGGAGCGGGCCCCCTGGATGGCGCTGGTCGTGGACGTTCCCGCGGCCGTCGAGGAAGAGTTGTCGGCCGAGATCGGGTCGGATGCCCTCGGCGTCCTGGTCGAGAGGGGCGCGAAGGGGTGGAACGTCCTCGAGGTGTGCCTCCCCGGCGACGCCGACGTCGCGGCACGCGCGCGGGCGGCCGAGGCGTCGTTGGCCGCGCGGGGGCTCTCTCCCGGGGGGCGGGTCCGGATCCGGCCGATCGAGGATGGCCGGTGGGTCGAGCGCTACCGGGCCGCGCTCGTTCCGCTGCCGATCGGCGATCGCTTCGTCGTTCTCCCGTCCCCTCGATGCGAGGGGACCGGGGGGCGCGAGCCGTTGCGGATCGTGCCGGGCCGCGCCTTCGGCACCGGGGAGCACCCGACGACGAGATTGTGCGCGGCGGCGCTCGAGCGCGCCGTGCGGAGCGGGTCCCGCTGGCTCGATCTCGGCACCGGGAGCGGAATCCTCGCGGTCCTCGCCGCCCGTTGCGGCGCAGGGGCGGTCGTGGCGGTGGACGTGGATCCCGACGCCGTCGAGGCGGCTCGCGAGACGGTTCTCGCGAACGCGGTCGAGGACCGTGTGAGCGTCCGTCTCGGATCGGTGGAAGCGCTCGCGGGGGCCGACCTCGACGGGTGCGTAGCGAACGTGGCGGCCCCGTTCTTCCTCGCCCGGGCCGGGGAGATCGCATCGTGCCTTCGCGCGGGAGGGTCGCTCCTCTCGTCGGGCGTCCTGGCCGCCGAGGCGGCGTCCGTCGCGGCGGCGTTCGAGGACGCGGGGATCGAGACCGAGGAAACGAGAACGGAGGGGGAGTGGGCGATCCTCGTCTCCCGGCGCAGGGGGGCCTGAGTCGATGGCGGAGCGGCTGCGCCGCGCGTGGCATGCCCGCGTCGAGGGCGAGGGGGAGCTCGTCCGGCTCGCCGGGGAGGAGGCCCACCACGTCGTCCGGGTGCTGAGGCTGCGGCCCGGCGATCGCCTGTCGGTCTTCGACGGCGGCGGTCGCGAGTGGGAAGCCGTTCTCGAGTCCGCGGGCGGGTGGGGCGCGGACGTCCGCATCGGGCCCGAGATGGCGGGCGTCACCGACCCGTCGTTCCCGGTTTCCGTCCACCAGGCGCTCTGCCGTCCGGAGCGGGTCGAGTGGGCGATCCAGAAGGGAACGGAGGTGGGAGCATCCGGCTTCCGGCTCTGGCCCGCGGAGCGATCCCAGGTCGATCCCCCGTCGGCGGAACGGCTCGCGCGACTCGGCCGCGTCGCCCTGGAAGCCAGCAAGCAGAGCGGCCGGCGGCGCGTGCCGTCGGTCGAGGTCGAGGGCTCCTTGCCGGGCACCGTGCCCCCGGGAGTCGTCGGGCTCCTCCTGGAGGCGGGGACCGGAGTTCCCCCGATCGCGGTGCGGCTCGCCGAGACCCGGCCGCGCGCGGCGTGGATCGTCGTGGGTCCGGAGGGAGGGCTCTCTCCCGCCGAGTCCGCCGCGCTCGCCGGAAGCGGGTGGCTCCCTGCCGGGCTGGGGCCGCGGGTGCTGCGGACGGAAACCGCCGGGGTCGTCGCGTGCGCGCTCGTGCTCCACGCCTGGGGCGATCTGGGGGCGAAGGCGGGCTCTTGAGGGGAGCGGCCGGGCCTCCCTATAATCGCCGGCTCGCCCGGGAAACGGATCGGACCGCGGCGGCGCGGGAGCGCCGCGCGCCGGGGAGAAGGGATGGCGTTCACTCCGAGCCGACGGATCTGGATGAACGGGAGTCTCGTTCCCTGGGAGGAGGCGCGCATCCACGTCCTCTCCCACGTCGTGCACTACGGATCGTCGGTCTTCGAGGGGATCCGGTGCTACGAGACGCGGCGGGGGCCCGCCGTCTTCCGCCTGCGCGAGCACGTGCGAAGGCTCTTCGACTCCGCGAAGGTCTACCGGATGCCGCTGCCGTACTCGACGGACGCGATCGTCGCGGCCTGTCGCGAGACCGTGCGCGACAGCGGGCTCGCCTCCTGCTACATCCGTCCCTTCGCGTACCGTGGGTTCGGGGACGTCGGCGTGAACCCCCTCGGATGCCCGGTCGAGGTGGTGATCGCGGTGTGGGGCTGGGGGGCCTACCTCGGCGCCGCGGCCCTCGAGGAGGGCGTGGACGTGCAGGTCTCGTCGTGGACGAGGCTCGCGCCGAACACGCTCCCGACCCTCGCGAAGGCGGGGGCGAACTACGCGAACTCGCAGCTCATCAAGATGGAAGCGCTCGCGAACGGCTTCGCCGAGGGGATCGCCCTCGACAGCCAGGGGTACGTGAGCGAGGGCTCGGGCGAGAACCTCTTCGTCGTGCGAGGCGGACGGCTCGTGACCCCTCCGATGGGGGCGTCGATCCTCCCCGGGATCACGCGTGCGAGCGTCATCTCGCTCGCGGGGGACGCGGGGCTCGAGGTCGTCGAGCAGAGAGTGCCCCGGGAAGCTCTGTACCTCGCCGACGAGCTGTTCTTCACGGGGACTGCGGCCGAGATCACGCCGATCCGGAGCGTGGACCGGATCGAGATCGGTAGCGGGGAGCCCGGTCCGATCACGCGGAAGCTGGTTGCCGCGTTCCGGGGAATCCTGTCGGGGGACGCCGAGGATCCCCACGGGTGGATGGAGCCGGTCTAGCGGCCCCTCCCCGGGGTCGCGCAGCACCCGGCCGGGGAACGGGGCCGCGCGGCGCGCATTTGACTCCCCACCGTCCGGTCCCTAGATTCGACCGCGTCACGGGCCGGCGGCCGGCCCGAAGCGCGGCCCGTGCGGCCGTGGGGGACGCGTCGTGCACATCAACGACCTCCTGAAGCTCGCGACCGATCAGCAGGCTTCCGACCTGCACCTCAAGGTGGGCAGCCATCCGGTCATCCGGGTCGACGGGCGCCTGATCCCGCTGGCCGACCAGAAGCGCCTCATGCAGGAGGACACGATCGCGATGGCGTTCAGCATCATGAGCGCCCGCCAGAAGCAGAAGTTCAAGGACAACTTCGAGATCGACATGGCCTATTCCGTGCCCGGGCTCGGGCGGTTCCGCTGCAGCGTCTTCCAGCAGCGCGGGACCGTGGGCCTGGTGCTCCGCGTGATCCCCGTGCGGATCCAGACCGTCCGGGACCTCCTCCTCCCGCAGGTGCTCGAGCAGATCGGGGCGGAGAGGCGGGGACTCGTGCTCGTGACCGGGACCACGGGCTCCGGGAAGTCGACCACGCTCGCGGCGCTGATCGACTACATCAACTCGACGCGGACCGAGCACGTCATGACGATCGAGGACCCGATCGAGTTCCTGCACCGGGACAAGAAGAGCTTGGTGAACCAGCGCGAGGTCGAGGTCGACACGAAGTCGTTCGCCACCGCCCTGCGATCCGCCCTTCGGCAGGACCCCGACGTCATCCTGGTGGGCGAGATGCGGGACTACGAGACGATCGAGACGGCGATCACCGCGGGGGAGACGGGCCACCTCGTGTTCTCCACGCTCCACACGCTCGACGCGACGGAGACGATCAACCGGATCATCTCGGTCTTTCCCCCCCATCAGCAGAAGCAGATTCGCCTGCAGCTCGCCGCGGTCCTGCGGGCCGTCGTGTCGATGCGCCTGGTCCCGCGCGCGGACGGCCGCGGCCGAGTGCCCGCGGTCGAGGTGCTCCGCTCCACGGCCTACATCCGGGACTGCATCGAGAACAAGGAGAAGACGAAGCTCATCCACGATGCGATCGTCCAGGGCACGTCCCAGTACGGGATGCAGACCTTCGACCAGTCGCTGTACTGGCTCTACAAGGGCGACCTGATCACCCTGGAGGAGGCGCTCCGGCAGGCGTCGAACCCGGACGAGTTCAAGCTCAAGGTCGCGGGGATCCAGTCGACCGCCGACATGTCGCAGGAGGAAATGGAGCGGATGGTGCAGGGCCCGGACGCCGCGACGCCCGGCGGCTCCGGCTCCGCGTTCGAATTCACGAAGTTCTGATCCGGCGCCGGACCGCTCCCGGAGGCGGCCCGGACGCCCGCCGGCGGGGGAAGGATGGGCCGCAAGGCGCGGCGCGGGGCCGAGCCGCAACCGACGCTGCTCGAGCGGGCGGCGGCGGTGGCGGCGCGGCGTCCGCTCTCACGGGCGGAGGTCCGGGAGCGCCTGCTGCGCACGGGCGAGTAGCGCGGCGCCGTGGAGGCCGTCCTCGACCGCCTCGAGGAAGCCGGCCTCGTCGACGACGCGCGGCTCGCCGCCGGCCTCCTCCTCTCCGGATCGTCGCGACCGGGCCGTGCTCCGGAGCGTCTGTTCCGGGAGATCGAGAGAAGAGGAATCCCCGCGGAGATCGTCCGGGCCGCCTGGAGGCGCCTCGTCGCGGCCGGCGACGTCGATCCCTCGGGAGGGCTCGAGCGGGAGGCGGCGCGCCGTCTCGCCGCGGAGGGGGGCGCTCTCGACCGCCGCGGCTTCGCCCGCGTGTATAATGCGCTGCTTCGCGCGGGCTTCGAGCCCGAGGCCGTCGAGGCGGCGCTGGCGTCTCGCCGGCCCCCCGATCTCGAAGCCTGAGGGGCCCTCCGCCACGCGGGACGCCCCGCGCTCGGCGCCGGGGAGGCCCCGTGCCCGGCGGAAAGGACGAGACGATGACCTCGGCCGAGACTCGCCGCACGTTCCTGGAGTTCTTCGCCGAGCGCGGGCACCGGATCGTGCCCAGCTCTCCCCTCGTTCTTCCGAACGACCCCACCTTGCTGTTCGCGAACGCGGGGATGAACCAGTTCAAGGACGTGTTCACCGGCCGAGAGAGGCGGGAGTGGACCCGGGCCGCCTCCTCGCAGAAGTGCCTCAGGGTCTCGGGGAAGCACAACGACCTCGAGCAGGTCGGGCGGACGCCGAGGCACCACACGTTCTTCGAGATGCTCGGGAACTTCTCGTTCGGCGACTATTTCAAGGATGACGCGATCCGCTTCGCGTGGGACCTCGTGACCCGCGTCTTGGGGGTCCCGGCGGACCGGCTGTGGGTGACGGTGTTCGGGGGATCGGGATCCGCGCCGGCGGACGAGGAGGCGTACGCCCTCTGGCGCGACGCGGTGGGGGTCCCGCCCGACCGGATCCTGCGGCTCGGCGAGAAGGACAACTTCTGGCGGATGGGGGATATCGGGCCGTGCGGCCCGTGCAGCGAGATCCACTTCGATCTCGGCGAGGACCTTCGCTCGACGGAAGGGGAATCGACCCCCGCGACCGACGACCGGCGTTACGTGGAGATCTGGAACCTGGTGTTCATGCAGTTCGAGCAGCGGGCCGACGGGTCCTACGCTCCGCTGCCGGCGCCGAGCATCGACACCGGGATGGGGCTGGAGCGGATCGCGGCCGTGCTCCAGGACAAGCGCAGCAACTACGACACCGACCTCTTCCGGCCGATCCTCGAGGCCGCCGCGGCGCGGGCCGGGGCGCGCTACGGGAGCGATCCCGACCGGGACTTCTCCCTCAGGGTGATCGCCGATCACGCACGGGCGCTCTGCTTCCTGGTCGCGGACGGGGTCGTGCCGGCGAACGACAAGCGGGGCTACGTCCTGCGGCGGATCCTGCGCCGCGCGATCCGGCACGGGCTGAAGCTGGGCATCGAGGAGCCGTTCCTCCACGAGGTGACGCCGGCGGTCGTCGAGGGCCTCGGAGGCGCCTACCC
Organism: uncultured Acidobacteriota bacterium; assembly: GCA_937864465.1. Classification (GTDB taxonomy): domain Bacteria; phylum Acidobacteriota; class Polarisedimenticolia; order Polarisedimenticolales; family JAIQFR01; genus CALMJU01. The sequence continues at coordinate 22,158 of CALMJU010000019.1, forward strand.
GGAGCTCCTGGCGGCATCGGACGCGATCCTCGAGGTCGCGCGGCGCGAGGAGGAGCGGTTCGCCGACACCGTGACCGCGGGAATCCGTCTCCTCGAGAAAGCGATCTCGGAAAGGAAGGAGGGCGAGACCCTCCTCCCCGGCTCCGAGCTGTTCCGCCTGTACGACACCTTCGGCCTGCCGCTCGATCTCGCCCAGGACATCGCGGAGGAGCGGGGAATCTCGCTGGACCTCGACGGCTTCGAGCGCGCGATGGCGCTCCAGCGCTCCCGGGCCCAGGCGTCCTGGAGGGCGGGGCACAGGGAGGAGGTCGCCGGCGTCTGGGGCCCCCTGCGGGAGCGCCTTCATACCCGGTTCGAGGGGTATCGAACGACGAGGCTCGACGGGGTGCGGGTGGCGGCGCTCCTGGCGGCGGGCGAGGTCGTCGAGGCGATCGAGGACGGAGCGGAGGGGGAGGCGCTGCTCGATGCGACGCCCTTCTACGCCGAGGCGGGAGGCCAGGTGGGGGATACGGGGACCCTCTCGGGGCCGTCCGGCATCGTCCACGTTCTCGACACGAGAAGGCCCGCGGAAGGGCTCGTCGCCCACCGCGTCCGGGTCGAGAGAGGACGGATCGCGGTCGGCGACGAGGTCGTCGCCGAGGTGGACGAGGCGAGGAGGAACGCGATCCGGCGCAACCACACGGCGACGCATCTCCTGCACGCGGCGCTCCGGGAGGTCGTGGGAGCGCACGTGAAGCAGGCCGGGTCCCTGGTCGCGCCCGAGCGGCTGCGCTTCGATTTCTCCCACTTCGCCGGCCTCACCGAGAGGGCCCTCGCCGACATCGAGTCGCTCGTGAACCGCAAGGTGCTCGAGGACCTCCCCGTGCGCTTCGAGGAGACCGGCCTCGAGGAAGCGCTCGCGAGCGGGGCGACGGCGCTCTTCGGAGAGAAGTACGGGGAGCGGGTGCGCGTGGTCCGCGTGGGCGACTTCTCGACCGAGCTGTGCGGGGGCACGCACTGCTCGCGGTCGGGGGAGATCGGGCTCGTGAAGATCCTCCAGGAGCGCGGGATCGCGGCGGGGACCCGCCGGATCGAGGCGATCACGGGGGAGGTCTCGCTCCGGAGGTTTCGGGAGGACCACGAGACGGTTCGTGCCGTCGAGGGCTTCCTGTCCGTTTCGAGGGAGGGCCTCCTGGAGGAATTACGAAAACGTTCCGAGCAGGCGAAGGCGCTTCAGAGGGATCTGGAGCAGCAGAAGGTGAAGCTGGCGCGGGTCGAGCTTGCCCGGAAGGCCTCCGATCCCGAGATTGTAGAGGGGGTGAAGGTCGTCGCCGCCCGCGTCGACGGGCTCTCCGCTGCGGAGACCCGGGCGCTCGCGGACGACCTTCGCCGGAGGCTCGGGTCCGGATGCGTGATCCTGGGACGTGCGGAAGCGGACAAGGCCTACCTCCTCGTGACGGTCACCGAGGACCTGGCGCCGACCCTGCCCGCGGGAAAGCTGGTGCGGGAGCTGGCGAGGGCGATCGGCGGCGGGGGTGGGGGCAAGAGCGACCTCGCGGAGGCGGGTGGCAGGGACCCCTCGCGTCTCGACGACGCGCTCGGGACGCCCGCGGTGTCCAGGGCGATCCGGTCGAGGCTCGGAGGAGCAGAGGCTCCCTGACGTTCCTCGCGCTGCTGGCGCTCATGGGGCCCGCCGCCGTTCCTTCGGGCGCGATCGCCGCGGACGACCTGCTCTACTACTTCGAGGACGGGGCGATCGTCATCACGAACACGCCCGACCGGCGGGACGCGCGTCCGGTCCCATCGGCGTCGCAATTCCATCGCTCGTCCGCCGCGCTCCCGGCGACCCCGTACGATCCCTTCATCGCCACCGTCGCGAAGGAGAACGGGCTCGATCCGGCGCTGATCAAGGCCGTGGCCCTCGTCGAGTCCGGCTTCGAGCCGCGCGCGGTGTCCCGCAAGGGGGCCAGAGGAATCATGCAGCTGATGCCCGCGACGGCGCGGCGCTATGGGGTCGCGGATCCCCACGACCCGTACGAGAGCCTGCGGGCCGGGGCCGAGCACCTGCGGGACCTGCTCGACGAGTTCGGCGGCGACGTCTCGCTGGCGCTGGCGGCGTACAACGCGGGAGCGGGCGCCGTGCGGCGGCACGGGGGGGTGCCGGCGTATGCGGAGACGCGGGAATACGTCCGGCGCGTGCAGGCGCGTCTCGGGGGGGAGCGCCGGCTCCCTTCCGGGAAGCCGACGGCGGCCGCGCTCGCGGTGACCCTCCAGGTTTCGGGCGACGGCTCCGTGATCCTGTCCAACTGAGGTCCGCGCCGCCTCCTCCCCCGCGGCCCTCCCGGTGGAGTCCAGGATCGAAATCCCCGGGAATCCCGTCCCCATGGCTCCGCCTCGTTTTCTTGCGGACGAAGAATCCGCAGGATGGCGGGTTTTTGAAGATCGTCCTTGACAACGGTCGGGGACCGGGATATCTGAAACTCGAACGGTTCGGCGGGTTCGAAGCGCCGGGGTTTGGGGGGGCGCATGAGCCAATTGGGGAGGCTGGGGCAGGTCCGGAGGCCGACGTCCGCGGCCGCTCGAGAGAACGGGACGTCGGCAAGGCTCGGAGGGTACCTGAGGCACCTCCGAGAAGGGTACGGGTTCACGCTCCGGAAGGTCGAGGAGCAGGCGATGGCGCTCGGCGAGGCGATCGACAACTCCCAGCTGAGCCGTTTCGAGAAGGGGAAGGCGATCCCCTCGTTCGAGAAGCTGCGCGCGCTCGCCAGGATCTTCAACGTGTCGGTGCAGACGTTCTCGGACGTTCTCGACGTCGAGCGCTTCGAGGAGTTCAAGCCGGAGTCCGACGACTTCGACGGGCTTCTGAGAGCCGGCGACGACCTGATCGGCGCGGGAGACCACGGCAAGGCGTTCGTCGCGTACGAGCGCGCCGTGGAGGTGGCCGGGGCGGGAGACGCTTCCCCCCGCTCCGCCGAGCGGGCCGCCGAGGCCCGGTGCGACATGGCCGGCGCGCTGCGGGGCCTGGGCAAGCTCGCCATGACCGAGCGCGAGTTCCGGGAGATCCTGAAGACGCGCTCCCTGCTGAGCCGAAGGACGCAGACGCGCGCGCTTCTCGGCCTCGCCTACGTGTACCGGGAGATGGGCGACTACTACCTGGCGAGCGTGCTCGCGCGGGAGGCGCTCGATCTCGCCGCGGCCGACGGGGACCTCAAGAACCAGGCGGGCGTGCTCAACTCGCTCGGCACCATCCACCTCGACGAGGGGGACGCGGAGCGCGCGCTCGGCTATTGCCAGCGCGCGATCCAGGTCCTCGAATCGGTGGGGGGGCAGGAGAGCGCGCGCGCGACTGCCATGACGAACTGCGGCGCGTGCCTCGTCGCGGTCGGCCGCTGCGACGAGGGGATCCGCTGCCTGCAGGAGGCGCTCGCCCGGGCTCGCGAGCACGGGTTCCGGCGCGTGGCGGCCGTGGCGCTGTCGCGGCTCGCGGAGGCGCATCTGGAGAAGGGAGACCACGAGAGAGCCTCCGCCTTCCTCGCGGAGTCGGACGCCCTGGCTTCCCGGGCGGACGAGATGTACAACGACATCCTGTTCCTCAACACGTATTACCGGTGGGAGATGGCCCGCGCGGAGGAGAACCCGACGCGGGAGAAAATCGCGTTCGGCCGTCTGCGTCACCTCCGGGCGCTGATCGAGAGGCGCTTCCCCGAGGTGGAGCAGTTCGACCGGCACGTGGAGAAGATCGGGAGGAGCCATGCGAACTAAGCTGGGCACCCTCTGCGCAGTGCTTGTACTGACGGCCGCCGGCGGCTGGGTCGAGGCCGGCGAGAGCGCCGGTCGCACCGCCGACGCGAGGAGCCTCGGACTGTCGCGGGTCGAGATCGCATCCGGGAAGACCGCGGTCGCGTGGAGCATCCTGGCGCTGGAGTTGGGCTGCGTCGACCCCATCGTGTCCCCGATCGACGAAACCCGCTTCATGGTGCGGTGCGAGACGGTGTCGGGGCACTCCATCCGGATCCTCCTTTCGCAGGGCACTTCCGGAATCAGCGACGACATCGGCCCGTTCCGGGGGAGCAAGTCCGACACGGACGACATCCCCATCGGTACGACGGAAACGGAGTGGTAAGGGGGAGCGCCGCTTCCCGATCCGATTGAAGGCGCGCCGCCTCCGTGGTACCGTTCGCGGCCGCGGAGGCCGCGATGCGCCCGAACCTCCCGAACACGCTGACGCTCCTGCGGATCTTTCTCGTCCCGCTGCTCGTCGTCGTGCTCCTGACGCCCCCGTGGGCCTTCGCCTGGGTGAGGTTCCAGCTCCAGGACGTCCAGTACGCGAGCTGGGTCGCGCACCTCGTGGCGTTCTTCTCCCGCTGGCGGGAGGTGATCGCGGTCGTGATCTTCCTCGTCGCGGCGGGGACCGACTGGCTCGACGGCTACCTCGCCCGGGCCCGGGGCGAGGTGACGAGCCTGGGGCAGCTCCTCGACCCGATCGCCGACAAGCTGCTCACCGCGTCTGCGTTCATCTCGCTCGTCGAGCTGAGGCTCGCCCCGGCGTGGATGGTCGTGGTGATCATCGCGCGCGAGTTCGCGGTCACGGGGCTGCGAAGCGTGGCCGCGGTTCGAGGAGTCGTGATCCCCGCCTCGCGTTGGGGCAAGCTCAAGACGACGACCCAGGTCGTGGCGATCGCGCTGATGATCCTCACGAACACGCTCGAGCGATGGGGCCGCTTCGGTTTCCTCGGAGTGGCGTCGCTGTGGGTCGCCATGCTGGTCACCGTCGCGTCCGCCGCCGACTACTGCCTCCAGTTCGTGCGCCGCGTCGGATTCGAGGAGGCGCCGTAGGCGCCGAGGCGCGCGACGGGTCGAACGCGCCTCGCTTCCCGTGTACCATAAGCGTCCGGGACCCCCGATGAGGCTGTTCATCGCGATCGAGCTTCCTCCGTCCGTCCGGCGCGAGCTCTCGGCGCTCCAGGAGCGTCTGAGGCCGCGCTGCCCTGGGTGGCGCTTCGTGCGGGCCGAGGGAATCCACTTGACGCTCCGCTTCCTCGGAGAGGTGGACGCGGCCCGCGACGCGGCGTCGCGGGGGGCGTGGCGCGAGGCCGCCGCCGCCTCGGCCGCGATCCGTCTCCGGATCGGGGGCCTCGGGGTGTTCCCCGGCGCCGCCCGCCCCCGGGTCCTCTGGGTCGGCACGAACGAGGCTTCGGAGAGCGCGGGACGGCTCGAGGCCCTCGCGCGCAGGATGGAGGAGGCCGCGCGGGCCTGCGGGTTCCCGCCCGAAACGAGACCGTTCCGCGCTCACCTGACGCTCGCCCGGGCCGGGAGCGGGGGACCGCCCGCGCTCCCTCCACCCGATGCGGGGGGGTGCGCGCTCGATGTCCGCGCGGAGGAGGCGGCGCTGATCCGGAGCGAGCTCCGCCCCGACGGCGCCCGGTACTCGCGGATCGAGGCGTTTCCTCTCGGGGGTGGCGCTTGATCTCCTGGACGCTCGTCGCGTGCCTCGCCTTCGGGTTCGCGGCCGGGAGCGTGCCTACGGGGCACCTCGTCGCCGGCCGGTTGCGGGGCGGCGACCTCCGGCGGCTGGGGAGCCGGAGCACCGGCGCGGCCAACGTGTTCCGCGTCCTGGGTCCGGCGCCGGCGCTCCTGACGCTCGCCCTGGACGCGGCCAAGGGGGCCGCGGTCGCGATCCTCGTGCGGGAGCTCGTTCCGGGCCGGGAGGGGCTCCCGGAGGCGGCCGGCCTGGCGGCCGTCCTCGGCCACGTTTTCCCTCCGTGGCTGCGATGGCGCGGGGGGAAGGGGGTCGCGACCTCCGCCGGCGTCCTCGCGCCGCTCGCCCCGGCCGCGGTGCTCCTGTCGCTGGCGTCGTTCGGCCTCGTGCTCGGGGTCTGGCGCCGCGCCTCGGCGGGATCGATCGCGGGGGCGCTCTCGTTCCCGATCTGGGCGGCGCTCCTCGGGGAGAGCCGGAGCGTGCTGCTCGCGGGTTCGGCGACCGCGGCGATCGTGCTCTTCAGCCATCGAGAGAATGTCTCTCGCCTGTTGGCGGGGGAGGAGCCGGCGCTGCGCCGGCCGCGTCGCGGCGGCGCGGAGGACGAGCCTTGAACCGAGGGGCCCCCGTCTCGGTGGTGGGCGGAGGCGCGTGGGGGACCGCGCTCTCGATCCACCTGGCCCGCCTCGGGCATCCGGTGGGGCTCTGGATGCGCGAGGCGGATCTCGTCGCGCGCATGCTCGAACGGCGGGACAACCCGCAGTACCTCCCCGGCGTGCGGATTCCCGAGGAGGTGACGCCGACCGCGGAGCTCGGCCCCCTCCTCCGTCGCGCCGAGATCGTCGTGGCGGCGGTGCCCTCGCATCACGCGCGCTCCGTGTACCGCGGGATGAGGGCATCGATGGGGGACCGCGTCCCTGTGATCGTCGCAACGAAGGGGATCGAGGAGGGGAGCCTCGCGCTCCCGGCGGAAGTGGCGGCGCAAGAGCTGGGAGCCGGTCGGCCCGTCGCCGTCCTCTCGGGCCCCTCCTTCGCGGCGGAGGTCGCGCGCGGCGTCCCGACGGCGGTCGTCGTGGCGTCGGCGAACGGCGACCTCGCGGTCCGGATCCGGGACCTCTTCTCGTCGGGGAACCTCCGGCTGTACGCGAACCGCGACGTGCTCGGGGTTCAGCTGGCCGGAGCGCTCAAGAACGTGATCGCGGTCGCGGCGGGCGTGCTCGACGGTCTCGGAGAGGGCCGCAACACCCTCGCAGCGCTGGTCACGAGGGGCCTCGCGGAGATGCGCAGGCTCGGTCTCGCGCTGGGCGCCGATCCGGCGACGTTCGCGGGGCTGGCGGGCCTGGGCGACCTCGTCCTGACCTGTACCGGGGATCTCTCGAGGAACCGAGGCGTCGGCAGGGCGATCGGCCGCGGCGAGCGCCTCGAGGACGTGCTGGGGCGGAGCTCGTTCGTGGCCGAGGGGGTCCGGACGGCGCGGGCCGCGCGCGAGATGGGGCGCCGTGCGTGCGTGGCGATGCCGATCGTGGACGAGGTTCATGCGCTGCTCTTCGAGGACGCGTCGCCGAAGGAAGCCGTGGCCCGTCTCATGAGCCGCCCCCTGACCTCGGAGGACGGAGGGGAGCCCGAACCCGGGCGCTGACGAGCGCGGGTCCCGCGGGCATCTCGCGGGCCTCCGCGAGGGACGGTACGCTTGATCGATCTGCACGCGCACATCCTGCCGGGAGTCGACGACGGCGTGAAGACCGAGGACGAGTCGGTGGAGTTCGCCCGGGCGGCGGCAGCCGACGGCATCCGGACGCTCGTGGCGACCCCGCACTGCAAGGACGGCTTCTTCGAGAACGACAGGGGGAGCGTCCTGGCTGCGGTGGCGAGGCTGCGCGCCCGGCTCGCCGGGGAGGGCGTGCCCCTCGAGGTCGTTCCGGGGGCCGAGGTGCATCTCGCGCCGGACCTCCCCGCCCGCGTCCGGGACGGGCGCGCGCCCACGCTCGGCGACAACGGCCGCACGCTCCTCCTGGAGCTGTCGCTGAGCCAGTACCCGGTGGACCTCGAGAACCTGGTGTTCCGGCTGCGGCTCGCGGGAATCCTGACGGTGTTCGCCCACCCGGAGAGGATCCGGTACTTCCAGGAGGACGTGAGGCGGTACGAGGCGGTCGTGAAGCTCGGCGCCTTCGGGCAGATCACGGCAGGGAGCGTCCTGGGGGGGTTCGGGCGCGAGGTGAAGGAGTTCGGAGACGATCTCCTGCGACGGCGCCTCGTGCACGTGGTCGCCTCGGACTCTCACGACCTGCGCGGAAGGCGGCCGGCGATCCGGGAGGCGGTGAGGGCGATCGCGGCGATGATGGGCGAGGGCGCCGCGGCGGCGATGGTCGAGAGCGCCCCCCGGGCGCTCCTCGAGGGGCGGGAGCCCGAGGCGCCCGACCTCGCGCCGGAAGCGCCGGCGCGGCGGCGGTGGCTCGCGGGGCTGTTCCGCCGGAGCGGCGAGGTCTGATACCTTCTTGCGGTCCGAAGTCGGGAGGGTTCCAGCATGAACGCAAGGCGCGGACGGCTCGTTCTCTCGGCGGCGCTCGTGCTGGCGGTGGCCGGCTGCGGGGGGCGCGCGCCGGAGAAGCGCGACCCGCAGAGCGAAACGGCCCGGAAGATGAGGATCGCGCAGGCGTACCTCGGCGCCGGGCGGAACGCCGAGGCGATCGAGGTGATGAACGAGGCGGTCCGGGAGGCCCCCGACAATGCCGGCCTCCGGAACTTCTACGGCCAGGTGTGCTTCGTCGCCGGTCGCTACGCCGACGCGGAGGAGGCCTTCCGGAAGGCGCTCGAGATCGATCCCTTCCTGGCCGACGCGCACAACAACCTCGGGGCGCTCTACGATCGGATGGGGCGGAAGGACGAGGCGGAGGGGGAATTCCGCAGGGCGATCGACGATCCGGCGTATCCGACGCCCGAGAAGGCGTACCTGAACCTCGGCCTCCTGTACACCTCGCAGGGACGGGACGAGGACGCCGTCCGGGCCCTCAGGAAGGCGGTGGAGATCGACCCCAAGTACTATCGCGCGCACTACGAGCTCGCTTCGCTCCTCGACAAGAGGGGCTCGCTCGAGGAGGCGGTGCGCGAGTACGTCGTGGCCGCCCCGGACTACCAGGCCTCGGGGGAGTACCACTACCGCGTGGGGTTCGCGTACTTCCGCCTGGGAGATCGGTCCAGGGCTCGGGAGGCACTCCAGCGGGCGATCGACGTGTCGCCGGGCAGCGAGGCGGCCGCGCGCTCCGACGAGGTCCTGAAACTGCTCCGTTGAGCGCCGCGCGGACCGCGGGGGATCCGGCGCGGGACGGCGGGCGGTCCGGACGGACGGGTCGACATGGCGTTCTCGCATTTCAAGAAGCTGTTCCAGGGGTTGACGCGGACCCGCGAGGGGCTCGCGGCGACGCTCCAGTCCGTGCTGGGATCGAAGGCGGTCGACGAAGACGCGATCGAGGAGCTCGAGGCGAGCCTCCTCCAGGCCGATCTGGGACCCGCCCTCGCCTCGGAGGTGATCGGCCGGGTCCGGGAGCGCGCCCGGAAGGACGGCCTCGACGGGGAGGGGCTGCGCGGCGCGGTGCGCGAGGCGCTGCGGGCGGCCTTCCCGCCCGCGGGAGGCCCCCCTGCGGTCGGAGCGGGCCCCCGAGTCTCGTTGGTCGTCGGCGTGAACGGCGGCGGGAAGACGACCACGGTCGCGAAGCTGGCTGCGCGCGAGCGGCTGGCGGGCCGCTCGGTGATCCTCGTGGCCGCGGACACGTTCCGGGCGGCCGCGATCGACCAGCTCGCGACGTGGGCCGGTCGCGCGGGGGTCGAGCTCGTGAAGCAGCGGGAAGGCGCGGATCCGTCCGCCGTCGTGTTCGACGCCCTGCGCGCCGCCCGCCAGCGGAAGATCGACACCGTGCTCGTGGACACGGCCGGGCGGCTGCACACGAAGTCCAACCTCATGGCGGAGCTGGGGAAGATGTCCCGGGTGGCCGCCAGGGAGGTGCCGGGAGCCCCGCACGACGTCTTGCTCGTGGTCGACGCGACGACGGGGCAGAACGGCTTGAGCCAGGCGCAGGAGTTCACGCGCGCGGCGGGGATCACCGGCGTGGTCCTCACCAAGCTCGACGGCACCGCGAAGGGGGGGGTGGCTCTGGCCATCCACCGGCAGCTGGGCGTCCCGATCCGGTACGTCGGGGTGGGAGAGGGCCTGGACGATCTCCTCGACTTCGATCCCGACGCCTACGTGGACGGTCTCGTCGGCTCCGCGGAGACCGCGTGATGGCCCCCTCGGCGTCCGCGGCCGATCGCTCGTTCCTGGAGCAGGCGCTCGCGCTCGCGGCGCTCGGTGAGGGGACGACGAGCCCCAACCCGCGCGTCGGCTGCGTGCTGGTCCGCGAAGGGCGCGTGGTCGGTCGAGGATTCCACCGCGCTGCGGGAGCGCCGCACGCGGAGGCGCTCGCCGTCGCCGAGGCGGGGGAGCGCAGCCGCGGCGCGACGCTCTACGTCAACCTCGAGCCGTGCTGCCACAGCGGGCGGACGCCCCCCTGCGCCGATCTCCTCGTCCGGTCCGGCGTGGAGAGAGTCGTCGCCTCGTGTTGCGACCCCAATCCTCTCGTCGACGGGGGGGGATTCGAGCGGCTGCGCGCGGCGGGCGTCCGGGTGGACGTCGGGCTGCTCGCCGAGGAGGCGCGCCGGCTCAACGCCGGGTTCTGCGAAAGACATGCGGGGGGACGGCCGCTCGTCACGCTGAAGGCGGCGGTCACCCAGGACGGGATGATCGCCGCCCTCGAGGGCCGGTCGCGGTGGATCACCGCGCCGGCCGCCCGGCGCGCGGCGCACCGGCTGCGCTATCGCCACGACGCGGTGCTCGTCGGCGCGGCAACGGTCCGGCGGGACGCGCCCAGGCTCACCGTCCGGCTCCCCGGCGTCCGCGCGGAGCGGCTTCGCGCGATCCTGTCGCCGCGGCTCGATCTCGACGCCGGCAAGCCTCCCTTCGGGGAGGAGTCCTGCGAGAGGCTCCCGCGCGTGTACGTCGGCGAGGGCGTGTCCGAGGCGGCGGTGGCTCCCTTCGCCGGCCGGGCCGACATCGTCCGCGTTCCGATGCGGAGGCTGGGGCATCTCGATCTGGACGCCGTGCTCGACGACCTGGCCCGGCTCGACGTCCTCTCGGTCCTGGTCGAGGGGGGCTCGCGGACTTTCGCCGGGTTCCTGGAGTCGGGGTCGGTCGATCGCGTGGCGCTCTTCGTCGCTCCCAGGCTGCTCGGCGCGCGGGGCGGGACGCCTCTTCTGGACCTCCGCTCGGTCGCCGAGCCTCGCGGAGGATGGCGGGTGATCGCGGAGGACCGCGTCGCGCTCGGCGAGGACGTCCTGGTGATGGGACGGATCTCGCGCGAGGCGGAGCGGGACTGAGGGAGGGGGCGATGTTCACCGGTCTCGTCGAAGCGGTGGGCAAGGTGGTCTCCGTCGTCCCCGGCGTCGGCGCGACGCGGCTGGCGGTGGAGTGGAAGGGGGCTCCGGGCGATCTCCGGCCCGGCGAGAGCGTGGGCGTGGACGGCGCCTGCCTCACCGTCGCGACGATCGCGGGCGAACGGTTCGAGGCGGACGCCGTGGCCGGAACCCTAGAGCGCACGACGCTCGGGCGCCTGCGCGCGGGCGACCGCGTCCACCTCGAGAGGGCCCTGCGCCTCGGCGATCGGATCGGAGGGCATCTCGTGCTGGGGCACGTGGACGGTGTGATCCGCGTCGTGCGGGTGTCGCGGCGCGGGGCCGACCGGCGCCTGGGGCTCGGGCTTCCCCCGGAGCTGGCCCGTTACGTCGCGCCGCAGGGATCGGTCGCGATCGCCGGGGTCTCGTTGACCGTCGCGGCCGTCGGGCGCGGGAGCTTCGAGGTGGCTCTCGTTCCCGAGACGGTGGCGCGAACGACACTGGGCGACCTGAGGGCGGGCGCTGCCGTGAACGTGGAGGTCGACGTCGTCGCGCGCTATCTTGAGCGGCTGGCGGCCCCCGCGGAGGCGGGGAGCCGGGGGCCGGGACGGGTTCGGTGAGGAGGTGCGGCGGTCCATGAGGGATCCGGGAGCGCAGGAGGGAACGGGATTCGCCTCCGTCGAGGAGGCGGTCGAGCAGCTGCGTCGCGGCCGGATGCTGATCGTCCTCGACGACGAGGACCGTGAGAACGAGGGGGACCTGACCTGCGCCGCCGAGTTCGTGACCCCCGAGATCGTGAACTTCATGGCGATGCACGGGCGGGGGCTCGTCTGCCTGCCGATGGTCGCCGAGCGGCTCGACGCCCTCCGGATCCCGCTGATGGTCGGGGAGAACACGTCGCGCTACGGCACCGCGTTCTGCGTGTCGATCGAGGCCCGGCACGGCGTCACGACCGGGATCTCCGCCGCGGACCGGGCGCGGACGATCCGGGTGGCGGCGGACCCGGAGACGCGCCCCGAGGATCTCGCGCGCCCCGGGCACGTGTTCCCGTTGCGGGCCCATCCCGGGGGAGTGCTCAAACGGGCCGGGCAGACCGAGGCATCCGTGGATCTCTGCAAGCTGGCGGGCCTCCGGCCCGCCGCCGTGATCTGCGAGATCATGAACGCCGACGGGACCATGGCGCGGCTGCCCCAGCTCCGCGAGTTCTCCCGGGGCCACGGGATCCCGATGCTGACGATCGCGGACCTCATCCGGCACCGGATGCGGACCGAGCGTCTGGTCACCCGCGTCGCCTCTCCGGACCTGCCGACGGAGGTCGGCACGTGGCGGATCCACGCGTTCCGCTACGAGCTCGAGAATCAGACCCACGTCGCGCTGGTCATGGGAGATCCGGGCCCTGAGGAGCCCGTCCTGGTCCGGGTTCACTCGGAGTGCCTGACCGGCGACGTGTTCGGCTCGACCCGGTGCGACTGCGGGGCGCAGCTTCGCAGGGCGATGGAGATGATCGCGTCGGAGGGGAAGGGGGTGATCCTCTACCTCCGGCAGGAGGGGCGCGGGATCGGCCTCGCGAACAAGCTGCGCGCCTACGAGCTGCAGGACCGGCAGCGCAAGGACACCGTGGAGGCGAACCTGGCCCTGGGGTTCGAGGCCGACCACCGGGAGTACGGGGTCGGGGCGCAGATCCTGTACGACCTCGGGATCCGGCGGCTGCGGCTGATGACGAACAACCCGGGGAAGTACGTGGCGCTCGAGGGATACGGCCTCGAGCTGGTGGAGCGCGTGCCCCTCGAGCTGCCCCCTCACCGCGACAACATCGAGTACCTCCGCGCCAAGAAGCTCAAGATGGGGCACCTTCTGGAATCCGTCTGAGCGCCCCGCCGCCCCTTTCTGGACGGGCCGCGCGCGAAGCCGCTATAATCCGCGCTTTACCGCACGGCGAAGCCGATCCGAGCCCGGGGGTCGCGTGTTCGAGAGCCTTTCGGAGCGAATGCAGGGGATCTTCCGCTCGCTGAGCGGCCAGGTGCGGATCAACGAGTCCGTGCTGAGCGACGCGCTCCGCGAGATCCGGGTCGCCCTTCTCGAGGCCGACGTCCACGTCGGCGTCGTCCGCGCCCTTCTCGAGAGGGTGCGGGCGAAGGCGCTCGGCGAGGAGGTGCTCCGGAGCCTGAGCCCGGCCCAGATGGTCGTCAAGATCGTCCGGGACGAGCTGACGGATCTCCTGGGAGAAGGGGAGCCGGGGCGTCTGAAGTTCGCCTCCCGCCCCCCGTCCGTGATGCTCCTCGTCGGGCTCCAGGGTTCGGGGAAGACGACGACCGCGGCGAAACTCGGCCTCTGGCTCAAGGGCTCGGGACGATATCCGCTGCTCGTCCCGGCCGACGTCTATCGACCGGCAGCCATCGAGCAGCTCGTCCGCGTCGGGAAGTCGGTCGGGTTGAAGGTCCTCGAGCATGCGGGGGATCTCGATCCCGTGGCCATCGCCCGGAACGGCGTGCTCGAGGCGCGGCGCTCCGGCTACGACACCGTTCTGGTGGATACGGCCGGGAGACTGCACATCGACGACGCGCTCATGGACGAGCTCGGACGGGTCCGCTCCGCGGTCGAGCCGGTCGAGATCCTGTTCGTGGCCGATGCGATGACGGGGCAGGACGCCGTGCGGTCCGCGGGGGAGTTCCACCGGGCGCTGGGGCTCACGGGGATCGTGCTGACAAAGCTGGACGGCGATGCCCGCGGAGGCGCCGCGCTGTCGATCCGCCACGCGACCGGCGTCCCGATCAAGTTCGTCGGCGTCGGGGAGCGCCCCTCGGAGTTCGAGCCGTTCCATCCCGACCGGATGGTCGGAAGGATCCTCGGCATGGGCGACGTCCTCGGGCTCATCGAGAAGGCCGAGGAGGCGTTCGACGCCGTGGAGGCGCGCGAGCTCGAGCGGAAGCTCCGCAGGAACGAGTTCGGGCTCGGGGAGTTCCGGGACCAGCTCCGAACGCTGCGCAAGATGGGCCCGCTGTCGAGCGTGGCGAGCATGCTGCCGGGGATGGGCGCCGTTCGCGAGGCCGATCTCGACGGGGACGCCGTCGCGCGCGTGATCGCGATCGTCGATTCCATGACCCCGGGGGAGCGCGACAACCCCCAGATCCTGAACGGGAGCAGGAAGCGCAGGATCGCCCGCGGAAGCGGCCGCAGCGTTCCGGAGATCAACCGCCTGCTCAAGCAGTTCGCGCAGATCCGCCGGATGATGCGGACGATCCGGTCCGCGAAGGGGAAACGGGGGGCTCGGCTGCCCTTTTTCGGACGATAGGCTATATTAATCGTTTCGAGCGCCGGAGCGCCCGGAGGAGCCAGACGTGTTGAAGATTCGACTGAGGAGAACGGGGTCGAGACAGGACGCGCAGTACCGCGTGGTCGTCTCCGATTCCAGGAAGACCCCCATCGGACAGATCGTGGAGAGCCTGGGCACCTACGACCCCGGAACGGATCCGGAGACCGTTCGCATCGACCTCGCGAGGACGGACGAGTGGATTCGGAAGGGAGCGCACCCCTCCGAGACCGTGAGGAGCCTCATCGAGAAGGCGCGGAGCCTCAAGGCCTGATCGGCGCCGGGGCGCGGCGGCGCGCGTCGGGCGGAGGAGACGGCCATGAAGGAGCTGCTGGAGTTCATCGCCCGGGCGCTGGTGGACCGGCCGGACGACGTGGTCGTCACGGAGATCGAGGGGGAGCAGACTACGGTTCTCGAACTGAAGGTCGCGCGGGAGGATCTGGGCAAGGTCATCGGCAAGCAGGGGCGGACCGCCCGCTCGATCCGGACGATTCTGGCCGCCGCGGGCATGAAGCTCCGGAAGCGCGTGGTCCTCGAGATCCTCGAGTAGGGGCGTGTCGCACTCCCTTCCGATCGGGAAGGTCGCTGGGTTCCGTGGCAGGGCGGGGGAGATGACGGTCCGTGTCGCCTCCGGCAAGGCGGAGAGGTGGACCGGCCTCCGCAGCGTGTGGATCGAGGGGCGCGGTCCGGGCGGCGGCCCGGTGCTGTACGACGTCGAGTCGGCGAGGGCCTACCGGGACCGTCTGGTGATCAAGCTGCGCGGCGTCGACGACCCGACGGCGGCGGAGCGCCTGCGCGGCGCGATCGTGGCGGCGCCGGAGGACCAGGTCCCGGATCTGCCCGACGGCGTGTACTACGTCGCGAGACTGGTCGGCCTGAAGGTCAGGGACGAGGAGGGCCGAGCGCTCGGGATCGTTCGCGACGTCCTCCCGACGGGCGGCGTGGACGTGCTGGAGGTCGAGGAGGAGGACGGGAAGGAGATCCTCGTGCCGCTGGCGCGGGAGATCGTCCTCGAAGTATCGCAGGAAGAGGGGTTCCTCAAGGTCCGGCTTCCCGAAGGACTGCGGGAGGGCGGAGCCGACTGACGGGTGCGGTGTTGGACTTCGACGTCGTGACGATGTTTCCCGGCGCGTTCGCGGGGCCGCTCGCGTACGGGATGCTCGCGAGGGCTCGCCGCTCGGGCGCTGTGGGCGTGCGGCTGCACGACCTTCGGCGCTGGGGGGTGGGCCCGAACCGGCAGCTGGACGACGCGCCGTACGGCGGGGGCGGCGGGATGGTCCTTCGTCCGGAGCCGTTCTTCGAGGCGGTCGAGTGGATCCGGGCGCGCTTCCCCGCGCGGTCGGAGCGCGTGATCCTGCTGTCCCCCCAGGGGACGAGGCTGGGTCACGACGTGGCGGAGCGGCTCGCGCGGTACGATCGGCTCGTGCTCCTCTGCGGCCGGTACGAGGGGGTGGACGAGAGGGTGGGGCAAGCGCTCGCCGACGAGGAGGTGAGCGTCGGTGACGTGGTGGTGACCGGAGGGGAGGTCCCCGCCCTCATGCTCGTGGAGGCGGTGGCCCGTTTCGTCCCGGGAGTGCTCGGTCGGGCCGAGGCCGTCGAGAGCGATTCTTTTTCCGAGGGTGCCCTGGACTTTCCGCACTACACGAGACCTCCGCTGTACCGGGGTCTGGCGGTGCCCGATGTGCTGCTCTCCGGCGACCACAGGGCGGTCGCGGCGTGGAGGGGCGAGAAGGCGCGAGAGGCCACGAGATCGAAGAGGCCCGATCTCGCCTTAGAGGGCGAGGGCAGAGAGGCGCCCGCGGGGCGCCGGCGAGGGTAGTCATGGACATGCTGCGAGCGGTGGGAGGAGAGGGACTTCGGAAGGATGCGCCGGCGTTTCGCCCCGGAGATCGGGTGAAGGTGCACGTCCGGGTCGTCGAGGGAGACAAGTCGCGCATCCAGGTGTTCGAGGGCGACGTGATCTCCCGCCGCGGGGGGAGCGGGCCGACCGCCACGTTCACCGTCCGGAAGATCTCGGGCGGGGTCGGCGTGGAGCGGATCTTTCCCCTGCATTCCCCGGTCGTCGAGAAGGTCGAGCGCGTCCGGCAGGGAAGGGTCCGGCAGGCGAAGCTGCAGTACCTGCGGGGGCGCAAGGGGAAGAAGGCGAGGATTCAGGAAAAGCGGGTTCGGTAGCGCACCGGGCGGGCCCCGGGGGCCCGCCGAGAGACCTCGACATGGCGCTGGATCCGGAGAAGACCCGGAGGAACGCGGAGCGCCTGCTGCGGCAGGGACGCGTGACCGCGGCCATCGACGAGTACAAGCGTCTCGCGGCGGAGACGCCGCGCGACCTTCCGCTGCTGAACCTCGTCGGCGACCTCCTCGTTCGCGCGGGGCGCCACGCCGAGGCGGCCGAATACTTCGAGAAGATCGCGACGGAGTTCACGCGGGCCGGTTTCTTCCTCAAGGCGATCGCGATCCTCAAGAAGATCGAGCGCGCAAGCCCGGACAAGCCGGAGGTGCTCGCCAGGATCGGCGATCTCTACGTCAAGCAGAAGCGCCCCGGGGAGGCTCGTCCGTATCTCCTCCAGGCGGCCGACCGGTACGTGAAGTCGCGATCGCTGCGCGCCGCCCGGGAGATCTACGAGAAGCTGGCGGCTGCGGAGCCGGAAGATCCGCTGCACCGCGTCCGCCTCGCGGAGGTTCTCGCGTTCGAGGGGAACGTGGAGGCCGCCGGCCAGGCGCTGCTCGCGGTCGGGGCGTCGATGATGGAGAAGGGGCGCGCGGCGGACGCGGAGAAGGTGTACCGCCGCGCGGCGGAGCTCCTCCCGGGGAACGGCGCCGCGTTCGAGGGCCTGGGGCGTTGCCTCGCTCAGCAGGGGCGGCTCGACGACGCCGCGGTCGCGCTCGAGCGCGCGGTGGAAGGGGGCGGCGCGGACCGCGGCCCGGCCGCGCGGGCGCTGCTCGACATGCGTCTGAAGGCGGGACTCGACGACGCGGCGCTCGCGCTGGTCGCCGGGGCGCTGTCCCCCCTCTTCGCCTCGGAGGCGTTCGTGGAGGTGGCTCGGAGATTCGTCGCCTCGGGGCGCGAGAGCGACTTCTGGGGCGCCCTCGACGCGGGCCTCGCAGGGAGGAGCGATGGGATCGCCCCGCTCCTCGAGAAGCTCGCCGGCGTCGACCCGTCCGGCTGGGTTCCCGCCCTCCGAAGGCTCGCCGACGAGATCGAGCCCCGGGGCGACGCCGGGGCCTCGAAGCGCGCGCTGGAGCTCCTGCTCCACGCGTGCCGGGCGCACGGCCTGACCGAGGAGGCCGAGTCGGTCGCCGGGAGGCTTCACGCCGTAGGGGGGACGGGAGACGCCGCCGAGCCGGCGCCGCCGGCGCCGCCGCCGGAGGAGGAGGAGCCGGCCCCCGCGGAGAAGCCGGAGATTCCAGCGGAGGCCCCGGCGGTCCCCCTGAGCCCGCAGGACGAGGAGTTCGTGACGGGGCGCCTCACGCAGGCGGAGATTTTCGAGAAGTACGACCTGCACGACCAGGCGCTCGACCAGGTCCAGGAGATCGTGGAGCGCTATCCGGGGCACGTGCAGGCCCAGCGCCGCCTCGTCGAGTACCTGCGCCCGCGGGGAGACCGTCCGCGGCTGCGGAACGCGCTGGTCGGGCTGGCGCTCGCGCTCCGCGCGGCGGGCGAGCGGGACGCCGCCCGCGCCGCGGTCGCCGAGGCGGGGAGGACGGACACGCTTCCCGAGAAGACGCGGGCGCTCCTCGGTCGGCTGTCCCTGCTCCCCGCGGCCGCGGAAGGCGAGCAGCCCCGAGCGGAGGCGCGCGTCCCGGAGATGGAAGCCTCCGCCAAGGTGGAGGCCGCCGTGGAGGCGCCGCCGCCGCGCCCGCAGGCTCCACCCGCCGAGCCCCGGGGGTCGGCGCCGGAGCCCGAGCCCGTCCCTGCCGTCGCGGACGATCTGGAGATCGTGCTGGATCTCGAGGTGGAGACGGGCGAGGCGGCTCCGGCGATCGGAGCGGAGGCGCCGCCGGAGGTCGCCGGCGCGGCGGCGCCCGAGCCTCCGGCGGACGACGTCGAGGAGATCGTCTTCTACCTCGAACAGGGGATGGTGAGCGACGCCCTCGGCCAGATCGGGCGGCTCCGCTCTCGCGGATTCGCCGGGGCGGGGCTCGATGCGCTGGAAGCGCGGGCGCGGGCGGTGTCGGCCGAGCCGGAGCAGGAGGCCGCGCGCGAGGCCTCCGAAGGCGCCTCCGGTGGAATCGTGCTCGACGAGGAGGCGCTGAGCTCGATCGGGGAGGCGCTTTCCGGCGCGATGGGCGCCGGGGGCGCGGCGCCGGTCCCGTCGGGACCGAAGGAGTTTGACGAGCAGAGCGTGGAGGAAGTGTTCGCCGCCTTCAAGCAGCATGTCGAGGAGGAGATCGGCGGCGAGGACCACCGCACCCACTACGACCTGGGCATCGCGTACAAGGAGATGGGGCTCCTCGACGACGCGATCGGCGAGTTCGAGAACGCCCTCCGGGCGCCGGAGATCCATCGCGACGCCTGCACGATGATCGCCCTGTGCCACCGCGAAAAGGGATCCGTGCGGGAGGCCGTCGAGTGGTACCGAAGGGCGCTCGAGCTCCCGGGCGGCGACGAGGAGGCGCTCCGCGGCCTCCGCTACGATCTCGCGGAGGCGCTCCTCGAGACCGGTGACCGCGACGCGGCGCTGATCCTGCTTCGGGAGGTCGAGCGGTCCGATCCCGGCTACCGCGACGTCGCGAGGAGGATCTCCGATCTGGAGAAGGGACGGTCCCCCCTGACCTCCCGCTAGGAAGACCCTCCCGCGGCCGGGCCGCCGCCGGTATACTTCCGGCGAACGATCCGCGAGGGGCCCTATGGAACGTCCGCTCGCCCTGCTCCTCGAAGCGCGCGCCGGCGCGAGCGCCTCGGCCGTCGAAGCGCTCGAGGCGGCAGGCATCGAGACGGTCGCCGCGTCCTCCGCGGCCGAGGCGCTGGAGACGCTGCGGGCGCGGCCCGTGAAGATCGCGCTCCTTTCGGCGGAAGCCATCCGTACGGGGCCGGAGCGTTTCCTCGAGAGCGCCGCCGCTCTTCGACCGGCGCTCGTCGTGGTCGTATTCGGGGTGTCCGGTGGCGCTGTCGGCCCCGAGATGTTGCGCGCGGGGGCATTCGACGTCGAGCCGGGCTTCCCCGATCCGTCGCGGCTCCGGAGCCTCGCGCAGCGGGCGCTCGCGCAGCACGACCGGCTCGAGGACCGGCGCGGCGCGCTCGATCAGCGGCGGGCGGTTTCCGCCGGCCCCCGGCTCGTCGGCCCGAGCGATGCGATGCGGCGGATCCGGGAGCGGCTGGCGACGCTGGCGCCCGGTGACGTCGCGGTCCTCGCCGAGCACTTCGTGGAGGAGATCCGCGCGATGAACGGTCTTCCTCCCGTGGCGATCGCGGCGGAGGCCCTGGATCTCCTGATCCGGTACCCGTGGCCGGGAAACGTCCGTGAGCTGCGCTCCGCGATCGAGCGGGCGGTGATCCTCGCGGAGCGCGGGAAGATCCGGCCTGGCGATCTTCCCGAGGCCGTGCGGCTCGGGGATCCGGGTGGCGGACCGGCCGGGCCGGCGTCTCGCTTCCGGGACGCGAAGCGGCTCGTCGTCGAGTCGTTCGAGAGGGAATACCTGCAGGAGCTCCTCGCGCGCCACGGCGGGAACGTGACGGCGTCGGCGGCTCAAGCGGGGATGCTGCGCTCCGCGCTGCAGCGTCTCCTCCGCAAGCACGAGATCCGCTCGTCCGAGTACCGCCGGGGCCGGAGCGAGAAGGGTCCGGACGCCTGAAGGTCGACGTGACGCCGGGGTTTCGGATCCTCGACGAGGGAGCGTTCGACGGCGCCACGAACATGGCGCGCGACGAGGCTCTCCTCGACGGCTACGCCGAGGAGGGAGAGGCGCGCCTTCCGACGGTGCGGCTCTACGAGTGGTCTCCTCCGGCCCTGTCCCTCGGCCGGAGGCAGCCCGCGATCGGCTCTCATGATCCCTCGTTCCTCGCCTCCGAGGGGATCGACCTCGTGCGGCGCCCGACGGGAGGGCGAGCCGTGCTCCACGAGCACGAGCTGACGTACGCCGTGGTCGGCGCCCTCGGGACGGCGTCGTTTCCGGGGGGCGTGCTCGACACGTACCGCAGGATCTCGATGGCGCTCGAATCGGCGCTCCGCACTCTCGGCGTGGATGCGATCGCAGTCTCCCCCTCGCGCGAGGGGGTGCGGGATCCCGGACCGTTCGGGCCCCCCGCCTGCTTCGACCGGGCGGGGGCGTACGAGATCGCGGTGCGGGGAAGGAAGCTCCTCGGCTCGGCGCAGCTGCGGAGGAGGAGGGCGTTCCTGCAGCACGGCTCGATCCTCCTCCGCGCCGACCCTCGGAGACTGGCGCAGGCGATCGGACTCCCGGCGGCCCCCGAGAGGCTCGCGGACCTCGCAACCGTTCTCGGGCGCCCTCCGGACACGGGAAGGCTCCGGTCGGCGATCGTCGCCGCCTTCGAGGCCGTCCTCGAGGGGCCGGCTGCGCCCGGGACGCTCGCCGACGAGGAGTCGGAGCGGGCGGCGGCGCTCCGGGCCGCGAAGTACGCGACCGAGGCCTGGACGATCCACGGGAGGGAATGAGCGCGGGCCGAGGGGTCAGCGCGGGACGAACCGGAACCGGGCCCGCCTTCCGTCCTTTCCCCGGAACGAGTCGGGCGACATGTCCGCCGGAAGGGGAAGCGCCTCCTCGGGGTCGGCCGGCCCCGCGACGAGCCGCAGGGGGAGCGAGACGCGGCCCGTCTCGGTGTCCGCCTCGAGGCTCGTGCCCCGCGCGGCGAGGCGCACGGACTTCTCGGAGGCGAGGAGGTCACCGATCTCCGACTCGGGCACGACCAGCGCGCCGTTCTCGTCGAGTGAAAATCGCTGGAACGGATAGGGCAGGGCGAGCCTCGCGTGCTCGGCGCGGGAACAGAAACGGGTGGGCTCCGTGCCCTCGAGGAAGGCCTCGGCGAGGACCGGCTCGCACCCGGCTTCCTCGCTCGCCTTCAGGCCGGTGTGACCGTCGATGGAGACGACGGAGATCCCCGAGGGGACAGGAAAGTCCTCGGGCGGCCGGCCGCGGTACGCCTTCTCCATGAACATCATCCAGATCGGGAGGGCGGCCTGCGCTCCCGTCTCCCTCCTGCCGAGGGACCGCTTCTCGTCGAATCCGACCCAGACTCCCACGACGAGGTCCGGCGCGTAGCCGACGAACCAGGCGTCGGTGAAGTCGTCGCTCGTGCCCGTCTTGCCGGCGAGGGGCCGGCCGAGCTCCCTCGCCGCCGCCCCGGTGCCGTCGGTGACGACCCCCTCCATGGCCCGCGTCATGAGGTAGGCGATCTGCGGGGACACCGCGTCTTGCATACCGGGCCTCGTCCGCTCGAGCGCGTGGCCGTCGTTCGAGAGGACCTCGTCCAGGAGATGGGGCTCCGCGCGCACCCCCTGGTTGGCGAACGCGCCGTACGCGCTCGTGATCTCGAGGAGGCTGACCTCGAAGGCGCCGAGCGCCAGGGACGGGTACGGCCGAAGGTCGGTCGAGACGCCGAGGCGGCGGGCCAGGGCGATCACGGGCTCGAACCCTACGCGGTCCAGCAGCTTCACGGTCGCGATGTTGGCCGACTTCTCGAGGGCGCGCCGGAGCGTCAGCGTCCCCCCGTACGTCTCGCCGTAATTCTCCGGCTGGTACGGCTCGGGGGCGGTCGGATCGAGGAAGACCGTTGGCTCGTCGAGGATCGTGTCTGCGAGCGTGAGGCCTTGAGAGAGCGCGGCCGCGTAGACAAACGGCTTGAAGGCCGACCCGCATTGCCGCCGCGCCTGGATCGCCCGGTCGAACTCGCTGCGGGCGAAATCGTGGCCGCCGACGAGCGCCCGCACCGCTCCCGTCGCCGGGTCCAGGGCGACGAGGGCCGCCTCCGCCCTCGGCTCCTGCTCGAGGAGCGCGCGGCGCCATCCTCCGTCCGGCTCCGCTTCGGGGAGGACCTTCACGACGTCGCCGCGCTTCAGGATGGCCGCGGCGTACCTTCGCCCCGTCCAGGAGATCTCCTCCGGCCCCAGGGTCACGATGCGGTCGCCGACACGGGCCCTTGCGCGGGCCTGCGAGACCTCGACGACGACGGCGTCCGTGATCTCCCCCGGCCGGACGCCGTCCTTCCAGGAGGGCGGGCGGAACGTGTCGGGGGACTCGCCGGCGGGAACGCGGGAGGGAGCCCCCCTCCAGCCCTGGCGCTTGTCGAGCAGCCGCAGGCCGTGGTCGACCGCGCGGTTCGCCGTCTCCTGAAGGGAGGGGTCCAGCGTCGAGCGGACCTCGAGCCCCGACTGGTAAACCGCCTCGCCGCCGTAGCGCGCCTGCAGGTACCGCCGGACCTCCTCGACGAAGTACGGGGCCAGGGCGGCGTCCTCCCGGGCGAGATCGAGTCCCAGGGGCGAGCGCTGCGCGTCGCGCGCGGCGGCCTCCCGGAGGAAGCCTTCCTCCACCATCCGGTCGAGCACGTGGTTGCGGCGCTTCCGCGCCCGCTCCGGGTTCCGGATCGGCGAAAGGGCCTCGGGCCGCTGGATCACGCCCGCCAGGAGCGCGGCCTGCGGCAGCGTGAGCTCCCGGGCCGTCCTCCCGAAAAAGAAGCGGGACGCGGCCTCGAGCCCGTAGCGCCCGTGCCCCATGTACACCTGGTTGCAGTAGAGATGGAGGATCTCCTGCTTCGAGTAGTTCCGCTCGATCTCGATCGCGAGCATGGCCTCCTGGATCTTGCGGCGGAGCGTCTTCTCCGAGGGGTTCGCGACGCCCGGGAAGAGGTTCCGGGCGAGCTGCTGCGTCAGCGTGCTCGCTCCCTGCTCGAGGCTCAGGGTCGTGACGTCCCGCCAGAGCGCCCGCAGGATCCCCCGCACGTCGATGCCGCTGTGGCGGTAGAAGTTGGCGTCCTCGACGGCGATCAGCGCTTGCTCGAACACCTTCGGGATGTCGCGGTACTCGAGGAGGATGCGGCGCTGCTCGGCGAAGCTGGCGAGCGCCGAGCCGTCGCGGGCCAGCACGCGCGTGCTCAGGGGAGGGGTGTAGTCCTCGAGCCTCTTGACGTCCGGGAGATCGAACCAGAGGCCGCTGCCGAGCATCGCGCCCGCAGCGACCGCGGGAATCACCGCGGCCCCGATCAGGAGCAGCGGCCAGATCCGTCGCCGCGAGAACGGGAACGCCGCCACCGTCGCCTCCCGAGGAGAGAGTAGCAGCGTCCATCCCGGCGATCCAGATACAATCCCCCGCGGGGGTACGCCGTGCCGCGCTTCGAGCTCGTCTCCGACTACCGCCCGACGGGCGACCAGCCTGCCGCCATCGAGGCGCTGTGCCGCGGGCTCGCGGAGGAGCGGCGGGACCAGGTCCTGCTCGGGGTGACCGGATCCGGCAAGACCTTCACCGTCGCGAACGTCGTAGAGCGGGCGAACCGTCCGACCCTCGTGCTTGCGCACAACAAGACGCTGGCCGCGCAGCTCTACCAGGAGTTCCGCCGCCTGTTCCCGCGCAACGCGGTGGAGTACTTCGTCTCCTACTACGACTACTACCAGCCGGAGGCGTACGTCCCTCAGTCCGACACGTACATCGAGAAAGAGGCGACGATCAACGAGGAGATCGACCGGATGCGGCACTCCGCGACCCGGGCGCTCTTCGAGCGCCGGGACGTCCTGATCGTCGCGAGCGTGTCGTGCATCTACGGCCTCGGATCGCCGGAGGCCTACCAGGGAATGCTGCTGCTCGTCGACCGGGAGAAGGAGACGGACCGCGAGGCGGTTCTCCGGAAGCTGGCGGAGATCCGGTACGAGCGGACGCCCGCGGACCTGCGGCGCGGGGCGTTCCGCGTCCGCGGGGACACGGTGGAGGTCTGGCCGGCGTACTCGGACGACGCGGTCCGGATCGAGTTCTGGGGGGACGTTCCCCAGCGGATCTCCCGGATCGACCCGGTTCGCGGGAAGGCGGTCGAGGACCTGGCTCGGGTCCCGATCTACCCGAACTCCCATTACGTCACTCCGCGGGAGGAGCTGCTCCGGGCGATCGGATCGATCCGGGCCGAGCTCGACCTGGCGGTGGCCCGCTTCGAGGCGGAGAGGAGGCTGCTCGAGGCCCAGCGGATCCGGCAGAGGACCCTCTTCGACCTCGAGATGCTCTCGGAGGTGGGTTACTGCCACGGGATCGAGAACTACTCTCGGCACCTCACGGGCAGGGAGCCCGGGTCGCCTCCGCCGACCCTCGTGGACTACCTCCCGAAGGACGCGCTGCTGGTCGTGGACGAGAGCCACGTGACCCTCCCGCAACTGAAGGGGATGGTCGTGGGCGACCGGAGCCGGAAGGAGGCCCTGGTGCGGCACGGCTTCCGACTCGAGTCCGCGATGGACAACCGCCCGCTGACGTGGGACGAGTTCCAGGAGCGAAGGGGCCAGGCCATTTACGTCTCGGCGACTCCGGGGAAGATCGAGCTGCGGCTCGCGGAAGGCGAGGCGGTGGAGCAGATCGTGCGGCCGACGGGACTCGTCGATCCGGAAGTCTTCGTCCGCCCGGTGCGGGGCCAGGTGGACGACCTCCTGGCGGAGATCCGCGCCTGCGTAGCCCGGACGGAGCGCGTCCTCGTGACGACGCTGACCAAGCGGATGGCGGAAGACCTCACGGAGTACTACGCGGACATCGGCGTGAGGGTGGAGTACCTGCACTCGGACGTCGAGACGCTGGAGCGCGTGAGGATCCTCCGGGACCTCCGGCGGGGCGAGTTCGACGTCCTCGTGGGAGTCAACCTGCTCCGCGAGGGGCTCGATCTGCCCGAGGTCTCGCTCGTGGCGATCCTCGATGCGGACAAGGAGGGCTACCTGCGGTCGCGGGATTCCCTCATCCAGACGATCGGCCGCGCCGCCCGCAACGTCCACGGCCGGGCGATCCTGTACGCGGACCGCGTGACGCGATCGATGCGGGAGGCTCTCGACGAAACGTCGAGGCGCCGCGAGATCCAGTCCGCGTACAACGCCGCTCACGGCATCACCCCCGAGACGATCCGTCGGGCGATCGACGAGCTGATCGGGAGCCCGATCGAGGCCGACTACTCGACCGTCCCGCTCGATCGGGAGGAGCAGGAGGAGGTCTTCGAGGATCCCGACGCGCTGGAGGCCGAGGTGGCCCGGCTCGACGCGGAGATGCGGCGCGCGGCGGACCGTCTCGACTTCGAGGAGGCCGCCGCTCTCCGGGACCGGATCCGCTATCTCCGGCG
>CALMJU010000020.1 GCA_937864465.1 uncultured Acidobacteriota bacterium
CGGGGCTCGTGTAGCTCTCGCCGTCGGGGACGTTCCTGAGGCCGTACGAGAGCGCCGGCAGGCAGGGGCCGATGTCGAGCGAGAGCGTCCGCTCGCGCCCGTCGGGGGACTCGGTGACGACCGTGGCGCGCCTCCCGTCCCGGAACAGAGGCGCCAGGCGGTCCTCGGCGGCCTTGAGCGGCCGCGGGTCGGTGACGGAGGCGCCGACGACGAAGCGGACGTACTCCTCGAACGGGATCCCCTCGAACGCCGCCATCGCGGGGGTCGGGTAGAGGGTGATCACCCAGCGCTTCGAGAGCCTCGTGTCCGTGAACGGCCGGTCGGCGGCGACGAGCGCCTGGGCGCGGGCGGCATCGAGCCCCGCGAAGCGCTCCGGGTCCTCGGCCCCCAGGACCTCGAGGTACTTCGTGAACGACGCGTAGCGCGCCTCGTGCCAGGCGGGGATGCGCGCCCACTGCTCCGCCGTCCCCTGGCGCGCGACCGCGGCCGACCAGACGCGCCCACGGTCGTTGTTCGGGGGGACGAGGAGGACGTCCGGGACGGCCCCCGCCTCCACGACCCGCCGCTCGAGGACCTCCATCAGCGGCCAGCCGATCCGCTCCCCCTTGATCATCACCCGGTCCTCCGGGCCGATCCCGCCGAGGGAGTGGTCGAGGAGGATCGTGGCCCAGGCCTCGAGATCGCGCGGCGACACGTCGGGCTCGATCATGCGGCTCCCCTACTTCAGGTGCTTCGCGAGGAAGGCCCAGACCTCCTTGCGGGACTCGCGGGCGAGGGCGGTGTCGATCCGGTTCATGCTGTGGCCCCCCGGGAAGTCCTCGTAGATCTTGTACTCGAACTTCTTCCCGGCGGCCTTGAGCTGCGCGATCAGGTGCTCGACCTCGATGACGTTGACGTCGCGGTCGTTCGTCGTCGTGTGGACGAGGAGCGGGGTCCGGAGCTTCTCCGCGTTCCAGGCGGGGGAGCGGCGCCGGTACTCGTCCACCGCCTCCCCGGCGGTCTTCCCGATGTGGTAGGGGGCGGAGAACAGACGCCGGTACTCGTCGTCGCCGTACCCCATCCGGGCGACGAGGTCGGAGACCGGGACGCCGGCGTACGCGGCGGCGAACTTCTCCGGGTGGTCGAAGACCGCCATCAGCGCGATCAGCCCGCCGTGGCTCCAGCCGAGGATGCCGGCCCGGCTCCCGTCCACGAACGGCATCGTCTCGACCGCCCAGTCCCGGGCGGCGACGCAGTCGTCCACCTCGAGGCCGCCGTAGTCGATCGCCTCGCGGTAGCCCTTCCCGTAGCCGGTCGAGCCGCGGTACTCGGGCGCCAGGACGACGTACCCCTGCGCCATCAGCTCGCGGACGATGTGCGTGTGATAGGTGCCGAAGTCGCCGTGGACCCCGCCGTGCGGGAGCACGAGGAGCGGGCTCTTCCGCTCCCGGTCGAGCCCCTTCGGTACGAAGACGTAGCACCAGAACTTGAACGGGTGCCTCTCGTTCGCGATCCCGTAGATCTCCTCCCCCTTCGGGTTCGGGGGGCCGACGAGGTAGACCTTGTCCACGTCGGCGACGTCGCCGACGCGGGCGAACCAGAGCACGTCGTCCACGCTCTTGGCGAGCATCTCGATCGCGTCGGCGTTCGCCTCGATCTTCCGCTCGAGGTCGGCGAGGCGCGCCTCGGGATCCGGCGGGGGCGGCGCCGCGACCGCGGGGAACGCGGCGAGAACCGTCAGGACCGTGAGCACCAGGATGCGCATGGTCGGCTCCTTCGGGGCGCGCGGCGCCCCGCGGACGATCATAGCGGAGAGGAAGCCGCCCGCGCGCGGCTCAGCGCAGCGGGATCTCGAGGTCCGGGCTCGCGGGGGAGACCGCGAGGAGGTCCACGACCCCCTTCACCCCGTTGATGCCGAGGACGAGCTCCCGGGCCCGGCGCTTCTCGGAGAAGCGGGAGGCGGTCCCCTCGAGCGTCACGACGCCGCCCTCGACGCGGACCCGGACGTCGCCCGACACGCGGGAGAGCGACCGGCGTCCGATCGTCCCCTCGACCGCGGCGAGGAGCTCGCCGTCGTCCCGCTCGCCGGTGTCGAAGCGATCGACCACCTCGCGGACACCCTGGACCCGCGCCGCGGCGTCGGCCGCCTGGAACCGGACCCGCGCGTCCCGGAGGGTCCCCGTCAGCGTGGCCACGCCCCCCTGGACCGCGACGGCGACGCCCGCTGCGGCGACGTCGGGGAAGTCCGAGAGCTTGCGGCGGACGTCCGACTCGACGGAGGCGTCCCTCCGCGCGCCGTCCCCGATCGCCAGGCGGCTCTCGACGTCGAGCGCCCCTCGCGCCCCGCCGGCGCGATCCACCGCTTCCCAGGCCTCGTAGAGGGTGTCCACACGGCCGGTGAGCACGACCTTGCCGTCCTTCGCGGCGGCGTCGATCGGGAGCCGGCCGACGACCGGCGAGAGCCGGAGCTGGTCCTCGACCGCCCGGACGAGAGCGGAATCGCCCTTCGCCGAGGCCGGGGTCGGGGCGGGGGCGAGCGCGGCCGCGGCGAGCAGCGCCGCGGCGAGCAGCGCGGACGATATCGGTGCGCGCATCAGATCAACCTCCTGAGCCGCTCGCGGTCGAGCACCGTGACCCTGGGACCGTCCACGGAGACGATCCTCTCCCGGATCAGGCGGGCGAACGACCGCGAGAGCGTCTCGTGCACGGTGCCGAGGAACGAGGCGAGCGATCCCTTGGCGAGCGGAAGGATCAGGACCGGCGACGGGGCGTCCGGGAGGCCGGCCTTGTCCAGCTCGCTCTCCAGGTAGCGCGCGAGCCGCGCGGTGACCTCCCGGAGCGTCACCCCCTCGAGCTGCTGCGACAGCTCCCGGAGGCGGGTCGCGAACCCCTTCAGCATCTCCCAGCAGACCTCGGGGTGCCGCTTGAGGAACGGAAGGAACCGCTCGCGGGGGAGGAACATCACCTCGCTGTCGCGGGTCACGCGGGCGTGCGAGGGGTACCTCGCCTCGGGCGCCTCCCACAGCGGGTCCTCGGCGAGGGGGTCGCCCGGCCGGCAGACGTGCAGGATCAGCATCCTCCCCTCTCCGGACAGCTTGTACACGACCGCCAGGCCGGAGAGGATCACGAACATCCCGCGGTACGGCTCTCCCTCGTGAAAGAGCATCTCCTTCGCGCGGAGGTCGAGGACCCGCGCGAGGCCGGCGAGCCGGTCGAGGTCGTCGTCCTCGAGCTCGGCGAAGATCGGGACGCGCCGCAGGCGGTCGCGGGCGCTCTCGTGGGCCTCGCCTCCGCCATCCCCCATGATCCGCGCCTCCTGCCGTTCCGACCCCTGTGTAGATTGTAATTCCATCCGCGCCGGCGGCAGGGTTCCCTCCGTCGAGCCTCGACATCGCTGCGGCCGGACCTTAGACTCTATGCCGAACGGGGGCACTGCGAGACATCCCGGTCGCGAGGCGCCCTTCCGGGGCGACCGGGGAGGGGGCGGCGCCATGGCACACGAGGCGGTCCCTGGAGACGAGCCGGGCACGCGAAGGCCCTGGTACCTGACGCCCGCGAAGGCGCCGACGAGCGCTTGGCGCCTCCTCATCACGGTGGCCGGCTCGATCATCGCGGCGGAAGCGCTCGTCATGTTCTTCCTGTCCGCGCGGCCGGAACTCACCGTGGCGAGGGTGATCGCGCTCGACGCTGTCTTCCTGACGATCGTGGCGATCCCCGTGCTCTACTTCTTCCTCTTCCACCCGCTCGTCAAGGAGATCACCGAGCGCCAACGGGCCGAGGACCAGCTCCGGAAGGCCAACGAGTTCAACGAGACGATGGTCCGGACGATCCCACTGGGAATGGACATCCTCGACGAGCAGGGACGGATCCTCTACATGAACGAGGGCCTCCGGAAGCTGGTCGGCCGGGACGCCGAGGGGGAGTTCTGCGCCACGGCCTACCGGCGGACCGGCGAGTGGTGCGAGCACTGCCCGCTTCTGGTCGGCGTCGCGCCGGGGGAGACGCAGACCGTCGAGATCGACCGGGTCTTGGGCGACAAGATCTTCTCGATCACGTACACCGGAATGTTCTACCGGGGGAAGAAGGCGGCCCTGCGGGTGCTCGAGGACGTCACCGAGTCGAAGCGGCTCGAGGAGCAGCTCCGGCAGGCCCAGAAGATGGAGGCGGTGGGGCGGCTCGCGGGCGGCGTGGCGCACGACTTCAACAACCTGCTGACCGCGATCCAGGGATACGGGGACCTCCTGCTGAGCCGCCTCGGCGAGGACAATCCCCTGCGCAAGGACGTCGAGAAGATCTGCATGGCGGGGGAGCGCGCGGCCGCGCTGACCCGGCAGCTCCTGGCCTTCAGCCGCAGGCAGATGCTCCAGCCCAAGATCCTCGACCTCAACGCCCTCGTGACCGACATGCGGAACCTCCTCTGCCGTCTGATCGGGGAGGACATCGACCTGGTGACGACGATCGATCCGGATCTCGAGCGCGTGCGGGCCGACGCGGGGCAAATCGGACAGGTCGTGATGAACCTCGCCGTCAACGCGAGGGACGCCATGCCTGCCGGCGGCAAGCTGACGATCCGGGCGAGCAACGTGACGATCCCCGAGGAGTACTGCAAGCCCGGCTCGGAGGCCCGCGCGGGCCGGTTCGTTTGCCTCTCGATCGAGGACAAGGGCACCGGCATCGAGAAGGCGCTCCTGGGCCGGATCTTCGACCCCTTCTTCACGACGAAGGGCCCCGGGGTCGGCACGGGGCTGGGGCTGTCCACCGTCTACGGGATCGTCAAGCAGCACGAAGGGTGGGTCGAGGTCGAGAGCGAGATCCGGCGCGGCACGACCTTCCGGATCTATCTCCCCGCCGTGTCCGAGCTGCCGGAGGCGGATGTAGAGCGGAAGGCGCTGGGGGAGGAGCTCCGGGGCAGCGGAGAGCGCATCCTGCTCGTCGAGGACGAGGAGGAGGTGCGCAGGCTCGGGGCGAGGATCCTCCGCGAGAACGGCTACAGCGTGGTCGAGGCCGCGGACGCGGAGGAGGCGCTCGGGGCCTTCGAGAAGGAGGGCCGATCCTTCGACCTCGTCTTCAGCGACGTCGTCCTCCCGGACCGGAGCGGACCGGAGCTGGTCGACCGGATCCTGTCGCTGAAGCCGGAGCTCAAGGTCCTGTTCACGAGCGGCTACGCGGACCACAAGTCGCAGTGGCCCGTCATCCAGGGGGAGGGGTTCCCCTTCCTCCAAAAGCCGTACTCGCCCCTGGACCTCCTGCAGGCCTGCCACGACGTCCTGCGGGCGGGGCCCGCCGGCCCGTCGTAGAGGCAGGGCGGCCGGGGAGCTCCGCGGAGCCCGCTAGTAGTAGCAGGCCTCCAGCTCGCAGACCCACTCCCACGAGCTCGGGCACTTCTTGCAGCCCGGGCCGGCGGGGACCAGCTCGAGACAGCAGACCTCGCGCACCCCGTCCACGCACGGGCCCGCGTAGCACTCGGCCGCCCGGGCCTCGGGCGAGAGGAGCGCCGCGAGGCCGAGGCCGATCGCGCAGGCGCACAGGACCACAACGACCGCGACTCCCTTGCTCTTCGTCACGTGGCGTCTCCTTGCGCCCGGCCCCTTCGCCGGGCGCGCGGCTCGCGGAATCCGGGTCAAACCCTCTCGAGGAACACTCTCAGAACCCGGCTGCGGGAGGGGTGCCGCAGCTTGCGGAGCGCCTTGGACTCGATCTGCCGGATCCTCTCGCGCGTCACCGCGAACGACTGGCCGACCTCCTCCAAGGTGTGCTCGCTGCCGTCTCCGACGCCGAAGCGCAGTTTAAGAACCTTCTCCTCCCTCGGAGTCAGCGTCTTCAGCACCGCCTGAGTCTGCTCCCTCAGGTTCAAGTGAATCACCGCGTCGACCGGAGAGACGGCGGTCCGGTCTTCTATGAAATCCTTTAAGTGGCTGTCCTCCTCCTCCCCGATCGGCGTCTCGAGCGAGATGGGCTCCTGCGCGATCTTCAGGACCTTCCGGACCTTCGCGACCGGGATTCCCATCTTGCGCGCGATCTCCTCGGGAAGGGGCTCGCGTCCGTACTCCTGGACCAGGCTCCTCGACGTCCGGATCAGCTTGTTGATCGTCTCGATCATGTGGACGGGGATCCGGATCGTCCGGGCCTGGTCCGCGATGGCGCGGGTGATCGCCTGGCGGATCCACCAGGTGGCGTACGTGGAGAACTTGTACCCGCGCCGGTACTCGAACTTGTCCACGGCCTTCATGAGGCCGATGTTCCCCTCCTGGATCAGGTCGAGGAACTGCAGTCCCCGGTTCGTGTACTTCTTCGCGATCGAGACGACGAGCCGCAGGTTGGCCTCGACGAGCTCGCTCTTCGCGCGCTTGGCGTCGTGCTGGCCCTTGTGGATCGCCGCGGCGACCTCGGCGATGTCCCGGCGGTTTCCCCCCATCTCCTGCTCGAGGATCCGGATGTCGCCCCGCAGCCCCTCGATCTTGCGCCGCACCTCGCGCCGGAGCGTGGCGTCGCGGAACCCCTTCATCCTCCCGGTGAGGTCCCGGATGCTCCGCTCGTGGCGCTTGATCTTCTGGTCGGCGTCGAGCACCGCGCGCGAGAGCGAGTCGATCTGCGCGGGGACGAGCCCCAGGTCGCGGAACTCGCGCGCGACCTTGACCTGCAGGCGCGCCAGCTTCCAGCGCGCCTTGCGGTTCGCCTTCGTCCCCGCCTTGGTCCTGAGGAGCGGCTTCCGCGCGCCCTCGATCTTGCCGACGAGCCGCACGATCTTCGTGATGCTCTGCTTGGCGCGCTCGAGCCTCGCCTCGGGCCGGTCGTCGTCCTCCTCGCCGCCGGCGAACAGGTTCGCGGAGACCTGGTTCTTCCGGATCCGCTCGCCGAGCTGGCGCAGCTCCCGCAGGACGTGGCTCGACCGCGAGAGGGCCTTGAGCACACGGCGCTCCCCGCGCTCGATCCGCCTCGCTATGGAGACCTCCCCCTCCCGGTTGAGGAGCGGGACCGTCCCCATCTCCCGGAGGTACATCCTCACGGGATCGTTCGTCTTCTCGAGGGGGCCGGTGAGGGACTCGGGCTTCGACTCGTCCTCCTTCCCCTCGTCCTCCTTGGCCCCCGCCTCCTTCCGCTCGGCCGCCCCCGCCACGACGCCGAGCTGCTCCCGCGTCTCGGCGTCCACCAGGGCGATGCCGTGCGTCTCGAAGAGGGAGAAGACCTCTTCGAGCTCCTCGGCGGAGGAGCCGATCTCGTCCGGCAGCATCTCGTTGATCTCGTCGTAGGACAGGAAGCCCCGCTCCCGGCCCAGCGCGACGAGCTGCCGGACTTCGTCGTACTTCTCCTCCACCGGCGCGGCCGCTTCTCTCTTCTTTTTCATCTCTCCTCGCTGGCAGCCGGCGCGCCCCTCACGAGAGCGCGTCGATCTGCCGTCCGAGCTGCTGCTTCCGGAGCAGCAGGGCATCCATCGCCGCGGGGTCGGCGGTCCGCTCGATCGCGCGCTGCAGGTCCCGGCGCTCGCGGACGAGCCGCTCGCGACGGAGCGCGCGGACACAGTCGCCCACCTCCTCGGCACGGGCCTCGGGCCCCTCCCGGAAGGCGATCGCCGTGAGAAGGTCCCGATCCTCGTCGGACTCCAGGGACTCCAGCAGCGCCGGCAGATCCACCTCCTCTCCTTGCCCCGCATGCCGGAAGATCGCGTTCACGACCCCGCCGATCCTCGTCTCCTCGAGGTCGGGGGGCTCCAGCTCCGCCCGCGCGCGCTCCCGGGCCGCCCCCACGCGGAGCAGCACCGTCACGAGCCGCGCCTCGGTCTCGCGGACGCGCGCCGGCTCGCCGGGCCGCTGCCGGATCGAGGGCCTCGACTCCCGGAGCGCCCGGCCGAGCTCCTGCATCACGAGATCGTCCTCGATGCGGAGCGCGTCGGCCAGCTGCCCGGCCCACGCGGCCCGCTCGACCGCGCTCGGGAGCTTCGCCAGCCGCGGGAGGAGCGCGTTCACCGCCGCGACCTTCTCCTCGACGCGGGAAACGTCGCGGGCCGCGACCTCCCGCCCGAGGAGCCACTCGAGGTAGCCGGGGGCGTTCCGGACGAGCCGCGCGTACGCCTCGGGCCCCTCCTTGCGGACGTAATCGTCGGGGTCCATTCCCGCGGGGAGCTCGGTCGCGCGCACCTGGAAGCCCCGCTCCAGGAGGATGTCCACCGACCGCGCGGTCGCCGCCGACCCCGCGGCGTCGCCGTCGTAGCCGACCACGACCCGCTCCGTGAACCGCGAGAGGAGTCTCGCCTGGCTCGCCGTGAACGCGGTGCCGAGCGAGGCGACGGCCTGGCCGACTCCCGCCTGGTGCGCCGCCGCGAGGTCGAGGTAGCCTTCGACGATCACCGCGTGCCCCTCGCGCCGGATCGCGTCGCGCGCCAGGTCGAGGCCGTACAGGTGCTCCCCCTTGACATACGCCGCGGTCTCGGGAGAGTTCAGGTACTTGGGCTCGGCGTCGCGGAGCGCCCTCCCGCCGAAGGCGACGGTCCGCCCGCCCACGTCCCGGATCGGGAAGACGAGCCGGTCGCGGAAGCGGTCGTACTCCCCCTCCGCGTCCTTGCGGTGGACGGCGAGGCCGCCCTCGACGATCTCGTGCGGACGGAACCGGCGGGCGACCAGGTGGGAGCGCAGCGCCTCCCACGCGTCCGGCGCGTAGCCGAGACCCAGGCGGCTTGCCGTCTCCCGCGACAGCCCGCGGCGGGCGAGGTACTGCCGGGCCGCGCGGCCGGCGTCCGGGTCGGCGAGCCGCCCGCGGAAGAACGCCTCCGCCTCCCGGTTCATGTCGAGGAGGCGGGACCGCCGGTCGTCCTCCGGGCGGCGCGCCGCGGGGAGGGGCACCCCCCACCGCTGGGCGAGGAGCTGGACCGCCTCCGGAAACTCCACCTTCTCGTACAGCATGACGAACTTGAACACGTCCCCGCCGGTGTGGCAGCCGAAGCAGTAGAAGAGCTGGAGGCCGGGATCGACGGAGAACGAAGGAGTCTTCTCCTGGTGGAAGGGACACAAACCCTTGAGCCGGGACCCCGAGGGCCGAAGCGGCACGTAATCCGAAATCAGCTTGACGATGTCGCCGGCGCGCCGGACCGCGTCGACGAAGTCCCTGCCCGTCGGCACGCCCAAAGGGGCCACCTGCTCCGGCCCCGCCGGCCGGGAGGTCCCCAGCCGGCGGGTCCGGGCGAGATCAAGCGTTGCTCTTCCGCTCTTGCGCCAGGCGCTTGAGCAGCTTCTTCCTCGCCGCGAGGGCCTTGCGCTTCTTCTTCACGCTCGGCTTCTCGTAATGCTGGCGCTTCTTGATCTCGGTCAGAATGCCCGACTTCTCGCACTTCCGCTTGAATCGCTTCAAGGCATTCTCGAGGCTCTCGTCCTCGCGCACCTTGATCAGCGGCATCGCCTATCTCACCCCGCTTTCATCGCTGGTGTTGTGCGGTCGGCGCCCTCTCGAAGGCTCGCCGCGCCACAAAACCGCCATCCTAGCGAACGGTCCGCCAGCCGTCAATGCGGTGCTTCGGACTCCCCCGTCGATCTGATGGCGCGCCGTTTCGCCGCTCCGGAAGGGCTCGGTGACCGCGCCTCCTCTCCAAGCGCGCCACCGTGACGGAACGGATCACCCCGCGCCGTTGCGCCGCCTGTTATATATGGGGGACGGCGGGGTCGTGCAAGGATTTTGTAACATTTTTCGGAATCGACTGTTGAACTTATGCAACGCTACTTTTTCGTGGCCGTGCGCCGGCCCGCTCGGTTGATCAAGGCGGCGAGGTAGCCCGCGCCGAAGCCATTGTCGATGTTGACCACGGCGACTCCGGACGCGCACGAGTTGAGCATGGCCAGAAGCGCCGCCTGCCCACCTGCTCCGGCGCCGTATCCGGTGCTCGTCGGCACGCCGATGACCGGGCAGTCCACGAGGCCGCCGACGACCGACGGCAGCGCCCCCTCCATCCCCGCCGCGACGACGATGACCCGGGCGGTGAGCATCGCCTCCCGGTGCGCCATCAGGCGGTGCAGCCCGGCGACACCGACGTCGTAGACCCGGCGGACACGGTTCCCCATCACCTCGGCCGTCACCGCGGCCTCCTCGGCCACCGGCAGGTCCGACGTGCCCGCGCTCATCACCACGATCCCCGGGCGGCCCGGCCGCCTGCGTCCGGCGTGGAGCACGAGCGCCCGGGCCTCGGCGTGATACCGGATGCGAGGGAAGCGGGCGGCGAGCGCCCGGTGCGCGTCGGGGCCGACCCGGGTCACGAGCACCGTCTGCCCGGCGGCGGCGAGCCTTTCCACGATCGCCCCGATCTGCCCGATCGTCTTCCCGGCGCCGTAGACGACCTCGGGGAAGCCCCGCCGCAGGGCCCGGTGGAGATCGACGGCGGCGAATCCGAGATCCTCGACCGGACCCCGGCGGAGGCGCTCGAGCGCCTCGCCGACACCGACCCGTCCCTTCCGGACCGCCTCGAGGAGCCGCCGCAGGGCCTCGCGCTCCATCGCCGCCTCCTCCCGGACGTCTTGACGCCGTCCCCCCTCCACCCTAGCATGACGCGCCCAGGAGGATACCTCGTGGCCCGCCAGCATGCGGAACGCCGATCTCACGCCCGCTTCGACACGGCGGTCGAGCTCGAGGGCAGGGCGCATCCCGACGGCGTCGTCGCCCGGATGGTCGCCACGGACCTCTCTCTCGGCGGGCTCTACTGCGTGTCGTCGGTAGACTTCCCCGAGATGACGCGCCTCGCCGTCCGCCTCGAGCTCCCGGCGGGGAAGCCCGGGAACGGGGAGCCGCTCGACCTGGAGGCGGTCGTCGTGCGCCACCGTCCGGTCGCCTCGGTGACGGGGAGCCGCCGGTACGAGATCGCGCTCTTCTTCGCCACGATGAACGACGCCCAGCGCGAGCGCCTCGCGAGGTTCCTGGCGGTCGCGTAGCCGGACGCCGTCCTCCCGAGAACCCGCGCCGGACGCGGGTTTTCACGATTCCACCTCTTGACTTCGCGGGCGCGGAGCGATGTAATCGCCCCGGTGCCGCGGCCGGTCCGCGGCGATTTCATGCCGAAAAGGAGGTGGGGAACGATGAACAAGGCGGCTCTGGTCCAGAAGATCGCGCAGGACGCCTGCATCACGCGGAGCGCGGCTGCCACCGCGATGGACAGCTTCATCGAGGGGATCACGCACTCGCTGAAGAAGGGGCAGAGGGTCACGCTGGTGGGCTTCGGAACCTTCGCGATGAGCCGGCGCAAGGCCCGCACCGGGCGGAACCCGCAGACCGGCGAGACGATCAAGATCAAGGCGCGGAAGGCGGTGCGCTTCAAGGCCGGGAAGCAGCTCGTCGACTGGATGAACAAGTAGACCGGCGAGCGCCGATCTCGAATCCGGGGGAGGGCGGCGCGAGCCGCCCTTCTTCGTTTCGGGAGGGCCGCCCGCGCGGGGCGGTCCTCACTCGACGACGACGAGGAGGGCGCCGGTCTCCACGGCGCGGCCGGGCTCGACGTGCACCGCGGCGACCGTCCCTGCCCGCGGCGAGCCGATCTCGTTCTCCATCTTCATCGCTTCGACGACGACGAGGCCCTGGCCCGCGTGCACCTCGTCCCCCTCCCGCACGAGGACGCGGACGACCTTGCCCGGCATCACGGACACGACGCTCTCCGGACCGGATCCGGACGCCCGGCGGTCCTCCCGCGCCTCGCGGGCGGCGTCCGTGAGCCGCACGTCGCGCTTGGATGCCCCGTGCCGCACGCGGTATCCGGAGCGGTCCGGCTCGACGGAGACCTCGTACGAGCGCCCCTCCGTCACGATGGAGTAGAAGTCGGCCTCGAGCTTGCGCGCGTCGACGAGACGCTCGACGCCGTCCACGACGACCCGGAACAGCCCGTCGCGCCGGTCCACCTCGACGTCGTGGACACGCCCCTCGCTCTCGATCGCGAGCCTCACCGCCGCCACCCTCCCGGGCGGCCCCCGCGCTTCCACGCCGAGACCGTCCTCGCGCCCTCGGATTCCGGCCCCCGCGCCGAGGCCGCCTCGACCCTGCGGTAGTGCGCGACCGCCGCCGCCACGACGTGGATCTCGTCGAGCCACGGGTCCGCGGCGGGCTGCAGGAGGTCCGCGTGCTCCTCGAGGAACCCCGTGTGCAGCTCCGCGCGGCGGAAGGCGGGGTGCCCCATGAGCCGGCGGTGGAAGCTGACCGACGTGTCGAGCCCGTCGATGCGGTACTCGTCGAGCGCGCGGATCATCCGGTCGATCGCCTCGTCGCGGTCCCGCCCCCACGTGCACAGCTTCGAGAGGAGCGGGTCGTACTCCATCGGCACCGTCCACCCCGCGAAGGTGCCGCCGTCGTACCGGATGCCCGGTCCGGAGGGGACCCGGAGCCCCCGGATCGTCCCGGGGGCCGGCATGAAGTTCCGCGCGGGGTCCTCCGCGAGGATCCGGCACTCGATCGCGTGGCCGCGCCCCGACACGTCGTCCTGGCGGAGCGGCAGCGACTCCCCGGCCGCGACGGCGATCTGGAGCTTCACGAGGTCGACGCCGTACACCAGCTCGGTGATCGGGTGCTCGACCTGGAGCCTCGCGTTCACCTCCATGAAGTAGAACGCGCCCCCCTCGTCGCGGAGGAACTCGACGGTGCCGGCGTTGACGTACCCCGAGGCCCGGGCCGCCTGGACCGCGAACCCGCCGATCCGGGCGCGCGTCGCGGGGTCCACCACGGGCGACGGGCACTCCTCGACCAGCTTCTGGTGCCGGCGCTGGATCGAGCACTCGCGCTCCCCGAGGTGGACGCACGCACCGTGCGCGTCGGCGAGGATCTGCACCTCGATGTGCCGCGGCCTCTCGACCAGCTTCTCGAGGAACACCGTGTCGTCCCCGAAGGCCGACCGGGCCTCCCCTCTCGCCTGGGCCAGGAGCGACGGCAGGTCCTCCTCGCGCCGGACGATCCGCATCCCCTTCCCCCCGCCGCCGGCCGAGGCCTTGAGGAGCGCGGGGAAGCCGATCGCCCTCGCGAGGCGGGCCGCCTCGCCGGCGTCCGAGGGAAGCGGCGGCGAGCCGGGGACGACGGGGACCCCGGCCGCCTGCATCAGCGCGCGCGCGCGCACCTTGTCGCCGAGCGCCTCCATCGCCTGCGGGGAGGGGCCGATGAACGCGACGCCGGCGTCGCGGCAGGCGCGCGAGAAGGCGGGGTTCTCCGCCAGGAACCCGTAGCCGGGGTGCACCGCCTCGGCTCCCGAGTCGCGGGCCGCCTCGAGGATCCGGTCGATCCTGAGGTACGACTCGACGGCCGGCGCGGGGCCGATGTGGCGGGCCTCGTGGGCGTAGCGCACGTGGAGCGCCTCGCGGTCGGCGTCCGAGTGGACGGCGACCGTGCGGATCCCCATCTCGTGGCAGGCCCGGATCACGCGGACCGCGATCTCGCCGCGGTTCGCGATCAGCACCTTCGCGAACGGCGGCCGCGGAGGCCCCGTCCGCGCCGCCGGCGCCCGCGTCGGCTCCGGAGGCGGCGCGGTGCGCGCCGGGCGGCGCGCCGCCGCCGCCTTGGAAGCCGTCCGGGCCTTTCCGGCCGCCCTCCTCCGGCCCTCCAGGGCGGGCGCGGCCCGCCTCGCGCCCCGTCCCCCCCGGTCGGTCATAGCGGGATGTTTCCGTGCTTGCGCGGCGGGTTCTGGTCGCGCTTCGTGTCGAGGAGGCGGAGCGCCGCGATCAGCTTCTGCCGGGTCGTCGCGGGCTCGATCACCTCGTCCACGTAGCCGCGCTCGGCGGCGACCCAGGGGTTCGCGAACTTCTCCCGGTACTCGGCGACCCGCTCGGCGCGGACCTGCTCCGCCCCCTCGCCCGCCTCGAGGAGCGCCCGCTTGTGGACGATGCCGACGGCCCCCTCCGGGCCCATCACGGCGATCTCCGCGGTCGGCCACGCGAAGTTGAAGTCGGCCCGGATGTGCTTCGACGCCATGACGCAGTAGGCGCCGCCGTACGCCTTGCGCGTGATCACGGTCAGCTTCGGCACCGTCGCCTCGGCGAAGGCGTACAGCAGCTTCGCCCCGTGCAGGATGATCCCGCCCCACTCCTGGTCGGTCCCCGGCAGGAACCCCGGCACGTCCTCGAAGACGACGAGCGGCACGTTGAAGCAGTCGCAGAACCGGACGAACCGCGCTCCCTTGATCGACGCCTTGATGTCCAGCACGCCCGCGAGCACCGCGGGCTGGTTCGCCACGATCCCGACCGGCCTCCCCGCGAGCCTGGCGAACCCCACGACCAGGTTGCGGGCGTGGTGCTCGTGGACCTCGAGGAAGCGGCCGTCGTCCACGATCGCGAGCACGGCGTTCTTGATGTCGTACGGCTGGTTCGGGTTCGGCGGCACGAGCGTGTCGAGCGACCGGTCCGCGCGGTCGTCGGCGTCGTCGCTCCGGAGGACGGGGGGATCCTCGAGGTTGTTCTGCGGCAGGAAGGAGAGGAGGTCCCGGACGAGGGCCAGGGCGTCGCGGTCGTCCGCCGCGGCGAAATGCGCCACGCCCGACCGGGTCGCGTGGGTCATCGCGCCCCCCAAGGCTTCCTTGGTGACCTCCTCGTGGGTGACGGCGCGGATCACGTCCGGTCCCGTGATGAACATGTACGAGGTGTCGCGGACCATCACGGTGAAGTCCGTGATGGCGGGCGAGTAGACGGCGCCGCCCGCGCAGGGGCCCAGGACCACGGAGATCTGCGGCACGACGCCGGAGGCGAGCGTGTTGCGGAGGAAGATGTCCGCGTAGCCGGCCAGCGACACGACGCCCTCCTGGATCCGCGCGCCGCCGGAGTCGTTGAGGCCGACGATGGGAGCGCCGACCTTCATCGCGAGGTCCATCACCTTGCAGACCTTCGCGGCGAACGTCTCGGAGAGCGACCCTCCGAACACCGTGAAGTCCTGCGCAAAGACGAAGACCGGCCTGCCTCCGATGCGCCCGTGCCCCGTCAGGACGCCGTCCCCGGGGACGCGCTGCCGCTCCATCCCGAAGTCGGTGCAGCGGTGGACCACCAGGGCGTCGAGCTCCTGGAACGACCCGGGGTCGAGCAGGAGATCCACGCGCTCGCGGGCGGTCAGCTTCCCCTCGGCATGCTGCTTCCGGACCCGCTCCTCGCCCCCGCCGCGGCGGGACTCGTCGTACCGGCGGCGCAGTTCCCGGAGAGAATCGTCCATGGAGCCCCCTCGGGCCGCCGCCCGTCGCCACGACGCGGGCGACCGGACCCCTACTTCTTCTTCAGCTTCTCCCAGTCCGCCAGGAAGCGCCGGATCCCCGCGTCGGTGAGCGGGTGGTCGTAGAGCTGGAGGAGGACCTTGTACGGGACCGTCGCGACGTCGGCCCCCGAGAGCGCAGCCTGGAGCACGTGGACCGGGTGCCGGATCGAGGCGGCGAGGATCTGCGTCGCGTACCCGTAGTTGTCGTAGATCGCGCGGATCTGGGCGATCAGGTCCATCCCCTCGTGGGACACGTCGTCGAGGCGGCCGACGAACGGGCTGACGAAGGTCGCATCCACCTTCGCCGCGAGCATCGCCTGCATCGGGGAGAAGACGAGCGTCACGTTGACCGGGACCCCCTCGGCGCGGAGGGCCTTGCAGGCCTGCAGCCCCTCCCGGGTCATCGGGATCTTGACCGTGACGTTCGGGTGGATCTTCGCGAGAACCCTCCCCTCCCGGAGCATCCCGTCCCGGTCGAGCGCCGTCACCTCCGCCGAGATCGATCCGTCCACGAGGCTGACGATCTCGCGGAGGACCTCGTGGAAGTCCCGCCCCTCCTTCGCGACCAGGCTGGGGTTCGTCGTGACGCCGTCGAGGATCCCGAGGCTCGCGACCTCCCGGATCTCGGCGATGTTCGCCGTGTCGATGAAGAGCTTCATGTCCACCTCTCGGTTCGGTTCGGACGCCGGGCGCCTGCCGCCCCGCGGGTCATCGGTCCGCCGAGTCGCCGTCCTCCTCGCCGGGGCCGATCGGCGGCTCGTCCTCGTCGGGCGCCGTGGCGACCGGCGCGGATTTCCCCTCCTCCTCGCGCTCCGCCGTGCGGATGGCGGACGCCA
Organism: uncultured Acidobacteriota bacterium; assembly: GCA_937864465.1. Lineage (GTDB taxonomy): Bacteria > Acidobacteriota > Polarisedimenticolia > Polarisedimenticolales > JAIQFR01 > CALMJU01. The sequence goes on from CALMJU010000020.1 coordinate 15,993, forward strand.
CCTCGTCCCCCCCCTCGAGCTGGATGAGGCGCACCCCCTGGGTCGCGCGGCCGATTCGGCTGATCCCGGCGACGTCCATCCGGATGATCTTCCCCTGCGCCGTGATCAGGAGGACCTGGTCCTCCTCGGAAGTCTCCCGCGCCGAGACGACCTTGCCGTTGCGCGCCGTCGTGCGCATGTTGATGATGCCCGACCCGCCCCGGCCCTGGAGCCGGTACTCCGAGACGGAGGTCCGCTTGCCGTACCCGTTGCTCGTCACCGAGAGGATGTCGGGCTTCCCGGAGAGGATCTCCATCTCGACCAGCCGGTCGTCGGGCGCCATCCGGATGCCGATGACCCCCCGGGCGCTCCGGCCCATCGGCCGCACGTCCGCCTCGGCGAAGCGGATCGACTTGCCCGCGGAGGTGCCGAGGAAGATCTCGCTGTTCCCGTCCGAGATCCCCGCGCCGAGCAGGCCGTCCCCCACGTCGAGGCTCGCCGCGATGATCCCCGCCTTGCTCGGGCGGGAGAAGGCGGAGAGCGGGGTCTTCTTGACGAACCCGCGGCGGCTCGCGATCACGACGTAGCGGTCCTCGGGGAAGTCGCGGACCGCGACGAGCGCCGCGACCCGCTCGTCGGGGCCGATCCGGATCAGGTTGACGACCGCCTTGCCTCGCCCCGAGGAGCTGACGTCGGGGATCTCGTGGACCTTGAGCCAGTGCATGCGCCCGGACGACAGGAACACCAGGATGTAGTCGTGCGTGGAGGCGACGAAGAGCTGGTCGAGAACGTCCTCCTCGCGCGTCGTCATGCCGATGCGGCCCTTCCCCCCACGCCTCTGGGAGCGATAGGTCGAGAGCGCGGTCCGCTTGATGTAGCCGGTGTGCGTGACCGTGATGACGACCTCCTCCTCCTGGATGAGGTCCTCGACGGAGATCTCCTCGGTCCGGGCGACGATCTCGGTCCGCCGCGGATCGGCGAACTGCTCCTTGATCTTCTGGAGCTCGTCCACCACGATGCGCAGCTGCAGCGCCTCGCTCGAGAGGATCTGGCGGAGGCGCTCGATCAGCATGAGCGTCTCCTCGTACTCCTGGACGATCTTCTGGCGCTCGAGGCCCGTGAGCCTCTGCAGCCGCATCTCGAGGATCGCCTGCGCCTGGATCTCGGTGAAGCCGAAGCCGGCGCGGAGCGCCTCCCTCGCCTCCGGAGGGGTCTTCGCGCGCCGGATCGTCTCGATCACCTCGTCCAGGTGGTCGAGCGCCCGCTTCAGCCCCTCGAGGATGTGGGCGCGCTCCTCGGCCTTCCTGAGATCGAACTGCGTCCGCCGCACGATCACCTCGCGGCGGAAGTCGACGAAGTGGCGCAGCATGTCCTTGAGGGTGAGGACCTGCGGCCGGTCGTGGACGATCGCGAGGTTGATGACGCCGAATCCGACCTGCAGCTTCGTGTGCTTGTACAGGTTGTTGAGGATCACGCCCGCGTTCTCGTCCCGCTTCAGCTCGATGACGACGCGGATCCCGTCGCGGTCCGACTCGTCCCGGATGTCGCTGATCCCCTCGATCCGCTTGTCCCGCACGAGCGCCGCGATCTCCTCGATGAGCATCGCCTTGTTGACCTGGTACGGGAGCTCGGTGACCACGATCGCCTGCCGGTCCTTGCGGATCTCCTCGATCACCGCGCGGCCCCGGATCCGAACCTGGCCGCGCCCGGTGGCGTAGGCCTGGCGGATTCCGTCCACTCCGTAGATGTACCCGGCCGTCGGGAAATCCGGCCCGGGGACGACCCGCATGAGGTCCTCGAGCTCGACCTCGGGGTCGTCGACGAGGAGCTTCACGGCGTCCGCGATCTCCCCGAGGTTGTGGGGCGGGATGTTCGTCGCCATCCCGACCGCGATCCCCGCGGAGCCGTTCACGAGGAGGTTCGGGAACGCGGCGGGGAGGACCACCGGCTCCTGCTCGGAGCCGTCGTAGTTCGGGACGAACGCGACCGTCTCCCGCTCGATGTCGCGCAGCATCTCGTCGGCGAGGCGCTCGAGGCGGATCTCCGTGTACCGCATCGCGGCGGGCGGGTCCCCGTCCACGGAGCCGAAGTTCCCCTGCCCGTCCACGAGCGTGTAGCGCATCGAGAAGTCCTGCGCGAGCCTCACGATCGTGTCGTACACCGGCTGGTCGCCGTGGGGGTGGTACTTGCCGATCACGGTTCCCACGGCGCGCGCGGACTTGCGGTACGGCTTGTCCGCGGTGTTCCCGGTGTCGTGCATCGCGTAGAGCACGCGGCGGTGGACCGGCTTCAGGCCGTCGCGCACGTCCGGCAGCGCCCGTCCCACGATCACGCTCATGGCGTAATCCAGGTAGGAGCGCTTCATCTCCTCTTCGATGTTGACCGGCTGCCGGCTCTCGATCGCGTCCATCAGATGTCCAGGTTCCTGACGTCGAGGGCGTTGTCCTCGATGAACTGCCGCCGCGGCTCGACCGCGTCACCCATGAGGACCGAGAAGAGCATGTCCGCCTCCGCCGAGTCCTCCACGCGGACCTGCAGCACGCGCCTCCGCTCGGGATCCATCGTCGTCTCCCAGAGCTGGGACGGGTTCATCTCGCCGAGCCCCTTGTAGCGCTGGATCGCGAGCCCCTTCTTCCCCGCCTCCATGAGATGCCGCAGGAGGGCGTCCTTGGAGTCGAGGGTCGTCGCCTCTCCCCTGTGCACCACCCGGATCGGGGGCGGCGCGAGCTGCGACGCCAGGCCGTGGACGCGCCGGAGCCGCCGCATCTCGACCTCCTGGGCCAGCTCCCAGCTCACGCGGACCTCGCGCTGGCCCCTAAGCGCCTCGCGGAGATCGAGCTCGAAGAGGCCGTGCTCCTCGTCGCGATCGGTCGAGAGCACCTGGTGCCCCAGCGCCGCGATCCGCGCCGCGAGGGCCTCGAGCCGCTCCCGGGACTCGAAGTCGGCGCGCTCCGCGAGGCCGGTCTCGAGGATCGCCTCGGTCACGTCGCGCCCCACCCCCTTGCGCTCCATGGCGTCGAGGAGGTGGTCGTGCTCGATCAGCGCGTTCAGGAGGTGGTGGAGCTCCGTGCCCGCGTAGGAGCGCCCCGCCGCGGGGACCTCGACCGTCTTGTCCTCGATCGCCTTGCGCACGACGTAGGCCGACAGCTCCTTGTCGTTCGCCAGGTACAGCTCCTCCTTGCCGCGGGCCACCTTGTAGAGGGGGGGCTGCGCGATCAGGACGTGCCCCTTCTCCACGAGCGCCCGCATCTGCCGGTAGAAGAAGGTCAGGAGGAGCGTGCGGATGTGGGCGCCGTCCACGTCCGCGTCGGTCATGATCAGGATCCGCCCGTAGCGCAGCTTCGAGGCGTCGAACTCGTCCTCGCCGATCCCGGTGCCGAGCGCGGCGATGAGGGTCCGGATCTCCTCGTGCGACAGCATCTTGTCGAAGCGGGCCTTCTCCACGTTCAGGATCTTCCCGCGGAGGGGCAGGATCGCCTGGAAGCGCCGGTCGCGCCCCTGCTTCGCCGAGCCGCCCGCCGAGTCCCCCTCGACGAGGAACAGCTCGCACTGCGAGGGGTCCCGCTCCTGGCAGTCCGCGAGCTTGCCCGGCAGCGAGCCCGACTCGAGCGCCCCCTTCCTCCGGGTCAGCTCGCGCGCGCGGCGCGCCGCCTCGCGGGCCCGGGCCGCCTCGACCGTCTTCAGGACGACCTTCCGCGCGACCTGCGGGTGCTGCTCCAGCCAGGCGCCGAGCCGGTCGTTGACGAGCGCCTCGACCTGCCCCTTGACCTCCGAGTTCCCGAGCTTCGTCTTCGTCTGCCCCTCGAACTGCGGCTTCGGGATCTTCACGGCGATGACCGCCGTCAGCCCCTCGCGGCAGTCCTCGCCCGAGAGCTGGATGTCCTTCGCGTCCTTGCCGAGGTTCGCGGTCGCGAGGTACGCGTTGACCGTCCGGGTCAGCGCCGCCTTGAAGCCGACGAGGTGCGTGCCCCCCTCGATCGTGTTGATGGAGTTGGCGAACGCGTAGATGGTCTCGTTGTACGAGTCGTTCCACTGCAGCGCGATCTCGAGCTGGACCCCGTTCTCGTGGGCCTCGAGGTAGATCGGCGGCGAGTGGAGCACCTGGCGGGCCTTGTTGAGGTGCTCCACGAACTCGATGATCCCGCCCTCGTAGAAGAACCCCGCCTCGCGGACCTTGTCGCCCCGCTCGTCCCGCAGCGAGATCTGGAGCCCCCGGTTCAGGAAGGCCAGCTCCCGGAGCCGCTGCGACAGCGTGTCGAACGAGAAGACGAGGTCCTCGAAGATCTGCGGGTCCGGCTGGAACGTGATCTTCGTCCCGCGCCGCTTCGAGACGCCGGTCCGCTTGAACTCCGTGACCGGCTGCCCGCGCTCGTACTCCTGTTCGTACGTCGCGCCGTCCCGCCAGATCTCGACCCGCAGGCCGGCCGACAGGGCGTTCACGACCGAGACGCCGACCCCGTGCAGACCGCCCGAGACCTTGTAGGCGTCGTTCTCGAACTTGCCGCCCGAGTGCAGCGTCGTCAGCACGACCTCGGCGGCAGCCTTCCCCTCGGTCGCGTGCACGTCCACCGGGATCCCGCGGCCGTCGTCCACCACGGTGATCGAGTTGTCGCTGTGGATCACGACCTCGATGTGGCCGCAGTGCCCGGCCTGGGCCTCGTCCACGGAGTTGTCCACCACCTCGTAGACGAGGTGGTGCAGCCCCGACTCCCCGGTCGACCCGATGTACATGGCGGGCCGCTTCCGGACCGCCTCGAGCCCCCCGAGGACCTTGATCTTGCTGGCGTCGTAAACGTCGGGTTCCGCGCTCTGGGTCCCGACCTGGCCGCCCTCGACGGCGGGGACGGCCATCGGCGAGTCGTCTTCGCGCATCCGTCCTTCTCTCGGCCGCGCCGCGCATCCATCGGCGGCCCCCATCGGGTCGCCCGCGGATGCCGGATCGCGCGCCTCGTCGCGGGCCGGCTCAGGCCGCCCGCGTCTCTCCCTCCACCACGCGGACCTTCCGCATCGGCACGCCGAGCGCCCCCGCCAGGGTCTCCTTGGACGTGGTCAGCATGGCCTGGACCGACTCCTCCTGGAGAAAGCCGGCAACGCGGCCCGCCCGCTCCTCGTCCAGGTCGGCGTCGAAATCGTCCATCAGGAGGACCGGGTTCTCCCCCCGCTCCTCCCGGTACAGCCTCAGCTTGCCGAGCTTCAACGCTATCACGGCCGCCCGGACCTGCCCAGCGGAGCCGTATTTTCGCAGGTCTCGACCCTCCAATTCCAGCAAAAGATCGTCCCGGTGCGGCCCCTCGCCGGTGAACCCCAGGGCCCCGTCGCGGGAGGCCCCGGAGCGCAGGGCGCGCCGGTAGGCATCCTCGAAGCCGTGCGGGCCCGCCTCGCCCGCCGCGGCCGGCGACGGCCGGTAGGCCACCGTCAGCGTCTCGCCGGGGCCGAACACCGCCCGGGCCGGCTCCGCGAGCGCGGCGGCCAGCCGCACGGCGTACTCCCGCCGGCGACGGTGGACCGCGGCGGCCGCGGCCGCCAGCCTCTCGTCCCAGGCCTCCACCTCCGCGCGCCGCCCCGCGCCCCCCGATCGGAGCAGGGCGTTGCGCTGCTCCAGCGCGCGGCGGCACTCCCCGAGGGTCCGGAGATACGCGGGCGCGAGACCGGCGATCCCCCGGTCGAGGAACCGCCGTCGCTCGTCCGGGCCGCCACGCAGGACCCGCTCCCTCTCCGCCGACAGCACCAGCGCCTCGAGGCGGCCCAGGTAGGCCTCGAGCCCGACCTCGGCGCCGTCCGCCGCCAGCCGTCGCGCGCCGCCGTCGACGACGACGGCCAGATCGGTCTCGCCTGCGCGGCCGGACACGCGCCCCGCCACGCGGAGCGGCCCTCCCCCGCGCCGGACCGCCTCCTCGATGCGCGGCGTCCGGAACGAGCGGCCCGTCGCCAGCAGGTACGCGGCCTCGAGCAGGGTCGTCTTCCCCTGCCCGTTCCGCCCGTGGAGGAGCGTGAGGCCGCGCGACGGCTCGAGGGACACCGCGCGGAGGCATCGGATGCGGTCCGCTTGGAGGAGGTCGAGGGTCAAAGGTCGCGGGGCATGACGATGTAGCGGTACTCGAGGTCGCCGGGCGGCTCCGGCCGGAGCTCCGCCGGCCGGTCCCCGGCGCGCCTCTTCTTGTCCTCTCCGTCTCCGGGCCGCCGCGGATCGAGGAACACCCGCACCGAGGCCGTGCCCACCACCGAAAGGAACTCCTGGAGGTAGCGCCCGTTGAAGCCGAAGACCTTCTCTTCCCCCGCGTACTCGACCGGCAGCGCCTCCTGCGCCTCCCCCACCTCGGCCGCCGTGGAGAGATCCACCTGCCCGCTCGAGAGGCAGAAGCGCACCGTCTTCCCCATCCTCTCGCTCGCCAGCAGCGAGACCCGCCGGACCGCGTCCCCGAACCCCGCCGTCGGCAGGACGAACTCCGTCTCGCAGGACTTCGGCATGACCTCTTCGTATTTCGGGAACGACCCCTCGGGCACCGTCGACGTCAGCGTGTGCCCTCCGACGCGGAAGAAGACGTGGTTGCCGCTCCTCCCGAACGTGACCATCTCGCCGTCGGGGAGGTCCTCCGTCAGCTTCGACACCTCCGCGAGCGCCTTCCTCGGGACGATCACGCGGATCTCGCCGCCGGCCGCGTTCACGGCCGCCTGGCGCGACACGTACGCCAGGCGATACCCGTCCGTCGCCACGAGCGTGATCCGATCCTGCGCCAGGACGAACAGCGCCCCGTGGAGCGAGTACCTCGGGTCCTCCGTCGTGATCGCGAACGCGACCCTCTGCACCATCTCCCGCAGCGCCGTCCCCGGAAGCTGGATCCCCTTCGAGTCGTCGATCTCCGGAAACTTCGGGAAGTCCTCCTTCGGCTGCCCCGCGATCCGGTAGCGGACGCGCTCGCACGTGATCGCGACCTGGTTCCTGTCGAGGAGCTTGAACTGCACGTCGGCTTCCGGGAGGGAACGCGCGATCTCATGGAGCTTCGCCGCCGGGAGCGTCACGCTCCCCTCCTTCCGGACGTCGGCCGCAACGCCCCCCCGCACCGTCACCTCGAGGTCGCTCGCCCCCATCAGAATCTTCCCCCCCGCCGATTCCAGCAGCAGGTTCGCCAGGATCGGCAGGGTGGACCTCTTCTCTACGATGCCGGTCACCGTCTGGAGCTCACGCACCAGATCGCTCTTCGGGATCACGAACTCCATGGGGCCCTCTCTTCCCGGTCTCCCTTACCTCTCCCTTCCTCGAGAGAGGGAATTCGCAGCAGCAGCCGTAGGCGCGAGCGAGCCGCGGATGCCGGGCCCATCCCGCGACGCCCCGCAGTTTAGCTTGTGGACGGGCGTGTGGACATCCCCCAGACCCTCGCTCCGGTTTTCCGCCGGGAACCCCGGGCGGCCCGCTCCTCCCCTCCGTCCACGCGATTTCCGCCGCGCATCGTGTGGAAATCGCGAAGCGCCTATTTGAAGGATTCCATGAGGTTCCCGAGGACGCGGTCGAACTCCTTCTCCTTCTGGCGCTTCCCCTCGATCTTCTGGATCGCGTGGATCACGGTGGAATGGTGCTTGCCGCCGAAGCGGCGCCCGATCTCCGGGAGGGAAGCATCCGTCAGCTGCTTGCAGAGGTACATCGCGATCTGGCGCGGGAACGACACTTGGTGGCTGTTGTTGCGCGACTTCAGCTCGCTGACCTTCAGGCTGTAGGTGTCCGCGACCAGCTTCTGGATGCTCTCCACGGTGATCGTCGGCACGGACGGCGTCAGGATCTCCCGGAGCGTCTCCTTCGCCAGCTCGAGCGAGATCTCGCGGCCCGCCATCGAGGCGTAGGCGATGACGCGGATCAGCGATCCCTCGAGCTCCCGGATGTTCGACTTGCTGTTCGAGGCGATGAAGAGGGCGACGTCGTCCGGGAGGGCCGCCCGCTCGACCTCCGCCTTCTTGCGGAGGATCGCGACCTTGGTCTCGAGATCCGGCGGCTGGATGTCCGCGATCAGCCCCCACTCGAACCGGGAGCGGAGGCGCTCCTCGAGCGTCGGGATCTCCCGCGGCGGGCAGTCGCTCGTGATGACGATCTGCTTCTGGGCGTCATAGAGGGAGTTGAACGTGTGGAAGAACTCCTCCTGCGTCCGCTCCTTGCCGGCCAGGAACTGGATGTCGTCGATCAGCAGGAGATCGACGTTCCGGTACTTGTCCTTGAACTCGAGCGTCTTCTCGAACCGGATCGCGTTGATCAGCTCGTTCATGAAGTGCTCGGTCGAGATGTACCGCATCCGGAGCGCGCCGCGGCGCCCCAGGCGATTCCCGATCGCCTGCATGAGGTGCGTCTTGCCGAGCCCCACCCCCCCGTAGATGTAGAGCGGGTTGTAGGCGCTGGTCGGCTGCTCGGCGACGGCCATGGCGGCCGCGTGCGCGAACTGGTTGCAGGACGACACGACGAACGTGTCGAACGTGTAGCGCGGATTGAGCCAGGGGCCCCCGCCGTCGGACTCCGCCGGCCGCCGCTCCGCGGCCGGCGGCCGCTGCCGGGAGGGGGCGGAAGGGCGCCCGGCCTCCTGCGGCTCGGGCAGGAACCTCACCGTCATTCCGGGCCGCTCGATCTCCTTGAGCGCGTCCTGGATCAGGGCGAGGTAGTTCGTGTTCAGCCACTCGGCGAACCAGGTGTTCGGGACCCGGACGGCGAGCGTCGCCCCATCCTCGCCGATCTGCTCCGTCGGCCGGAACCACGTGCTGAAGGATCTCGAGTTGACCTTCGTCTCGATCCTGCCGAGGACGCGTTCCCACGTGTTGAGCGCCATGGCCTCGAGCACTTCCCCGTTCCCCCCTCCGGCTCCGAATCCCTAGATCCATCAAGGGATCGGCGGCGCGACGGCCGCCTATTGGTGCACAGGTTTTCCACAAGTGTGGAAAAGCGGCCGCCGCCGCAACTCACGCTCCCCTCGCGAGTTCGCGGCCTCGACCGCTCCGCTGCTGTATGCGTTATGTAAACCCGGGGCCGGGCGGGCGCACAGACGTCGCGAAGCCTTCATGTCGAGAAGCTCCCCCGCTCCCGAGCCCGCCTGCGCGAGACGGCACCCGTCGTCTGCGCCTGCGTCGCGTTCTCTGATTACGTTCGCCCGTGCCGACCGTGGCGCTCCACGGCTCGCGGAGACTACCACAGCGCGGAAGTCGGTTTCAAGACGATCGCGCGCGGGCCGGACACGATCGCGCGCCGGGCCCCGCTTGACAGCCACGATGCCCTTCCCTAACATGACCGTTTTCGTCAGGCAAGATCCGAGGGTTCCGCGACATGAAGCGCACGTTTCAACCGAACAACCGGAGGCGCAGGAAGACCCACGGGTTCCTGGTCCGGATGCGCTCCAAGGGGGGACGCCTTGTCGTGTCCCGGCGCCGAAGGAAGGGACGCAAGCGCCTCACGGTCTGAGACGCGGGGCGGGAGCCAATCGTTCCCGCGGTCGCTCCGGCTCACGCGTCGGCGGCAGTTCGTGACGGTTTACGAGGACGGCCGTCGCGTCGGCTCCTCCTCCTTCACGCTGTTCGCCATCCCCAACGCCGTCGGCCACTGCCGGCTCGGCATCACCGCGACGCGCAAGGTGGGGTGCGCCGTGGAGCGCAACCGGATCAAGCGGGTCCTCCGCGACATCTTCCGGCGCCATCGCGAGGAGCTCGCGCCGGGCCTCGACCTCGTCGTCAACCCGAGGCCCGGAGCGTCCCGCGTTCCGACCGCGCGGCTGGAGCGCGAGCTCCTGGAGCGGTTCGCCGATCTCACGCGAAGGCTCCGGCCTTGACGAGGACGGCGAGGGCGGTGTCGGGGTCGTTCCGCGCGTACAAGCGGTGGGTTTCCCCCGCCCTTCCCCGCGCGTGCCGCTTCCATCCGACCTGCTCCGCATACGCGGCCGAGGCGGTCGCGACGCACGGCGTCGCGCGCGGCCTCGCGCTCGCGCTCCGGCGCCTCCTGCGCTGCAACCCCTGGTGCCGGGGCGGCTTCGACCCGGTGCCGCCCTCCTGCCGGCGCGCCGGCTAGGACGTCCCCGCGGAACGAGACCATGGAGAAACGTGCCGTACTCGCCATCGCCCTGTCGGTCCTGATCCTCCTCGGCTGGCTCTGGCTCTTCCCGCCGCCGAAGCCGGAGCCGCAGACGGCCGCGCCGCCCGCGTCCGCGACGGCGGACGAGCCGCCGCCGCCGGAGTCTCCCGCCGTCTCCCCGGACGCGGTCCCCGCGCCCGCCGCGCAGGCCGAGGCGCCGCTCGCCGCGGACGCGCCGGAGGAGACCCGCGTCGAGCACGACCGGATGGCGGTCGTGCTGACGAACCGGGGCGGTCGCGTCCGGTCCTGGACGCTCCGCGACTACCGGGACTCCGCCGGGAAGCCGCTCGAGCTGGTTCCGGCCTTCGGGGTGCGGGAGGACCTGCTGCCCGCCGCCGTGGATCTCGACGACGAGGCGCTCGCGGCGCGGATCAACTCCGCGCTCTTCCGGATCGAGCGCGAGACGATCGGGGACGCTCCCGGCGGCGGCGAGCGGATCGTCCTGCGCTGGGCGGACGGCCAGGGGCTGAGCGTCCGCAAGGAGCTGACCTTCCGCCGCGGCGACTGGCTCGTGGACATCCGGCTCGACGTCACCGACCGGGGCCGGAGGCTCCCCGCGCGGCTCGCGTGGGGGCCCGGGTTCGAGGCGCTGGATCCCAAGGTGGGATCGAGCCAGATCCACTACACCGGGCAGGTCGTGATCGACCAGGGGGGCTCCGTCACGCGGACGAGGCGCGTGAAGGAGACGACGGTCGCCCGCGAGACCGGACGGCTGCGCTGGGCCGGGCTCGACGAGCAGTTCTTCGCCGCGCTCATCCTGCCGGCAGGGGGCCGCGGCGACGTGGTGGTGCGCCCTCTCGCGATCGCGCCCGAGCCGCCTCCGGACGCGGCGCCCGACGCGAGTAAGCCGAAGCCGGTCCCGCAGATGCTCGTCGCCGTGGGGATCCCGCCGGAGGGGGCGCGTCTCTTCGTCGGGCCGAAGAAGTACACGCTGCTGCGGGACCTCGGGCAGGACCTCGACGCGGTGGTGTGGTTCTCGTCCTACTCGCTGATCTACTGGCTGGCGAAGTACCTGTTCCTCGCGCTCCTGTGGATCCACGAGAGCGTCGTGTCGAACTACGGTCTCGCCATCATCCTCGCCACGGTCGTCCTCCGCCTCCTGTTCTTCCCCCTGAACCAGTACTCGATGGTCCAGATGCGGAAGATGCAGACGCAGATGCAGCGCATCCAGCCCAAGATCAACGCGATCAAGGCGAAGTACAAGAAGATGAAGGACGCGAAGGACCGCGGGAAGATGAACGAGGAGATGATGGCCCTCTACCGCAAGGAGGGGGTCAACCCGATGGGGGGGATGTCCGGCTGTCTCCCGATGCTCCTGCAGCTCCCGATCCTGATCGCGTTCTACAACGTCCTGACCGTGGCGGTCGAGCTGCGCGCCGCCCCCTTCTTCGGCTGGATCGGGGACCTGACGCTGAAGGACCCGCTGTACGTCACCCCCCTCCTGATGGGGGCCACGATGTTCATCCAGCAGAAGATGACGACGACCAAGGGGGGCGACCCGCTCCAGCAGCGCATGATGATGATGATGCCGGCCGTGTTCACGGTGATGTTCCTCAACTTGCCGAGCGGACTGACCCTATACTGGTTCGTGAACAACGTCCTGGGCATCGGCCAGCAGTGGCTCGTCAATCGCCACATCGGCCGGATCGAGACGGCGGGGGCGGCCTGAGCCCCGCCCGGGAGCGGGAGCGTTGGATCTCGACGTGAAGACCGCAGAACGGGAGTTCGAGGGGAAGGATCTCGCGGACGCGGTGCGGGCGGCCTCGGAGGCGCTCGGGCTGGCGCCGGACGCGATCCGGTACGCCGTCGTGGACGAGGGGCGGCGGGGCCTCTTCGGCGTCGGATCGAGACGGATCCGCATCCGGGTGCAGGAGGGAGCGTCGAACGGGGACGAGACCGAGACCGGTCCGCCCGACGGGGCGGACCCCGCGACCGAGGTCGAGACCTCGATCCGCCGGCTGGTCGGCCTGATGGGGCTCGATCTCACCGTCCGGGGCCAGGGCGAGGACGGGTCCGTGCGGATCCTCCTCGACGGCCCCCATCGCGATCTCCTGACGCAGCGGGACGGCGAGCTGCTCGCGGCGCTCCAGTTCCTGGTCCAGCGGATGGCGCGGAGGACGTGGCCCGGCGCGGGGCACATCGTCGTCGAGTGCGAGGGGTACCGGGACCGGCGGGAGGAGGAGATCGGCGAGCTCGCCCGCGAGGTCGCCCGGCAGGTGGAGCGCACGGGGCGGCCCCGGAAGCTGCCCGCCATGAACCCCTACGAGCGGCGCGTCGTGCACCTCACGGTCCGGGAGTTCCCGAGCGTCACGTCCCGCTCCAGCGGCGAAGGGTTCCTCAAGCAGGTGACCGTGTCCCCGGCCTCGCGCCCCGAGCAGGGTTGACCCGGGGCGCGCGATCCCCGGGACGTCGTCCCGCCGTGATGCACGACCTCGACACGACGATCGTCGCCGTCGCCACGCCGCCCGGGCGCGGCGGCGTCGGCTGCGTGCGCCTGTCCGGTCCGCGCGCGGCGGAGATCGCGCTCGGCCTCTTCGCCCCGGGCCGCTCGGGCCCGCCGGAGCCGGGCGGCCCCCCGCGGTTCGGCCGCTTCCTCGGGCGGGACGGGAAGCCGGTGGACCACGGCCTCGCCGTCCTCTTCGAGCCGGCGAGGTCCTTCACCGGGGAGGACGCGGCGGAGCTCTGGCCGCACGGGAGCCCGCCTGTGCTGGCACACCTGGTCGAGGCCGCCGTGGCGGCCGGCGCCGTGGCCGCGGGGCCCGGCGAGTTCGCGTACCGCGCGCTCCGGCGCGGGCGGATCGACCTCGCGCGGGCGGAGGCCGTTCGCGACCTGGTCGCGGCGCGCACGCTCTTCCAGGCGCGGACCGCCCTCGCCCAGGCCGAGGGGGAGCTGTCCCGGAGGCTGCGCCCCTTGCGGGAGGGGCTCGCCGACCTCGTGATGCGGATCGAGGCGGCGATCGAGTTCGCCGCCGACGAGGAGACCCACCTGCCTCCGGAGCGGCTCGCCGCCGGCGTGGGCGAGGCGGCCCGCCAGTGTCGGGCGCTCCTCGAGGGGTTCCGGGCGGGTCGGATCGCTCGGGAGGGGGCGACGGTCGCGATCGCAGGGGCTCCGAATGTCGGCAAGTCGACGCTCTTCAACCGGCTCCTCGGGCGGGATCGCGCGATCGTCGCCTCGCTTCCCGGCACGACGCGGGACGTTCTCGAGGAGACCTTCGATCTTCGCGGGATCCCCGTCCGGCTCGTGGACACCGCCGGGCTCCGGGAGGCCGCGGACGAGATCGAGGAGGAAGGCGTCCGGCGCGCCCGCGAGGCGGTCGGCGCGGCCGATCTCGTGCTGCTCGTCCTCGACGCGACGGCGCCGGCCCCGGCGGGAGGCCGGGGGATCCCGGCTGCGGCCCCCGCGGAGCGGACGATGCCGGTCCTCAACAAGTGCGACCTGCCGGCCGCGGAGGGAACCGAGGGCCTCGCCGGGGCGCTTCGCGTGTCGGCGCGGACCGGCGAGGGGATCGGGGACCTCCTCGCCGCAGTCGCGGCCGCTCTCGCGGGCTCCGGGCCGATCGAGCACCCGGTGATGAGCGACGCGCGCCACGGCCAGGCGCTCCTCGGCGCCCTCGCCGCGCTCGAGGGGGCGGACAGGGCGGTCGCGTCGGGAGTCCCCGACGAGCTCGTGCTGGAGGACCTGCGCGACGCGTTGCATCATGTGGGCTCGATCACCGGGGAGATGTCGCCGGACGAGCTGTACGATCGGATCTTCTCGGCGTTCTGCGTGGGGAAGTAGGGCCCGGTCCCGGCGGGCTCGCGGGACGGCCGGCGCCGCGAGGGCGGGCGGAGAGGGCCGCGGGAGGAACGGTGGACGCGGAGAGCGGACTCCCCTGCCGCGCCGACGTCGTCGTCGTCGGCGCGGGGCACGCGGGGTGCGAAGCGGCCCTCGCCGCCGCGAGGATGGGGAGGGCGACCGCGCTCGTCACCCTCCGCCGGGACTCGGTCGCGCGCCTCTCCTGCAACCCGGCGATCGGAGGCCTCGCCAAGGGGCACCTCGTTCGCGAGATCGGCGCCCTCGGCGGGACGATGGCCCGGGTCGCGGACGCCTGCGGGATCCACTTCCGCCTCCTCAACCGGAGCCGCGGCCCGGCGGTGCGCGGGCCTCGCGCCCAGCAGGACGCGCGGCGCTACCGCCTCGCGATGCTCGGCGAGGTGCTCGGGACACCGGGGCTGTCGCTCGTCGAGGGGGAGGTCGAGGAAATCGTCGTCGAGGGGGGCGAGGCGCGGGGAGTGCGGCTCGCCTGCGGACGAGGGATCGCCGCGCGCAGCGTCGTCGTCACCGGGGGGACGTTCCTGCGCGGCCTCCTGCACGTCGGCGAGCGCCGGACGCCGGGCGGGCGCGCGGGCGAGGCGCCCGCCGAGGCGCTCGCCCGCTCGCTCGCGGCCCTCGGCCTCAGGATGGGCCGCTTCAAGACGGGGACGCCTCCCCGGCTGGCGCGCTCGAGCGTGGATCTCTCCCGCTTCCCCGAGCAGCCGGGGGACGAGCGGCCGACGTTCTTCTCCGAGGCGACCCTCGAGGTTGCGCTCCCGCAGATCTCCTGCCGCATCGCCGAGACCAACGAGCGCGTGCACGCGATCGTGGCGGCCAACCTCCATCGCTCCCCGCTCTACAGCGGGGCGATCGCGGGCCGAGGGCCGCGCTACTGCCCGTCGTTCGAGGACAAGGTCGTTCGCTTCCCGGAGCGGGACCGCCACCCGATCTTCCTCGAGCCCGAGGGGCTCGACGACGATCGGCTCTACCTGAACGGCCTCTCGACGTCGATGCCGCCGGAGGTGCAGCTCGAGATCGTCCGCGCGATCCGGGGCCTCGAGGATGCGGAGATCGTCCGTCCCGGCTACGCCGTGGAGTACGACTGGGTGGACCCCACGGAGCTGCGCCCCACGCTCGGAACCAAGCGGGTCCGCGGCCTATTCCTCGCGGGCCAGATCGACGGGACGACCGGGTACGAGGAGGCGGCGGCGCTCGGCCTCCTGGCGGGGATCAACGCGGCGCTCGAGGTTTCCGGCGAGCCCCCTCTCGTGCTGGGGCGCGACGAGGCGTACGCCGGGGTCCTTGTCGACGACCTGGTCACGCGAGGCACGGCGGAGCCCTACCGCCTGTTCACGTCGCGCGCCGAGTGCAGGCTCCTGCTGGGGATCGACACGGCCTCGAGGCGCCTCCATCCGCACGGGCGTCGCGTCGGTCTCGTCGGCGCGGCGACGGCGGAGGCCGCCGCCGCGCGCTGGCGGAGGCTCGACGAGGCGCTCCGGGGGCTGGAGAGAGAGCGCTTCGTGCCCGACGGGCCGACGAGGGACCGCCTCGGCGCCCTCGGCATCGCGCTCGAGACGCAGGCGACCGCCGCCGACCTCCTGCGGAGGCCCGACGTGGATCCCGACCGTCTCTCGGCCGCGAGCGCGGTGCTGGCGGATCTCGACCCGCGCGACCGCCGCATCGCGGCCGAGGCGGTCCGGTACGCCGGATACGTCGAGCGGCAGCGGTGCTTCGCGGAGCGCGTCCGGAAGGCCGGGGCGCGAAGGATCCCGGAGGGGTTCGTCTTCCGTGGCCTGCCCGGCTTCTCGCGCGAGATCGTCGAGAAGCTGGAGGCCGTCCGGCCCGACACCCTCGGCCGCGCCTCGAGGATCGACGGGATGACCCCCGCGGCGCTCGCCCTCCTCGCGGTGCACCTCGAGCGCGCCGCACCGGAGACCGCCGCATGACGCCCGGCGAGCCGTTCGCGGGGTTCCCGCTCGAGGAGGCGATCGCCTCGCGCGCGCGCCGGTGCGGGATCGAGCTCCGGCCGGAGGCCGTCGCCGCCCTCGCGGCGCACGCGCGGGCGGTGATCGCGGCGAACGAGCAGCTCCACCTGACGGCGATCGTCGAGCCCGCCGAGTTCGTGGAGCGCCACGTCGGCGAGTCGCTCGAGGGGGCGGCGGAGCTCCCTCCCGGGATCGAGGGGCGCCTGCTCGACCTCGGGAGCGGGAACGGCTACCCGGGGCTTCCACTCCTCGCGGCGCGACCCGGCCTCGAGGTCGTGCTCGCCGAGGCGTCGGTCCGCAAGGCGGAGTTCCTGCGGGGCGTCTCGCGGAGAGCGGGCCTCGCGGGCGCGCGGGTTCTCGCAAGGCAGGTGCAGCGGGCGTCGGATCTCGAAGACGTCGCGCCGCTCTGCGGGATCGCGACGCGTGCCGCCGGCGGCTGGGCGAAGGTCCTCCCCCGCCTCGCGCCCGCCCTGTCGGCGGACGGAGTCCTGCTCGTGTGGGCCGGGGAGGAGGTCGAGTCGGTCCGGAGCCGGGTCGCCTGGCGGAGATACGAGCTGGAACGGTCCCGGCCGCTCCCCGACCGCGAGCGATCCTGGGTGTGGGTGTTCCATCGCCGCCTCGCCGGCGGAGATGGAGTGCCGGGCGCCCGGTGATCTTCTGTAAGCGAAAGTAAAGCAAATATCGCTCCGCTGCCCTCCCCTTCCGGGGCCGCGTTTCACGTGGAACATCGCTCGGCCTCTCGGGCTCCGTTCCACGTGAAACACTCCTGCCCCGAGGCTCCGGGGCCGTCCGACAGGCCCGAGCGAGAGCTGCCGTTGACGGATCCTCGCCGAGCATGGAGAATCACCGCGCGGGTGGGCGTTCGGCCGGAGGTCCTGTGGGGAAGGTCTTCGCAATCGCCAATCAGAAAGGGGGCGTCGGTAAGACGACGACCGCCGTGAGTCTCGCGGCGGCCTTCGCAATCGCGGAGCGGCGAACGCTCCTCGTCGATCTCGACGCCCAGGCGAACTCCACGCGCGCCCTCGGGTTCGAGGAAGATCCGGAGAGAAAGTCGGTGTACGACGCCATCGCCGGGGAAGTCTCCCTGGACCAGGTGCTCACGCCGGTCGACGGACTCCCCCACCTGTTCCTGGCTCCCTCGGAGCGCGACCTGTACGGAGCCGAGGTGGAGCTCGTAGAGGCCGAGGATCGCGAGTACCGGGTCCGCGGGCTCCTCGACGGAACGAGGAACGGCTTCGATTTCATTTTGATCGACTGTCCGCCGTCCCTGGGGTTCCTGACGGTGAACGCCCTCACCGCGGCGGACGGCGTCCTCGTGCCCGTGCAGGCGGAGTACCTTGCGCTCGAGGGGATCTCGCAGCTCGTGGACACGATCCAGAGGGTGCGGGTCGCGCTGAACCCCTCCCTGGAGATCGCCGGGATCGTGGTGACGATGTACGACGAGAGGACGAACCTGTCCCGGCAGGTTCTCGAGGAGGTCCGGGGCGTATTCGGGGACCGCGTGTTCCAGACCGTGATCCCCCGCAACATCCGGCTGGGCGAAGCACCGAGCCATGGGAAGCCGATCTTCCTCTACGACATCCGCTCCCGGGGGTCGGAGGCTTACCTCAATCTGGCCAAGGAGTTACTGGACCATGAACCGCAAGGCGTTGGGTCGCGGACTCCGTAGCATCCTCCCTGATGCGCCCGCCCGGCCCGCGACGACGGTCGCGACGGGCCCCCCGCCCGAGGCCGCTCCGGGGACGGTAGAAGGCCTGCGGCAGATCGACATCGATCGCATCCGGCCGAACCGGGCACAGCCCCGCCAGTCGTTCGACGACGAAGGCCTCGCAGCTCTCGCCCGATCTCTCCAGGAGGAAGGCGTCCTCCAGCCGGTGATCGTGCGACCGCTCGACGACGGGAAATTCGAGCTCCTGGCGGGCGAGCGCAGGTGGCGCGCAGCGCAGCGGGCGGGCCTCCTGCGCATTCCGGCGGTCGTGCGGCAGGCCGAGGACGCCGCCACCCTCGAGATCGCCCTGGTGGAGAACCTCCAGCGGGAGGACCTCAACCCGATCGAAGAAGCGGCCGCATACCGGTCGCTGGCTGCCGCGGGCGGCCTGACGCAGCAGCAGATCGCCGAGCGATTCGGGAAGCAGCGGGCGACGATCGCGAACGCCCTCCGGCTGCTGACGCTCCCGCCGGCGGTCCAGGAGAAGGTCCGGCGCGGAGAGCTCAGCGCCGGCCAGGCGCGCGCGATCGTGCCGCTGGCGGTCGCGTCGGAGCAGGAGCGCCTCGCCGAGCGCGCCGTGCGCGAGGGGCTGTCGGTGCGGCAGATCGAGCGCCTGGTCGAGCAGGCCGGCCGGCTGGCTCCCGAGACGAAGCCGCGGCCCGCGCGACGGCGCGATCCGAACGTCGTCGCGGCAGAGCAGGCGCTCCAGCGCGCCTTCGGCACTCGAGTCCGGATCTTCGAGGGGCCGAAGGGGGGGAGGATCGAGCTCCACTTCTTCAGCTCGGAGGAGCTCCAGCGGGTCTACCAGGTCCTGATGGAATCGGCGAGGAAGAAGGCGTGACGGCGAGGAGTCCAGGGTCGGCCGGTTCGGGTTCCCACGGCGCCGACCATTATGTCGGCAAAATCGCCCTTGCCGACTTCTTTGTCGGCGCGAGGGAGGATGCCGACCATTTGGTCTGCAAATACGAGCACGCCGACATTTGTGTCGGCGCGTCCCGAAAGGCCGTGCGCCCGCGGCGCGGCGCGGGAGGTGCACGATGCTCGGGATGAAGCGCGCGCGGCCCAAGCCGCTGGCGAAACGGGATCTCCCGCGAGACGTCCTCGGCTTCCTCGGCGAGGGGGACTCGATCGCGGGCACGGTCGAGCTGCGAGGAGGGCTCCGCATCGACGGGCGGATCGAGGGGAGCGTGCGCTCGCCCTCCACGCTCGTGATCGGGCCGAGCGGCGAGGTCGTCGCCGACGACCTGCGGGTCCGCGGCCTCTCGGTGAGCGGTCGCGTGCGCGGGAAGATTCGCGTCGAGGACCGCCTCGAGATCCACCGGGGGGGGCGCGTCGAGGGAACGGTGGAGCTCGGCCGCGCGGGGTTCGTGATCGAGCCGGGCGGCGGTTTCGAGGGGACCGTCCGGATCGTGGAGAGCGATCCGGCCTCTCCGATCGGACCCGAGGGGCCCGACGCGCGCGGCGGGGGAGTTTCTTGACGGTGTCGAGCGCGCTGTGGTAATTATCGATATCTCCAACAAGGGACGGCCTTTGCCTCTCGACTCGAGCCTCGCTCGGGGCGGGGGAGGCGGCGTCGCCGGGCATCCAGGGTTCGAGGGGCCATGACGGACCGAACGCTCGCCGTTCGCTATGCGCGAGCGCTCTACGCGGCGCTGCCCGACCCCTCCGCTGCGGAGCGGGCGGGCGAGTTCCTTTCGGCCCTCGCCTCGGCGGCGGCGGAGTCGGCGGAGCTCCGGGACGTCCTGCGGAACCCGGCGGTCTCGCGCCCGGACCGGAAGGCGCTGCTCCAAGCGATCGCGGATTCCGCCGGAGCCGCGCGCGAGGTCCGGAGCTTTCTCGCGGTCCTCGTCGATCACGGGCGCGCCGGGGCCCTTCCGGAGATCGCGGAAGCCTTTCGCGAGCTGAAGGACGAGGAGGCCGGCGTCGTGACGGCGACGCTCACCACGGCGTTCGCCTTGCCCTCGAGCCTCGAGGAGCGCGCGCGCCGGGCGCTCGAGCGGCTCTCCGGCAAGAAGGTCCGCCTCACGTGCGTCGTGGATCCCGCGGTTCTCGGCGGCGCATCGGCCCGCATCGGATCGACCGTCTGGGACGGGAGCCTCAGGAGCCAGTTGGCCGCGGTGCGGCGCAGGATGGCCGAGGAGTAGGCATGCAGATCAAGGTCGACGAGATCTCCAGGATCATCCGGCAGCAGATCGAAGGGTACGAGCGGCGAACCGACCTGGCCGAGGTCGGGACCGTACTGGCCGTGGGCGACGGCATCGGCCGGATCTACGGCCTCGACAAGGTCATGGCGGGAGAGCTTCTCGAACTGCCCCACGGCGTGATGGGGATGGCGCTCAACCTCGAGGAGGACAGCGTCGGCGCGGTCCTGCTCGGGGAGACCGTCCGGATCAAGGAGGGGGACGAGGTCCGGCGGACCCGGCGGATCATGCAGGTTCCGGCGGGCGAGGCCCTGATCGGCCGCGTGGTGAGCGCCCTCGGCGAGCCGCTGGACGGCAAGGGGCCGATTCACACGAAGACGTTCATGCCGGTCGAGCGGATCGCCCCCGGCGTCGTCGAGCGCGTGCCGGTCAAGGAGCCGCTGCAGACAGGGATCAAGGCGATCGACAGCATGATCCCGATCGGCCGCGGCCAGCGCGAGCTGATCATCGGCGACCGCCAGACCGGGAAGACCGCGATCGCGCTCGACACGATTCTCAACCAGAAGGGGCGAGACGTCGTCTGCATCTACGTGGCGATCGGGCAGAAGCAGTCCACCGTCGCCCAGGTGGTGAAGACGCTCGAGGAGCACGGCGCGCTCGAGTACACGATCGTCGTCAGCGCCCCGGCGTCGGCGCCGTCGCCGCTCCAGTACCTCGCCCCGTACGCCGGCTGCGCGATGGGCGAGTACTTCCAGTTCCAGGGGGCCGACGGCCGGCCTGCGGGACCGTCGAATCCGGGACGGGCCGTGCTCTGCGTGTACGACGACCTGTCGAAGCACGCCGCCGCCTACCGCGAGATGTCGCTGCTCCTGAGGCGTCCGCCGGGGCGCGAGGCGTACCCTGGAGACGTGTTCTACCTGCACTCGCGCCTTCTCGAGCGGGCCTCGAAGCTCAGCCCGGAGAACGGCGGGGGGTCGCTGACGGCGCTGCCCGTCATCGAGACGCAGGCGGGCGACATCTCCACCTACATACCGACCAACGTCATCTCGATCACGGACGGGCAGATCTACCTCGAGTCGGACCTCTTCTACTCGGGGGTCCGTCCCGCAGTCAACGTCGGGCTGTCGGTCTCGCGCGTGGGCGGGAACGCGCAGATCAAGGCGATGAAGCAGGTCGCGGGCCCCTTGCGCCTGACACTCGCGCAGTACCGCGAGCTCGCCGCCTTCGCGCAGTTCGGCTCCGACCTGGACCGCGCGACGCAGGCCCAGCTGAACCGGGGCCGCAGGCTGACGGAGATCCTGAAGCAGGGGCAGTTCGCGCCGCTGCCGGTCGAGAGGCAGATCGTGCTCATCTACGCGGGCACCAACGGCTATCTCGACGATCTCGAGGTGGCCGACTGCCTCCCGTTCGAGCGGGAACTCTACCGGTACCTCGACACGGCCGGGCGGGACCTCGTCCAGGTGATCGCCCGGAAGGGGACCCTCGACGACGAGATGAAGGGGGCGATGAAGAAGGCCCTCGACGAGTTCAAGGCGGGCTTCACGGCGAACCTCGCGGCCTCCCGGGGTTGAGGCCCCGCGCCGCCGCGCCCGCCCCGGGCGGCGCGCGGCGGCCTCTGGGGGAACGATGGCGAAGACGCGCGACCTCAAGCGCCGCATCCGTTCCATCCGGAACACGATGCAGGTGACGCGCGCGATGAAGATGGTGAGCGCCGCGAAGCTCCGGCGCTCGCAGGAGCGGATCGTCGCGGCCCGCCCGTACGCCCGGCGGATGCTCGAGGTCCTTCGCTCCCTGGCGTCGCGGGCCCGTCCCGGGGCGCACCCGCTGCTCGCGGTCCGGGAGGAGCGCCGGATCGACCTGGTCGTGATCACCGCCGACCGGGGCCTGTGCGGCTCGTTCAACACCAACGTCTACAAGACGGCCGTCGCCTTCCTCGCGGAGCGGGACGGCCGCGAGGTCCGCCTCCGCGTCGTCGGCCGGAAGGGGAGGGACCGGTTCCGTCGCGACCGCGCCCCGATCGCGGCGGAGCGGACCGATCTCTTCCGGGCCCTGTCCTACGGGACGGCCGCCGAGCTCGCGGGGGAGCTGATGGGGGCCTACGCGGCCGGGGAGACCGACGGCGTCTACGTCGCGTACAACGAGTTCAAGTCGATGATCCAGCAGCGCCCGGTCGTCGAGCGGCTGCTGCCGATCGAGCGATGGGAACTGGCGCCGGGAGAGACCGCGCACGACTACCTCTACGAGCCGGAGCCGGAGTCGCTCTTCGCGGAGCTGCTCCCCCGGCACGTCGAGGTGCAGGTCTTCCGCGCGCTCCTGGAGTCGGTCGCGGCGGAGAACGCCGCGAGGATGGCGGCCATGGACTCGGCCACGAGCAACGCGGCCGATCTGATCGATTCGCTGACGCTCAAGATGAACCGGGTGCGGCAGGCGTCGATCACGACCGAGATCATCGAGGTCGTGTCGGGCGCGGAGGCCCTGGGCTGACCCCCGCGCCCTCGGAGAGCCAGATGGGCAAGATCGGGAAGATCATCCAGATCATCGGGCCGGTGGTGGACGTGGAGTTCGGCGAGGACCACCTCCCGGCGATCTACAACGCGATCCGGATCTCGGACCCCGGGAAGGAGACCGGAGTTCCCGTGGACGTCGTCGCCGAGGTCGAGCAGCACCTGGGGGAGAACCGGGTCCGCTGCGTCGCCATGGAGCCGACGGACGGGATGATCCGGGGGATGCCCGCCGAGGACCTGGGCCAGCCGATCACCGTCCCGGTGGGGAAGGCCACGCTCGGCCGCGTGATCAACGTGGTCGGCAAGCCGGTCGACAAGCTCGGGCCGGTGGAGGCGGCCGAGCGGTGGCCGATCCACCGGGAGCCTCCGTCGTTCGAGGAGCAGTCCACCCGCGTCGAGATGTTCGAGACGGGCATCAAGGTGATCGACCTGCTCGAGCCGTACATGAAGGGGGGGAAGACCGGGCTCTTCGGAGGCGCCGGCGTCGGCAAGACCGTCCTGATCATGGAGCTGATCCACAACGTCGCGATGAAGCACGGCGGCTACTCGGTGTTCGCGGGCGTCGGCGAGCGGACACGCGAGGGGAACGATCTCTGGCTCGAGATGCAGGAAGGTGGGGTCGTCGACATCCGGCACCCGGAGAAGTCGAAGGCCTCGCTCGTCTACGGCCAGATGACCGAGCCCCCCGGGGCCCGCCTGCGGGTGGGGCTCGCGGGCCTCACCGTCGCCGAGTACTTCCGCGACGTGGAGCGCCAGGACGTGCTCCTGTTCATCGACAACATCTTCCGGTTCACGCAGGCGGGGTCCGAGGTGTCGGCGCTCCTCGGGCGCATGCCGTCGGCCGTCGGATACCAGCCCACGCTCGCGAGCGAGATGGGGGAGCTCCAGGAGCGCATTACCTCGACTACGAAGGGGTCCATCACGTCGGTGCAGGCGATCTACGTGCCCGCCGACGACTACACCGATCCCGCGCCGGCCACGACCTTCGCCCACCTCGACGCCTCGACGAACCTGTCGAGGCAGATCGCCGACATCGGCATCTACCCGGCCGTGGACCCGCTCGCCTCCACCTCCCGCATCCTCGACCCGCGCGTCGTCGGCGAGGAGCACTACGGCATCGCCCGGGCGGTGCAGGGGGTGCTGCAGCGCTACAAGGATCTC
This sequence comes from uncultured Acidobacteriota bacterium, assembly GCA_937864465.1. Taxonomy (GTDB): domain Bacteria; phylum Acidobacteriota; class Polarisedimenticolia; order Polarisedimenticolales; family JAIQFR01; genus CALMJU01. The sequence goes on from CALMJU010000020.1 coordinate 39,357, forward strand.
CAGGACATCATCGCGATCCTCGGCATGGACGAGCTCTCCGAGGACGACAAGCTGACCGTCGCGCGCGCGCGCAAGATCCAGCGGTTCCTCTCGCAGCCGTTCTTCGTGGCGGAGCAGTTCACCGGCTTCCAGGGGAAGTACGTGACGATCCGGGACACGATCAAGGGCTTCCGGGAGATCGTCGACGGCCGCCACGACGACGTCCCGGAGCAGGCGTTCTGGATGGTCGGCACGATCGAGGAGGCGCTCGAGAAGGCCGCCCAGATCCGCGCGGCCGCGGCGTGACCGGGACATGGACGCGCTTCGCATCGACCTCGAGATCGTCACGCCGGAGCGGCTCGTCGTGTCGGAGACCGTGGACGAGGTCGTCCTGCCCGGCAGCGACGGGAGCCTCGGGGTGCTCCCGGGGCACGCCCCGCTCCTGACCGGCCTCTCCGCCGGGGAGTTGTGGTACCGCGCCGGCGGGCGCACGCGGTACCTCGTCGTCTCCGGCGGGTTCGCCGAGGTCCTGGCGCACCGCGTCAGCGTCCTCGCCGCCGCGTGCGAGCGCTCCGAGGAGATCGACGTCGAGGGGGCTCGCGAGGACCGGGAGCGCGCGAGGGCCGACCTCGTCCGGCCCGGCGCGGGCGGGGCGGAGGTCGCGCGCGCCGGGGAGCGCCTCCGGCACGCGGAGGCGAGGCTCGCCGTCGCGAAGAGGGGAGCGGGAGCGGGGCCGTGAGGAGCCGGGAGGGTGAGATTCCGTCCTCGGAACCTCGTCAGAACGACGGGTACGTTTCTGGGAGCTTCGATGGGTCTCGGGGCAGCGAGAGGCTCGGTGCCCGTCGCTCCACCGAGCCGACGGTCCAACGCGAGGCCGAAATCCAGTCCGCGAATGGACCCGTCGTTTTGACGAGGTTCCGAACGGCCGATGTCGTGGGGTTCCCAGGCGGGGCGCTCCTGCCGCTTCTCGTCTGTCTCCTGGCCGCCTGCTCGAAGCCGATCCCCGTCGGCGTCATCGCCTCGAGGACCGGCGCGGCGGCCTCGTACGGCGACCGGGTCGTCCAGGGAGTCGATCTTGCGCTCGCGGAGCTCGAGCGGGGGGAAGGCCCGGGCGCGCGGTTCCGCCTCGTCTACCGCGACGACGCGACCCACCCCGACGTCGGCGCGCAGGCGGCCCGCGAGCTGATCGAGAAGGAGGGCGTCCGGATGATCGTCGGCGCAGTCTCCTCGCCGGTGACGCTCCGCATCGCTCCGATAGCCGAGGCGAGCCGCACGCTGCTCCTGTCCCCGACCGCATCCGCCCCCGCCGTCACCGGGGCGGGGGAGTGGGTCTTCCGGAACTACCCGTCGGACGTCCTGGAGGGGGCCTCGCTCGCCGACTTCGCGCTGGACGCGGGGCTCCGCCGCGTCGCGGTCGTCGCCGTGGGCCACGACTTCGGGGCCGTCCGGGCCGCGGCCTTCCGGGAGAGGTTCTCGGGAGCGGGCCGGCAGGTCGTGCGGACCGAGGTCTTCGACGAGCGCGACGCCGCCTCGTTCGAGGGCGTCGCGGCGCGCCTCGCGGGTCTCCGCCTCGACGGGGTCTACCTCGTCGGCTTCGGGGCGGACACCGCCGCGATGCTCCGCGCGATCCGCTCCGCGGGGATCCGCGCCCTCGTGCTGGCGACGTCGTCGGTGACCGCGGAGACGATCCGCGCCGCCGGCGCGGCCGCCGATCTCCTCGTCTTCCCGAAGTCCGCCTTCGATCCGGGCTCTCCGGAGCCTGCGACGCGGGCCTTCGTCGAGGCGTACCGCGCCAGGTACGGGGAGGAGCCCGACACCTTCGCCGCCCACGGGTACGACGCCCTCAAGCTGCTGGCCGCCGCCGTCGAGCGGGCGGGCTCGGCCGAGCCCGAGAAGGTTCGCTCGGCCCTCCGCACGATCGAGGACTGGCGGGGCGCGTGCGGCCCCGTCGCCTTCGACGAGAACGGCGACGTCGTGGAGTACCCGCGGCTCTTCATCGTGGAGGGGGGCGCGGCCGTGCCGTACGATCGCTTCGTCGAGCGCGGGGGGACCCTCGCGCCCGGCGGGCGGGACTGAGGCGGCCGTGCCGGCGGAGCGGGGCAGGCGACCCCACCTGACCGTCGTCATCCCCTCGTACAACGAGGAGCGCCGCCTCTCCGGGACGCTCGTCCGCATCGGCGGGTACTTCGAGAAGGCGGACCTTCGCGTCGAGATCCTGGTCGTGGACGACGGCTCGACGGACGCGTCCGCCCGGGTCGCGACGCAGTTCCTGCGAGGGCGGGAGGGCCGGGTCCTCCGGAATCCCGAGAACCGCGGGAAGGGGTTCTCGGTCCGGAGGGCGATGCTCGAGGCCCGCGGCCGGTTCGCCCTCCTCACGGACGCCGACCTCTCGACCCCGATCGAGGAGCACGCGACGCTCTCCGAGGCGATCCGGGACCACGACCTGGACGTCGCGATCGGCTCGCGGGCCCTCGCGAGGTCCCGCATCGAGGTCCGTCAGAGCCTCGTCCGGCGGACGATGGGGAAGACGTTCAACCGGATCATCCGGCTGATGACACGGCTCCCGTACCACGACACGCAGTGCGGCTTCAAGCTGATGGACGTCGACCGGGTCCGGCCGATCTTCCGGAAGATGGTCGTCGACCGGTTCGCGTTCGACGTCGAGCTCCTCTTCCTGTGCATGCGCTTCGGATTGAAGGTCCGCGAGGTGCCGGTCGTCTGGCGGAACTCCCCCGGCTCGACGGTGAGCCTCGTAGGAGACCCGATCAACATGCTGGCCGACGTCGTGCGCGTCCGGTGGCGGTTCCGGCGGGGGCTCTACAACCCCGCCGAGGAGCCTGCGGCGTCCCCGGCCGGGAGCGGGGAGTGACCCGCCCCGCGCGGCCCGCCGCGTCGAAGGTCGCGGAGCTCGGCGACCTCCTCGGCCGGCTGCGCCCGCTCCGGGAAGCGGGGCTGCGCGTCGTGTTCACGAACGGCTGCTACGACCTGCTGCACGCCGGCCACGTCCGCCTCCTCGAGACCGCGGCCTCGCTCGGGGACGTCCTCGTCGTGGGAGTCAACGACGACGCGTCCGTCGCGAGGCTGAAAGGCGAGGGGCGGCCGGTCGTCCCGTTCGCGGAGAGGGCGGGGCTGCTGGGCGCGCTCGAGGCGGTGGACTTCGTGGTCGGGTTCGCCGAGGACACGCCGGCCGACCTGATCGCGGCGATCGTCCCGGACGTCCTGGTCAAGGGGGGCGACTGGGCCCCCGATCGGATCGTCGGCCGCGACGTCGTGGAATCCCACGGCGGGCAGGTCGTGACCGTCCCGCTCCGCGCCGGCTGCTCCACGAGCGCGCTCGTCGAGAGGATCCGCGGGGGACGGCCCTCCTGATGGCCGAGGGGCCGGAAGCGGAGAGGCCCGGGCCATGAGCGCGGGCCTCTCCCTGTTCGCTCCGCTCCTCGGGACGCCGGCCTTCCGGGAGCTCGAGAGGCGCGTCGCCGCGGGCGAGCGGGGCGTGGCGGTCTCGGGGCTCGTCGAGGGGGCCCGCGCCCTCGCGCTCACGCTCCTGGCCGCCGTCACCCGCCGCCGCGCGCTCGTCGTCGCCGCCGACGACGCCGGGGTCGAGGCCTGGCGGCGCGACCTCGAGGCGCTCGCCCCCCTCGCCGGCCGCGACCCCCGGCGGATCCTCGCCTTTCCCGCGCTGGACGCCGATCCCTGGAGCGCGATCGCGCCGCACGCCGAGGCCGCCCGGGAGCGGGTCGTCGCCCTCGGGAAGATCGCGCGCGGGGAGGCGGACTTCCTGCTCGCGCCCGCGCGGGCGCTGCTGCCCCCGCTCCCGGCCCCCGGCGAGCTGGCCGCGCGGACCCGGGTCCTCCGTCCGGGGGACACGCTGCCGCCCGAGAGGCTCGTGTTCGAGGCGCTCGCCGCCGGGTACCGGCGCGCGGACACGGTCGCCGGGCCGGGCGAGTTCTCGCGGCGCGGCGGGATCGTGGACGTCTTTCCCCCCGGCGCCGACGAGCCGATCCGCGTCGAATTCTTCGGGGACTCGGTCGAGTCGCTCCGGTCCTTCGACACCGACCACCAGCGCTCGACGGGGAGGATCGGGGAGGCGGTCCTCGGCCCGGCGGCGGAGTGGTGGGCGGGCGACGACGCGATCGAGAGGCTCGCGCGATGGCTCGAGGAAGGAGCCGCCCGCGCCCGCCGCGAGGACGGCCCCGTCCGCGAATTCCGGGAGCGTCTCGGCCGGCTGCGCGAGGAGCGATGGCTGCCTGGGTTCGAGGCGCTGGCGGCGATCACGTCGGACCGGCCCTCCCTTCTCTTCGAGCACGCCGCCGGGATGCTCCTCGCGGTGGACGAGCCGGACCGGGTCGAGGAGGAGATCGCGCGGGCGGCGAGCGAGGCCCGGACGGCGCACGAGCAGAGCGGGGACCGGATCCTGCCTCCGCCCGATCGGCTCCTCGCGGATCCCGTCGCGGTGCGGGACCGCCTCCGCGGGGCGGCGCTCTTTCTCCAGGAGCTCGAGGGGGACGCGCCGGCCGGGGCGGCGGTCTCCCTCCGGATCCCGTCCCGCCCCGCGAGAGCCTTCGCGGGACGCGTGGGCGATCTCGCCGCGGACCTCAAGGAGTCGCTCGCGACCGGCGTGCGGACGCTCGCGGTCATGCGCGCGGCCGGCAGCGCGGGGCGCCTCTCGGAGATCCTGTCCGAGTACGGCCTCGCGCCGGCGCTGATCTCCGAGGCGGGAGGGGGGCCAGGGGACGCGTGGCGGACCGGAGGGCTCTTCGTGCTGGCCGCGGGGCTGCGCGCCGGGTTCGAGCTCCCCGGCGCGGCGCTTCGCGTGCTGGCCGAGCGGGAGGTGTTCGGGGAGGAGCCGAAGGCGGCCGAGCGCAAGACGAGGGGGCGCGCGGCGTTCCTCTCGGACTTCCGCGACCTCAAGGTCGGGAGCCTCGTCGTCCACGTGGACCACGGGATCGCCCGCTACGCCGGCCTCGGCCGGCCCAAGGGCGGCAGCCTGAACCGCGACTTCATGGTCCTCGAGTTCGCGGGGGGAGACCGGCTGTTCGTGCCGGTGGACCGGCTCGACCTCGTCCAGAAGTACAGCGGGGTCGCCGGCCACCGCCCGCACCTCGACCGCCTCGGCGGCCCCGGCTGGGAGAAGGTCAAGGCGCGCGTCCGGAAGTCGGTCGAGTCGATGGCGAGGGACCTCCTCGACCTCTATGCGCGGCGGAAGGCGGCGAAGGGGAACGCGTTCTCGCCGGACACCGCCTGGCAGCGCGAGCTCGAGGCGGCGTTCCCGTACGAGCTGACGGCCGACCAGGTGCGGGCGCTGGCCGAGGTCAAGGAGGACATGGAGGGGGAGCGGCCGATGGACCGCCTCCTGGTCGGCGACGTCGGCTTCGGGAAGACCGAGATCGCCGTCCGAGCCGCGTTCAAGGCGGTGCAGGACGGGTTCCAGGCGGCCGTCCTCGCCCCGACGACCGTGCTCGCCGCGCAGCACTACCGCACCTTCCGCGACCGCTTCGCTCCGTTCCCCGTCCGGGTCGAGATGGCCTCGCGCTTCAGGTCGGCGGCGGAGATCGCCGAGACGTTGCGGCGCGTCGAGGGGGGAGAGACGGACGTGCTGATCGGCACGCACCGCCTGCTGTCGCGGGACGTGCAGTTCCGGCGCCTGGGGCTCCTCGTGGTGGACGAGGAGCAGCGGTTCGGCGTCGCCGCGAAGGAGCGGATGAAGCGGCTCGCGCTCGGCGTGGACGTGCTGGCGATGACCGCGACGCCGATCCCGCGGACCCTCCAGATGTCGCTCGCGGGCGTGCGGGACCTCTCGATCATCGAGACCCCTCCCCCGGGCCGGAGCGCGATCCAGACCCACCTGGTGCCGTTCCGGAAGAACGTGATCGCGCAGGCGGTCCGGCAGGAGCTGCGGCGCCGGGGCCAGGTGTTCTTCGTCCACGACCGGATCGAGACGCTCCCGGCGGTCGCGCGCGCGGTCCGCGAGATGGCCCCCGAGGCCCGCGTCGTGGTCGCGCACGGGCGGATGCGGGAGCGCGAGCTCGAGCGGGTCATGCTGCGGTTCGTCGAGCGGGAGGCCGACGTCCTCGTGACGACGACGATCATCGAGAACGGCCTCGACATCCCGAGCGCGAACACGATCGTGGTGAACCGCGCCGACCGGTTCGGGCTGGCGCAGCTCTACCAGCTCCGCGGGCGCGTCGGGCGCAGCGAGCAGCACGCCTACGCCTACTTCGTGATCCCCGGCCGCGCCGCGCTCTCGGAGACGGCGAGGAAGCGGCTCAAGGCGCTCCAGGACTTCAGCGAGCTCGGCGCCGGGTTCCGGCTCGCCGCGGCCGACCTCGAGATCCGCGGGGCGGGGGAGTTCCTCGGATCGAGGCAGCACGGCCACATCGCCTCGCTCGGGTTCGACCTGTACGCGCAGATGCTCGAGAGGACGGTGCGGGAGCTGCGCGGCGAGACGGTGGAGGAGCGGGTGCCGGCGACCGTCCACCTCGGTATCGACGTCAAGGTGCCGGAGAGCTTCATGCCCGACGTCGGCGACCGGCTCGTTCTGTACAAGCGGCTGGCGTCGGCCCGCGACGCGGCGGAGGTCGACCGCCTCCAGTCCGACGCCGAGGACCGCTTCGGCCACCTCCCCCCGCCCGCGGTGAACCTGTTCGACATCAGCCGCCTCCGCCTCGCCGCGGAGGCGAGCGGCGTCCGGAGCGTGGACGCGGCGGAGGGAAAGCTCCGGATCCGCTTCCGGGAGCGCCCGCCGGTCGACCCCCGCGCGCTCGTCGAGGCGGTGGCGAGGCTGCGCGGGACCCTGACCCCCGCCGGGACGCTGGTGCTCCCGTCGCCGGCGAGGGCGACGGAGAGGATCCGGGCGGTGCGGGAGGCGCTGGGGGAGATGGGGGGC
>CALMJU010000021.1 GCA_937864465.1 uncultured Acidobacteriota bacterium
GCACCCTCCGCCCTCGCGGGCCCGGGCCGGCACGGGGGCGCGGGCCCGAGGAAGCGGGCGGCCTCGGCCGCGGTCGCGGGGCGCTCCCCCGGATCGCGCGCGAGGAGCCGGGAGACCAGGCGCGCGAGCCTGCCGGGGGTCGCGGTCCGGAGCGTCTCGGGGCGCGGGCGCGCGCCGCCGAGGTGCCACCGGACGGTGTCCGCCGGGTCGGAGCCGTCGAAGGGGAGCCTGCCGAGCGCGAGGAGGTGCAGCAGGAGGCCCAGGCCGTAGAGGTCCGCGCGCCCGTCGAGGGGCAGTCCGAGGAGCGCCTCCGGCGAGAGGTAGGGGACCGACCCGCTGATCGCGCCCGGCTCCTCGCGATGCCCGGTCTCGACGGCGAGGCCGAAGTCGGTGAGCTTCACGCGCGGAGCGCGTCCCCGCGCGGCGGCGACGAGCGCATTCCCCGGCTTGACGTCGCGGTGGACGAGGCCGGCGCCGTGGACGTGCTCGAGCGCGCGGAGAAGGCCCCGAGCGATCTCGACGAGCGCGGCGGCGCCGACGCGACCGGGCGCCAGGGCCAGGTGCGCGGGCCGGCCCCGGAAGAACTCCATCACGAGGTAGGGGCGGCCCGCCGGGAACGGCCCGGTCCGCGTCCGCCCCAGGTCGAGCGCCCGCACGACGTTCGGATGGCGGAGGCGCGCCCAGGCCTCGAATTCCGCCGAGAGCGGATGCCCCGGGCCCGCGCCGCCGCTCCCGACCACCTTGACCGCTACGTCCCGCCCGACCGCGGCGTCGAAGGCACGGAAGACGCTCCCCATCCCGCCGCTCCCGATCCGCTCGAGGAGCAAGAACCGCCCGTCGAGGACCGGCGAACGCGCGTCCCAGCGTGCGAGCGTCATGGCCCGGCGAACGTAGCGCCGGGGGCGCGGCGGATCAACGCCGGGGCCGAGCGCCGTTGCGGGGAGAGCGCGCGGGGGTTGTCGTCGCGGGAGAGGGGGTATATTGGCGAGGGAGGACACGCCGATGCGGGATGCCCGGGCCGTCGCGACGCTGGTGGCGATCCTTCTCGCCTTCGGAGCGGCTCCGGCGCCCGCTCCTGCGCCGGAGCGCCTGCCGCAGATCGCCGCCGCCCTCGCCGGCCTCCTCGAGGGCCGCACGGTGAGGCTCCCCGACGGCACCGAGGCGCCGGTCTTCGGCGCTCCGCCCGCGGTCCTCGACGAGGCGCGGCTCGTCACCTGCCTCGAGACGATCGGCGAGGCGGGGGGATGGCCGGAGGCCTGGCTCGTCGTGCAGGACGCCGCGAGGCCCTACGACGTCGTCCTGCGGGTGGCGCTCGGCGAGAGGGGCGAACCGCTCCCTCCCGATCCCGTCTTCGCGGCGTCGCGGAGGGATTGGGACGCCGACTCCCTCGAGACGGCCCTGCGCGAGGTGACGGGGAAGAGGCCGCCGCGGCAGCGGCAGCGCAACGTCGTGATCCAGGGATTCCGGACGCGGGTCGAGACGACGTACGTGTACGAGGCCCCGAAGGGGGGGCGCGAGCCCGGCGGCCTGATGGCGCTGCTCCCGCCGGGCGCGGTGCTTCGCGAGGCGCGCGCCGTGGACCTCGGCGACGGCCGGGCGCACACGCTCGCGATCGTGCTCGAGGAAGGGCGCTTCGTGCCGTCCGACTGCGCCGGCTGCGCCGCGCGTCTCCTCGGGCACGCCGACACGGGGAGGATCGGCCTGGTGCTCGCCGGGGCCGAGGGGATCGAGGACCGCATCGACCTGACGCCGCTCCTGCGCGGCGTCGGCGAGGGGGCCCTTCTCACCCGCTTCGCCTGCGAGCCGGCGGACGAGTCCCCGAACGAGCGCGGCCGGGACTACGAGGAGCGGTTCGCGGGGCGCGAGCCCGCCCGGCTGATCGCGCTCCGGGACCGGAACGGCGACGGGTCGCCGCTCGAGATCGAGATCGTCTCCGAGTTCCTCGACTGCGAGCGGCACGCGGCGCTGGTGATCGGTGTGAGCCCCGTGGAGCGGAAGCTGCGCGTGCTCTTCGAGAGGCTCGCCCGGAGCGGGGGTTAGCCGCCGGGCGCGATCCCGGTCAGCCCAGCGTCTCGACGAGAACCGCCCTGGGAGCGTCCGGATCGGCGGGCGGGGGAGGGACGGGCGGCTCCCCGTCCACGAGCCAGCGGCAGAGGGCCTCCGTCGCGCGCACGTCGCCCCGGCAGAGCCATTCCTCGAGCTCTCCCTCCGGGGGCTCGCCCCACTCGCGAGGGTCGTCGGAGTTCACGGCGTCGAGCCCGGCGCCGCGGCGGAAGCGGCGGAAGAAGTCCTGGTGGAACGTCAGGAATCTCCTCGTGCGTCTCCGGCCCTTCTCGTCGTCGCGGAAGAGGTCCCGGCAGATCTCGGCGTACCGGCGGACGACGGCGAGCCGCTCCTCCGCGCCCGGCAGGATGTCGCGCCTCTCGGCGTGCTCGCGGAAGATCCACGGCTTCGCCAGCGCCCACCGTCCGACCATGACCGCCGCGCAGCCGGTCTCCTCCCGTCTCCTGAGGGCGTCCCGCCAGGTCATCACGTCGCCGTTCCCGACGACGGGGAGGGGAACGGCCGCGACGAGGTCCCGGACGGCGCTCCAGTCGGCGGGCCTGCGGTAGCGCTGCATGCGGCTCCTCGGGTGGAGAACCACCCCGTCCACCCCGGCCTCCCGCGCCGCGAGCGCCACCTTGAGGAACGTCGGCTTCTCGTTCGACCAGCCGAGACGGAGCTTCACCGTGACGGGGACGGCGACCGCCGCCTTCATGGCGGCCACGATCGCGGCGACGCGCGAGGCCCGCTCGAGGAGCGCGGCGCCGAATCCTCGGCGCGTGACGTCGTCCGCCGGGCAGCCGACGTTCACGTCCACGAAATCGGCTCCGCCCCCCTCCGCGATCCTCGCGGCTTCCGCCATCGTGTCCGGATCCTTCCCCGCGAGCTGCACTCCGAACGCCCTCTCCTCGGGATGGCGCCTCAGGAGCGCCATCTCCGCCCGGTCGCGGCGGACCACCTTGTGGGCCCAGGCCATCTCGGACACGGCGACCTCGCAGCCCCACTCCGCTGCGAGGCGGCGGAAGGGCAGATCCGTGCCGCGAGCCATGGGGGCCATGACGAGACGGCCGCGGAAGAGATCGTCGGCGGAGCGCATCGAGGGTTCCCTCGCGATCGGTCCTGGCGACGGCGTCAGAGGAGCCGCTCCCCGGCCGCCTCCCCTGCGCCGGCGTCCGCGACCTCTCCCTCCTCGCCCGGCGACTCGCGCTCGAGCTGCTCGGTGATCGTGCGGACCTGGATCTCCGCCGCGTGGATCTTGCCCCGGCAGAGCGTCACGAGCCCTGCGGCCTCCTTCACGAGACCCGACAGCTCGTCGATGTCCACCTCGCCCTCCTCGATCCTCCGCAGGATCTCCTCGAGCCGCCTCGCCGCCTCGCCGTAGGACTGCTGCTTGCCCGTCTTCGCCGGCTTCGCCATGCCCGTCATCCTCCTTCCTCGGCCTCGGGCCCTTCCGACCGCAATCGGAGCCTTCCCCGGCGGAGCTCCGCGGAGACCGCGGCGCCCGACGGCGCCGCCGCCGCCTCGACGAGCACGCGTCCCGAG
>CALMJU010000022.1 GCA_937864465.1 uncultured Acidobacteriota bacterium
GTATCGCCAGCCGCCGGAGCGCCCCCCCGCCGAGCTTCGCCGCCCGCTAGGCGGCTAAGGCGCCCGCGGCCGCAGCGTACGCGGCGAGGAGCGCGAGGCCGGCGAGGGCGGGGAGGGGCCGGCCGCCGAGCGCGGCGGCGAGGGCCGAGACGACCGCCGCCGCGGCCGCGAGGACGAAGAGGCTCGGCAGGACGTACTTGCTTTTGAACGCGCGCGGGTGCTTCTTGAGGATCCGGGCCTTGACCCTGCCGACCATGAAGATCTGCCGCCAGAGCGCCCGGTACCCCGGCCGCGGGTAGTACCAGAACCGGATCGACGGGTCGAGGAGCAGCCGGTACCCTGCCTCGCGGATCCTCGTGTTCATGTCGAGGTCCTCGACGACGGCGAGCCTCTCGTCGAACGGCCCGACGCGCTCCAGGACCTCCCGGCGGAACGAGCCGGTCTGCAGCGACTCGACGTGCGCGCGGCGCCGGAGCGTCCGGTAGGGGACCGACCCGACGCCGACCGGCGAGTAGAGCGCCTCGACGAGGGCCTTCCGGAACGGGGTGTCCGCCTCCATCACCACGGGCCCGCCCACGACCGCCTCTCCGGTTTCCTCCATGACCGCGACGATCCTCTCGAGGTAGTCGGTGGCGACGTGGGAGTGGGCGTCGATCCGCGTGACGACGTCGCCGCGGGAGGCGGCGACGAGGACGTTCAGCGCGGCCGGGGCGGTGCGGCCGGGATTGTCCAGCACCCGGATCCTCCCGTCGCGGTCCACGCCCCGGAGGATCTCGAGGGTGCGGTCGGTGCACCCGCCGTCGGCCATCAGGATCTCGTACCGATCCCGCGGATACGTCTGGTCGAGGATCGAGCGCGCCAAGCGCTCGATGTAGGGCGCCTCGTTGAGGAGCGGGACGACGACCGAGATGAAGGGTCTCACCGGATCCCCGAAGCGGGAAACGATACCGTGAGGGGATCGCGAGGTCAACGCTTCGTTGACCGCAAGTTCCGTGGCGGCTACACTTTGCGACGGGAATCTTCCTGGCGTGCGCGAACGTTCCGACCGCCTCCTCCTCGCCGTCGCCCCGCGCGTCGGGTACGCCTACATCCGCCTGCTCCGGGGCACGATGCGTCTCGCGTACCGGGGCCGGGAGCACCTCGAGGCTGCGCGCCGCGACCCGGGGGGGTTCATCCTCGCGTTCTGGCACTCGCGGTTCGTGATGATGCCGTTCGCCTATCCTCCCGGCGGGCGGATCACCGTCCTCTCGAGCACGCACCGCGATTCCGAGCTCCTGGCGCGGATCCTCGTCCGGTTCGGGTTCGACCTCTCGAAGGGGTCGAGCACGAGGGGCGGGGCCGCGGGGCTCCTCGACATCGTGCGCAAGGTGCGGCAGGGGTTCGACGTGGGGATCACGCCGGACGGCCCGAAGGGGCCGCGCCGCCGCGTGAAGCCGGGACTCGTCGCGACCGCGCGCCTGACGGGCCTCCCGATCGTGCCGGTGACCTTCTCGGCCGCCCCGGCGGGGCGGCTGCGGTCATGGGACCGGACGCTCCTTCCCCGCCCCTTCTCGCGGGGGATCTTCGTCTACGGGGAGCCGGTGCGCGTGGCGAGGGACGCCGGCGACGAGGAGCAGGAGCGGGCGCGGCGCAGGGTCGAGGAGGACCTCGACCGGCTGACCGACCTCCTCGACGAGGAGACCGGGATCGGGCCCGAGGACCCGCGTCCCGAGGAGGCTCCGTGACCCGGCCGCTGCGGATCCTTCTCTCGGCGGGGGAGGCCTCGGGGGACCGGCTCGGGGAGGGGCTCGCCGCGGCGCTCCGCGAGCGGAGCCCCGGCGTCGAGCTCGTCGGGATGGGAGGCGACGCGATGGCCGCCGCGGGGGTGCGGCTCGTCGCGCACGCCTCCGACGTCGCGGTCGTCGGCATCGCGGAGGTCGCCGCGCGCCTGCCGGCCCTTCGCCGCGCGATGCGGACGCTCGTGGCGACGATCGAGCGGGAGCGGCCGGACCTCGTCGTTTCCGTCGACTTCCCGGACTTCCACCTGAGGCTCGCCGCCCGCGCGCGACGATCCGGGGTCCCGGTCGTCCACTTCGTCGGCCCGTCGGTGTGGGCCTGGAGGAGGGGGCGCCTGCGGCGGATCCGGAGGGACGTCCGCCGGATGCTCGTCCTCTACCCTTTCGAGGTCGCGTGCTACGAGGACGCGGGGATCCCGGTGACGTTCGTCGGGCACCCCGCGGTCGAGGAGGCCGGGGCGAGGGGCGGGTCGCTCGCGGAGATCGGCCTCGAGCGCGGCGTCGAGGCGATCGCCCTGCTGCCGGGGAGCCGGCCCGGCGAGGTCGAGCGGCTCCTCCCGCCGATGCTCGGGGCGGCCGGCATCCTGCGACGGCGGCGGCGCCGCCTGCATTTCGTCGTCCCGTGCGCCTCGACCGCCCCGCGGGAGCGGATCGACGCGCTCGTCGCGCGATCCGGTCTCGAGGGGATCCACGTCGCAGGGCCCGCATCGCCCGCGCTCCTCGGCGGCTGCGTCGCCGGGATCGTCGCGTCCGGGACCGCGACGCTCGAGGCGGCGCTGGCCGGCCTCCCGTCGGTCGTCGTCTATCGCCTCCATCCGCTGACGTACGCGATCGCAAGAATGCTGGTCCGGACCGAGCACGTCGCGCTCCCGAACCTGATCCTCGGGCGGCGCGTCGTGCCGGAGCTGATCCAGGGGGACTGCACGCCCCAGCGGATCGCGGCGGAGGTCGAGCGCTGGCTCGACCGCCCCGAGGAGGCGGCGGCCCTGCGGGAGATCCTGGGGGAGATTCCGGAGCGGCTCGGCGGGCCGGGGGCGTTCGGCCGCGCGGCCCGAGCCGTGCTGGACGAGGCGGCGGTCCTCGAGGACCGGGATCGCGCCGTAAGTCTCGACGAAAATTGACGTTGCCCGCGATCTGTGCTCCAATTCCCCGTTTGACGGACCGCGCACGCGGACGAGGGCCGATGATCCGCTCCATGACCGGTTACGGGCACGGCAGCGCCGAGGCTCCGGGTTTCCGGGCCCGGGCGGAGGTCCGCTGCGTCAACAACCGGTTCGCCGATCTCCGGCTCCGCCTGCCGGCCGAGCTCCTCCCTCGCGAGGCCGAGCTCAGGGCGCGCGTGCTCGCGCGGGTCCGGCGCGGCAGGATCGAGATGGACGTCCGGATCGAGGGGGACCGGGCCTCCTCGCCCCTCGTCCTCAACCGGCCGCTCGCCCGGGCCGTGCTCGAGGCCGCGAGGGCGCTCCGGGAGGAACTCGGGGCGAAGGGGGAGGCCGCGGTCTCGGATCTCCTCCAGGTGCCGGGGATGCTGCTGGCGTCGCCGGGGGAGTCCGGGCTCGGCGAGAAGGAAATCGGCGCCGTCGAGCGCGCGGTGGACGCGGCGCTCCTCGCGCTCGACGCGGAGCGCCGGCGCGAGGGGGAGGTGCTCCGGGCGGACCTCGTGGCGCGCGCCCGGACCATGGAGGCCCTCGTCGCGGAGATCGCCGAACGCGCCGCGGGGGTGCCGGCCGCCGCGAGGCGGAAGCTCACCGAGCGCCTCCGCGTGCTCACGGAGGGCGCCGCGCTCGATCCCGGAAGGCTCGAGCAGGAGGCGGCCTTCCTCGCCGATCGCGCCGACGTGACCGAGGAGCTCGTCCGCCTTCGCGGCCACCTGGCGCAGACGGCCGCTCTGCTCGAGGCGGGGGACGGCGAGCCGGTCGGCAAGCGGCTGGACTTCCTCCTGCAGGAGGTCCACCGCGAGGCGAACACGATTCACGCGAAGTCGGCCGACGTCGAGGTGAGCCGGCTCGTGCTCGCGCTCAAGGCCGAGGCCGAGAAGGTCCGCGAGCAGGTCCAGAACGTCGAGTGACGGAGGAGCCGGGAGCCGTGCGCCGCGGAACGCTCTTCGTGATCTCGGCCCCGTCGGGGTCCGGCAAGTCGAGCCTGGCGAGGGGCCTGCTGCGCGCGGTGCCGGGGCTCGAGTTCTCGGTCTCGCACACGACCCGCCCGCGGCGCCCGGGCGAGGAGGACGGCCGCGAGTACCACTTCGTGGACGAGGCCGCGTTCGACGCGATGGCGGCCGGCGGCGGATTCCTGGAGTGGGCCCGCGTGTTCGGCCACCGCTACGGCACGGGCCGCGTCGCGGTGAACCGCGCGCTCGAGGCCGGCCGCGATCTCCTGCTCGACATCGACGTCCAGGGGGCGCGGCAGGTGCGCGAGAGCGGGATGCCCTCGGTGTCGATCTTCGTGCTGCCGCCGAGCTTCTCCGATCTCGAGGCGAGGCTCCGGTCGCGCGGGAGCGAGGACGAGGACGAGCTTCACAGGAGGCTCGCGCAGGCGCGCCGCGAGGCGGAGGAGTTCCGGAGCTACGATTACCTGGTGATCAACGATCGGCTGGAGCGGTGCGTCGAGGACCTCCGCTCCGTCGTGACGGCGGAGAGGAGGCGCGTCTCGCGGGCGGAAGGCGAGGCGGGCCGAATCCTGGCCACGTTCCCGGGCCGCTGACCGGCGGCGGGACGGAGGAGAGGAAGCATGTTGAAGCTCCCCGAGGATCTGGCAGGGAAGTACCGGTTCGTGACGCTCGCGTCGATGCGGGCGGAGCAGCTCCAGGCGGGGGCGGTCGCGCGGGTCCCGTCCGAGCACCGCAAGCCGACGGTCGTCGCGCAGGAAGAGGTCGCGGCCGGCGTCGTGGAGCCCTGGGACCCGGAGACGGCCGAGGCGCCCGCCGAGGGCGAGGGGGCCGGCGAGGAAGGCGAGGAGAAGTAACACCGGTTCGCCGCGGCCCCGGCGCCGCGGCGGGGGGCGGGCGATGCTCATCGCGCTCGGCGTCAGCGGAGGGATCGCGGCGTACAAGGCCTGCGAGATCGTCCGGGGGCTCGACCGGGCGGGGAGCGCGGTGCAGGTCATCCTGACCCGCAACGCGGAGCGGTTCGTCACGCCGCTGACCCTCCAGACGCTCTCCCGGCGCAAGGTGCTGCTCGACCCGTTCGACCTGTCGTCGCCCGAGACGGTCCGGCACATCGACCTGGCTCGCGAGATCGCGGCGCTCGTCGTGGCTCCCGCGACGGCGAACGTCCTGGCGAAGCTCGCGCGCGGGATCGCCGACGATCTCCTCTCGACGTTCTACCTCGCGGTCACGGCCCCGGTCGTCGTCGCCCCGGCGATGAACGCCAGGATGTGGCTGCACCCGGCGACGCAGGAGAGCCTGGCGACGCTGAGGGCGCGGGGCGTCGCGGTCGTGGACCCCGCGGTCGGGTGGCTGGCGGAGGGGGAGAGCGGTCCGGGGCGCCTCGCGGAGCCGGACGCCATCGTGGCGGCGGCGCTCGCGGCGGCGCGCCGCTCGAGGGAGCTCGAGGGGAAGACCCTCGTCGTCACCGCCGGGCCGACGCGGGAGCCGGTCGATCCCGTGCGGTTCCTCTCGAACCGCTCGTCCGGACGGATGGGGTACGCGCTGGCCGCCGCCGCGGCGCGGCGCGGAGCGCGGGTCGTGCTGGTCAGCGGCCCCGTGGATCTTCCCCCCCCCTTCGGCGTCGAGGTCGTGCGCGTCCGCACCGCGGAGGAGATGCGGGTCGCGGTGCACGAGGCCCGCGCCGGCGCCCACGCCCTGCTCATGGCGGCCGCGGTCGCGGACTTCGCGGCGCGCCCCGCGGAGTCGAAGATCAAGAAGTCCGGCCGGGGGATCTCGCTCGCGCTCGAGCCGACGCGGGACATCCTGGCCGAGGTCGGCCGCGACAAGGGGGACCTGCTGCTGGTCGGATTCGCGGCAGAGACCGAGGACGTCGTGGAGCGGGCCCGCGGGAAGCTGCGGTCCAAGAGCCTCGACTTCGTCGTCGCGAACGAGGTCTCCGCGGACGGGAAGGGGATCGAGTCGGAGCGGAACGCCGTCACGATCCTCGATCGCGACGGGGGGGCCGTCGAGGTCCCGGAGGCGTCCAAGGCGGAGGTGGCCGAGCGGATCCTCGACCGGGTGTTCGGAGCGGAGGCGCGGCCGTGAGCTCCTGCGGGCGGGGCGACGCGGCGACGCGCCGAGCGCTCGCGGAGTGGGTGGCCTACCTGAGGGAAATCGGGGTCCGCGATCTCGCCGCGGCGGCCCCGCGGCCGGTCGGGGAGCGCGCGGCCCCGGCTCCGGCCCGGCCGAGCGCGCCCCCCGCGAAGGAGCCCGCCCGGCGGGCGAGCAGGCCGGAGCTGTTCTCGCTCGCGGACTCCGCCTCCGGCGGGCCGTCCGACCCCGTGGCGCGCCTTCGCGAGATCCGGGAGGAGATCGGCGACTGCCGGCGGTGCAGACTGCACGAGCGCCGGACCCAGATCGTGTTCGGCGTCGGGAACCCGTCCGCGGGCCTGATGTTCGTGGGCGAGGGGCCGGGCGCCGAGGAGGACGCCCGCGGCGAGCCGTTCGTCGGCCGGGCCGGGAAGAAGCTCGACGAGATGATCCGGTCGGTCGGCCTCGAGCGGGGGGACGTCTACATCGCGAACGTCGTCAAGTGCCGCCCGCCGGACAACCGGACGCCGGAGGCGGACGAGGCGTCCACCTGCTCCCCGTTCCTGTTCGCCCAGATCGAGGCGATCCGCCCCCGGGTGATCGTCGCGCTCGGCGCTCCCGCGGCGAAGACGCTGCTCGGCTCGCGCCTCGGGATCACGCAGATCCGCGGGACGTGGGGGAGCTTCCGCGGGATCCCGGTGATGCCGACGTTCCACCCCGCGTACCTCCTCCGCGCCTACACGCAGGAGAATCGCCGCAAGGTGTGGGAGGACCTCAAGGCGGCCCGACTGAAGCTCGACGAGGGGCCGTGAGCGGGGGCCCGCCGGGCCGCGCCTTCGCGGCCGTCGCGGTGCCGATCCCGGCGCGGCGCGTGTTCACCTACGAGGTTCCCGGGGCGCTCCTGCGGTCCGTCCTCGTCGGGTCGCGCGTCCTCGTCCCGTTCCAGACGCGCCGGATCGTCGGGACCGTCGTGGAGTCGCCCGCCCCGCCTCCCGATCCGTCCATCGAGGTCCGCCCGATCGAGAAGGTCCTCGACGGGATCCCGACCGTCCCCGAGTCGGTCCTGTCCCTGACGCGGTTCGTGTCGGACTACTACCTCTGCTCCTGGGGCGAGGCGATCGAGGCGGCGCTGCCGGCGGCTCCCCGCACCCCGCTCCCTCCGCGCTTCGTCCGGAGGACTGGGGCGGGGGGCGAGGAGGCGCTCCCGCCGCAGGCCCGCGCGCGGAGGCGCGCCCTCGAGGCGCTCCCCGCGGACGGCTCGCCGGTCCCGCTCGCCGGGCTCCCGCCCGCGAGGCGGAACGCCCTCCGGGAGCTGGTCCGGGCGGGCCTCGCGGCCTGGGTGGAGCGGGAGGAGGACGGACCCCGCCGCCGCGGGGTGGCCGGCCCTCCTCCGCTCGCGCCCACCCCCGCCCAGGCCGCCGCGCTCGACCGGCTCCTCCCCGCGGCATCGAGGCGGGAGTACGCGCCGTTCCTCCTGTTCGGGGCGACCGGATCGGGGAAGACCGAGGTGTACCTGCGGACCGCGGAGGGGGTCTTGGCGTCGGGACGCGGCGTCCTCTACCTCGTGCCGGAGATCGGCCTGACCCCGCTCCTGCTCGCGAGGATCTCCCGGCGCTTCGAGGGGGACCTCGCGGTGCTCCACTCGGGGCTCTCGGCGGGCGAGCGGTACCGCGCGTGGGAGCGGATCCGCGGGGGGGGCGCGCGGTTCGTGCTCGGCGCGCGGTCCGCCGTGTTCGCCCCGCTTCCGGATCCGGGGCTCATCGTCGTCGACGAGGAGCAGGACGGCTCGTACAAGCAGGAGGAGGCGCCGCGCTACCACGCGAGGGACCTGGCGGTCGTCCGCGCCCGGGAGGAGGGCGCGCTGCTCCTCCTGGGATCGGCGACCCCTTCGCTCGAGTCGTTCCGGAACGCGCGGGCCGGGAGGTACGAGATCCTTCGCCTCGGGGAGCGCGTCGAGTCGCGCCCGCTCGCGGCGG
This sequence comes from uncultured Acidobacteriota bacterium, assembly GCA_937864465.1. Lineage (GTDB taxonomy): Bacteria > Acidobacteriota > Polarisedimenticolia > Polarisedimenticolales > JAIQFR01 > CALMJU01. The sequence continues at coordinate 7,929 of CALMJU010000022.1, forward strand.
TGCGGATCGTGGACATGCGGCGCGAGTTCCTCGAGACTCGCGCCTCGCGCCCGCTCTCGCGGGACCTCGTCGCGGAGCTCGGCGCGTGCCTGGCGCGGGGGGAGCAGGCGCTCGTCCTCCGGAACCGGCGCGGGTGGGCCCCCGCGCTCCACTGCCCCACGTGCGGCGAGCGGGTGTCGTGCTCGCGGTGCAGCCTCTCTCTCACGTGGCACCGCTCGGAGGCCCGCCTTCGCTGCCACTACTGCGCCCTCGAGCGCCCGCTGCCGCCGTGCTGCCCCTCCTGCGGGGCGGAGGGGCTCAATCTCCTCGGCGAGGGGACCGAGAGGATCGAGGAGGAGATCCGCTCGGCCCTGCCGGGGGCGCGGATCGAGAGAATGGACCGGGACACCGTGCGGCGCCGCGGGGCGCACGAGGCGATCCTCTCCAGGTTCGACCGGCACGAGATCGACGTGCTGGTCGGGACGCAGATGATCGCGAAGGGGCACGACTTCCCGCGCGTCACGCTCGTGGGGGTCGTCTCCGCCGATCAGACGCTCGGGCTCCCCGACTTCCGCGCGGCGGAGCGGACCTTCCAGCTCCTCACGCAGGTCGCGGGGAGGGCGGGGCGGGGGAGCGCGCCGGGCACGGTCGTCGTGCAGGCGTTCGATCCGGCCCACCCCGTCCTCGCGGCCGCGGCCGCCCAGGACTACGAGGCGTTCTACCGCCGGGAGGCGGAGTACCGGCGTGCGCTCCGCTACCCTCCCTTCAGCGCCCTCGTGGAGATCGTCGTCGAGGACGCGGACCCCGGGCGGGCGGCAGCGCGCGCGGAGATCCTGGCGGAGGCGGTCCGCCGCGAGGGGGAGGGGCGCATCCTCGTCTCCGGCCCCGGTCCCGCGCCGATCGAGCGGCTGAAGTCGAGGTGGCGGAGGCAGATCCTCGTGCGGTCCTCCGGCCGGAGGCGCCTCGTCGCCGCCGTCGACCGGGCGCTCGCGTCGGTCGAGCGCGAGGTCCCGCGGAAGGCGATCCTCGTGGACGTGGACCCCGTGTCGCTCCTGTGAGCGAATCGGGGACGGAGACCGATCGGAACCGGCGGCCGTCCCCGATTTTCGTTGACGGTGGGGGGAGCGCGGCATACGCTCGGGGGGAGGGGATCGCGCCGCCGGGGAGGCTGCGCGGGGAGGTGCGCGATGCGTAGCCGGTGGGCATCGCTTCTCGTCGTCGGGATCGTGGTCCTCGTCTCCTCGTGCGCGTCGGCGCGGCGGGATGCGCCCAAGCCCGAGCTGTCCGGCCTCGACAAGAAGCTTTCGACGTTCGTGTTCGCGGAGGAGGGGCGCCTCGTCTCGCTGATCGTGGACGTCCGGCCGACGCGCTACCGGGAGGAGGCCGACTACGTCCCGATCGAGATCTGCGTCGCCAACCGCGGGCTCAAGATGCTCTCCCTCACGCGGGAGTCGTTCACGCTCCGGGACTCGGCCGGGAAGTCGTATCCCTGCGTCGGGCCCGGGGAGCTCCTGGAGAAGTACGAGTACCTCGACCTGGATCGCCGCCTCGGAGAGGTCGAGGAGATCGTCTTCAACCGGTTCGGCGCGTTCCGGCGCTACCCGAGCAACTTCAGCCCCACGCGGGCGGCCCCCGCGAACCCGTTCACCTCGACGATCGTCCGCGACACGATCGCCGTTCCGAAGTTCGGGTGGTTCACGGACTTCCTCTACTTCCCGCGCCCGGAGACCGGCGTGCTGAACCGGCGGTTCGAGCTCTGGATGACGGCGCCCGAGCTCCCGGACCCCGTGTTCGTCAAGTTCGCGGTGCTCTGAGCGCCGGGTCCGCGCGCCGATGAGCCGGGTCGCCGTCAAGATCTGCGGGATCACCGAGGAGCGGGACGCGGTCGAGGCCGCGCTCCTCGGCGCGGACGCGATCGGGTTCCACTTCTCCGCGGGGAGCCCCCGGCGGATCGAGCCGGAGGCCGCCCGCAGGATCTGCGAGCGGCTTCCCGCCTTCCTCGCCCGCGTGGGCGTCTTCGCCGGGGAGCCGCTGATCCGCGTGCTCGAGGTCGCCCGGACCGTCGGGCTGACGGCGGTGCAGCTCCAGGGGCCCGAGGACGCCGTGTTCTGCTCGGCCCTCGCGCCTCACGCGTGGATCAAGACGGTCGAGTTCGGACCGGGGACGACCTCCGAGTCGTTCGAGGGGTACGCCTGCGCGACGTACCTGCTGGACGCCTCCGGGTGGCCGCGCGGGAGCGGCCCAGACTGGGGGCGCGCGCGGCGCCTCTCGGTCCACGGCCGGATGGTCCTGTCGGGAGGGCTCCGGGCGGAGAACGTCGCGGAGGCGATCGAGGCGGCCCGCCCGTACGGGGTGGACGCCGGGCCGACGCTCGAGATCGCTCCCGGCAAGATGGACCTGGACCGGATCGAGGCGTTCGTCGAGGCGGTGCGGCGGGCCGAGCGGAGCCTCGGGGACTAGGAGCGCCCTGCCACCCGCTCGCGCAGCCCCTCCCCGAGCGCGTTCACGGCGAGGACGGTCGCGGCGATCGCGACTCCCGGCAGCGTCGAGATCCACCAGGCCGACGGGATGGCGTCCCGTCCGTCGGCGACGATGCTCCCCCACGACGCGGTCGGCGGCGGCACGCCGAGGCCCAGGAACGAGAGCGAGGCCTCGAGCAGCATGCACTGGCCCACCCGGAGCGTCGCCTCGACCAGGAGCGGCGCGGCCGCGCCCGGGAGGAGGTGCCGCGCCGCCAGGCGGAACGGGCCGGCCCCGGCGGCGGTCGAGGCCCGGACGTAGTCGCGCTCGCGGAGGGACAGCACCTCCGCGCGCACGAGGCGCGCCGCGTTCATCCACGAGGTCCCCGCGAGCACGAGGACCGTGCCCGCGAGCGACGGCCCGTAGAGCGCGACGAGCAGGAGCAGGAGGAAGAGGCGCGGCACGGCGAGGGCGACGTCGGCCGCGCGCATCAGCACGGCGTCCGCGGCGCCGCCGAGGAGCCCCGCGACGGTGCCGACCGCTCCGCCGAGGACGACGGCGCCGAGGGCGGCGAGCAGGCCGACCGCGAGCGAGACCCGGGCCCCGTGGACGATCCGGCTCAGGAGGTCGCGGCCGTACCCGTCGGTGCCGAGGACGAAGAGCGGCCGGAGCCGCGCGCCGCGCGCGGGACCCGCCGCGAGCCGGTCGGGCGGAATCCGCTCCCACTCCGCGCCCCGTCGGATCTCGAGGCTCCCGTCCGCGCCGTCCCGCACCTCGTGGGCGTAGCGGAGCGAGCCGTTGCGGAGGCGCACGGCCTCCACGCGGCTCCACGGCGGGAGGTCGCGGAGGACGAGGCCGTCCGGCTGGTCGGCGGGGTCCCGGAGGGGGAGCGCCGGAGCGAGCAGCGTGGCCGCCGCGACGAGGGCGAGAAAGACGAGGCCGGCGATCGCGCTCCGGCTCATCGTCCCGGCCCCCCGCTCCCCGCGCCGATCCTCGGATCGACGAGGGCGACCGCGACGTCCGCGAGGAGGTTCCCGGCGACGACGAGGAGCGTCGAGAGGAGGGTGGTCGCCAGCACGACCGGGACGTCCCGCGCCAGGATCGCCTCGTATGCGAGCCGCCCCATGCCGGGCCAGCCGAACACGACCTCGACGACGAGGGAGCCCGACACCAGGACCGGCAGTGCGAGCCCCATCAGGGTGACGACCGGGAGGAGCGAGCTCCGGAGCGCGTGGAGCCAGAGCACCCGCCCCCCGCCCGCGCCCCGCGCCCGCGCGGCGCGCACGAAGTCGTCGTCGAGCGCCCGGAGCATCCCGGCGCGCACGAAGCGGCCCAGCGCCGCCGCCGACGCGAGGCCGAGCACGAGCGCCGGCAGGGCGAGGTGCCAGAGCCGGTCGAGGAGGCGGAGCGGGACCGACCACGCCTCCGCTCCGACCGAGTGGGTTGCCGCGGGGGGGAACAGACGCAGGCCGTAGGACAGGCCGAGGATCGCCATCAGGCCGAGCCAGAAGGCCGGCATCGAGTAGAGGACGAGGGCCGAGCCGGTCATCGCCCGGTCCGGCCAGCCCCCGCGCCATCGGCCCGAGGCGACGCCGATGCCGATCCCGGCGACGAGGTGGACGAGGAGGGCCGCCGTCGAGAGGACGAGGGTGGCGGGGAGCGCGGCCGCGATCGTGTCGGCCACCGGCCTTCCGCGGGAGAGCGACCATCCGAGCTCCCCGTGGAGAGCGAGCGCCCCGATCCAGCGGACGAACCGCTCCGCGGGGGGGCGGTCGAGGCCGTAGGCCGCGACGAGGCGGTCCCGCACCTCGGGGGGGATGGGGCGGTCGCCGATCAGGAGGTCGAACGGCTCCCCCGGCGCGGTCTCGACGAGGACGAAGGTCAGCAGGAGCACGCCGAGGACGACCGGCGCCGCCGCGGCGAGCCGTCCGGCCGCGAAGCGCAGGAGGGATCGCGCGCCCCGGCGGCGGGAGGGGGGGCGGGCTAGGGGGTCACCCACCAGCGCTCCAGCCGCGCGAGGGGATCGGCGGGCACGTCGATCTCGACGCCGTGGAGGCGGGGGCCGGCCGCGGCGAGCCGCTGGGTCTCGTAGAGGAACGTGTACGGCTGGTCGCGGTGGATCTCGCGCTGGAGGCCGTCGAGGGCCGGCTTCGCGTCGCGCCACTCGCGCGCCCCGTCGAAGACGTCGAGGAGGCGATCGACCTCGGCGGAGCGGTACCGGACGACGTTGCTCCCGCGCGGGGGGTCCTCCCGGGACCCGAAGAGCGACCGCAGGTCGATCTTCCCCGAGAAGCGCCAGCCGCCGACGTAGGAGTCGAACTCCCCGATCGTGTTGCGGTGGACGAAGGTCCGCATCTCGAGGGGGGCCGGCTTCACGCGCACGCCGATCCTCGAGAGCTGCGACTGGATCTTCACGACGACCGATTCCCGGAGGCGGTTGCCGGCGTTCGTCGTCATCTCGATCTCGAACGGCTTCCCGTCGCGGACGAGCACGCCGTCCCCCGGCCTCGGCGCGTAGCCCCGGTCCGCCAGGAGCCGCCGCGCTTCCTCCGGGTCGTAGCCCCAGGGCTCGAGCGTGGGGTCCGCGCCCCACCAGAACGAGAGGACCGGCCCCGCGGAGACCCGGCCGAAGCCGTAGAGGAGGTCGTCCACGATCCCCTTCCGGTCGATCGCCATCGTGAGCGCCCGGCGCACGGCCGGGTCGTCGAGCGGCGCCTTCGCACCGTTCCAGCCGACGTAGTCGTACATCGGGTAGTCGAACGCCAGGAGCCGCGTCCCCGGGGCTGCGCGGACTCGCGCCGCTTCCCGGGGCGCGACCCCCTCGACGTAGTCGAGCCCGCCGGCGAGGAGCTGAGTCACGAGGCTCGACGCGTCCGGCACCACGCGGAGCACGACCCGGTCGAGGCGGGGCAGGCCCTCGCGGAAGTAGCGGGGGTTGCGCGCGAGCACGATCTCCTCTCCCGGCGCGTGCCGCTCGAGGAGGAACGGCCCGGAGCCCACCCGCACGCCGGACCAGTCGTGGTCCCGCCACGCGGCGAAGGGGACCGCGCCGAACGCGTGCTCGGGGAGGATCCCCCCCTCCACCGCGTCCGCGAACGCGTCCGGATAGGCGCGGTCGAAGCGGAAGACCACGGTGCGCGGGTCCGCCGCCTCGACGGAGGCGATGCGAGCCTTGCTCTGGGCCCCGATCCACGCGACGTCGGGCGAGGTCTGCGCCCGCCAGGTGAAGACGACGTCGGAGGCGGTGACCGGCCTCCCGTCGCTCCACGCGGCCTCGCGGAGCCGGAACGTGAGGACGGTGCCGCCGTCCGAGAACGACCAGGACTCGGCGAGGAGCGGGTCCCAGGAGGGGGGATGGTCGCGGCCGTCCCCGAGCTCCTGCGCGAGGCGGAGCCAGATCCGCCGGTGCAGGTTGTTCGCGAACGACTGGCGCGAGAGGTACTCGTTCCAGCCGTCGACGTCGGAGATCGAGCCGAGGACGGCCGTCCCCCCGCGGACCGGCTCGGCCGGGGCCTCCGGCGCCGGCGCCCCGCAGCCCGCGAGCGCGGCGAGGGCGAGAGCCGTCGCGATCCGGCGGAGCGCTCCCTTCGGGACCGTCATCCGGCGCTCTCCTCGTCGAGACGGGCCCGGATCGCCTCGAGGGAGTGCGGCTCCCCGGCCCCGATTCCAGGGCAGAACTCGTGCAGCTTCTCCCACGCCGAGCGGGTGCGCAGGTTCTCGCGCCAGAACGGGAAGGTCCGGCACTGCCTCGGCCGCGCGGCGTAGACGGCGCAGCTCGATCCCTCGAGGAACGGGCAGTCCGGGCCGTCCATGCGGAGGACGTCCAGGCCGTCCTCCTTCTCGCAGCGCCTCTCGAGGAACTCCTCGCGCGTCAGCCCGAGGTGCGCCGCGATGCGCTCGGCGTCGTCCCCCTCGAGGTAGACCCAGTCGCAGTCGCCGTGCTTCGTGCAGCAGGCGCCGCATCCGGGGAGGCACGAGAAGCGGAGCCCCTCCCCGTACCACGGGAGGCGCGCGCTCCGTCGGCCGCGGGGCTCGGCGCGATCGCTCATCGGCGGGAGTATAGCTCGGGAGAAACGCCCGGCAGACGGATCCGGAACGCGGTCCCGCGATCCGCGCCGCTCGACACCTCGATCGTCCCCCGGTGCGCCTCGACCGCGCGGCGGGCGATGGCGAGGCCGAGGCCGGTGCCGGAGGACTTCGTCGAGAAGTACGGCTCGAACAGCCTCTGGTGGACCGAGGCGTCGAGCCCCGGCCCCGTGTCGGCCACGGAGAGGATCGCGCCGCCCGAGCCGTCCGGCCCGGCGGAGAGCGTCAGCGTCCCCCCGTCCGCCATCGCCTGGAGGGCGTTCTCGATCAGGTTGACGATCGCCCGGGAGAGGACGCGGCGGTCCACCGCGACCCGGGGCGACGGCTCGTAGCGCTCGACGATCTCGATCCCGGGAGGGTTCCCCGCCCGGTAGGTTTCGGCGATCTCGCGGAGGAAGGCGGCGGGGTCGGTCGGCTCCGGCCGCAGCGTCGGGAGCTTGGCGTAGGCCGAGAACTCGGCCGCGATCTGCCGGAGGGCGCGCACCTGCTTGAGCACCGTGTCGAGGCACGCGTGAAGCTCCGGCGCGGGGTCCGGGAGCCTCTCGGAGAGCAGCCGCCGCAGGTGCTCGACCGAGAGCTGGATCGGCGTCAGGGGGTTCTTGATCTCGTGCGCGATGGAGCGCGCCATCTCGGCCCACGCTTCGAGCTGGTTGCTGCGCATCAGGTCCGTGACGTCGTCGAGCAGGATCAGGGATCCCGGCGCCCCGCCCTCGGGATCCGGGAGGGGGACCCGGACGACGCGGAGGCGCACCGGCTTCCCGGACCGGGCGAGATCGACCTCGAGCGGCTCGCCCGACGCCGTCGGGGCCGCGGCCAGCGCCTCCGCGAGGGGGGCCAGGGCCGGCGCCCGCAGGATCGCCTCGGTCAGCGGATCGCCGACCCTGGGCTCCTCGCCTCCCTCCGCCGCGAGCAGCGCGGAGGCGGCGGGGTTGCGCGTGACGATCCTCCCCGACGCGTCCGTGGAGATCACGCCCGCCGTGGCGTGCCGCAGGAGCGCGGCCATGTAGTCGCGGCGCCGCACGAGGTCCGCGCGCTGCTCCGCCAGGGCGGCGGCCATCGCGTTGAACCCCTCGACGAGATCCCGGATCTCGTCCCGGCTCGTCGTGCGGAGCCTCGCGCCGTACTCGCCCGACGCGATCCGCGCGGTCGCCCCGACGAGGTCGCGGACGGGGCGCGCGACCGTGCGCGAGAGGACCGCGGCTGCCGCGGCCAGCAGGGCGGCGAACAGGACGGTGGCGAGGAGGAGCGTCTCCGTCACGCGGGCGAGGGCGCGCACGACCTCGCGCCGCTCCCGCACGAGCGGGACGGCGACGACCGATCCGCGCGCGGAGCCGCCGATCCGGATCCCGGCGTAGACCGTCGGGATCGGGTTCGAGCCGATCTCGCTCGCGCGGAAGAGCTGCGGCTTCCCCCCCTCGACGACCTGCTCCTGCACCTCGCCGGGGAGGCGCGGGGGGAGGTAGCCCGAGGCGAACAGCTCGCGGCGCGAGGTCGCCGCGAGCGTCCCGTCCTCGTACAGGTGGATGTCCTGCCGGACGATGAGGCGGAGCCACTGGAGGATCTCGTCGTTCAGGACTGGGGGGCCCTCGCCGGGCTGGAGCGCCGCGTAGTCCTTCACGACGCGGCCGACGAGGGTGACGAGCTGGATCGCCGAGTTCGCGAAGTCGGACTCCGCGCGGTGCTCGACCGCCTGGCGGACGATGACGGCGAGGCCGACGAGGGGGACGAGCGAGGCCCCGAGGAGGGTGGCGACGAGCTTCCGCTGGAAGGAGGCGCGAAGCGCACCCGTCAGGGAGGCGGCCCCTCCGCGCCGCAGGATCCCGCGGAGGAGGGACGAGGCGAGGAGGAGGCCGAGCGAGAGGAGCGCGAGGCGCACGAAGGCGCCGAGCCGGTCGATCCACGTGAGGCCGGGGAGGAGCAGGACGTGGAGCCTCCCCCCCGAGGCCAGCGGAAGGGCGGAGAAGGGCTGGCCCGCGATCGCGACGGTGAGCGTCCGCCCCGTCGCGGCCCCCGCGCGGAGCTCCGGGCTGGCGGCGGGCGGCTGGTGGAGCGTGGAGACGAGGACCGTTCCGTCCGCGTCGTACAGCACGTAGTCGGGCGTGCCGACCGGGTCGCCGGCCGCGTGCGCCGGCGCGCCGGGTCCGAGGGCGGCGAGGAACACCGAGGAGCCGGGGAGGAACGGGAGGTTGTCGGGCTCGTCGAGGACGTGGCCGACGACGAACCCCGCGCGCCTCCCGCCCGGATCGAGGATGGGCGCCTCGGCGTGGAGCAGGTGCTGGCGGATCGCCCCCTCGCCCGCGATCTCCTCGTTGCGGAGGACGACGTCCGAGGGGCCGTCGGAGCGAGCGGGCGGCGGCTCTTCGAGGAGGGGGAGGTCGTAGGCGAACCGGCTGCGGAGGTCGGCCGCCGCGCCGTAGAGGTCGAGGGAGGACTTGAGCCCGGTGTGGAAGAGATCGCCGTCCACCCAGAGCAGGTACGCGGCGTCGTCGTCGGGACGGCCCGGCGCGCGCGTGACCGCCTCGATCGCCCGCTCCGAGCGCGCGGCCGCGCGCACGGCCCCGAGGAGGGCGACCGTCCTGCGGGACGTCTGCTCGAGGACCTGCGGCGCGAACTCGAACCGGAGCCGGTCTCGGGCCAGCCGGTCCGACGTGCGGAGGACGACCGTGCTCGAGAGCGCCGCGGGGACGAGGACGGCGAGCGCCACGGCGACGCGGGAGCCCCGGGGCGCCGCCTCTCCGGGGGCCGTGCGCCGGAACGCCGTGATCGCCGCGACCGCGAGCTCGGCGGCCGCGAGCAGGAGCACGCCCAGCCCGGCGAGGAGGAGGAGCTGGACGGACGAGCGCGCGGGGATGTCGAGGCGCAGCAGCGGGGCCCCCGCGTTCTCCGCGAGGTCGGCCGAGACGCCCGCGACCGCTGCGAGCAGCAGGGCGGCGCCGAGGCCGGCGAGGGCCGCGGCCGCCCTGCGGCTCCGGGCCGGAGACTCGCGGAGGTGCCGGGCGACGGCGGCGGCGGCGAGCCAGAGCGCCGCGGCCGACAGGACGAGGTCCGCGGGAGAGCCGAGGAGCCCCCACGCTGCGGCGGAGCCGTACTCGCTCGCGGAGGAGATCTCTCTCGGCAAGAGCCGCGCCGGGGCCCGGGAGACGAGCAGGATCGCGCGCGCGGCGGCGATGGCCGCGAGACAGGCGAGGAGGCCCGACCTCTTCGCGCACGCCCGCTTCCAGTCGATCGCGCCGAGCAGCAGGACGCAGACGAGGGCGGCGGCGGCCGCGGCCGCGCGCCCGCGCCGCGCGGCGGCGACGCGCCCCGCGGCCATCTCCTCGAGCGTCGCCGCGGCGAGGAGGTCCCCTTCTGCCGACCGGAGCGGCACCAGGAGGCTCGCGGGGGGGCCGGGGCGGAAGACTGCGTCCCTCCCGCCGATCGAGGCGACGGAGGGCTCCTCCCCGTCGCGCGCGTCCACGAACTCGACCCGGCGGACGACCCCCGAGGCGAGCGCGCGGGGCAGCAGCGAGGCGAACGACCGGCTTCCCCCGGGGGAGTCGAGCACGAAGGACGCCGCGGCCCGGCGTCCGCCCGCGCCGGGCGGGGAGGTCGCGACGAGCCGCGCCGTCAGGCCGTCCCGCCGCACCGACCAGGCGGGGATCCTCCCCGAGCGCGGCGGCGGGACCGGCTGCGGGAGGCCGTCCCATGCGACGAATCGCTCCGACGGGTCCGCGATCCCGACCCCCTCGAGGCGGGACGCGAACGGTCCCGAAGCCGACTCGCGGCCGGCGCGCGGCGAGGAGCTGCGGAGCGCCTCGCTCGCGACGTCCGCGGCCCGGTCGAGCCCCTCGGCGAAGAAGCTCCGGACGCGCGAGGCGTCGTCCTCGAGGAGCCTGCGGACGTCCGCCGCGTCCCGGCGCAGAACCGCCCTGGCGCCGATCTCGCCGGCCGCCAGGGCGAGAAGCGGCATCCCGAGGAGGAGCGTGAGCTTGGCGATCCGCGCGTTCATGCGGCGGCCGTCACTCGAGCGTCTCTCGGATCTCGCGGAGCACCCATCGCTCGCCCTCCGGCTGGAACGAGAGGTGGAGGCCGAGCCTCATCGGGCGCCCCTGCCGGTCCTGGAGGACCGCGCGGCCGCGGGCGAGGGCGTTCGTCTTCCCGTCGGATTCCATGCGGAGGAGCTCGAAGGAGCGCACCGAGCCCTGCGAGAGGAAGTCGGCCAGAAGCGCCTCGACCTGGCTCGACGCGAACCACCCCTCCTCCGGGACGATCTTGGGGAGCGACAGGTGCACCTTGCCGCCGGAGGGGAGGATCGGACGGAGGAGCGAGGCCTGCCCCGAGGTCAGCGCCTGGCCGAAGGCGCGCGCCGAGCGCCTCGCCTCCGCCTCTCCCGGATCCGAGGAACGCGCGGGGAGCGAGATCCCGGTGGCGAGGAGGAGTGCGATCGCCGCGCGCGCAACGCCGACGCCCGTCCGGCTCACATCGAAACCTCCCGATCGAGCATAACGCGAAAACCGGCGACAGCAACCGATTTAGATCGGTGGACGCCCCCGATTTGTGTGCGGAGTCACGAGCGGTAGGCGTCGAGGAGCTCCCGGGCGACGCTCCGGAGGAGGCTCACGCTGAACGGCTTCGTGATGAACCGGTCCACGCCGAGGTCGGTGAGGCGGTCCACGTCCATGCCGGACCCGGAGGAGAGGCCGATGATCGGGATCCGCTTGCCGGGCGAGAGCGTCTGGATCTTCTCCAGGAGCGCGGGCTCGTCCTCCGTCTCCGCGATCCCGAGATCGAGCACGAGGAGATCGGGGCGGCGGAAGCGCAGGGTCTCGAGAACGGTGCTCACGGTGGACGCGCGGATCACCCGGTAGTCGTCCATCGACAGGAGGTCCTCGGCCAGGTCCAGGAGCCCGCGGTCGGCGTCGGCCACGAGGATCACCCGCCGCTCGTGGCGGAGGACGGCCTCGTCGATGAAGACCCGGTTGCCGCCCCGCGCCTTCGCCTCGGCGAGCGCGGTCTCCGTGGCCCGGACGAGGTCTTCGGCGTTGCGGACCGAGCGGTTGTCGGGGTAGCTCGAGATGCCGGCGGAGACGCGCACCTTGAGGCTGTCCTCCTCGCGCCGCAGGACGATCTCCTCCGTCTGCGTCCTCACCTTGCTCGCGAACACGGCGGCCCCGCGATAGCGGTTCCCCGGGAGGATCGTGCCGAACGACTCCTCGCCGGTCCGGCCGAGGATGTCCTCCTTCCGGACCTGGTGGCGGAGCACCTCGGCGACGCGGCGGATGACGATGTCCCCCGAGCTGTGGCCGAACCGGTCGTTGATCTTGCGGAGGTGGTCCACGTCGAAGAACACCAGCGAGAGGGGGGTGCGGTAGCGCCGGGCCCGCGAGAACTCCTCTTCGAGCCGGTGCAGGAGGTGCGGCCGGTTGCACAGCCCCGTCATCGGGTCGCGGGTGGAGGTGCGCTGGAGCTCCCGGCGGAGCCGCCCGATCTCCGCCGCCAGGCGCACGCGCCCCTCGAAATCGCCGGCGGCCACGGGATGGCGCAGCATGATCACCGGGCGGCGCGAGTCCGGGCGCGCCCGCTCCTCGGCGGAGACGGGGCCCCGCAGCACGTGGATCTGCGGGATCAGCGCGAAGACCTCCCCGTCCCGGAGCCGTCCGTGCAGCGCGACCGCGGCGGGGTCGGCCAGGTCGAGATCGGTGACGACGAGGTCGATCGCCTCGTCGTCCCCGCGGTCGATCAGGAACCCCTCGGCCCCGGCCAGCAGGAACGGCTCCTCTCCGGCGGCGGCGATCATCCGGCAGAGGCGCTCGCCGGACTCGCGGTCCGCCGAGAAGACGAGCACGTTGGCCCGCGTGGAACCTGCTGGCATCTCCCGTCCGCACTCCCGGTTGAGGCCGGAGGGCGCGCGCCCTCCGGGGGCCGAGTTGCGGAAAATATCGGTTCTGCCGGGAAGGGTCAAGGGAGGAGAAATGTCGTAAGGTGCGCGGGGCGGGAGCGGGGAGGACGGAGTGCGGGCGCTCGGCCTGATCTCGGGGGGATGGGACGGGGAGATCGCCGCCGCGATGGTGCGCGCGGCCGGCTGGGAGGTCCTGGGGCTCCACCTCGACCACGGCTTCGTCCGGGACGACCGCGCCGCCGAGGCCCGGCGGCCGCGGGGGTTCCCGGTCGAGGTCCGCGGCGTGGCGCGGGAGTTCCTGGCGGAGGTCGTGAGGCGGCCGAGGCACGGCTACGGCAGCGCCATGAATCCCTGCATCGACTGCCGGATCTTCATGCTCCGCCGCGCGGCGGCCCTGGCGGAGGAGCGCGGGGTCGGCCTCGTCTTCACCGGAGAGGTCCTCGGGCAGACGCGCATGAGCCAAAGGCGCGAGTCCCTCCTGAGGATCGAGGCGGAATCCGGCCTCTCCGGCCGCCTGCTCCGGCCGCTCTCCGCCCGCTTCCTCGAGCCGACGCGGGCGGAGGCCGGGGGGGCGATCGACCGCGAGCGCCTCGGCGCGATCCACGGGCGCGGGCGGCGCGAGCAGGCCCGCCTCTCCGCGGGCCTCGGCCTGCCCCCTCCCCGCGCCCGCGGCGGGCCGTGCTGCCTCCTCGCCGACCGCGCCTTCGCGGCGCGCCTGCGCGATCTCCTCGCCCACTCCCCGGAGGACGGACCGCCGCCGCCCGCGCTCGCTCTCCTCCGCCGCGGGCGCCACTTCCGGCTCTCGCACCGGGCGAAGGCCGTCGTCGCCCGCGACGAGGAGGAGTGCCGCCTCCTCCGCGAGCGCCACGCGGACCTCCCGTCCTGCCAGGCCGAGGACGGCCGCGGCCCGGTCGTCCTCCTCGAGGGGGACCCGGACGAGACGGCGGTCCGCTCGGCGGCGGCGCTCGCGCTCCGCTTCGGCGCGCACCGGGGCGATGCCGCCGCTCCCGTGCGGATCGTCGGCCTCGGCCCCGGCGAGGGCCGGATCGTCGCGGCCCCCGCGTCCGCCGCCCGCCTCGAGCCGATCTGACCGGCCGTTTCCTCGCGCCCGCGGGGGACGTGTGCTATAAATTCCGGCTCGTTCCGGCGGGATGGACATCTCGGGGCGTTAACTCAGCGGTAGAGTGCCATCTTCACACGGTGGAAGTCGCAGGTTCAAATCCTGCACGCCCCACCAGGCCGGGACGCGACGGTCGGGCGGCTAGCTCAGCTGGGAGAGCACGGCGTTCGCAACGCCGGGGTCGAGGGTTCGAATCCCTTGCCGTCCACCAATTCCAGGGCGGGAAACCGCCCGGCCCGCCTCGCGCGCGATGCGCTATACTTCCCCTCCGCGCAGGCGATCTCCGCGCGAGAAAGCGGCCCCATGCTCGTCCGCTGCCCGCAGTGCAGGGAAGAGTTCCGGCTCGTCGACTACGGTCCGGGCGAGCGCGTGATCCGCTATCTCTGCCCCGGCTGCCGGGCGATCGTGCGGATCGACCTCGAGATGGACGAGGTGCGCAGCTCCTCGTCCTCGGGCTCGTACCGGGCGATCGAGCGCCGGAAGACGATCCTGGTCGCCGACGACTCGCCCATGCTCCTCGAGACCGCGCGGGACCTCCTGGAGCAGGCCGGCTACCAGGTGCTCCTCGCGGCCGACGGCCTGGAGGCGCTCCGCCTGGTCCGGGAGGAGCACCCCGACGCCGTCGTGCTCGACCTCCTGATGCCGAGGCTCACCGGCTTCGACGTTCTGCGCGAGATCCGCGCCGACGACCGGATCAAGAGCACGCCGGTCCTCGCGATGAGCGGCGTCTACAAGGACAACGTGCTCGTCTTCCTCCAGCAGCTCGGCGCGAAGGGCTTCCTCGACAAGAGCCGGATGCGGGAATCGCTCGTCTTCCGCGTCCAGGCCATCGTTCCGGCGGCGGACGGCTCCTGAGCCGCGCGGCGGAGGGTCCGTGCCCAACCTGGCCGTGGTCGGCGCCCAGTGGGGCGACGAGGGGAAGGGGAAGGTCGTCGACCTCCTGTCCGAGCGCTTCGACGTCGTCGCGCGCTACCAGGGGGGGCCGAACGCCGGGCACACGGTGACCGTCGGCGGGCGCCGCCACGCGCTCCACCACGTGCCGTCCGGAGTCTTCCGCGAGGGGGTCCGCGCCGTCATCGGGAACGGGACCGTCCTCGACCTCGGCCGCCTGGTCGAGGAGATCGAGGCGCTCGCGGCCGCAGGCGTCCGCCTGACCGGAAGGCTCTTCGTCAGCGACCGAGCGCACGTGATCCTTCCCCCGATGGCGCGGCTCGACGAGGCCGCCGAGGAGTCGGCCTCCGAGGGCTCCCGCATCGGCACCACGCGGAAGGGGATCGGCCCCGCCTACCAGACGAAGACGGCGCGCGGCGGGATCCGGATGGCGGACGTCCTCGACCTCGCGCACCTCGAGGCCCGGATCGGCGAGCTGCTGGACGGGCCGCTCGCGCCGTGGTTCCGGAGCGCCGGGTCGTGGGACCGGGCGGCCCTCGCCCGGGAGATTCACGGGCACGGGCAGAAGCTCGAGGCGTTCGTCGCGGACACGTCGCTCCTCCTCAACGCCTGGATCGACGAGGGGAAGAGGATCCTTTTCGAGGGGGCGCAGGGGACGCTGCTCGACCTCGACCACGGCTCGTACCCGTTCGTGACCTCGTCGAGCACGGTGGCCGGCGGGCTGTGCGGCGGGCTGGGGATCTCGCCGACGCGGGTCGCGGGGGTGGTCGGGGTCCTCAAGGCCTACTGCACGCGCGTCGGCTGCGGGCCGATGCCCACCGAGCTCCACGACGGTCCCGGCGGGCTCGGCGAGAAGATCCGGGAGCGCGGCCGGGAGTTCGGGACGACGACGGGACGCCCGAGGCGGTGCGGCTGGTTCGACGGCGCCGCGGCCGCGTACGCGAACCGGATCAACCGCTTCGACTCGGTCTGCGTCATGCTGCTCGACGTCCTGGACGTCTTCGACTCGCTGCGGGTCTGCACCGGCTACCGGCTCGACGGGCGGGAGGTCCGGGGCTTCCCGGCGACGGTCCGCGACGCGGAGCGGCTGGCGCCCGTCTTCGAGACGCTTCCGGGGTGGCGGCGCGAGACGTCGGGGGCGAGGCGCTGGGACGATCTCCCGGCCGAGGCGAAGCGCTACCTCGCCCGGCTCGAGGAGGTGATCGGCGCCGAGGTCGGCCTCGTCAGCGTCGGTCCCGACCGGGAGCAGAGCATCCTCCGTCCCGGCACGTGGCTCGCGCGCGCCCTCGGATCGTGAAGCTTCCCCGCCCGCCGTCCCACGTCGTCTTCCTCGCCGCGGTCTTCGTCTCGGGCCTCGCCGTCCTCTCCGGGTTCCGTGCGGTCTTCCACCTCCTCGCGCGGGGCACGGAGCCGGCCCTCCCGGCCGGCGTCCTGGCGAGGGCGTTCGCGACCGGCGCGCGGTTCGACGCGGCGGTCTCCGGCTACCTCCTCGCGCCGCCGCTCCTCCTCCTGTCCCTCCTCGCGGTCGCCGGCCGGAGGCCGCGCGCGGCCCACAGGATCGCCGCCTGGGCGCTCGGCCTCGGCTACGCCTCGGTCTTCCTCGTCGCCGCGGCCGACCTCCCGTACTACCGGCGCTTCGGGACGCGCGTCACCGCCGCCGCCCTCTCCTGGGCGGACACCCCCCGCTTCTTCCTCGACTCGACGCTCGGCGATCCGGCGCACCGGCCGTACGAGGCGCTCTTCCTCGCCGCGTCGATCGGGTTCGGCCTCCTCCTCGGCGCGCTCCGCCGGAAGCTGCTGGACGGGAGGCCGCAGGAGGAGGACGGGGCTCCTCGCCCGGCGCGCCGCGCCGCCCTCGCGGCGGCCTGGTCGCTCGCGGCGCTCGCGCTCGTCTTCCTCGCTGTGCGCGGCCGCGTGGCGCAGAGCTCGCCGCTTCGGACCGGCGTCGCCTTCTTCTCTCCGCACGCCCTCGCGAGCCAGGTCGCCCTGAACCCCGCCTTCGTCTTCTGGAACAGCGTCCTCGAAGAGGGGAGAGGAGTCCCGAGCCTCGTCCCCGGCGCGGCGCCAGGGGCGGCGATCGCCGCCGCGCGCCGCTTCCTGGGCATCGAGACGGGCGACGGCTTCTCCTCCCCGATCGCGCGGCGCGTCGATCCGGGAAGCCCGCCGCGGGACCTCAATGTCGTCCTCGTCCTGATGGAGGGGATGGCGGCTCCGCTTCTCGCCCGGCACGGCGGCGCCGGCCTGACGCCGCGCCTCGACGCCCTCGTGGAGCGCGGCCTCTCGTTCGACCGGATCTACGCGTCGGGGATCCACACCCACTCCGGCGTGTACGCCACCCTCTTCTCGATGCCGGCGCTCCCCGGCGCGCACCCGATGAAGGGGGCCCGCATCCTCGGCGAAGCGGGAGGCCTCGCGAGGACGCTCCGGGAGCGCGGCTACCGGACCGTCTTCCTCTGCCCCCACGACGCCCAGATCGACAACATGGAGGGGTTCCTGACCGCAGGCGGCTACGACCGGGTCCTCGACCTCGACGACTGGCCCGAGGACCGCATCGCTCCGAACCTCCGCCTCCCCGATCACGCGCTCTTCGACGAGGCGCTGCCGGTCCTCCGGGAGACGGCGGCGGGGGGGCGTCCGTTCCTCGCCGTGCTCCTCACCGTCAGCAACCACCCGCGGCACTACCTCCCCGAGGGGATCCCGTTCCGGCCGCGGAGCGAGGACCCCGCGCTCCGGATGGTCGAGTACGCCGACTGGTCTCTCGGGCGATTCCTCGATCTCGCCTCCCGCGAGCCGTGGTTCGCGAGCACGATCTTCGCCTTCGTCTCCGACCACGGCGCATCGCCGGGGGCCGGCGCCCCGCCCGAGGCGCGATACCACGTCCCGCTTCTCCTCTACGCCCCCGCCGTCCTCGGCCCTCCCCGCGCGATCGACGCGCTCGGGAGCCAGATCGACGTCGGCCCGACCGTCCTCGGCCTCATGGGCCGTCCGTGGGTGGACGAGACTCTCGGGATCGACCTGCTGCGCGCGCGCCGCCGGGCGGTCTGCTGGTGCGACGACGAGAGCGCGAGCTGCTTCGACGGGAAGACCCTTCTCACGCGCCGCCTGGACGGCGTCGAAACGCTCCGGCCGGCGCAGGGCGTCGAGGCCGACCCCGAGGAGGCGGCGCGGGCCGAGGCGCTCCTCCGAGAGCACTTCCTCTCCCTGCTCGAGGCCTCGCGCGTTCTGCTCGGGAAAGGAGCTTCCCCGTGAAGCCGAGCCGGATCCATCTCGCCCTTCTCGCATCGGCCGCGGTCGTCCTCGTCTGGTCGGGGATCCACCCGGCCGGCCGCTTCAACTGGTGGATGGAGGTCCTCCCCGCGATCCTCGGCGGCGCGGCCCTCGCGGCGACCTACCGCCGCTTCCGCTTCACGACGCCGACCTACGCCGCGATCTGGATCTTCGCCGTGATCCTGATGGTGGGAGGGCACTACACCTATGCCGACGTCCCGATCGGCAACTGGGCCCGCGACGCCTTCGGCCTCTCCCGGAACCACTTCGACCGGGTGGGGCATCTCTTCCAGGGGGCGGTCCCGGCGATGCTCCTCCGCGAGCTGCTGCGCCGCACCTCGCCGCTCAGGTCGGGGAAGTGGCTCTTCGCCCTCCCCGTGTGCGCCGCCCTCGCGATCAGCGCCGCCTACGAGCTGTTCGAGTGGCGCTATGCCGTGACCTTCGGCGGCGCCCTCGCGGAGGACTTCCTCGGCAGCCAGGGGGACGTCTGGGACGCGCAGAAGGACATGGCGATGGCCCTCCTGGGCGCCCTCCTCGCGGCGTCCCTGCTCGGCCGCTCCCAGGACCGCCTGTCCGACAGGTCGCTTCCTCCCGCCGGGGGCGCGGCGCCCGCCCGCTAGGGAAACGGATTCTCCCGCGCGCGCTCCGCGGCGAGGGGCCGTCGCGTCACGAATCTCAGGTGTCGGCAGCGTGAAGGGGGGATGTCTCGCACTTCGCGGGCAGACGATCGGCACATCCGGCGACGAGCGGCCGGAGAGGATTCCGGGGAACGATCCGGGTCCGCATCGGGGCTTCCACCCGGGAGGGAAGTGCCGTATCGTAGGGGGCGAGAAGTAGGGG
Organism: uncultured Acidobacteriota bacterium; assembly: GCA_937864465.1. Taxonomy (GTDB): domain Bacteria; phylum Acidobacteriota; class Polarisedimenticolia; order Polarisedimenticolales; family JAIQFR01; genus CALMJU01. Next base: position 26,450 of record CALMJU010000022.1, read on the forward strand.
GGAATGCGCAAGTCTTTGGAGAGACGGCGCGGACGAGGTTTCCGGTAGAGGCAGCCCCGCGTCGGTCGGCTTCGAAATCCGCTCTCATCCGCGCGCCGAGAATGGAAGCTTCGGCAAGCCGCTATCCCGGGCATTCCGGCGTCCCAGGGCAGGGATCCGGGGAACCCGGCTCTTGAAGGAGAGGAGTATGAGGGCCACCACACGGATTCCAATCATGCTGGGGCTCGCTTCCCTGCTGGCGCTGCCGGTGATGACGGCCTTCGCCGCCGGACCGGGAGGGGAGGGAACCCCTCCGCCCCGAGCGGAGATCCCGGCCGCGCTCGTCCACGAGGGCGGCGTCCACAAGCTGCTTCTCCGCACCGGGGACGCGCCGGCGCTCGATCGCCTGGCGAGCCTCGGCGTCATCCAGCGCCGGCTGGATTACGGCGACTTCCAGCTCCTCGTTGTGGGCGATCGGGCGATCCCGGCGCTGAAGGAGATGGAGCTCTCCGGTGTGACGGTGAGGGACGACTTCGACCTGGTCGCCGTCAACCGCTGGCTCATCGACACGCGATACGGCGAGCCGACGGATCTGCCGTGGGACCGACTGGACGCCCCCGGGCAACTGGACCGGCAGATCTACCTCGTCCAGTTCGTGGGCCCGCCGAAGGACGAGTGGCTCGCGGACCTCGAGCGGGACGGGGACGCCGACGTCGTCGCCTACCTCCCGAGCAACGCCTACGCGGTCTTCGCGTCACCGGCCTTCTGGGAGCGGATGAGCGGGGAGGTCTCCCGGCCCGGAAGCGTGGTCCAGTGGGTGGGCGCGTACCACCCGGCGTACCGGATCTCCGCCAACCTCGAGGATGCGATCGCGCGGAGCGACGAGGCGGCGGACGTCGTCGTGCAGTTCGTGGAGCATGCCGGCGTCGATCGGTCCGTGTCCGACCTGAAGGCGCAGGCCTTCGCCGAGCTGATGGAGGACGTCTCCCTCGGCGGGATGCGGGACGTGCGGGTCCGGATCCCCGCCGCCCTGATTCCGCGCCTGGCCGCCCAGCCCGACGTCTTCTGGATCGAGCCGTGCCTGCCCAAGAAGATGCTCGACGAGCGCCAGGACCAGATCATGGCCGGCAGCCTCGACGCCACCGGCGTCATGCCCTCCGCGCCGGGATTCCTCTCCTGGCTCAACGGCAAGGGATTCACCTCCAACCTCTCCTTCACCGTGGACGTGGCCGATGACGGGCTCGACAAGGGATCCACCACGGACGTCCACCAGGACTTCAAGGATGCCAGCGGCGTCTCCCGGGTGACCTACATCCTCAACTACACTTCCGATTCCCTCGGAGACAGCGGAGGCGGCCACGGGAACCTCAACGCGGCCATCGTGGGCGGTTACAACAACACGCAGGGGAGCACGTCCTACGAGGATACAGGGGGGTACCAGTACGGCCTCGGGGTCTCCCCCTACTCGCGGATCGGGGCCTCGAAGATCTTCAGCAACGCCGGCTATTTCACCTCCACCGCCTACTCGACGCTGATCGCCAACGCCTACAACAACGGCGCCCGAATCAGCACCAACTCCTGGGGCCTCACCGGCACCGGGTCGAACCTGTACACCACCGACTCGCGCTCCTACGACATCCTGGTGCGCGACGCCGCCTCGGGAACCGCCGGCAACCAGGAGATGTCCATCGTGTTCGCCGCCGGAAACGCCGGCCCGTCCACGTACACCGTCTCCGCGCCCGGCACCGGCAAGAACGTGCTCACCGTCGGCGCTTCCGAGAATTACCGGCAGACCGGGACCGACGGCTGCGGGATCACCAACACCGGCGCCGACAACGCCAAAGACATCATCAGCTTCAGCAGCCGCGGCCCCACCTCGGACGGGCGAAAGAAGCCCGACATCATGGCGCCCGGCACCCACATCCAGGGAGCGGCCTCCCGCAGCGTCAACTACGACGGCTCCGGAGTCTGCGACAAGTACTGGCCCACGGGGCAGACTCTGTATGCCTGGTCCTCCGGGACCTCCCATTCGACCCCGGGGGTCGCGGGCGCAGCCGCCCTGGCGCGGCAGTGGTTCGCGAACCGGGGGTGGGGAACGCCCACCCCGGCCATGGTCAAGGCTTTCCTGATGTCCACCCCGACCTACATGACCGGCGTCGGCGCCAACGACACCCTCCCCTCCAACAACCAGGGGTACGGGCGGCTCGACCTCGGCCGCGCCCTGGACGGCGCGTCGAGCATCCGTGTGGATCAGACCCAGGTCTTCGGCGCCGCCGGAGAGACGTACACCATCAGCGGCAGCATCTCTAGCTCGTCGAGCCCCTTCCGGGTGATGCTGGCCTGGTCCGACGCCCCCGGCGCGACCAGCGGCAACGCCTGGGTCAACGACCTCAACCTCGAGGTGACCGTCAACGGCACGCTGTACCTGGGGAACGTCTTCTCCGGGGCGAGCTCCATCACCGGGGGGACCGCCGACACCCGCAACAACACCGAGGCGGTGTTCCTCCCCGCCGGCACCACCGGGAGCTTCACCATCACCGTGCGGGCGCTCGGCATCAACGGCGACGGCGTCCCGGGCAACGCCGACACGACGGACCAGGACTTCGCCCTGTTCGTCTACAACGGCACCCAGGGCGCCGCCACCCCCGACTTCACGATTTCCGCCTCCCCGGCCTCCCAGTCGGTCATCCAGGGCGGCTCCACGAGCTACACGGCGACGATCACCAGCGTGAACGGCTTCAGTTCGGCCACCACGCTGTCGGTCAGCGGCCTGCCCACGGGGGCGTCCGGCTCGTTCTCGCCCAACCCGGTGACGCCTCCCGCGAACGGTTCGTCGAGCTCCACGCTTACGGTGACGACCGCTTCGACCACCCCGGCCGGGACCTACACTCTCACCCTCACCGGCACCAGCGGGGCGCTGTCCCACAGCACGACCGTGACGCTTTCGGTCAGCGCCGCCGGCGGCGGAAGCCAGGTGCTGACTTACGCCGCCGCGCCGAACCTGGCGATCCCGGATAACAACACCACCGGCATCACCAGTTCGATCTCGGTCCCCGCCTCGATGACCATCACCAGCGTGAGCGTGTACGTGAACATCACGCACACCTACAAGGGGGACCTGGAGGTGTCGCTCATCGGGCCGGACAACACGACGGTCCTGCTCCACAACCGGACCGGCTCGAGCACCGACAACATCATCACGACCTACAACATCACCACGCGGTCCTACCAGACCTTGACCGCCTACAACGGCAAGAACACGACGGGGACCTGGAAGCTGAAGGTGAGGGATCTCGCGGCGGCGGACACCGGGAAGCTGAACTCCTGGAAGGTAACCTTCAACGGCTACTACACGGCCGCGCCCGCCCTCGCGATCCCCGACAACAACACCACCGGCATCACGAGCACCATCGACGTGGCGGCCACGGGGACGGTGGCCGACCTGCGCGTGCTCGTGAACATCACGCACACCTACAAGGGGGATCTGGAGGTGTCGCTCATCGGCCCGGACGGGACGACGGTCCTGCTCCACAACCGGACCGGCTCGAGCACCGACAACATCATCACCGTCTATCCCGACCTGACCACGCCCGCACAGTCGCTCACCGCGTTTACCGGGAAGGCGATCGCCGGCGCCTGGAAGCTGAAGGTCCGCGACCTCGCGGCCGCCGACACCGGGAAGCTCAACTCGTGGGAGATTGACTTCCGATCGCCCTGACGGGCACTCGATCGCGGTAAATTCATCGAGAGGCCGGGCCCCCGATCCGGGGCCCGGCCTCTCGCGGAGCGCGGTGGATTCGCTCGCATCGGCGCTCGCGTTGGGACACGAGAAGGACACGGACCGCGCTCCCGCCCCTGCTGCGCCCCCGTCGGAAGGTGCTATCCTTTCCGCTGCCAACACGTTGGGCCGTTAGCTCAGCCGGTAGAGCATCAGCCTTTTAAGCTGAGGGTCGCTGGTT
>CALMJU010000023.1 GCA_937864465.1 uncultured Acidobacteriota bacterium
GACCGGCCGCCTGAGGGTCGGCCTCGAAGCGAACGCGCTCCGCGCCGCCGCCGCAGCCGGAAGGCGGCGCGCGGCCGCGGCGGCCGCCGTCGCGCTCGCCATGGCCACCTTCGCCGTCGGCGTCGTCCTGCTCCGACGCCACGCGGCGGCCCTCCGGGGGGAAACGGCCCGGGCGCGGTCCCTCACGGATGCGGTGCTCGAGGGAATCTCCGACGCGGTGATCGTGCTGGACCGGCAGGGGATCGTGCGGCTCGCGAACCCCGCCGCGTGCGGTCTCTTCCGGCGTCCGGGGGAGGATCTCGTCGGGAAGGACTCCCGCGACGCTGGTTGCGAGGAGATCGCGGAGATGCTGGCGCCCGACTCGCCGCCCCGAGAGCTGGAGGTGCACCCGCCCGGCGCCTCGCCCGTCCGCGTGCTCGCCGCCGTCTCGCCGGTGCTCGACGCGGACGGGTCGGTGACCGGATCCGCCATCCTCCTTCGCGACCTCACGGAGATCCACCGCCTGGAGCGCGAGGCCCGCCGCACGGAGAGCCTCGCGGCCTTCGGCCGGCTCGCGGCATCCGTCGCCCACGAGGTCCGCAACCCGCTGAACGCCGTCGCGGTCGGGGTCCAGCGGATCGAGAGGGAGTTCGCGCCGACCGACGCGCGAGCGGAGGACCATCGCCGTCTCTCGCGTCTCTTGCGGTCGGAGATCGAGCGGCTCGACGGGATCGTGGGGCGATTCCTCGACCTGGCGCGACCGCCACGGGTGGAGCCGCGCCAAGGCGATCTCGCGGCGGAGGTCCGAGAGGCGGCCTCGCTGGTCGCCGGAAGCCTGCCCGCCGGAATCCGGCTCCGCGTGGTCGCCGACGGCGTGGTCCCGGCGGTCTTCGATCCGAGGGCAGTGCGGCAGGTTCTCCTGAACCTGGCACGGAACGCCGTGGAGGCGCTGGGGACGGCCGGGACGATGTCCCTTTCGTGCCGCACCCAGGACCGGCAGGCCAGGGTCGAGGTGGCCGACGACGGACCCGGGATCCCCGAGCCGGACCTCGACAACGTGTTCGAGTTCGGATTTTCGACGAAGCCCTCGGGGAACGGGCTCGGTCTCCCGATCGTGCACCGCCTGATCGCCGAGATGGGCGGGACCGTGACGATCCGCTCCTCCCCCGGGAAGGGGACCCGTGTGATCCTGACGCTGCCGTCCGCCGAGGGCACGAGCGCCCGCCGGGCATAGGAGGCCCCCGTGCATCGGATCCTGATCGCCGACGACGAGGCCAGCCAGAGGGAGATCCTCGGAGGCTTCCTCCGCGGACTCGGGTACGAGGTCACCGAGGCCGCCGACGGCGTCGAGGCGGTGGAGCGGGTCCGGGAGGCGAGCCCGGACCTCGTTCTCCTCGACCAGCGGATGCCTCGCCTCGGCGGGGCCGAGGCGGTGCGCGCTCTCCGCGAGGTCCTGCCGGACCTCGACATCGTCGTCATCACCGCGTTCGGCAGTGTCGAGGAGGCGGTTGCGGCGCTCAAGATCGGCGCCACGGACTACCTCACGAAGCCGCTCGATCTCGACCGGCTCCAGATCGTCCTCCGGAAGGCCCTGGAGCGCCGGACGCTCATGCGCGAGAACCTCGAGCTGAGACAGAAGCTCGCGGGGGGACCGCGTCTCGAGGGGATCGTCGGCGCGAGCGGCGCGATGGAGGAGGTCCTCAGCACGGTCGCGCGCGCCGCTCCGACCGACGCGACCGTTCTCATAGGCGGGGAGAGCGGGACCGGCAAGGAGCTGGTCGCGCGGGCAATTCACGGGGCGTCCCGGCGCTCCGCGGGCCCCTTCGTCGCGGTGCACTGCGCGGCCCTCGCGGAGAGCCTTCTCGAGAGCGAGCTGTTCGGGCACGAGAGGGGAGCGTTCACGGGAGCGGACCGGGCGCGGATGGGGCGGTTCGAGGCGGCGTCCGGCGGGACGATCTTCCTCGACGAGATCGGCGAGATCTCGCCCGCCGTCCAGGTGAAGCTGCTTCGCGTGCTCCAGGAGCGGCAGGTCGAACGGGTCGGCAGCAACGTTCCCGTCCGGCTCGACGTCCGTCTCGTCGCGGCGACCAACACCGATCTCATGGAGGCCATCGGGGCCGGGCGATTCCGCGAGGATCTGTTCTACCGGCTCGCCGTGGTCCGCGTCTTCATCCCGCCGCTACGCCAGCGCCGCGAGGACATCCCGAGGCTCGTCGAGCACTTCCTCGCCAAGCACGCCGAGGCGGGGACGCACAGGGTGGCCGGAGTGAGCCGAGAAGCGATGGATGCCCTGCTCCGCTACGACTATCCTGGCAACGTGCGCGAGCTCGAAAACCTGGTGCAGAGCGCGATCGTCCTGGCACGGGGGGACGTGCTGACCACGGACGACCTCCCGGCGGCGGTTCGGACGCGCGTCGAGGAGGAGGGCCTGACCTACCGGCGCTTCGACGGCTCGCTTCCGCAGCAGGTGGAAGGGCTGGAGCGGGAGTTGATCGCGAAGGCCCTGGCGGCCGAGGATGGGGTGCAGTACCGGGCGGCGGAGCGTCTCGGCATCAGCGAGCGGACGCTGCGCTACAAGCTCGAGAAGTACCGGATGCGGTGAGGAGAAGGAAGGTCCCCGTCCGGATCCGGCACGTTTCGTCGGTTTTCGGGAGGATGTGACGGAAGCCCCGAAGGGGAAGCGCGGAAAACCCGGAAAATTGACGCAGGCTATCGTATCCGGGGGGTTGCTTGGAACATCTTCTGGCATGTGAGGTGCATACCCACTGCGACGGCCGCAACAGTTCGAGGGGACTATCGGGCGGCCAGGAGGTATCCATGAGGTCGGTTCGAACGATCCTGATGTTGATGGTCGTGATGGCCCTGGCAATTCCCGCATTCGCCGCCTCCGAGGAGGCGCGGAAGCCGTACGAGCTCACGGGAGAGGTCGTGGCCGTGAAGGCGGCCGTGGCGAACGCGGGCGAGCTCCCGATGCTGCAGATCCGGACGCAGGAGCGGACGATGGTCATGCTGCAGCTCGGGCCCGCGGACGATGCGGCGGCCAACTTCCAGGCCGGCGACCAGATCCGGGCCCGCGTGATGGCGAGCCAGGGCAAGGCCGGAGTGGTCGAGGCGATCCAGATCCAGAACAAGAACACCAACAAGATGCTCCGGGTCCGCACGGAGGACGGCAAGCTGATCCGCCAGCAGACGAAGCAGCAGGACGGGCAGGGCGAGGAAGTCCGGACGCGTGAGCAGCACCGGACGAACATCCAGGGAGCCGGCGGCAGCCAGGGCGGCGGCGGCTCGCGCACGGGCGGCGGCAGGCGGTAGCCGTTCGACTTCGGGCGAGGGCCCGGCAACGGGAAAGGGCCCTCGGGAGTCATCACCTTGAGATCCAGACCGTTGCTCCTCGGCGTCGCCCTCGCTCTCGCGTGGGGCGGCGCCGAGGCCGCTTCCGAGCCCTTCTCGACGCTGGAAGCGGAGGCCTTTTACGTCCGGTGGATCGTGCCGGATCTCGCCACGTCCGAGGTGTCCGGCGTCGACCTGCGGTGGACCGTGGGCACGCGGAGATGGTGGATGAAGACCTCGGTCGCGGCGGTCCACGCCACAGGGCCGGCTGGGGTCCTCGTCATCGGGCCGACGTTCCTCGGCGCTCCGGGCCGAGCGGAGGAAGAGCCGGCGCCTGCGGTCACCGGCACCGGAAGCGGGTCCGGCGGCGAGGACGGTGCGGTGCAGGAGAACGCTCCCGCGAGCACCGCGACGCAGGCAAACGGCCAGAACCGCCCCTTCCTCTTCGACGACCCGATCGTGATGGCGAAGGACCGCGAGGAGTTCGGGATCGGCGACATTCGCCTGCAGGCCGCGGTGCAGGTGGGCCGCGATCTGCCGGTGGGACGCTTCTACGCGCGCCTCGGCGCCAAGGCGCCGACCGCGGACGAGACCCTAGGCCTCGGAACCGGCGAGTGGGACGAGTGGGCGGGATTCGGTTGGTTCCGGGAGGGCTGGACGACGGACGTCGAGGCGCAGCTCGAGTGGGTGCACCTCGGCGATCCGCAGGATTTCGACTTCGAGGACGGTGTCGCGGCGGCCGTGTATCTGGGCTGGCCGCTCGGGCGAGGGGGCCTCCGGATGGGCGTCGAGTCGATCGACGCCGGGATTCCGGGGGAGCCCGCGCGCGTTCGCGCGATCGCCGGAGGCTACCGGGAGACTCGGGGACGCGTTTCGTGGAACTTCGAGGCCTCTGCCGGGCTGACCGACAGCGCCCCGGACCTCGGGGTGGCTCTGGCGCTGCGCTACTAGAGGTGGGGGAAATGATCCGAAACATCGTGGCTGCTTGCGCGTTCTCGCTGACGCTCGGGCTCGCCGCGGCGGCCGATGTGGAGCGCGACCGCGCGCTCCTCGTCGTCTCGGGGCGCGTCGAGAGCATGGAGCAGGCCCCGGGAGAGGCGGGCCAGCCCTGGACCGACGTGTGGATCGTTCCCGAAGGCGATGGCGCCGCCCGTCTTCACGTCCGGGTCGCGCCGACCGGCATCCTCGCCGCCGTGGAGTTCCGGCTCGCCACGGGCGACCGCGTGCAGGCCAGGGTCTTCTCCGACGTGACGCCGTTCATGGTCCAGCAGATCCGGAACCGCGAGACAGGCAGGGTGCTCCGCCTCAGGGGCCTGCGCGGCGAGCCGCTGTGGGCTTCCCGCCGGGCGACCGACGGCCTCGCCGGGCCGGCCTCATCCGGACCGGGCGGCACGGGTCACGGCGGCCCGCGGGTCCGCGGCGGGCGATAGCTCCGGGGCCGGACGCGCCGCGCCTCACCAGTTGATGACGAGGGACGTCGTGAACGTCGTGTCGAGCTTCTCGAGCTCGGCCGGGACGGCGTCGCCCTCGAACGGCGGCACCCCGTCCCCGTCGAGATCGGTCGGCACCAGCTCCACGGCAGGCCGGTTGTAGTAGACCGACCGGAGCGAGACCTTGAGCGCCAGCCTCTTCGTCATCGCGACGCTGATCGAGTTCAGCATATCGCCCCGCCAGTCCGACGTGTCCGAGACGTTGTCGTCCAGGACCAGCGCGTTCCCGAGCGTCGTCGCTTCGCCGAGCTTGCGCTGGAAGTCCCACGAGAATCGGACGCCGGCGTACCGGTCGTCGCGCGTCGGATCGTCCACCACGTCCTCGCGCTTCGTGTACGTCACCGCGTAGTCGGTCCGGAACTTGACCTTCTCCTCGTCCCGCCAGACGTTCGTCAGGCCGCCGCCGGCCTGGTACCGGTTGTCGATCCCCGCGAAGCGGTTCCGGTCCCACCCCGCGAAGGCGTTCCAGAAGAGCCTCCCGGTGATCTTGCGGTCGTACTGCGCGCCCGCGTAGTACGACTCGCCCGTCAGATCCGTGTTCTTGTCCTCCCGGACGATCGGATCCTCCACCGTACCCACGTTGCAGCGGACGAACGTCGTGGACTCCGCGCGGAGGCCACCCGCCTTGAGCGTCAGGCTCGCGTTCTCCCACGTCCGGACGTTCTTGTCCGCGAGACCCCAGGTGGACGCCTCGGCGTTTCCGGAAACCTGCACATAGCTCAGCTCGGCCGTGCTCGTCCAGCCGACCTTCTTTTCCTCCTCGGCCGCGGAGGGCAGCGCCAGGAACGCCGCCGCGAGGGCGAGCACGGCCACCATGCGAACTCGAGACCTTCGGTCCATGGTCGTTCCTCCACTTCCCCGAGGGGGCGGCCATTCTATCCCACGGGGCGGGGCCGGCGGACGGCGCCGCGTGCGACAATGCGGTCCCCTCGAGGGAGAACCATGCCGCGCCCGCCGCGCCTGCTCGTGATCGACCCTTCCGTCGCCTGGCCCGAGGACGAGGGGGTCCGGACCGCCGTCGGAGACTGGCCGGGCGAGGTCGTCCTGCTCAGGCCCGCCCTCTCGCCCGGCGACGGGCCGGGACCGGGCGACGGCCACGAGGCGAACGGCGTCGTGCTCCTCGGATCGAGGGCATCGGTGCACGACGACGACCGCTGGCTGCGAGCCCTCGGTGAATGGCTCGACCCCGTTCTCCGAGGCGACCGGCCGCTCCCGCTCCTCGGGATCTGCTTCGGGCACCAGCTCATCGCCCGGAGAGCCGGCGCCGCGGTCGCGTACGTGCACGCAGACCGCCGCTCGGAGCTCGGCGTGCGGGAGACCGCGTTCGGGGAAAGCCGCTGGGCGCCGCGTGCCGGTCGGATGCGGGTCGTCGTCTCGCACCGGGAGCGCGTCGAGCACGCGCCGGAAGGGTTCCGCGTCGTCGCGCGAAGGGAGGACGTCCCCGTGGACGCGATGGAGCACGAGCGCCTCCCGATCCTCTCCGTGCAATTCCACCCGGAGGCGCGCGCCGGCTTCCTGGCGCGCCGCGGCGTGGACGCGTCGGCGCTCGACGCGGAGGCGGTCGCGGCCAACGACCGGCTCCTCGCGGCCTTCCGGAGGATGGCGCTCGAGGGGAGGCCCGACCGGACCTGAGCGCGCTTCTGCCGGCTCGCGGCGCCCGGTTGCCCGGCGCGGGAGGATCGTCGTAGTCTCCGCCCATGCGACACGTGCATGCGATGCTGCCGATCGTGCTGGCGCTGCTCCCGGGCCTCCCGGCGACCGCGGCAGAGACGGAGGACGAAGCCCGCGGGGGAGTCCGGATCGAGCTCGGGCTCGAGGAGAGGGTCCGGAGCGAAAACTGGGACAACCTGCGGGACTACTCCGATGACGCGGACGACGGGGTGCGCCAATGGCGCTTCCGGACCCGCCTGTGGAGCCGCATCGAGATCGGCTCGCGGGTCGGTCTCGATCTGGTCCTGAACAGCGAGAGCCGGAAGGTCACCGACCCCGACACCCGGTTCCGCTGGGACGAGTGGATCGTCGAGGGCCTGGCGCTCGGCGTCCGGCTCGGTCCCCGCTGGTCGGTCAAGGCCGGCCGCCAGGACCTGATGCGCGGGGAGGGATTCATCCTGATGGACGGCGGCCCGCTCGACGGCTCGCGCACGGCTTACTTCAACGCGATCGACGTCACGGGCCGTCTCGGAGCGACGACCGTCGAGGTGATCGGGATCTCGAACCCGAGGGAGGACGAGTACCTCCCGACGTGGAACGACCGGGACCGGCTCCTCGTCGAGTGGGACGAGCGCGCGATCGGGACCTATCTGACCGACAGGACGCTTCCCGGAACGACGCTCGAGGGGTACGTCTTCCGGAAGACCGAGACGAACGATCCCAGGCCCGAGACCGATCCCCAGCGCCAGCCCGACCGCGCCCTCGGCGTTCTCGGCGCCCGCGTCGACCGGAAGCTCGGGCGCGGGTTCTCGGTCACGGCCGAGATCGCGCACGAGCGCGGCACGCAGGACCCGGACGTCCCGATCCGGGCCTGGGGCGGGTACGCGTTCCTCCGCAAGACCTTCGAGGACGACCCAGCCCGCACGACTCTCGCCTTCGGATGGACCGGCCTCTCGGGGGACGACCCGGGCACCGAGACCGTCGAAGGATGGGACCCGCCGTTCTCCCGCTGGCCGAAGTGGAGCGAGCTGTACATCTACAGCCAGCTCTCGGAGAAGGGGATCGCCTACTGGACGAACATCGGCATGTGGCAGGCGGAGGCGACGTTCGCGCCGGTGAAGCCGCTCGCGATGCGATTCACCTGGTACCGGATGGGGGCCTTCCATCCGTACCCGGGCGACCCCTCGATGTTCGGACCGGGGAGGCGCCGCGGCGACATGATGCAGGTCCGCGGCGACGTGAAGCTTCCCGCCGGCTTTCGCGGGCACGTGCTCCTCGAGCGGCTGGCTCCGGGGAGCTTCTACGCGGACTCCGCGACGGCCTGGTTCTTCCGGGTCGAGGCGATCTGGACCTGGCGTGGGACGCCGCGCACCGTCAGAACCAGGCGAGGAAGACGAACGTCAGGAGCGCGACGCCGAGGACCATGATCGCAGCGACGACGGCGGTCGAGCGAATCACCTTCCCCTCCAGGCCGATCCGGTCGATCACGGCTGCGGCGTTCTGGAGCTTGGCGGGGCTGATCACCGAGGCGAGCCCGCCCCCGATCGCGCTCGCCGCCGCGACGAGGAGGCTCGCCGACAGGATCCGCTCCGGCGTCGCCCCCGCGAACGCCAGCCTCACCGTCTCGAAGTGGAGCTTCGTCAGCATCGCGATGCTGCTCGTCTCGCTCCCGCTGATGAAGCCGCCGAGAAGACCGAGAAACGCGGCCACGCCGGCGTACGCCCCGCGGAACAGGGCGGCGCTCCCCTCCGCCACGACCTGCACCATGTTCGACCCGCCGTCCGGGTTCATCGCCCAGGCCCCGCCGGATCCCGGGACCTTCCCGCTGTGGTTCAGGACGAACGCGATCGCGAAGTAGACCGCCGCTGCGAACGCGGGCCTCGGCGCACGCTTCCACGTCTTCCTCGCCGCCGCCCGGAGCCCCGCCCCGCCCATCCGGTAGAACGGGATCGCCACCAGGGTGGCGACGAGCACCCACGTGTACGCCTGCCAGAGCATCCGGAGCTTGTCCGGCCTCCCTGGCACGATCTCGAGGGGCATCGAGAGGCGCTCGAAGAAGATCCGGTACAGGCCGATCCGATCGTAGTTGGTCAGGACGCTGAAGACGACCAGAAGGATCCACGGGAGCGCCGCACGCCCGAGCCCCATCGAGCGCTCGGACGCGAGGTCGTCGTCCGTCAACGGGGTGCGGTCCACGACGCGGCGCCCCGTCAGCCGGAGGAACAGGAGCAGGACGGCGACGACGGCGATCCCGGCGACGATCCCCGTCATCGTCGGGAGGCCGCCGACGTTCATGCCGATCGCGACGAATCCTGCGGTGAGTCCCGTGAGGAGCGCGACGTACCAGCCCCGGCGGACCTCCCGCCACCCGCCCACGAGCCAGAGCATCGAGAGAGCGATGAGCGAGGTCACGACGGGCATGTAGCGCGCGAAGTAAAGGCCGACGTCCGCCGGGGCGAACTCGTGGCCGGTGATCCCCTTGGCGACGTCGGCGAACACGACGACGGGGACGCCCAGCAGCGCGTAGGTGCACAGCGCGTCGTAGCCGATCGCCGGAAGGGCGACGGCGACGAACGCGCCGTACCCGAGCGCCAGCATGATCGGCGGGAGGATGGACACCGGCGTGGCCCCGAGCGCGGCGAGCAGCGTCCCGATCCCGACGTTGACGAGCATCACCTGCACCGCGCGATGGTCGCTCGCGAGCGTCTTCATGAAGGCGGCGAGGCGGCGGATCGCTCCGGCTTCCTCCATCACGTTGATCTGGAAGATGGACGTGACGACCATGAGGCTGATCGGGAAGCTCGCAACGATCCCCGCGAGCGAGCCGACGAGGACGACCTCCCACGACGTCCGGAAGACGAGCAACGCGAGAACGGCCGTGTAGACCCAGCCGATCGCCCCGGCGACGTCCGCGGGTCTCTTGCCCCAGGTCATGAGAAGGAAGATGACGAGGACCGGAGAAACGGCGAAAAGAACGCTCATCCCTGCCCCTCGAGGCGCCCGCGGCGCGACCCGCGATTCGGGCCGCGTACGTTACCACGGTCCGCGGGCGCGGCCTCCCCCTGGACGCGCGCGACGCGGGGGGGTACCTTGGTCGGGGCTCGCCCGCGGGAGGTGGACGGTGGAGAAGGACCGCTCCGAGCTGCTGCGAGATCTCGGGTACTCGGACAAGGCGATCCGCTTCATCGCCGAGGACCGGAACTTCGGCCGCCTGCCCGTGTTCGCGGTCCGCGCCTCGCACCAGGGGCAGTGCGGCGACATGCTCCGGATCTACCTCGACGTCGAGAACGGCGTCATCCGGGAGGCGAGCTTCGAACACGTGGGTTGCACGGGGCTCCAGGCGAGCGCCGCCGGCTTGACGACGATGGTGCGCGGGATGACGCTCGAGGAAGCGGAGAGGCTGGACGTCCCGGACATCGTCGTGTTCCTCGGGAAGATCCCCGACGCCAAGCTCGACTGCGCCCAGCTCGCGCGCGACACGCTGCGCAAGGCGGTGCGGGAGCTCCGTTCGGGGGCCGCGTCCGGAGATCGCGGTCCCGAGGGGAACGCCCGATAGGCGCGCGAAGCGGCGAATGTCGAGCGCGGCGTTCCTGATCCTCCTCGGCGGCCTGCTCGTCCTGGCCTTCCTCGCCGAGGAGGCGCTTCGGCGATTCCGGTTCCCTCCCGTTCTGGCCCTGATGGGCTTCGGCGCGATCCTGGGTCCGCTGACCGCGGTCCTCCCCTCGGACGCGTTCCTGCCCGTCGCGCCGCACTTCGGCGCTCTCGCGTTCCTGCTCATTCTCTTCGAGGGCGGGCTCGATCTGCGTTTCTCCCTCCTCGCCAGGCATCTCGCGCCGGGCGTCCGGCTCGGCGCGGCGGGGTTCGCGGCGGCGGCGGCGGGAGCGACGCTGCTCGCCGCGGCGAGCGGGATGGCCTCTGGGCCCGCGATCGCCCTCGGCCTGGTCGTCGCGCCGGTCTCGGGCGCGATCGTGCTCCCGCTCGCGGCAAGGGTGGGGTTCCGCGAGGAGATCCGGACGGTGGTGGTCCTGGAGGCGGCGCTGGCGGACGTGCTGGCCGTGCTCGCCATGTCCGTCTTCGGGAAGCTCGCGACCGGAGGAGGGCTCGGGGGGCTCCTCGCGGCCGGCTCGGTCCTCGCGGCCGCGCTGAGCGTGGGACTGGCCGCGATCGCCGGCCTCGTCTGGCCCAGGGTCCTCCGCCGGCTCGGCGACCGGAAGTACGTGGACGCCCTGACCTTCGGGCTGGCGCTCGCGATGTGGGGAGGAGTGGAGTCCCTGGGGGCCTCGGGCGCGCTCGCGGTGCTGACGTTCGGCGCCACGCTGTCCAACGAGGAAGCGATCCTGCGGGCGCTCCGTCTCGACCCGGAGGGGATCGTCCCGGTCGCGGAGGACGTCGTCAAGCGGCTGCACGAGTTCATCGGGCAGCTGACCTTCGTGGTCCGGGCGTTCTTCTTCGTGTTCCTGGGCGCGCTCCTCGACCTCCGAAGCCTGAGCGCGATCGAGCTCGTGCGAGCGGGCGGTCTGGTGGGAGTCTTCCTGCTGCTTCGCCGGGCTCTGCTGTCTTCCTACGAGCGCCGCGGCGTGCTTTCGCTCGACGCCTTCGAGGCACGCGCCGTCTGGCTCCTGCAGCCCCGAGGTCTCGTCAGCGCCGTGCTCGCCCTGGAGGCCCACCACCTCGGGGTCCCGGGCGCCGACGCCCTCGTCCGCGTGGCCTCTCTCGTCATCGTCTTGACGAACCTCCTGCTCCCCGTCGGCCTGTCCGGGCGCCGGCTTTCCGGCGGCGCGAAGCCCTCCTCCGAGGTCCAATAAACCGTTTTCTTACAATAAGTTGAGCTGCCTCGGTTGACGATCCGTCTTCCCGGGGTTACGCTGATCTTGCAGGCTCCGGCTTTTCGCCTTCTGATCGCCACGCCTCGAAAGGGAGCCCGCTGGGTGCGAACGGCGGGGGTCGCCGTCGCAGGTCACATGGGACGGTCGGGCCGCCGTTCCGCTTCTCGCGCCGGACCCCTCGGGCATCGTCCCGAACCGCGCGAGCGTTCCGGGATCCCAGGCGGCGCCCCCGTGGGGCGCGCGCTCCGGCGGAGGTCGCCGTGTCCCCTCCTTCCGAGGAGACCCGTCGGCCCCGCCCGGGGCGATCCGGAGAGGAGGCATCATGATCGAGCACGTCCCTTCAGGAACGAGGGCCGAGTCGCTCGTCGTCGTCTCGAACCGGCTTCCATACAACCTGCCTCACGCGCCGGGATCCCGGCCCCCGAGGAGGAACGTCGGCGGTCTGGTCAACGCGCTGGAGCCGGCGCTCGCGCAGTACGGCGGCGCCTGGATCGGATGGGACGGGAACCCGCTCCCCTCCGGTGCCGCGGTCGCCGAAGCGCTCGCGCGCCCTCTCGTGTTCCGGACGCGCTCGCGCGTGGAGCTTCACGGCGTCCCGCTGAGCGAGCGGGAGGTCTCCCTCTACTACCACGGATTCTCGAACCGGGCCCTCTGGCCGCTCTTCCACGACTTTCCCGGCAAGGTGGCGTTCTCGCCCGAGGAGTGGTCCGTGTACGAGAGGGTCAACCGGCGCTTCGCGGAGGCGGTGGCCCTGCGCACCGGCCCCGGTTGCCGGGTCTGGGTCCACGACTTCCACCTCATGCTGGTGCCCCGCCTCCTCCGGGAGCTGGGATTTCGCGGACCCCTCAACTTCTTCCTTCACGTCCCCTTCCCCGCCCCCGAGATCTTCCGCGCCCTCCCCTGGCGCTCCGAGGTCCTCGAAGGACTCCTCGGCTGCGACGGCGTCTCGTTCCACGTCGGGCAGTACCGGGACAACTTCGTCGGATCGGCCCGCCAGCTGAGCGGCGCGCGCTCCGTCGGCTTCGGGCCGGAGGGATCGGTGATGCTCCGGCACCGGACCGGCGAGACCGCCGTGTCCGCCGTGCCGATCGGCATCGACGTGGAGGACTTCGAGCGGATCGCGCGGAAGCCGGAGGTCGAGGCGCGAGCCCGCCGGATCCGCGATTGCCTCGGCGGGTGCCGCATGCTGTTCAGCGCAGACCGTCTCGACTACACCAAGGGGATCGAGGAGCGGCTGGCGATTCTCGAGAGGTTCTTCGAGACGAACCCGGACGCGGTCGGAAGGGTCGTCCTCGTGCAGGTCGTCGTGCCCAGCCGTCATCAGGTCGAGGAGTACCGCATGCTGAAGCGGGAGATCGACCGGAAGGTCGGCCGGATCAACGGGCTTCTCGGGCGGGAGGGGTGGATGCCCGTGCATTACCGGTACCGCGCCCTCGACCGCGAGGAGCTGGTCGCGCACTACCGGGCGGCGGACGTGCTGCTCGTGACGCCGCTGCGGGACGGCATGAATCTCGTCGCCTCGGAGTTCGCCGCTTCTCGCGTGGACGGACACGGAGCCCTCGTCGTCAGCGAGTTCGCCGGGATCGCCGAGCGCTCCCCCGGAGCGCTCCTCGTCAATCCGTACGACGTGGACGGGTGCGCCTCCGAGGTGCGCCGGGCCCTCGAGATGGACCCGGAGGAGCAGAGGACCCGGATGGCGCAGCTCCGGGAGCGCGTGCGCGCGAACCCGCTGCGACGCTGGGTCGAGCGGTGCCTGGAATCCGGACGCCGGGACTCCCCGCGGGGCTCCGTCCGCACGGACGCTCCCGGGCTCGCGCTTCCGGACGGATGCGAGCCGGTGGCGTGATGGGCTCGGGATCCTCGGACGCCCTCGTGTCCCGGGTGGCCCGAGCGGCCCGAGAGCCGGGGTCCCGCCGAACTCTCCTCCTCGACCTCGACGGCACGCTGGCTCCGATCGCGCCGACCCCGGAGGAGGCCCGCGTGCCCGCGGAGACCGTCGAGGCGCTGCGCGAGCTCGCCCGCGCCGGCTGGCGCGTCGCCGTGATCTCGGGGCGCTCGCTCGCCGACCTCGCGAGTAAGATCGACGGGAAGGGGTTCCGCCTCTTCGGGAGCCACGGTCTCGAGGACTCCGCCGACGCGGGCGGCCGGAGTCGTCTTTCGCCGGGGACCGGCGAGCGGCTTCGCGCGCTTGCCGCGTCGGCCGCGGACCTCGAGCGGTCGTTCCCGGGCGCGCGCGTCGAGGTCAAGACGTTCGGAGTGGCGTTCCACGATCGCGGACTGCGGGGGAGATCCCTCTTCGCCTGGCGGCGCGAGGTGCGGGCGCTGCTCGACGCCGGCGATCTCCGCGGCCTCGCGATCCTGGCCGGGAAGCGGGTACTCGAGGTCCGGCCGGCCGAGGCGGAAAAGGGGCGCGTGGCGGAGGCGCTCCTGGCGGGACGGGCTCCCCGAGGGATCGACGAGAGCCTCGTCGCGATCGGGGACGACCGGACCGACGAGGACCTGTTCGCGGCGCTGTCCGGCCGCGGCCTGACGATCCGCGTCGGACGAGCCTCGCGGCGCACGGCCGCCGGATCGCGGCTCCCCTCCCCGCGCGCCGTGGGGCGCTTCCTGTCCGGCCTGGCGGTGCGGGCCGGGAAGGGCGCCTCGGGACGAAAGGGACCGCGCGGAGGACGGCCGTGAGCGCGCGGCCGAGGGGCCCCCGGGCACGGGAGCCGTTCCGGTTCGTGGACTACGAGGGGCTCGTCATGCCGACGGGCCGCAGCGCGATCAACCTCCGCGAGCTGGTCGAGCAGCTGCGGACGGTGCCCGCGCCGGTCCTCCATCACCACCTGTTCCGCACGGCCCTCCGGCACCGCTTCGGCGTCTGGGACTATCCGAACGACTTCGCCCTGTGGGCCGCCCATTCGCTGGAGGACCTCGCCCTTGCCGAGAAGCTCGCGGCGCTCGATCCCTACGCGCTCGTGGACCTCGAGGAGGCCCGGGCCACCATCATCGATCTCGTCGAGGAGCACCTCGACGAGCTGCCCCTGGTCCCGTGGGTGCGCCGCGGCTTCGAGTTCCACTTCGCGAGCGGGCTTTACCTCGCGCTCCCCGGCGAGCGCGAGGTCTGGACGATCCGCCAGATGCGGAGGGCGATCCGGGACGTTCCCCTCTCGTCGCTTTTCTTCCACTTCCACGAGGCGAGGCTTCGCGCGCCCGGCGACGATTCGGACGACTTCTCCCGATGGATCGAGGGGCAGTTCGGACCGAACTCCTTGATCGACAGGCTCCGCGCGCTCGACTTCTACTTCTTCTCGCTCGCGGATCTCCGGCGGCGGATCGTCGTGCTGTTCGACGAGTTCCTCGCGGGAGCCGAGCCGTGACCGCCCCCCGGCTCGACGACTACGCCGCCATCGTCGGGAGCGAGCGGATCGCGGTCCTGCGGCGTCTCGCCCACAGGATCGAGGGCCTGCGAGTCGCGATCGTGAACTCCACGCGGGTCGGGGGAGGCGTGGCCGAGATGCTGGCCCGCCACGTGCCGCTTCTGTCCGAGCTGGGAATCTCCGCCCGCTGGGAGGTCCTCGAGGGGACGCCGGAGTTCTTCGAGGCGACCAAGACGATCCACAACGCGCTCCAGGGGTCGACCCGCGAGCTGACGGCCCGCATGCGGGAGGCGTACGTCGAGACGAACCGGCGAAACGCCGAGCGGCTCGACCTCGACGCCGACGTCGTCGTCGTCCACGACCCGCAGCCGGCCGCGCTCGTCGACTTCGCCCCCAAGACCTGTCCCTGGATCTGGCGCTGCCACATCGACGCCTCCCGCCCCCAGCGCGCGGCCTGGAGGTTCCTCGCCCAGCACGTCGAGCGCTACGACGCCAGCGTCTTCTCGATGGCTTCCTTCGCCAAGAACCTGGCCCATCCGCAGTACCTCATCGCCCCCTCGATCGACCCCCTCGCCCCCAAGAACCGGGACATGTCCGACGAGGAGGCGGACAGGATCCTCGCGAGGTTCGGTCTCGACCGCTCGAGGCCCCTGGTCGTTCAGGTGTCCCGCTTCGACCGCTTCAAGGACCCGGTCGGCGTGATCCGCGCCTTCCGGATGGCGCGGCGCCGCGACGACTGCCGGCTGGCGCTCGTCGGCGGAACCGCGGACGACGACCCCGAGGGAGCGCAGATCCTCCGGGAGGTTCACGATGCGGCGGAGGGCGATCCGGACATCTCGGTCCTGGGGATTCCTCCGGACAGCGATCTGGAGATCAACGCCTTCCAGCGCGCCGCCACGGTCATCGTGCAGAAGTCGACGAAGGAGGGGTTCGGCCTGACGGTGACGGAAGGCCTGTGGAAGGGACGTCCCGTGATCGGCGGCGCGGTCGGAGGCATCACGACGCAGGTGTTCAACCACCAGACCGGTTTCCTGGTCCACTCGCCCGAGGGGCTCGCGTACCGGCTCCGGTTCTTGCTGAACCGGCCTGCCCTCGCCGAGGAGATGGGGGCGCGCGGCCGCGAGCTGGTCCGCCACCACTTCCTTCTCACGCGGCACCTGCGCGACTGGCTGACGCTGTTCCTCGCCGTCACGGGTCGCGGCGCGCCGTAACCTTCCGCCGGGTCGCGCCTCGCTCCCGCGGGCCCGCCCCTCAGAACTCCGGCGCGGTCCGGAGAGGAAACGTCTCGACGACCTCCTTGGGCTCCGGGAGGCGCTCGCCCGCGACGGCGATGACCTTCTTCCGGAAAAAGAGCGTCACGCCGCGCGTCTTGAGCGTCGAAGCGACGTCGAGCGTCCGGACGAACCGGTCCCGCCGCTCGGAAGGGACGTCCCTGGCGGCGCGGGTGGCGTCGTACTCCGTCTCGCCGCTCCACGCGACGCGGAACCCCGACGGCTCGCGCACGATCACCTCGGCGGCCCTGCGGGAGACGACGGGGCTCCTCGCGTCGTCGTACGTGATCACGATCTCGTTCACCTGATCGCCGTCGAGATCGACGAGCTCCACCTCTCCCCGTCCCACGTATCCGCCGTTCTCGGCGCCGAGATCGCGCGCGTAGAGGGAGACGAGCCGCTCTCCTTCGCGCCGGAAGACATCCAGCCGCACGTTCACCGCGTCGGCTTCGCCACGCTTCCCGGTGAAGTAGGTGGTCACCGCGACGACCTGCTTCGCATCCCCGGGCAGAACGCGCGCGGTCAGGACGCTTCCCGAGAGGACGTCCTTCGACCCGATCCCGAGCATCTCCCGGACCTCGCCCGCGCTCTCGGCGCGCGCCGCCCCGACGAAGGCGACGGCGACGAGCGCCGCCGCGACCACCCGTGACGCCCATCTCCTCATGCGATCGCCTCCGTCGGCCTGCCGGCGCGGCGCGCGCGCGCCTCGCGCCGGCCCCGGAGCCTCCTCTCCCGCATGCGAAGCACCTCGCGCGACCAGGCGTCGAACGCCTCGGCATCGTCGAAGCGGAGATCGAACGCGAGGTCCTCCTCGAAGAACTCGCACCGGTCGGGCGAGGGGGGGGCCCCGTACTCCCGGCAGATCCGCGGCCGGTTCTCGTAGATCCTGCACGCGGAGTCCGCGCCGAGATGGCGGCATGCGTTCCTCATCTCGAGGAACCAGCGCCCCTCGTCGACCCAGACCGACGTTCCCTCGTGGACGAGGTACCAGCGGACCTTCTCGTGGTCCTCGGGCGTCACGGGGCGGTCGATTTCCAGCGCGAAGTAGCGGCAACATCTTGCTTCGCACCGGTCGCACGGGGGAGCGCTCGCGGGAGCGCCCGCCCCGCAGCCGCCCGCCGGGAGGGACACCAGGATCGCCTTCCCCTCCGCGGTCCTCCGCTCGCGGCGGGGATCTCCCGCCGGCCTTCTTGCGCTCCCCGCCATCCGAACGCTCCGCCGTGCCGCCCGGCCCCGAGGGCCGGCGGGCCCCGACCCCGCGGCCCGGGCCATATTAGCATCGGCCACCGCCGCGAAACGGCCCCGATCCCCTATATAATCGAAGTCCGCGCGGGCGGACCCAGCCCGCGGCCGGAGCTGCGGGATGATCGTCTACACGGCCAGGCACGTCCTTCCGGTCGCCTCCCCTCCCCTCGTGGACGGAGCCGTGGCGGTCCGTGACGGCCGCATCGCGGCGGTCGGCCGCAAGCACGAGGTGTTGAAGGCCGCCGGGGCCGACGCCGAAACGCGAGACCTCGGCGACGCGGTGCTCCTGCCCGGACTCGTCAACGCCCACACGCGCATCGATCTCTCGTGGATGCGCGACGATCCTCCGCCGTCCGGCGACTGGGCGGCCTGGTTCCGGGGCGTGCTCGAGAGGCAGGCGCGCGCCGACGATGCGACGGTTCGGGCGGCCGGGGAGATCGCGGTAGCGGCGATGGCGGCGCGCGGCACCGTCGCCGTGGGGGACGTCGCCGTCCGTCCCGTCGCCGCCGAGGTCCTGGCGCGCTCGACCCTCCACGGGGTCGTGTTCCTGGAGCTCTCGGGGCTCCGGGCCGACGAGGCGGAGAGGATCCTCGACCGGGCGGCCGACACGCTGGACGCCGTCGAGCGGTCGGAGGCGGTGAGGGCCGCGGCGGGCCGGATCGCCGTGGTCCTGTCTCCACACGGGGCGCACACCACATCGGGACCGCTCCTCAAGGCCCTCGCGGGGAGGGCCGCGGCCACGGGAGAGATTCTCACTGTGCAGGCGGGGGAATCCGCCGACGAGAGCTCGATGCTCCACGACGGCGCGGGACCGTTGCCGGAGATCCTCCGGAGCCTCGGCCTCTGGGACGAGAACTGGCGCGCTCCGGGTCATTCTCCGATCGAGTGCCTCGACCGTCTCGGGGTCCTGTCGTCCCGGACCCTCGTGGTCCACGGCGTCCAGTTCGGTGCCCAGGATCTCTCGAAGCTCCAAGCGCGCGGCGCGACTCTCGTGACGTGCCCTCGGTGCAACGTCCGGCTCGGCGTCGGGAAGACGCCGGTCCCGAAGCTTCTCTCGATGGGGATCCCCGTGGCGCTCGGAACCGGGCCGCTAGCCTGTGTGCCGGACCTCGACCTGTTCGTGGAGATGGCCGCGCTCCGGCACGAGCACCCGGGCCTGTCGCCCGCCGCCGTCGTCCGGATGGCCACGCTGAACGGAGCCCGGGCCCTGCGCCTCGAACGACAGCTGGGCACGATCGAGACCGGCAAGCTGGCGGGCCTCGCGGT
Organism: uncultured Acidobacteriota bacterium; assembly: GCA_937864465.1. GTDB lineage: Bacteria > Acidobacteriota > Polarisedimenticolia > Polarisedimenticolales > JAIQFR01 > CALMJU01. The sequence continues at coordinate 18,420 of CALMJU010000023.1, forward strand.
CGTCGGAATCGAGACGCCGGGGGACGATCCGTTCGAGGTCGTCACGTCAGGGCCCGAGAGCGCGTCACCTCTCGCCTGAGCCGTGTTCCGGCGCCGTCGCCGCATCGACTGGCGGCCGTCCGATCCCGGCACCACATTAGGAGTTCCGGCTCGACCTTCTCCCGCGCGCGGCGCGGAAGCGAACCCGAGGAGAGCGCATGGCGACCGATCCCGACATCGTGGAGTCCCCGTCCTACCGGATGGCCTACGAGGACGTCGACTTCCTCAACCGCGACGAGCTTCGTTCCGTGAGGCTCCAGCTCGAGCTGTCGAAGGCCGACCTGGTGCAGCGGGAGCACCGGATCGTGTCGACGATCGTCGTCTTCGGCAGCGCCCGGATCGAGGAGCCCGAGGCCGCCCGGGCTGCCCTGGCGGCGGCCGAGGCCGCAGCGGCGAGGGCTCCCCGGGACCCGGAGGCCGCCGAGGCCCTCGACCGCGCGCGCCGGACGGCCGCGAACTCCCGGTATTACGAGGAAGCGCGGGAGCTGGGCCGGATCGTCTCCGCCGAGGCCCAGCGGAACGGCGACCGCGAGTTCGTGATCGTCACGGGGGGAGGCCCCGGGATCATGGAAGCGGCGAACCGCGGGGCGCACGACATCGGCGCCAAGAGCGTCGGCCTCAACATCGTGCTGCCTCACGAGCAGGAACCGAACCCCTTCGTGACGCCGGAGCTCTGCTTCCGGTTCCGCTACTTCGCGATTCGCAAGATGCATTTCCTGATGCGGGCGAGGGCGCTCGTCGCCTTCCCGGGCGGGTACGGGACGTTCGACGAGCTGTTCGAGACGCTGACGCTCGTTCAGACCGGGAAGGTCCCGTCCGTGCCGATCGTTCTGATCGGCCGCGCGTTCTGGAACCGGGTGATCCGCTTCGACGAGCTGGTTCGGGAGGGAATGATCTCCTCCGAGGACGTCGGCCTCTTCTCGTACGCGGAGACCGCGGCCGAGGCGTGGAGGATCATCGCGGACTTCCACGAGAGGGAGGAGCGGCGGATGCCGGAGATCTGATCGCCCTCGCTCCCCGCCGGGAGCCGGCCCGTCAGAGCCTCGGCGTCCCCCCTTCGAGCATCGCGAGAACGCAGGAGAGCACGGCCGCGGGCGAGATCGTCGCCATCAGCTCCGGGCCGAGGCGCGCCCGGTCCCGGGGCGACCAGCGCTCGGCGCCCGGCGCGTCCGCCACGAGCGACCACCCGCTGGCGGAGTAAGGCCCCCACCGGGCAGGCTCGCAGCCCCTCCACGGGGCGTGCAGCATCAGAACGGGAGATCCCAGGGCGGCCGCCAGGTGGACGGCGCCCGTGCTGTTTCCCACGACGACGGCGGCGGACCGGAGGAAGGCGGCAAGGGACGGCGTGTCGCCCGTGAAGCGCGGGGCCCTTCGGACGGGCACGTCCGCGGCGTCCAGAGCCTCCGAGGTCGCTCGGTCTTCCGGGCCGACCGAGAAGACGACACGGAATCCCTCGGCGGCGAGGAGGGTCGCGAGGCGGAGGAAGTGCCCGGCGGGCCAGGAAGTGCATCCTCCGCAGGACTCGCTCCTCAGGACGACGAAGGGACGCTCGATGCGGTGCTCCTTGAGCCACTCGCGGGAGAGCGCGACGGCGGGCTCGGGGAGGGCGACGGGGAAGCGCGCCTCTCCCGCGCGCGCGCCGGAGCGCTGCGCGAGGGCGAGCCCCTGCTCCACCTCGTGCGCCGCGCCCCACCTTCTCGGCGCGACGTCCGCGCACCTCTCGAAGAGCGGCGAGTAGACGCGTCCCCCGGGACCGACCCGGTGCGGGATCCTGACGGTCGCCGCCGCCCAGGGGATCCTCCCTCCGGACGACATGGACACGAGAAGATCGGGCCGGAACTCCCGGAGGATCGCGGCGAGCCCGCCCGGGTCCGAGGGGGCCGCCAGCACCTGGTCGACTCCGCCTACGAGCCGCGCAAAGGCGGCCGTCGTCGGCCGAACCAGGAGCCCGAGCCATGCGCCGGGGTACGCCTCCCGGAGCGCCGCCAGCGCGGGGAGGGCGAGCACGAGAGGCCGGAGAGGCTCCACCCGCGAAACGACGATCCGTCGGACGGCGGGCCATGGGCTCCCCTCCGCGCGGACCTCGGCCGCTCGCCGCTGCACCTGTACGAGACGAGGCTGGGCCTGCAATTCGCCCCCCGAACGACCGCACCATAGCGCCGGTCAACGCCAGAGTCGAGCCCTGCCGTTTTCGCCCGCCGGCGTCTACAATTCCGGCGCAATGCGTCTTCGGCTTGTCCTCTTCGACCTCGACGGGACTCTCGTGGACTGCGCCGGCGCGGGGCGCCGCTCCCTCGAGGCGGCCTTCCGGAGCGTTCTCGGCATCGACGGGATCGAGGCTCCTTCGCGCAAGGTGCGGTTCGAAGGGAAGACCGACCCTTGGATCATCCGGGACATCGCCCGCGAGGCCGGGGTCCCTCCGGAGCGGATCGAGGAAACCGAGGGCCGGATCCGAAAGGCCTATCTGGCCGCCCTGCGCGAAGAGATGGCGCGTCCCGATCCCCGCCGCCGCGTGATGCCCGGCGTGCGGGAGCTGCTCGACGTCCTCCGCGGCCGACCCGACGTGCGGCTCGGCCTGCTGACGGGGAACCTCGAGGAAGGGGCGCGGCTGAAGCTCGCCCCGTTCGGCCTCAACCCCCATTTCCCGACCGGCGGGTTCTCCTCCGACGCCCCCGACCGGCGCGAGATCGCGCGGATCGCGAGGGAGCGCGTGTCGCGGCTCGCGCACGCGTCCGTTCCGGCGGAGCGCGTCGCCGTCGTGGGCGACACGGAGCTCGACGTGGACTGCGCCCGGGCGAACGGTTTCCGGGCGATCGCCGTGCCGTCCGGCTGGGTCCCGAGGGAGCGACTCGAAGAAGCGCGGCCGGATGCCCTCCTCGACAGCCTGGGAGACCTCGAGGCGGCGCTCCGAGCCCTCGAGATCGACGGCGCGGCTTGAACTCCCCTGCGGGCCGGACGACAATGGGCCCGGAAGACGCGAGGCGTAGGCCGGGACACGCGGTCGCGGCCGGAGGGTGCGCGCTTCGACGCCGACCAGGAGGCTCGGGTCCCGCTCCATGGCTGCCGGCGACAACGACTTCCCGAAGGCGAAGGTCACCGTGATCGTCCCCTGTTACAACGAGGAGGACGTGATCGCGGAGTGTCTCGAGAGCCTGTCGTTCGCCGACGAGATCCTGGTCGTGGACTCCTTCAGCACGGATCGGACGGTCGAGATCGCGCGCCGCCACACGGATCGCATCCTGCAGCACGAGTTCTGGAGCCACGGCGCGCAGAACAACTGGGCCATCCCTCAGGCGAAGCACGACTGGGTGATGATCGTGGACGCGGACGAGCGCGTGACGCCCGAGCTGGCCGAGGAGATCCGAGCTCTCCTGCGCGATCCGGACCGCGACGGCTACTACGTGCGGCGCAGGAACTTCTTCCTGGGACGGGAGATCCGTCACGGCACGTGGGGGGGCGATCGTGTGCTCCGGCTCTTTCACCGCGGCAGCGGGCGCTACCAGGAGCTGCACGTCCACTCCCGGGTCGAGCTTCGCGGTCGCGCCGGGCAATGCCGGGGGGCGCTCCTCCACCACACGTTCCGCAGCCTCGAGGACTATGGCCGGAAGATCCACCGCTTCAGCCGCGGCGGGGCGCGGAACGAGTACGAGCGCGGCAGGCGGAGCGGAGCGTGGAGGATGCTCGGACACGGGGCGGGACGGTTCTTCAAGTCCTACGTCCTCAAGGGCGGCTTTCTCGACGGAACCGAGGGGTTCCTCGTCGCATACATGGAGGCGGACCACGCCCTGCTGAAGTACGCGAAGCTCTGGGAGATGCAGCGCGAGCGATCCGCGCCGCCGGCACGGACGCGGGAGAGTTCCGATCCCCGGACTCGCCGCCCATGAAGGCGTACAGGGACCGGTTCTACCGCGACCGGCACGACGAGACGAGACGGGCCGCGGATACGATCCTTTCCCTGGTCCTGGACCTCGTTCCGCCCGTCCGCTCCGCCGTCGACGTGGGATGCGGCGTCGGAACCTGGCTCGCGTCGCTGCGGGATCGCGGGGTCCGGACGGTCCGGGGACTCGACGGGCCGTGGGTTCCCGAAGACCGCCTCGTCATCCCCCGCGAGGCGTTCCTGCGCGTCGATCTCGGAGGCCCCCTCCCGGAGCTGGGCCGCTTCGATCTGGCGATCTCCCTGGAAGTGGCCGAGCACCTTCCCTCGGAGCGCGCCGAGAGCTTCGTCGGCTCGCTCGCCGCGCTGTCGGACGTGGTCCTGTTCTCCGCGGCCGTCCCGCACCAGGGCGGGAGCCACCACGTGAACGAGCAGTGGCAGGACCACTGGGCGCGGCTCTTCGCGGCGAGGGGTTACGCGGTTCTGGACGCGATCCGTCCGAGGATCTGGGACGACGCCGGGATCGCGTACTGGTACCGGCAGAACGTCCTGCTGTACGCCAGGAAGGAGAAGCTCGGCGAGCTCCGGAGCGCCACGGGCGCGCTCGGACCGACATCCCTCCCCGCGCTGCGCACGGTTCACCCGGAGCTGTACCTCAGGAAGATCCCCGACTCCGCGGCCTCGGGATGGAAGATGCTCCGCCGCGGAGTCCGGGCGTCGCTGCGCCGCAGCCTGGGCCGGCGAGCCCGCTCGTGAGCCCCAGCGCCGGATCCTTACGGCGCCGCCTCGAGCAGGGCGACCGTCTTGCCGGCCGCGACGAGCAGCTCGTCCCGCCCGTCGCCGTCCACGTCCGCCGCGGCGAGGTGCCGGATTCCCGGCCAACGGGCTCGCCACAAGACGGTCCCGGATCCGAGGTCAAGGATCGCCAGGTCGCCGGCAGGCGTCGCGGCCGCGATCTGCCTCTCGCCGGGCGAAGGGCCGAAGCAGCCGGCCGCCGCCGCCGTTGCGTGGGCGCTCGCCGCTCCTCCTGCCGGCCCCGCGGCCGCCACGATGCGGGTGTCCCCCTCGGGTAGACGGACGGGCTCGGATGCCGGCCCCTGCTCCGGGATCCACCGCAGAGCCCGATCGCTCCCGAGGGCCGCCGCGCTCCCGTCCGGGGCGATCTCGACGTCCAGCGTCTCCGAGGTCCCCTCGATGCGGCGGGTCGAGGCCGATGCGGGGTCCATCACGAGAACGCCGCTCTGGACCGCAAGGACCAGTTGCCCCGCCGGCGCCCCGCGCTGGGAAGCCGGCCAGGCGGCGACGTCGAGCACCGGCTCGGGGGGCTCGAGGACCCGCGCGCTCCTCTTGCGAGGATCGATCACCACGATCTCCGCGGCGCCGGGCCGGAACGAAACCGCCTCCTCGAGGCGGTCGCCGTCGAGATCCGCGAGGAGGAGGCGTCCGCCGGCGGAAGGGATCGGAATGCCGTAAAGCGTCCGTCCGTCCGGCGCGAAGACCAGGACGTGCCGGCCGGCCGAGGCCAGGATCCGGCCCTGCGCCCCGGAGGATGCGGCGATCCCGTCGACCCGCGTGTCGAGATCCCTGGCCCACGCGATCGAAAAACGGGTGGGGCCGTCGAATGCCTCGCCGAGCGTCCGGGGGGCGGCGGCCGGATCGTCTCCGAGGAGCGCCCCGATCCGCTCGGCCACCGAGCGCTCGGCCCGCTCGTCGGATCCGCCCCAGCGGTCCCTCAGTCGTCCGTCCCGGTCGACGAGCACGTGGTTCGGCAAGGCGCGGACCCGGAACGCCTCTTCGATGCTGTCGTCGTAGAGCCCGACGGGAAACGTCAGGCCGAGCACCTCCGCCGCCTCGGCGACGATCTCGTCCCCCTCGCGGACGTTGATCGCGGCCACGGCGAGGCGCCCCGACGGCGACTGCTCCTCCCAGAGCTTCTGGAGCCGGGGCAGCTCCCGCAGGCACGGGGCGCACCAGGTCGCCCAGAAATCCAGGAGGACGATCTTTCCGCGCTGCTCCGAGAGCCGGAACCGGCCGCCGCCGAGGAGCCGAACCGTGATGTCCGGCGCCGGGTCGAACCAGGCCGGCGCGAGGAGGGGCCCGGAGGGCGCGCGGCCGTCGGCCGCGGCCGTGAGCGGCACCGTCCAGCCGGGATCGCCGGCGCCGCGAGTCCAGGTCAGGCGCGGGCCGTCGGCGCGCGAGGGCGAGACCGATGCGGCCGCCAGGAGGGCAACGACGAGACGGAGGCGGAGACTCATGGAGCCGGAGTGTAACCCGTCCGGGGTGAATCGGCCGTGCGGGGATCCGTCCGGCCCGGCGGTGGAAGGGACCGGCTCAGGCGCCGATCTGCAGGGCGCGCCAGTGAGAGAAGATCTCGAATGCCTTCGAGGTTTCGATCTCGACGAAGCGCCGGTAGACCTTTCCTCTCTGAGGATCGATCTGGTACTTCCGGTCCTGGAAGTCGAAGTCGACGATGCGATTCTGGGCGGTGTTGCTGCGGCGAGCACCCTTGCGCGGCACCTTCGCGACCTCCTCTCACCCGCCGAGTCGCGGGACTCATCCTGCTCCATAACAAATCGCGTACCAGCGCGCCGATCGCGCCCGCCGCGGGAGGCTCCTCTCGAATTTCTTCAACGCCCGTGCGGTGGAAACGCCGGCCTGCCGGGTCCAGCCTTCCGACCGGGCCGCCTCTCTCTCGGCCGGAAAAGTGTCAAGGTGGCTGACTCAACAAACCAAATCGGCCATTCTGGCCGATGGCCGGGCCCTCCCGTATAATCGGGGGGATGGGAGAGTCGTCCCGAGGGAGCAGCGCGGTCCTGGTCGTCGTGGACGAGGGCTCGATCCGCGAGCGGGTGATCCACTCGCTCGCCCGGGCCGGCCACCGTCCGGTGCTCGCATCCGGGGGGCGGGACGCGGTCCGGCGCCTCGAGGAGGACCGCCCCGAGGCGGCGATCGTGGATCTGGAGCTCTCCTCGGAAGATCCGGCGGTCCTCTTGCAGGAGATCCGGCGGGTCGACCCGGCCGTGCCGGTCCTCGTCCTCGCGGGCGCGGCACACGCCGGGGCGGCCGTCCAGGCGCTCCGGCAGGGCGCCGACGATTACCTCCACCGGCCTCCGGACCCCGTCGAGCTGCGGATCCGTCTCGGCCGGATCCTCGATCGGCACGACCTGGACTCGAGGATCGCTCTCCTGCAGGGAGAGATCTCGAAGCACCAGTCGGTCAAGGGTCTCGTGGCCCGCTCCTCCGCGATGAGGGCCGTGCTCGATCGCGTGGAGCGGATCGCCCCCCTGCGCGCGACCGTGCTCGTCCAGGGGGAGAGCGGGGTCGGCAAGGAGCTCGTGGCCCGCGCCGTACACTTCAGCTCCCCGCGGCGCGACTTCCCCTTCATCGCGCTGAACTGCGCGGCGATGCCGCAGAGCCTCATCGAGTCGGAGCTGTTCGGCCACGAGAAAGGATCGTTCACGGGGGCCCATGCCCGCGCGCGCGGCAAGTTCGAGATCGCCCATCGCGGGACCCTCTTCCTCGACGAGATCGGGGAGATGGATCCAGGGACCCAGGCCAAGCTCCTCCGCGTCCTGGAGGAGAAGGAGTTCATGCGCCTCGGCGGCGACCGGAGCATCCGGGTGGACGTCCGGGTCATCGCGGCGACGAACGCCAACCTCGAGGATCTCGTCGAGCGATCGCTGTTTCGCCGGGATCTCTACTACCGCCTGAAGGTGCTCACCGTCCAGGTGCCGCCGCTTCGGGAGCGGCGCGCCGACATCCCCGTGCTGGTCGAGACCTTCCTCGATCAGCTGGCCCGAGTCAACGCGGTGCGTCCGAAGCGGATCCTCCCGGAGGCCGTCGCGGCGCTCCAGGCGTACTCCTGGCCGGGCAACGTGCGGGAGCTGAAGAACGTGCTCGAGAGCGTGCTCGTCTCGAGCCCGGGGGACGTCGTGCGGCTCGAGGACCTTCCGCCGGCGATGAGCCGGACCCGTCTGGCGCCGGAGCGGGGCGAGCCCCGCGCGGGAACGACGCTCGCGGAAATGGAGCGGGAGCTGATCCTCCGGACGCTCGAGCAGACCGGCGGAAACCGCACCCACGCCGCCTCGATCCTGGACATCGGCGTCCGCACCCTCCAGCGCAAGATCCGCGCGTTCGGCATCAGGATCCCCTCGAAACGGCGAAGACCGAGGAGGCGCGCCGCCGAGGAGACCGCCCGTTGAGGGCGATTCTCCTCCGCGGCGGGCGGCCCCTCCTCGTCGAGCGTCCCACCCCGAGGCCAGCCCCCGGAGAGGCGCTCGTCCGCGTCGCGATCGCGGGGATCTGCGGCACGGACCTTGAGATCGCCCGGGGTTACTTCGGGTTCGACGGCGTGCCGGGCCACGAGTTCGTCGGCACCGTGGCGAGCGCCCCCGGCGCGCGGCGATGGGTCGGGAGGAGGGTCGTCGGAGAGATCAACGTCGCCTGCGACTCGTGCGAGGTCTGCCGCAGCGGCCTGCACGGGCACTGTCCCCGCCGGACCGTGCTCGGAATCGCGGGGCGGGACGGCGCGTTCGCCGAAGCGCTCGTCCTGCCGCTCCGGAACCTCCACGAGGTGCCGGAGCGGGTCCCCGACGAGGCGGCGGTCTTCGTCGAGCCTCTCGCGGCGGCGCACCGCATCCTCGATCAGGTCGCTCCGGCCCCCGGAAGCCGCGCCCTCGTTCTCGGCGACGGCAGGCTCGGGCAGCTCGCCGCGGCGGTCCTCGCCCGGGCGGGGATCCCACCCGTGGTGTGCGGCCGCCATCCGGAGAAGCTCCGGCGTCTCGAGCGCCTCGGCCTCCGGGCGACGGTGTCCCCCGGCGACCTCGCGCGAGAGTACGATCTCGTCGTCGAGGCGACGGGCTCCCCCGAAGGGCTGAGGACCGCGCTTTCGCTCGTCGTCCCGCTCGGCACGGTCGTCCTGAAGAGCACGTACCACGGCGGCGCCGCTATCGATCTGACGCCGATCGTCGTGGACGAGGTGCGAATCGTCGGCTCCCGGTGCGGGGAGCTCGGTCCCGCTCTCGACCATCTCGCCTCGGAGCCTTCCCTGACGGAAGGGCTCGTCACCGCGCGATTCGCGCTCGAGGACGCGGCGGCGGCGTTCGCCCGCGCCGCGGCCCCCGACGCGATCAAGGTGCTCCTCGACGTCGGCGGGGGCGCGGCGCAGCTGGGTCGGGTCGCCGCTCGCGGGGAAGCGCGAGGGCGAAATCGACGCTCGCGCTCTTGACACGCTTCCCGACGTCTCTATATTCGACGGCGAAGCTTCGAGGAACGGTCGCCGCGCGCGACCGAGGGAAGGAGGTGACGATGATGGCGACGAAGAAGAAGGCGGCCAAGAAGCCCGCCGCGAAGAAGAAGGTGGCGAAGAAAAAGGCGACGAAGAAGTGCTGCTGCTGAAGAGAATCTGAACCGAGAAACAAGCTCCGCAACAGATCTCAGGGGGACGCCGGCGGCGGCGTCCCCTCTTTTCTTCGGCTCCCTTCCGTCACCGGGCGGGGACCATCCCCTTTTCGACGATGCGCTCGGCGAGCCAGACCGTCCTCCCCCCGTCCGCGAGCCTCAGCTCGTACGCTCTCACGGGGGCCCCGACCTGGAACTGGTGCGCGGGATCGAAGCGGACGACCGTCCCGTAGGGCGTATCGGTGTGCGCGAGCCGCAGGACGATCCCCGGCTCGTACCGGACCCAGCGCATCTTCAGCGTCCCCAGGTTCGACCAGAGCAGCCCCGCGACGCCGACCGCGGCGGCGATTCCGACCAGGACCCTCGCCCTTCTCGTGGCGATGCCTCCTCCTTCGGCCGGCGAGGACTTGACCGGTCCGCGCGCCGCGAGCGAGCGGCGCAGCACGGCGTAGGCCCGATGCATCTCGCTGCGACGCGCCTCCTCCTCCTCGGTCGGGTTCGAGGAGAACTTCTCGACCACGATGTAGAAGGAGGTATCGAGCTTCTGGAGATCGTCGGTGGGCGGGATGCCGAGCGCTCTCCAGTAGCGGGCGAGCGGAACACGATCCGGCCCGCGCGCGGGCTCCGGCGGAGCCGGAGCGGGACGCTCGATGTCCGCGGCCGGTTGCGGGGAAGGAACGGCACTCTCGCTCACGGCTCTCACCACTTGGCCTGGATGAACGTGCCGTTCTCGACGACGGTGTCCGTGTAGAAGTCGATCCAGGATCCGGTGATCTCGCCGTCGGGCACGCCGTCCTTGCCGAAGCAGTAGACCCGGAAGCCCGTCGTCCCGCCCCCCAGATCCTCGTAGTAGAGGTCGTTGTTCCACCCGTCCACCGGATCCAGCCGGCCCGCCTGATCCCCAAGGAGGGAGAGGATGTCGGAAACGGGCTGGAGGCCGCCGACCGGCACGGCGCTGTTCTCGGTCTCGTACTGGACGATCGCGCTCGTGATCTGCCGGAGGTTCGCGACCGATCTGCTGAGGCGGGCCACGTCGAAGGCGTAGAAGGCGGTCTGGATCGAGAGGCCCGCGAGAAGCCCGATCACCACGATGACGACCAGGACCTCGACCAGCGTGAACCCGCCGTCGCGGGTCGCGCGCGACGGAAGAAGGTTCGTTGCGATCATAGCGCCCTCCCTGGCGATCCTCGCCTCTGAGACGGCGGATGGAGCAAGACCCGTTCCCGAACGGACGCGGGCCGCGCCCGGCGCGCCGGGCGCAGGAGACCCGCCGGACGCAACTGCATCTCGGCGAAAGGATTAGCCGGCAGCGGGACGAGGCGGAGGCGAGAGAGCCGTCCGCTCGAACGCGGGCTCCTGTCACTTGACGTCACACCGGCTGACGCCATCGTAAGGGGCGCAGGCGTCTCCGGATCCTTGCGGGGCACCCGTGCGGCGCGTCGAGCGACGCTCAGCGTCTCCCCGGTGCCCGGCGGATCAGGGACCGGGCGAGGTTGCGGTCGGATGCGGCCCGTACTCCTTGGCCTTCGGCTCGTGGGGAACCGGCGTCGGGAGCGGGGGCGGATCGCCGACCTTCGTCACGCGGATCCGCCGGATCGTGACCGGCTGGAGCGGCGTCCCGCGGCCGCGGGTGCGCACCTCGCTGATGCGGTTCACGACCCCCTGGCCGGCGACGACCTCCCCGAAGCAAGGATTCAGCCCGTTCAGGAAAGGCAAGGTCCCCGCGGTCACGAAGAATCTCACCGCGTTGATGCGGTCGAGCGAGGAGCGGACGTGGCCCAGCCGGCCCGGCCGGGAGAAGTTCACCGGTCCCGCGCCTTCCGCGGGGACGAAGATCCGCGGAGCGTTCTGCCCGATCTCCGTGCGATCCCCGGCCTCGAAACGGCTCAGCGCGACGGACCTCGTGACCACCAGCCCGTCGTAGTAAGGCTCCTTCCGGGTCTCCCCCGTCAGCGGGTCCGGCCAGGCGATCTCGCCGTTGGCGAGCCCCGCGAACCACGCGACCGACTGGGGCGCCTGTGCGGGAAGGAGCCGCGCGACGATCGTTCCCATCGACGTCTCGATGGAGGCGTACCAGCCGTCCCCGAGCCCGGGAGGAAGCGGAACGGCCTCTTCGCCGGCCGCGGGGGCCCGTGCCTCGTCCGCCTCCGCGGGAGGCGGGGCGTGGGGCTCCGCCCCGGCGGGACGCGGCGACTCCGCGGGGACCCCGGTCGCAACCGCCGCGAGGAGCGCGACCGCCAACAGGAGCCGGGTCGAGCGCGGCAGGTGCGGCATCCCCTCCCCCTCAGGGCTTCGCGGCAGCGGAAGCCTCCGGGGACTTCTTCGCCTCCGCCTTCGCGATCGTCGCCTTCTTGATGTAGTCGAGCTTCGGGAATTTCTCCACGAGGTAGAGGTTCCCCTCGTTCTGGAGCCTGCCCTGGTCGGGTCCCTGGCCTCGGGGCGCTCCCTCGCCGTAGCCGGCGTAGAGCTTGTCCACGACGTCCATTCCCTCGGCGATCCTCCCGAACGGAGCGAACCCCTGGCCGTCGAGGAAGGAGTTGTCCGCGTAATTGATGAACACCTGCGTCGTGCGCGTGTTGGGGCCCGCGGTCGCGAAGGTCACCATCCCGCGCCGGTTGCTCTCCTTCACCGGATCGTCCGCGATCGTCGCGC